>JAJFLH010000039.1 GCA_021772775.1 Mariprofundus sp. | reverse complement strand
CACTGATGAGGAGGTTGACTTCATCATGCACAGGCTAAATCATCGACCAAGAAAGACGCTGGGCTACAGAACACCCCACGAAGTGTTCTTCAATACCAAAACTCAACTCACTGGAGTTGCACTTGGGAATTGAATCCGCGTAAAATATTATTTTTGCAGTTTTAATGGATATTTTTAAATAACTAAACCGGGGTAAGGCATGAGTTATAGAGATGCGGTGCCTAGTCTTGCTTCGCGGATTTGTGCAGCAGTTTTTTCATCCGCTAGCGGGGCAGGCGATTCAATTGCCCGAGCAATTTGTGCCGGATAAACACTTTTTGGCGCGGCACCGGGATGGGGGGGGGTAGACAATGTCTGATAGTTCATTCGAGATGAACTATTAAAACTGGTTGATGTCATGTATCCCGGGGGATACACTTCAAACATGAAGCATGAGCTTGTGAGTACGATGCTTTTTGAGAAATGGATTAAAATCCTGAAAGATCGAAGTGTACGAAACAGGGTTTTGGCGCGTTTGTCGCGTATTGAGAATGGCAACTTTGGCGATTATAAACAGCTGTCCTCTGATCTGTATGAACTGCGCTTTTTCTTTCATGGGGGGGCTGCGCATCTACTACAGTATTTGTGACGGAAAGATTGTACTGCTGCTTTATGGTGGTGATAAAAGTAGTCAGAAAAATGATATTGAGAAAGCAGAGAAGCTATTGATTGAATGGAGTGAAGCATGAGTACAAAGCTCTTTGATATTGCAGAGTATTTGGATAGCGATGAAGATATTCGTCAGTTTCTTGAAGAAGCTGCTTCCTCAGGTGACTCGTCCGATCTGATCCATGCATTGAACATCGCAGCCCGTGCCAGAGGTATGAGCGAGGTGGCCAGACAGTCCGGCGTAACCCGGGCGAGCTTGTATAAATCACTGTCTGAAAACGGTAATCCGCGTCTGGATACCATCAGTAAAATTGCCGGCGCTTTTGGTTGTCGTCTTACGCTTGTCCATTAACCGATAAACACCCTGAAGTAATCGATGGATCAGGCGAATAGCGATCAATTGACTACGCTTTTACTGCATGAGGATGCCTTTTACTCATTCTTTCGGACTTACGGCCATCCGCAAGCCAGTTGTGATGTTTGGGGCGGCATGGGGTTGGAAACCTATGGTGCTGACTTGGCGTTGGTAAAATCTCTGCCTGTATCCCACCTTTGGACTGTCGTGGGTGGCGATCAGTGGATTCTCACCGGTATTCATTAGACGGTGCCTAGCTTCGGTATTGTAGTCAGAAAGTTAACCTACTTGGCTAAGCGGCTAAAGTGTGGCGGTACCTGGTCTTGAATCGCTTGGAGTTATAGTCTTGATTTTGAATAGAGTCTGTCTGGTTAATGTGTAGGATTGATCAGAGTATTGAATGAGTTTGATCATATGTGGGATATTTAGAGAAATACGGAGGGGAATATGAGTAACAATATGAAAGCAGTGGTATTGGCAGGGGGCTCAGGCAGTCGTTTGTGGCCAATGTCTCGTCAGCGACTGCCTAAGCAGTTTCTGAATATCAGTGGTGATGACAGCATGTTGGGCGGAACCGTGGCTCGTCTGTCTCCATTGATAGCGAAAGAAGATGTCTGGGTGATTACGGGCGAAAAACATGCAAAAGGTGAGGCCTTTTCTGAGCTGGAGGGGTTGCACCAGATTTTAGAGCCCAGCGGTCGTAATACGGCACCTGCTGTCGCATTGAGTGCAGCTCTGTTGTTGGATCTGAGTGACGATGATCCTGTGATTGTGATGTTGCCAGCCGATCATATTGTGCTCAAAACAGAAGCTTTCCAGGAGTGTCTAAGAAAGGCGGACCGTGTGGCCCGTTCTGGTCAGCTGGTCACTTTTGGTATTGTGCCTGATCAGCCGGAAACAGGTTTTGGATATATCCAGACTGAAGCAGCAGAAGATGGAACAGAGCGCGTGCTGCGCTTTGTAGAGAAGCCAGACAAAGAAAACGCCCAGAATATGCTGGATGCCGGTAACTATTATTGGAATTCCGGTATGTTTGTGTGGCAGGCATCGGTCATTTTGGCTGAAGTGGAGAAGCATCTACCTGAAGTCTGGTCTGTACTTCAAGAGATGCGCCAGCGTTGGAATGGTGGCGAGGCCTGGCAGGATGTGGTCGATAGCAGCTTTGATAAGATGCCTGATATTTCTATTGATTATGGTGTTATGGAACGGTCTGAGAATGTCTCTCTGGTCGCTGCTGATATTGGCTGGTCTGATGTGGGTAGCTGGGATGCTGTGCATGAAATTGCCAATCATGATGCCAATGGCAATGAAATCAAAGGCAATGTCTTGGCGATTGACTGCAAAAATTCACTCATCAGAAGTGGGTCTCGTTTGATTGCAGCGGTTGGCCTGGAGAATGTGATCGTGGTGGATACTCCGGATGCGATTTTACTGGCCAATGCGGGTGAGAGTCAGCGCGTACGTGAGTTGGTTGATACGCTCAAGAAGGGTGATGATACATACCATATCGAACATGCGACTGTGCGTTACCCATGGGGAACCAGTACTACTCTGGAATCAAACGATGACGGCTCTCATCTCAAACGCTTGCAGATGGCGCCGGGCGCTAAACTTGATCTAGAGCTTCCTGAGGATCGTTTCGGGCACTGGATCGTTATGGCCGGTACAGCGACAGTCACAACGGGAGATCAGGTTAGAGTCATCTCCAGTAGTGAAAACGCTCATCTTTCTAGTGCTGAAGCACACTCGCTAGAAAATCATGGGCAGAGCCCCGTCAGTCTGATTGAAGTTCAAGCAGCTGGTTAAGCGGTCGAGATAAAAAGATCGATTCAGGAGCGGCTCTTATTATCCGTTTCGAAGCGTTACTGCTGAAATGATTGGGCAGTGTATTTTTATAAGATGATGATCTGAATACACTGTCCCTGATTTTCAATAACTCAAGTCAGGATCTAGGGTAATCGTATTAGAATAGCTTGTCATTTCCGAAGCTTTTCTCGGGCAAGGTGAATGCCAAGGGCAGAGAGAGCCCCTGGGGGGGAATCCATGGCTTCAATAGATACCCGATAGAGGTTCTCAGGCATGACGCGGTAGAACTGGCTGTGCCTGCTCTTGTTTCGGAGATTTGGTGTTTCTGAGGCGTAAAGCTCAAGCGTAATGACAGAGAATATAGATTTAGGCTTGTTTGTCGGGTGCCGGGGTTTTGAACCTTCTGTTATTTAAGCGGCAGGCTTTCTGATCAGCGTACTGATCCATGAAGAGACCGAGGCTGGAAGCTTTGGGCAGTGTGGCTTTTTACGCATTGTGATCGCGGACACTTTTATGGTTTAAGGGAAGCGCTTGAATTGCCTCCAGAACGGAGGTAACAATGAAAAAGACAATGATGACTATAACCACTCTATTTCTCTTGGTGGCTACACCTGCATTGGTATCAGCTGCTGAGGCGACTGCCGGGGACAAAGCTAAGGCCGGTATCAGTAGTGCTGCCGACTGGACTGTTTCAGCATCAAAAAAAATCTGGAATATTACAAAGCAGGGTGGTAAAGATTTAAAGGCATGGTCCGAAGAGAATCAAAAAAACAGAGCTCCGGCTAAATGGATCCGAGTTAAAACAGATAAAGGCTGGAGAATTGTTAGAGCTGATAAAGCTGCTATCTGATCTGAACAGTGTTGCCCTGAAGAATCCGTTGCCATGCTTCGATATTGTGGCTTTGGATAAGGAAAAAAAACCGTATTGTCCCCAAATTGCATGCGACAGATTTCAAGGTTGAATTTGGATTGCATTAGAGCGCCCCTCTGGCGGCTTGAGCACCTAGCTGGACGTGTTCGGGTGAGAGTGTCAATTATCTGAGCGGAGTTGATGCTGTACGAAGATGTTTTGTGCGAGTTCTTTCGATCTTATCGCGGGTGTTTTGTTCGTTGTATTGGCATGGATGCGCAATTTTATCGCTCATAGATAGCAGGTAAGCTGTTTCTTTGACTAAATGCTGCCTGAACATAAGCCTTTTTTGCTTGCTCGTTTTGGTGTGACGAGCTTGGCCCTGTTTGGCTCTATGGCCCGGAACAGAGCATCGGATCAGAGCGATGTGGATATTATGGTTGATTTTGACGGCCCTGCGACATCAAAACGCTATTTTGGAGTGCCGTTTTATCTCGAATATCTGCTTGAATGCCCTGTTGATCTGATAACTGAAAAAGCACTCCGGGCTTAATTGCGCCCGTTCATAGCAAAAAAGGCTGTGCATAACGGATGATGTAAAACGTGAATGGGATTCTATATTGATGATATGATTGTTTTGCAGAAAAAAAATATCGCCTATACGGAAGGCTTTGATCAGGAATCTTTTGTGGCCAGAATGGCGGATCAGGCATGAGTTATTCACTGTAAGGTCGCGGTGCTTGGCCCTGAATAGTAAGGTATGCTCAAAAGCGATGGATTCGGAAAGAGTGATATGATGTATCAGGATATTATTGATGATTTGCTAAGCTTGGGCGATGCAGCAATCGCTGAGCATTCTCAACGGTTCTTTAAAACAGCTGAGGGTGAATATGGTTTTGGGGATAAGTTTTTAGGTCTCCGGGTTCCAGTTCTTCGGAAGAAAGTTAAACAATATAAAAGTATACCACTCAATGAAATTGAGCCGCTGCTAAAATGCGACTATCACGAAGTGCGTCTGTTTGCTTTGCTGTTATTGGTTTCACGTTTTTCAAAAGCAGACGATAATGAACAGGAAGAGACCTATCATCTCTATCTTAGAAACACTCGGTATATCAATAACTGGGATTTGGTAGATAGCTCAGCCTATAAGATTGTGGGTGCATATTTAGAGCATCGGGACAGATCTGTTTTGTATGATTTATGCAAATCGCCCTCGCTTTGGGAGAGACGCATCGCGGTGATCTCTACGTTCCACTTTATCAGGCAAAACCAGTTCAGTCACACTCTGGACATTGCCGAGCTTTTACTAGGAGATCAGGAAGATTTGATTCATAAGGGGGGGTTGGTTGGATGCTCAGAGAAGTGGGTAACAGGGATGTGGCTGAGGAAGTCAGCTTTTTGAATCGGCATTACAAAAATATGCCAAGAACGATGCTCAGATATGCCATCGAAAAGTTCGATAAACCAGAGCGGCTGAAATATCTGCGTGGTGAAGTCGTAGTCAGCTCTTAAAGCCCCTGCTTTAGAGAATGGGTGCATAGATGTTTCTTTCAAGACTCATTTTTGATGATGGTACAGAAATGGCGCGGTTGGCGCCCGAAAAAGGGTTTCTCAAGCGGATCATCTCTAATAACGAAAAAAGGGCCCCCGGTGAGGGGCCCTTTTGTGAAACTTTGTCCGGAGAAACGAGGGAGGGGGGGAGGGTTGCCGCTCCGGACAGGACAAACATTAGTGAGTTTCGGTTAGGTGTGAGTGAATGATTCGTTAAAGTATATTCATCTTTGCTTATATGATGAGCTGGTGTAGGTCATAGCAAGCTGGTTTTGGATGGATAACTATTTGTATGGAGATAAAAAATTAATGAATCAATGGCAGAGATCTTGTGTTTGGATCAGTGAGGGTCGGCAATCAATAAGCAGCACGGTCCCTGAGTCATCGTTTGAGATCTGTTGTTATGAGGCTCTCATGCCTATGTGAGAGAGCGGGTTTTGAGTGCGTTGATAATCACATCTGCATTGATGAATCGATAGCGTTGTCGTAGAAGCCGGCGTACCATGCTGATAACTGCTTAGTTGGAAGATACGGCCAGTCTCCTTTAAGCATCCCTTCTTCAGTAGCCTGGCTAGCAGGCACCCGTACCATAAGCATTATCAGGAGATCATCGGCAATAGCCCGGCCAGGGGTGCGAGAGTCCTCTGAACTTCAGCGATTTATAATCAGGAGAACACCATGGGTAAGGAACAAAAAAACAACAAAGAAGGCAAGAAACAAGCGGCAAAGACGCCGAAAGAGAAGAAGGCCGCTAAAAAGTTAAAGAAACTGGGCTAGGTGTAGCGCCATAACGTAACAGTTTAAATCCAGCCTTTCATGTTCAGGTGCCGATTTTGAATCGTGCGCCGTAAAAAACTTGATGCTGGTGCATCGCACAAAAGCCGACAAATAACCGGCTTCACACTTCGCCACTGTTATTCCATCAAATACTGTATTGGTTCAGTAAAATAATAGGGATTGAAAAGAGTCATGTCGCTTGTGGTGAAGTGGCGCATTCTGGCTATGTGCGCCTCTATTTTGCTGAGGCGTGTAGAACCTTACTCAATCTTGATGCGTTTATTGATGACGTGCCAGTCAATGACGAAAGAATATTGTATTGCGCCGCCTGCAATTCATCCGTGATACGAGTTGATAAATAAGCTAATTATCAAATGGTACAGATAAGCAATTTCAACTATAAATACTGATAGTAAACCTCATAGGCTCGGGTCACACTGAAAAGCGAAGTTGTGGTGGTTACTTTGACCGTAGGCTGTTTGAGAGCAGTTCCGGCTGCTTCCAATCTTTCGGCATGGACTGCTGGGCGTACTTTGCTCTATGCTTGTTTTTCGATAAGATGAGTTTCGCAAATAGCACTGGGTTCGGAGGAGCAGAGAGATGAGTAGAAAATGTCATGAAGTGGATTACAAAATCATCGGCCACGATATGCAGTTGGTTGAGGTGGAGCTGGATCCCGGCGAAACTGTGATCGCCGAGGCTGGTGCAATGACCTATATGGAAGAGGGCATCGCTTTCGAAGCAAAAATGGGTGATGGCTCTGAGGCGGAAAGCGGCCTGTTCGGTAAGTTGTTTAATGCGGGTAAACGCGCCATTGCCGGAGAATCTCTGTTTATGACCCATTTCACTCAAACCGGTAGTGGCAAGAGCCATGTCGCGTTTTCTGCACCCTATCCGGGTTCGGTAATTCCTATTGATCTCTCCAGTATTGGAGGCGAACTGTTGTGCCAAAAGGATGCTTTTCTCTGTGCAGCACTCGGTACGAAACTGGATATCGCCTTTACCAAAAAGCTCGGAGCCGGTTTTTTCGGCGGCGAGGGTTTTATTTTGGAACAGTTGAGCGGTGACGGCATGGCGTTTATTCATGCCGGTGGAACGATGATCGAAAAAGAACTGAATAACGAAACCCTGCGCGTGGATACCGGCTGCCTGGTCGCATTCGAGCCCTCGGTTGAATACGACATCGAAGCGGCAGGTAATCTTAAAAGCATGGTTTTTGGTGGAGAAGGGCTGTTCATGGCTACGCTGAGTGGCACTGGAAAAGTGTGGCTTCAGAGTCTGCCATTCTCGCGCATGGCGGATCGAATTATTGCCTGTGCGCCATCGCTGGGCGGCAGCGATAAGGGTGAGTAAAGCAAGCTGTAGCAGGCTTTGCACTTCTGATCCTTGCTGTCTGGTGTGAGGAGGTCTACCGCGCCCTTTTTACGATAGCCAAAGTTTGATTGCTTGATCTAGTTGCTTCTTTTGTTTCGTATTTAAGGTGCCAATGCGCTCTTTGATACACTCTGCTCGGATAGCCGTAACCTTATCAATCATGATTTAGGCACTTTTTTCCAGACCTGTCTTGCTATTGGCCGCTAGGCTCAGGCGAAACAAGGGGGCCTCTATAATGTGTGAAGTGATGGGGCAAACAACAATACTGGCATGCGTTGGGTTAAACAGATCAGACTGGATAATCACCGCTGGCCTGGGGTTGCCGTAATCGCCGCTTAATGCACAGATGATGATGTCTCCTCGCTTCATGGATGCCGGCCCATCTCATCATGTGAGTCTTCCCATGCACTGTTTTCATCCATTGCATCTAGCTGGTTGGTTCGCAGTGATTGTTTTTGGGCCTCTTCCTGCAGTAATTTTGCTGCATTCTTATCCAGATACTCTTCAATTGTATGGATGATAATACCATTCTTGCGCCTATGAAGCTTAGCTGCAGCATCGTCCAACCGATGCGCCAATTATTCGTCCATGCGGATGCTGGTTGTACATGTTTGGATGTGCTCGCCCATTAAAAGGTTTTTAGTACCCACTGTTTTTTGGAGCCTCACTTTACTGTTTCTGATTGGGTTGCTGCATGGTGAAAGGTTTGCTGCGCTGTTGCGGAGCGTTGTTTCTCCATGAATGACGCAACCTCTGGCCTTGAGCCGGCTCCATCTGTTGCCAGCGTTGGCGTAAATCAAAACGCTTTCCTTCCGGCAGTGATTTGAACCACTTTCGCTTACTTCTGATTTCGCGCCGTTTTTCCGGAGGCAGGTTTTGGAATCGTTTGAAGCGCTGCCGCATCACGATACGTTTATCTTTGGGTACTTCTTTCCAGCGTTGAAGTTCTGCTTTGGCGCGCTGTTTTTGATCTGGATTCATTGCAGCCCAACGTTTGGCACCTTTGCGCAACTTGATTTGACGTTTGGCGGCTATTTTATCCCAGCTATTTTGAAACTGCTGTAGCGTGTGCTGTTCTTGTAGCGATAAGGATGACCACGATAGTGATTGCTCAGCTGCGATGCTCTGTGTGGGAGATATCAGAGCTAACATCATTATGAGATATCGTGTTTTAAAAACCATAATGCCCCTCCTGTGTGGTTGTCATGGGCAGGTCTCCAGCTTCAACATCTTTCACTTTTGTCTGTTCAAAAACCGAAGGCTCAACCCATTGGCCATCATTACTCTCCCAATCGGCGATGAATTCAAAAAGTTCGATCTCTGTCGCGACTCTATTGGCACTACTCTCTTCAGATTGAAGAGGGGTGGAGATTAAAAGGCTGACAAAGAAACATATTATGATCTGTTTAATCGGCATGTTTGTACTCCTCTAACCATTGGTAAAACTCAAGCTCTTCGAGTGACTCCAGTTCAATATCAGATGCAAGCATGCCGCTATCTTCGATGTTTATTGCATGGTTTGCCAGATAAGTTATCCAAGTATGATCAGCCAAATCAAGCTGTTGCTGTGGAATCATACAGATCAGCAATAGCGCGGTGTGGCCAATAATCTTTCATCTCCATTAGATTATTAACGATACGAAGGCATAATATGTGCTTTAGCTGCTTTGTGAGTAACTCGAGCCCGATGCTTTCGGTCAAGGCGCTGTTCAAGGCCATCGGCTAAGTCATCGCGACTATTGGCGTGAGTTCGATTTGCGGCGCGATCATAAGGGGGTCCCATTCGTTCCTCTTTGATGCAATATTTTAATTGATACAGTGCATAGGGAGAGGATTGCTTGCCGGTTGAAGTGAAAACCGAAAACAGATATGAAATTGATCTGCTGTTGTTCAGATCTTTTTGGGGTGCTTGTAGTTATAAAAAATGCACCACCCAGGCCGGACAGATCCGCAACGCGCTTCGTCCTGCTGCCGCTGCTTCCTTCCGGATCTGACGGGGTTCACAGGGGTCCACCGTGCGGGGCCCGACCTGGGCGATACTTGGGTTCCACTTGGGTGGAAGCTGGTATCATGATTTTGAGATATGTTCTCAGAACCATTTAAAAACTCAAGGGTTTAGAGTCACTGAACCGAGAGGGATTGATTCGGGTCATGACTCTTTATCCTCGAGTTTTTATCAATGTATGGCTTGCCATGCGTTGATAAAAAAACTGGCGGAGAGAGAGGGATTCGAACCCTCGGTACCCGTTAAGATACACACGCTTTCCAGGCGTGCTCCTTCAACCACTCAGACATCTCTCCAGTCCCTGTGAAAGGGCGACCATTCACAAGGGCGGCGGATATTAGGGATTAAGGTGGTTAACCGCAAGGGCTACCCATGCGCGATTCCCATGGCAGCGTATTACGCCATGGCAAAGGAGAATAAATAGCGTATCATACTGTTGGCATCCAGGCTGTTGCCATCTGGTATTTCCTTTATTATCGAAACCAATGGTGGAGGTGGTGACGAGTATACTGTCGTTGGCATAAATAATGCTCACTTATTCCTGCAGTGGTTGTGTGAAGGGGAGCAGTGATGGCTTAAGTATGTTGAACCATCGCAATTTTTCTTAAGACGAAAGTTTTGAACAAACCATTTATAATGGTGAAGGGAGGGGCTTATGAAACTAAAAACCAGATTTGTAGCGTTAATGCTGCTTATTTTATGCAGCTTCTCTTTGGTCGCCTGGTTTTATTCCGAGAATTTGAGATCACGAATTAACGAGCAGTGGGCGGAGCAGCTGGCCGAGCGGCAGGTTCAGTTTGATAAACACAGAACGCTGATGCCGATTATCAGGGAAGTTGGTCTGGCTTTGAAAATGGCGAAAGAGCCGGCGTTGATCAATATGGCGATGGACGAAAGTAATCCCGAAGCAGTCAAAAATGGTGTAGAAATTCTGGAGCAATATCGCATCAACTTTCGTGATCACAGCTATTTTGCGGCTTTCTCCAGAAGCGGGAACTACTATGCAAATGATGCAACAAACCAGTACGCAAGCAAAGAACTGCGATATACTCTGTCCAGAGAGAAAACGAGTGATGACTGGTTCTTTGCTACGCTGGCCAATAACAAGAGATATGATATCAATGTCAATGAGGACAGTGAACTTGGTGTCACCAAGGTATGGATCAATGTCCTGATCAGGCATAACGCGGAAGTGCTTGGGGTCATTGGTACGGGCATCGATATTTCCGAATTTATCAATGAAGCTGTCGATACAGTCTATCCCGGTATCCATAATCTGCTGGTGAACAGAGATATGGCAATCCAGATCCACCCTGACAGAGAACTGATTAATTATGCCAGTGCTTTCAAGGCGACTGATGAAAATATCAGACTCGATGCTCTGTTTAAAAATAGTGCCGATCTGGAAAATATACAAAAAGCGATGGGTAGGTTGGAGGCCGGAAGTAATCAGACTGAAATGTTGCGGGTCAACTTTAAGGGTGAGCAGTACCTGCTGGGGATTGCCTATTTGCCGGAGATTGAATGGTTTGATTTGACGCTGATGAATACCAAGAGGCTATCCCTGTTTGGAGATGTGAATATATTACCCTTGTTGCTGGGGGTGTTTTTTCTTATGGCAGTGTTGTTGGTTTGGGTGGTTCTAAACCATTGGATTCTCAATCCTTTAACTAAACTTCAACATGTCATGGAGAGCATAGAGCAAGGTAACCTGGGAGCCAGTCCCCCTCTGGTTGGTACGGGTGAAATTCATCAACTTTCAGCCAAGTTCAGAAGCATGTTCGAATTTGTGCAAGATACCAACCAGGCTCTGGAAGAGACAGTCAGGCAACGGACTTCACTGTTGCAGTCTGTGCTGGACAATGCGCCGCTGGGGATCTGGATGGTCGACAGGCAAGGAAAGGTTCAATTTGTGAACAGGACTTTTTGCCATGAAACGGGCGTATCGGAACAGGAGTTCTTGCAGGCAGACCATTATTCTGACGTCTTGCCTCTGGCCAATTCGGAAAGCTATCGGCGTACAGATAAAGAGTGTCTGGAGCAATCCGATGGGGTTCATGTCTCTGCAGAGTTGCTGCCATTTATCGATGGTGAAAATCATTTGGTTGAGATCATTAAGGCGAAAGTGATTGGTCAAGGCGAAACCGTTTTGGGTATTATTTGCCTGGGGGTAGATATCACACAGCAAAAGAAGCTTGAGGAGCAGCTGCTTCAATCACAGAAGATGGAGGCAATCGGTACGCTGGTTGGCGGCATAGCCCACGACTTTAACAACACGCTGGCAGCGATTATGGGCAACCTCTATCTGGCCAAGAAGCAAATAGATAAAAAAGAACTTCTGAACAGCAAACTGAGCATTATCGAGGATCTAAGTGATCATGCTGCTGAGATGGTGAAACAGCTGCTGACGTTTGCACGTAAGGATATGGTGAGTACGCGACCATTCTCGCTCACTTCATTTTTGAATGAGGAGTTTAAGCTCTCAAAAAGTATTATTCCTGAAAATATCAGCTATAGCATGAACCTGAGCAGTGAAGAGTTAACCATTCATGGGGATGTTACGCAACTTCAGCAGGTATTGATTAACCTGCTGAATAATGCGCGCGACGCTGTTCGCGATATTCAGCAGCCAAGCATCATATGCTCACTTGAACCGTTCAATGTGGATGCTGATTTCAGCCACAGACACCCGGAAATCAGTACAGAGCGACTTGCTCATTTGAAGGTTGAAGATAATGGTATGGGGGTTTCGAAAGAGGATCTTGGCCATGTTTTTGAACCATTTTTTACAACCAAAGCAGTGGGTGAAGGCACCGGGCTTGGCCTCTCTATGGTTTATGGCTCGATTCAAACACATGGTGGGGTCATTGAGGTGGAAAGTACAGAAGGAGAAGGCACCGCCTTTCATGTTTATTTGCCTCTCACTCAGAGTGATGGCGTGGTCGTAGAGCGGGTAGAGGAGATCGCTATTGAGGGCAAAGGCGAAACCATTCTTCTGATCGATGATGAGATGAGCGTCCGTGAAACAACAGGGGAAGTGTTAAGAGAGCTGGGATACAAAGTTCTGTTGGCAGCCGATGGTGAGGATGGTTTGGAAAAATTCAAAGCCAATTCAGGGGGAATTGATGCGATTATCAGTGATGCTGTAATGCCAAGGATGGGGGGGGCTTGAGTTGACCCAATGCGTGCGCAAAGTGAACGCTGATATCCCTGTTCTAATCGTTACTGGTTATGACAAGGATTGGATATCACAGGCAGATATTGTTGATGTGGAAATGCTTATCAAGCCATGTTCAATTGTAGAGCTAAGCCATGTGTTGCGAAGGTTAATTGAATCCAGATAGCCCTCATTTACGGTGCATGATAGTGAATGTCGGCTCCGGGGTGACCCAATAGCAGTCAGTAGGCGATGATCTGTACGCTTTCAGACTCAATATTGCAGGGTTTTCGTAATCCATTTGCCAATATCTTTGATCTCTTCCAGACAGACACTGTGTTCCATGGGGTAGCTGTGCCATTCAGTATTATAACCATCAGATTCCAGTCGTCGAAATGCGCTCTCGCCTAAAGCATAAGTTACAACCGGATCGTGTACGCCATGTGCCATGAAAATGGAGCTCTCTTTTGCCTGTATCTGCCATTCGGTGGTCTCTGTGGGCAATAAAAGATAACCTGAGAGTGCCATCAAACCAGCCAGCCTATCGCTCTGACGTAGCCCGACATGCAGTGCTAAGGCAGCCCCCTGAGAGAAGCCGGCCAGAATAATACGCTGCGTTGAAATGCCATGCATCTGCTGCTGTTCGATCAGCATTTGAATAGATTTTGCCGATTTCATGATGCCGTCGCGGTCATGTTCGATACCAAGATCGTTCTGTTTGATGTCGTACCAGGCCGGCATGATATAACCGCCATTCAGACTGACAGGCAGGGATGGGGCATGCGGGAAAATAAAGCGAATAGCCAGATCCTTTGGTAGTCCAAGCTGGGGTACGATGGCTTCGAAATCATGTCCGTCGGCACCAAGGCCATGTAGCCAAATAACAGAGGCTTGCGGATTCGGAGCGGTTTCTACGCAGATGTAGGGAAGTGTATGCAGAGTCATTGGCCAATGATGACGTAATCGATGCTATGTGTGAATGGATCTATCAGGCCGATGCTAAGTGCGGTCTCAGTTGTTTAGCATGATAAGGCGGTTCAAGATTTATTCGAACGGTTGCTTTTCTGCTTTGTCGGCCATGGCCTTATGTTGCTTGAGTTGTTGATGGCTTCCACAATAAGGGCAATATATGAACTCCTGTACCATCTTGCGTTTGCACTCATGGCATTGGCGGTTGTATGAAACTACATGGTTCACTTTAACCGAAATGGTGCCTGTCAGCATAGCAAATATGGTGACTCCCATAATAATAAGTGAGGAAGCCAAAAGTCGACCGGCGGGGCTATGTGGTACGATGTCGCCGTAACCGACAGTGGTCATGGTGACCAGAGCCCACCAGCAGCCTTCAAATGCATCGTTGATATTCTGAGGTTCGAGAAAATAGATGAGATTACCGGCGACCAAAACAATGATAATGATGGCCGCAAGCACGACGACCATAATTTCAAACACATCTTTTAGCGATGATACAAATAGCTGCAGGGCGCGCAGATAGCGGATAAGTTTGAGCAGCCGAAACACACGCAGCAGGCGAATAACTGTGTTTGAATCACCAAATATAAGTAGTGGCAGCAGGGTCGCCAGATCGATGATGCCGTAAATACTAAAGGCATAAGCCAGAGGCCTGCGGGCTGAGTAGAGGCGCAGCACATATTCGAAAATAAAGACAAGAGTGATGCCGTACTCAAAGGAATGAAACAGCGTCTGCCACTGTTGTTCGACATCTTTAAGCGAGCCCATCATACCCATGATGACGCTGAAGATAATGATCAACATCAGTGTTTGATTCACTTTGCGCCCTATCGGTGATGATAGATCAAACAGACACTGGTTAAGATTGTCCCGAACTGGATTGTTGATGATTCTATGACGCCATGATTGCGGATCGTTTGGCATAGTCTCTCTCCCCGTGATAGCAGATGATAAAGGAATTACAGAGACTAGCCAATATCGTGCTCATCATGATCCGAAGGGGGGGCTTGGAAGCGAAATCGCACAGACGGGTGTGTTTTTCCTCTTGCCAACGGGCGCTTTGAAAGGCTGATGTTTTAATCTATGTCACAATGTGTGAAGAATAACTTTGTCTCAGCCGCGCTTTGTGGTTCACTTACGGCTATGGGAAAACATTTACATATTTTGGGCGTTTGCGGCACTGCTATGGCTGCAATTGCCGCGCTGGCAAAATCACAGGGTTGGAAGGTCACCGGTTCAGATGCAGGCGTCTATCCTCCGATGTCCGATTATTTGCAGCAGCTCGACGTTGCTATTGCGCCGTTTGATGTGGCGAATTTGCAACCTGAACCTGATCTCTGCGTGATTGGTAATGCTATGAGCCGTGGCAATGTTGAAGTGGAAACTATTCTGGATACCGGTTTACCATACTGTTCAGGGCCTGAATTTGTCGGCGATCATATATTACAGGGTAGACATGCCATCGTGGTCGCCGGAACACATGGCAAAACCACATCCTCTTCTCTGTTGGCGCATGTGCTGGAAACGGCGGCTTTAGAGCCCGGCTTTTTGATTGGCGGCGTACCTGAAGATTTTGGCGGTGGAGCCAGGCTTGGTGAGGGTGCTCCCTTTGTGTTGGAAGGGGATGAATACGATACGGCCTTTTTTGATAAGCGTAGTAAGTTCTTACACTACCATGCTCGCACGCTTATTCTGAATAATCTGGAATATGATCATGCAGATATTTTTCCAAACCTGGAAGCGATTAAAACACAATTCCATCATTTGATTCGCACTGTTCCTGCTGCAGGCACGATTATTGCAAATGCCGATGAAGAGCATGTGACTGATGTGCTGAGTCGAGGCTGTTGGACGCCAACTGTGTCGTTTGCCCGTTATGGTCACGATAGTGCTCAATGGCAGTGGCAGGTGATGGCCGACGATGGCTCTGCTTTCCGCCTCTACAGAGATGATGAAATGGTCATCGAGGCCGAATGGCAGATGATTGGTGTGCATAATGTAGCCAATGCTTGTGCTGTTGCGGCGGCGGCGAGCTCACTCGGTGTTGAGCTGGATGTGATCGCTGCTGCATTATCATCCTTTGCAGGTATTCGTCGTCGCATGTCGCTGGTTGGTGAAGCGTGTGGCATCAAAGTGTTTGATGATTTTGCGCATCACCCGACCGCGATTGCAGGCATGGTTAGCGCCGCCAAAGCCAGTATGAAGCAGCTTGGTGGAGAGGGGAAGTTATGGGTCATTATCGAACCGCGTTCGAATACCATGCGCACTCGTATTCATCAGGAGCGTTTACCGCTCTGTTTTGATGCAGCTAATCATGTGGTGTTTGCCAAGCCATCAGACCGCAATTTGCAGCCGGACGAGGTGCTCGATGCTCAAGCTGTTTGTGATCAGATCGGTGAACATGCGCATCTGATCGATTCTGTTGCGTCTATTGTTGCCGCTGTTGCCGCAGGGGCGAAGTCGAACGATCATATTTTGGTTCTATCCAATGGTGGTTTTGAAGCCATTCATCAGCGTTTATTGGATGCCATAGAGGCCGTTTAAGTTAGTTTAAATATCACACTTTTGTGTTCAGGGCCACTTTTGGCTAGTATCAGCACGCTTTTGTGAACATCCAACATTGGAGGGGATATGCCAAGTACAATGAACAATATTGCCAAACAGGGAGACCATGGCGCAGCCATGATGCCTGTGATTCAAGGCGTAGGCCGTGCAGCCATTGAGATTGCTGCAGTGCTACGTGGCGCTGTTTTTAGAGGCGCATTGGGCGGAGCCGGTAGTGAAAATGTACAGGGTGAGCAGCAGCAAGTGCTGGATGTGCTCTCCGATGAGATCTTTCTGGAAGAGATGCGTTCAACCGGTTTTATCTGTGCCGTAGGTTCTGAAGAGCAGGAAGAGCTGCTGGTGATTGAAGAATATACCAGTGCAGATTACCTGGTGCTGGTTGATCCGTTGGATGGTTCATCCAATCTGGATGTTGATGGTCCTGTTGGAACGATCTTCTCTGTTGTTAAGCGTAAAACAGCCAATTCAGAGCGTCCGCACGTATCTGATACTTTGCAGAATGGCCGTGAAGTAATTGCCGCTGGTTATGTGCTGTATGGCCCATCATTGATGCTGGTCTGCTCTGTTGGTGAAGGTGTGCACGGTTATACTTATAATCCGAACAATGCTCGTTTTGAAGTCAGTCATCCTGATATGATCGTTCCTGAAACAGGCGGTTATTATTCAGTCAATGAATCCAATAAGGATGCATGGGCAGATGATATGGGTAACAAGCTTGATGGCATGAAAGAGAAGACTGGCCTTGGTATGCGTTATGTTGGTGCGATGGTGGCTGATATGCATCGTACTATTCTTAAAGGTGGCGTATTTTTGTATCCGGCCGATGATAAAAATACGACTGGTAAATTGCGTCTGTTGTATGAAGCAATTCCCATGGCCTTTATTATGGAACATGCTGGTGGTAAAGCCATGAGTAGTGATGGTATCGCGATTCTTGATCTAGAGCCTGAAGCTCTACATCAGCGTGTGCCTGTTTATCTTGGTTCTGAAACTAACGTAGACGCATTGCTGGGCTAAGCTTGCCAGAAAGAGAACTCTTTCTCGAAATGTATTTAAGGGAAATCGGCGTGCATACGCCGGTTTCCCTTCTTACTTTTGAGGCAGAGAAATCAAAAGATGATAAACACGCTGATATGGTCATAGATAGTGAAACACCAGCCCTGCAAGTTGCTCCAGCACCGTTTAAAACACTCGAAGATTTGGCAAGGGATGCATCGACATGTCGGCTTTGCTCGTTGGCGGATACGCGAAACCAGGTTGTTTTCGGTGTAGGTAATCCGCAAGCAGACTTGATGTTTATCGGTGAAGCACCGGGGCAGGAAGAGGATCTTAAGGGTGAGCCATTTATTGGCCGTGCCGGTCAGCTGCTGGATCGAATGTTGCATGCCTTGAAGCTGGACCGTGAAAAAGTGTACATTATGAACACCATCAAATGTCGCCCGCCCAATAATCGTGATCCACGACCGGATGAAGTGCAGGCTTGTAGCCTCTGGTTTGATCAACAACTCGATATGGTGCAACCCAAGATGATTTGTCTGCTTGGTCGCGTTGCCGCGCAAACCATACTGCAAACTGATGCGCCACTGGGCTCATTGCGTGGTCGCTGGCATGATTATCAGGGTATTCCTGTTTGGGTTACCTACCATCCGGCTTATCTATTGCGTTCACCACGCCAAAAAGAGAAGAGCTGGCAGGACATGCGGCAATTGCAGCGTCGTTTCCAGGCGTTGATTAGCTCAGAATAAGCATTCACCGCAGAGGACGCCGAGTTGCGCAAAGTAACAGCGAAAACAGATGCAAACTTCAACTTTTACTCTCAGGTTCGCTCTGCTTTTTGATCCTTGAGCGGTTTTTTCTGCGAAACTCTGCGTCCTTTGCGGCAAAAGCTTTTAAGCATTTTAATGCGATGGACCTGTAAAACCACGAATCCTTACTTCCATTCATGAGGGCTACTCTTAGAGTTGGCCAATGGATATTTCACCTCACATACCGTTTGATCTCATACGCGCCGCATTGGAAGAAGATGCTGTAGCAGATGATTTGACCGCTAACGCGACCATTCCCGCTGATATGATTGGTGCAGCCACGATCACAGCCAAGTCTTCGGGCAGGCTCTCTGGAGTAACGATTGCTGATGCTGTGTTTGCAGCTGTTGATGAGGCGATTGTTTGTGACTGGCGTCTGTCGGATGCTGATGATGTTCAGGCCGGTGATCTGCTGTGTCAATTGGCTGGGCCTGTGCGATCACTATTGGCCGCGGAACGGACAGCGCTGAATTTTCTGCAGCATCTCTCCGGTATAGCTACTGCGACGCACAGTTTCGTTGAAGTGGTGGCAGATACGGGCTGTAAAATTGCGGACACACGTAAAACAACGCCGGGGCTGAGGCGTTTGGAAAAAAAGGCTGTTTCGCATGGTGGTGGAATCAATCATCGCATGGATCTGAGTAGTGGCATGTTGATCAAAGAGAATCATATCGAAGCATGTGGTTCGATTACCGATGCGATTCATGCCTGTTATCAGGCTGAACATGAGACCTGGATTGAAGTAGAGTGTGAAACGCTGGTTGAAGTGAGTGAGGCGATTGCTGTTTGTCCTGATATTATTCTGTTGGATAATATGTCGCCGGCAACCGTTGTTCAGGCTCGTGTTATGGTGCCCGATTCTATTCTGCTTGAAGCCAGTGGAAATATCACCTTGGACAATGCTCGTGATTATGCAGTGACAGGGGTGAATCGGATCGCTATTGGTGCTATCACCCATTCGGCACCATCACTGGATCTCTCCATGCGCATTATCAATGCCGACAAAAGCTAGAGAGAGAGAGCATGAATCAGGCACGTGAACATATCTTGACTCGTTTGGCATTGAGCCAGAAGCCTGTTTCAGGCGATATTCTGGCTGATGAGCTGGGCTTGTCGCGAGCTGGTGTTTGGAAACATATTCAAATGTTAAAAAAGAGCGGTGCCGGTATTCAGGCCTATGCCGGTAAAGGCTATATGCTGAAGTCGGAAGTGTTCAGTGCAGGTCTATTGCAAGCCAAGCTAAATGCCGGGCGTATCAACTGGAATAGCCAGGTGGTCAATGAAACGGGATCCACCAATCAGGATATTATGCAGCAGGCCGAGGCGGGGGCTGCTGAGGGGTTAGTCATTTTTGCCAATCAACAGAGCGGTGGCAAAGGTCGCCTGGGGCGTCGATGGCATACCGTGCCTGAATCTCTGGCCGGAAGTGTGTTGCTGCGTCCTGAATTGCCGCCGGAGCAAGTGCCTCAACTATCTTTGATGACTGCTGTTGCGCTGCATGATGCATTAAGTCGATATGCGCCGGATATTCGTATCAAATGGCCCAATGACCTGTTGTGCCATGGTGCCAAAGTGGCGGGTATTTTAACTGAAATGCGCGCGGAGCCGGGGCGAGTGCATGCTGTGGTGCTTGGTTTTGGTATTAATTTAAAAGCACCTGAAGAGGGCTGGCCTGCCGATATCACACAGGCAGTCACAGATGTTGAGACGGTTTCGTATCAGCGGGTAAGCAAGCTGGAAATAGCGACTGCAGTGTTGGATGCGCTGGATCAATGGTACGATATATATTTGACCGACGGTTTTGCGCCAGTGCGTACCGCCTGGTGGCAAGCCCATGCAGCATCGGGTGGGAAGGTTAGAGTGCATCAGGGTGATGGATATGTTGAGGGTATTGCCACTGCATTGGATGATGATGGGGCACTGCTATTGCAAACACCTTCGGGTGTTCAGCGCATTATTGCTGGAGATCTGGAGCTGTTATGAATGAAAAACTACTGGTAGTCGATATTGGTAACACTCAAATGGTTTTTGGTCTGTTTGAGGGCGATGAATTGATGACGCATTGGCGTTTGTCGAGTGAGCGTCAACTGACTTCAGATGAGTTGGCCTGGCAGCTACATGGTATGTTTGAGCAGTCCGCTCAGGCCGCGGATCAGGTGGCTGGAATCATGGTTGCAAGTGTGGTGCCGCATCTGGATGTACCATTAGCCGACGCCTGTGAACGTATTTGTGGCAAACAGCCGGCTTTTGTTGGCGCCAGTGATGTGAAGATTGGTATGGCAGTGGATTATAAGAACCCGAGAGAAGTCGGTGCTGATCGGATTGTCAATGCGATCGCTGCCCGGGAGCTGTTTGGAGCCCCTGCAATTGTATTGGATTGTGGTACGGCAACAACGTTTGATATGGTTTCTCCCCAGGGTCATTATGCAGGAGGTTTGATTTTGCCGGGTATTGAATTGGCTCTGGCTGCGCTGTGTCGGCGTGCGGCGAAGTTGCCGGAAGTCTCCATCAAACGCAGTGAAGTGCTGATTGGTCGTGATACTACAACCAGTTTGCAGTCGGGAAGTTATTGGGCAGCGGTGGACGCTATGTCAGGATTGATTAAACGATTGCGGCGAGAGTCCGGTTATCAGGATGCTCCGGTGATCGCTACAGGTGGTCTGATTTCATTGCTGATTGCTGATCTGCCTGAAATTGATCATCACCTGCCTTATTTAACACTGTCCGGTTTGCATATGCTGGCCAAGAAACATTTCGCATTGGCACATTAGTATTCCGATAGTTATCGTTCGGCGCATGCCGACTCAGTTTGTTTCCACGCGTTCCTTTTCATTTTCTCTCTGCCTTATTTCGATATGCATGCTGATGTCGTCTTGTGGTGTGGGCTCCCCGTTGGCCAACAAGGCCATCAACAAGGGGGGCGAAGGCTCCATAGCTGAGATAAGAAAAACTGAAGCCGACAAGTCTGAATCAGGCGAAATTGAATCCGGCGAAATTGAATCCGAAAAAGCCAAAGCAGAGAAAGCCAAAGCAGAGAAAGCCAAAGCAGAGAAAGCCAAAGCAGAGAAAGCCAAAGCAGAGAAAGCCAAAGCAGAGAAAGCCAAAGCAGAGAAAGCCAAAGCAGAGAAAGCCAAAGCAGAGAAAGCTGAAGCAGAGAAAGCTGAAGCAGAGAAGGCTGAAGCAGAGAAAGCTGAAGCAGAGAAAGCTGAAGCAGAGAAGGCTGAAGCAGAGAAAGCTGAAGCAGAGAAAGCTGAAGCAGAGAAGGTTGAAGCAGGGAAGGTTGAAGCAGGGAAGGCCAAAGCAGAGAAAGCTGAAGTAGACAAAACCGAAGCAAGCAAAGCTGAAGAGGGTCAAAAGCTGGTCGCGGAAGAGTGCACGCGTATAGGCAATAAACTGAGTAGTGTCACTGTTAATAGCTGTTTGGATAGTCAGTTCTCAGATTCAGGCGCTCGCTCGGTGAAAGGGCAGGCGATATTGATAAAAGAGTATCCGCCGCTGCTGGAGAAGCGCAAACCTATTGGTCGAGTGCTGTTGCTTGGTGGCACGCATGGTGATGAATACTCCTCTGTGAGTGTCGTGTTCAAATGGATGCAGACACTGGATAAGTATCATTCGGGTCTTTTTCACTGGCATGTCTTGCCACTGCTTAATCCGGATGGTCTATTATTGAGTAGTCCTGCGGTGCGTCTGAATGCCCATGGTGTTGATCTAAATCGTAATATGCCGACGCCAGACTGGTATAAAAAAACAGCGATTTATTGGCATGAGACAGGCAAAGATCCTCGTCGCTATCCGGGCACCGCCCCATTAAGTGAGCCTGAAAGCAGCTGGTTATATGAAGAGATTCGTACATTTAAACCCGATGTGATTATTTCGGTGCATGCGCCTTATGGTCTGCTGGATTTTGACGGGCCTCCAGATGCTCCAAATAAAATTGGTCAACTCCATTTGAAATTGCTCGGTGCATATCCCGGCTCATTGGGGAATTCGGCAGGTAATCAACATCATATTCCAGTGATTACTGTGGAGCTTCCTTCGGCTGGAGCGATGCCGAGTCAAGATGAAATTTCCAGTATGTGGATGGATCTGGTGGGCTGGTTGCGTCACAATATTCCCAATCCGGTGACTGTGGATGCCTATCCAGAATTTGAACAGATTTCAGAAGCGTTGTTGGCTTCACCTCGTTTGACTAAGCAGGAAGTGGCAGAGATAGAGGCTATGCCGATCACTGGGAATAGACAGAGCTCTGTGGTGAGCGTTAACAGTTTGGACATTGATTGATGAAAAAAAATCAGATGAAATATGTATGGCTATTGATCTGGCTTTTGATGCCTTTGATGGTGACAGATGCTACGGCGAGTCGAATGAATCAGCAGGATGTTTATCAATTGCTCAAATCAGCGAAGAGACCGCTAGTGCAGTCTCTTGCGGTGGGGGAGAGGGAAATCCTTCTTGCGACTATCGCTATGAATCAAGGGGAAACCAAACAGGCGCTAGGCTTTTTAACAACGGATGTCGTGAAGGATAATCGTTTGGCGGCTTTGATGAGGGCGGAAGCTTATCGCAGACAGTCAGTTCAGGCGGCTGATCGTGCAGGCCGTTATGCTCATGCTGTGGATGAAGATATTGGTGTGCTGAAAGAGGCGCGCATCACTGCCGGTTTAGATGAGGCGAATAGGCGCCTGGATCTCTTTATCGTAAAATTAAATGCTCCAAAAGCGCGCTTGTCGAAGCCAGTGGTTCATGAACCTGCTGTAACTGAGCGTGTTCGGTCTCCGCAACTTGTGGCTAAAACGCAGCCTGTTCGGCCGGGTGTTCCAAAGCAGACCGTTGTTGTTCAGCCTGTTAAGCTCCCCCGTCCCAAGCCAACTGTAACTGCTCTGCCTAAATCTGTTGTTGAAGTTTCTCAACCGATTGTTGTGAATGTTGTTGAACCAAAACCGGTGAAGTTAAAACTTGCCAAGTTGCGACCAATTGAAGTTTTTCCGATTAAGGAGATAGAAAAGAGACCAAAACCCGCGCAAGTGAAGCGCGCGAAGGTGAAATCAACGCTGGCTTCCTCCACATCGGCGAGTAAAGAGTCACTGTCTCAATCTGTTCATAAGGCGATTGAGGCGTGGCGCAGCGATTGGGAATCTCGTGATAGTGCGGCTTATTTGAGTCACTATCATCAAGCCTTTAAAACATTGAAACATGATTATAACTCATGGGTAAAATATAAACGTCGAGTGAATGGCAAAAAATCATATATCAATGTTGATCTTTCCGAGATAAAGATAATCCCAAGTGCTGAACCGTTCCAGGGTGGAGAGGCGGTGCTGGTGATATTTAAACAGCGCTATCAATCCAGTAATTTTAATGCAAGCAGTCGCAAGCAATTGTATATGGCTCGAAAAAGTGGTGTTGAGCCGTGGATGATTTTGTATGAGGGTGATGGGAGTTAATGAGCCGGCATGAATAGCTGTTGTTGGTCACGAGTTTATGTGGGGTGGGGTTTGTTATGGCATTGATGATTACAGATGATTGTATCAATTGTGCGGTATGTGAGCCGGAGTGTCCTAATGTGGCAATTTTTGAAGGTGAGGATATCTTTGAAATTGATTCTGAACTCTGCACCGAGTGTGTTGGTCATTTTGATGAGCCACAGTGCCAGTTGATTTGTCCTGTGGATTGTATTCCGCTAGATCCTGCTCGACCTGAGAGTGTTGAGGCGTTACAGAGAAAATATGAGCAGTTAACAGGGAGGGCGGTATGAGCGGACGTCTATTTATTATTTCAGGCCCATCTGGAGCGGGTAAGTCTAGTCTCTGTGCGGAGATTTTGGCGCAATGTGAGAATCTTTGTTTGGCTGTCTCCTGTACGACCCGTGATCCCCGGCCCGGTGAGCTTGATGGGCGAGAGTATCATTTTCTAACCAAGCAGGTCTTCGAAGTTCAGGCGAGTGAAGGTGCGTTCTTGGAGTCGGCCAATGTGCATGGTAATTTTTATGGTACACGCCAGGCTGATGTAGAAGCAACGCTTGGTAGTGGTCGTGATGTATTGCTTGAGATTGATTGGCAGGGCGCACAGCAGGTGGCTGAGAAGATACCTGCAGCAGTGCGTCTGTTTATTTTGCCTCCATCTGTTGAAGTGTTGCGACAGCGCTTGATTGCACGAGCTCAGGACTCTGATGAGGTTATTCAACGCCGGGTAGCAGCGGCCGAGTCAGAAATGTCGCATGCTGATGAAGCGCATTACTGTGTGATCAACGATGATTTTGAAACGAGTCTCAAGCAGCTGTTGACGATTTTTAAGCTTAGGTGACTCAGTCTGGAGGCTGTTTGATGCTCCAGCTTCGTGGGCTAATTCTCCTAGGTGGTTGCAATTTGTCTGGTCAATCCTAGTTTCCAGCCTTTGTTGTTTGGAGGTAAGCCTTATGGCTCGTGTAACCGTAGAAGATTGTATCCGTTATTATCCTAATCGTTTTGAGATGGTGTTGCTTTCAGCCCGCCGTGCCCGTCAGTTGCTGGCTGGTGCACCTGCTATGTTGGAAGTTGAGGGTGACAAACCTGCAGTACAAGCATTGCGCGAAATGGGCGAAGGTTTTGTGTCATGGGATATGTTATTTGATCAGGACGATCAGGAACGCCGTCGGGCTGCCGCAGCTGCCGCAGATGAGGAAGCTGAAGGCACTGCCTGATCTTATTATGGTTCACTTGATGTTATGCGTTTCTGCTGATTCGTGAGCCGTATTTATGAAATTACTGAGCGCGTAGCAACTTACGCCCCAAATTCAGATATTGATCTGATTAATCGGGCTTACGTGTTTGCAGCACATTCGCATGCCGGACAAATGCGAAATTCAGGTGAAGCATATATTACGCATCCTTTGGCTGTTGCCGATATTCTGGCCAGTTTGGGGATGGATACATCGACCATTGTTACCGGCCTGCTGCATGATACGGTTGAAGATACCAGTGTTACGTTGGCTGATGTGGAGCAGCATTTTGGTGCTGATGTGGCAGGTCTTGTCGATGGTGTGACCAAAATAGGTCAGATTCACTTTTCATCCAAAGAGCAGAAGCAGGCTGAAAACTTCCGTAAAATGATCTTGGCAACAGCCAAAGATTTGCGTGTTTTGATCGTGAAGCTGGCAGACCGCCTGCATAATATGCGCACTTTAGGCTTTATGTCAGAGCATAAGCGCAGGGTGATCGGTGAAGAGACCCTGGAGATTTATGCTCCTCTTGCGCATCGCTTGGGTATTCATTGGATTAAGCAGGAGATGGAAGATCTCGTCTTCTCCTATTTAGAGACAGATGCTTATAAATCATTGCTGTTTGAGATGCAGGATCGCCTGGAAGGTCTGAATCAGACCAGAGAGCGTCTGGAGAGCGTGATTCAACAAGCTCTGTTGCGCCAGGGCTTAAAGGCTCAAGTGCAGGGGCGCATGAAGCACCTGTATAGCATTCATGAAAAAATGCAGCGCAAGCATGTTGATTTCGAAGAGATTTTTGATTTGCTGGCTTTCCGGGTCATTGTTGAAGATATGACAACCTGCTATCAGGCACTCGGTGTGGTGCACAGTCTCTATCGACCGGTACCTGGACGTTTTAAAGATTATATTGCGATTCCAAAACCCAATGGTTACCAGTCCCTGCATACTGTGGTGATAGGGCCAGAAAACTTTCGTATTGAAGTTCAAATTCGAACAGAGGCTATGCATGTTTATGCCGAGGATGGGGTGGCTGCTCACTGGGCATATAAAGAGGGTGAAAATAGTCAGGAGCAAGATAGCTTCAAGTGGTTGAAGCAGTTAACTGATGTGCTTAAAGATGCCGATAATCCCGGTGAATTGCTTGAAGATGTGCGTCTCGACCTGTTCGTGCGAGAGGTTTATGTCTTTAGTCGAGATGGTGATATCTATTCTCTGCCGCGTGGCGCCAGGCCTCTCGATTTTGCTTATGCTGTGCATACGGATATTGGTCAGCACTGTGTCGGTGTGCGCATCAATGGTGAGGTGTCCGATTTTTCAGTCCGATTGCGCAACGGTGATCAGATTGAGGTGATGACCAGTCCTGATCAAACGCCGAGTAGGCAGTGGTTGCAGTATGTTAAAACACCACGGGCCAAGCAATCTATACGACAATGGTTTCGTCGGCAGGAGCGCGATAGCAGTATTCGCATGGGTGAAAAGATCTTGTGTGAATCGGTTGGTGTTAAAGATGTTGGGCTGGATGTGCTGAAAAAATGTGAGTGTGCTGACCTGGATGAGCTAAAAGTGCGATTGGGCCGTGGTGATATTGGTATACATAAGTTGTTTGCAGCGATGCCGCAGCAGCGGCTTATGCCGCTTAAGTTGACCGGCATGAAGCGTACTTATATGCATGCGGCTGAATGTTGCCACCCTATTCCTGGTGATGGTGTGGTGGGGCAGTTGAATGCCAGTGAAGGTATGGTTCTGCATCATAGCAAGTGCAATGCTATGAATGATGGTAATAAGCAGGACTGGATCGAAGTCGACTGGCAGGCAAAGCCTGGTCAGTTATTCAAAACAGGTATTGAGATCCGCTCTCAAAATAAACGCGGTAGTTTGGCCAATGTCACACGCACGATTGCTGATGCAGGCTCAAGTATCGAAGATTTAAAGTTAAATCAGCGCGGTGGTTCAGTGACTGAGCTGTTGTTTCTGGTTGAAGTGGAAGATCGTGTGCATTTAGCTCGTGTGTTGCGTGCGATTAAGGGTGTGGATGGTGTTGTTAAAGTGTCGCGTCGTAATCGTGTCGGTTTAAGTGGGAAGCCGGAAACCCGTGCTTTGGGAGAGACTTTACGCGATTTTTTTGCGGGCCGAAAAGCATCGAAAGAAAGCAAATAAAGGAAGAGATAATGAGTTTAGTTAAAGTAGTTCATTCGGATCAGGCGCCTAAAGCAGTGGGCGCATATAGTCAGGCTGTAGTCTCTGGCGGGGTGTTGTATGCCTCCGGCCAGATTGGTTTGTTGCCACAGGAAGGCAAGCTTATCGCCGATGATGTGGAGTCTCAGGCAAAGCAAGTGACGCTGAATTTGACGGCTGTGCTGGCTGAAGCCGGAGTTGCTCTGGACGATATTCTGAAAGTGAATATTTTTCTTGTTGATATGAATGACTTTCCTAAAGTGAATGCGATTTATGCGGCATGGCTGGGTGAACATAGGCCTGCTCGTGCGACTGTTGCTGTGGCTGCATTGCCTTTGGCTGCAAAAGTGGAAATGGATGTGACTGCTCGAGTTGTTGATTAAGTAGTGCGATGAGGCGTTACAAAGCGCTATAAGTGAATATTTTACCAGGTAAGGTTTTGATTTGAGTGCTTAAAATGTTAGTTTTTCAATGTTTTGATGAGGTTTTTGATGGCTGAGTGATGTGGCTTCTTGATTTCAGATAAGTTGGTGGCATTATTCGCGGCCCGTTTTGAGGGTGTAGCTGTTTCCTTCTACTCATCTACCTCGAGTTGAAGCTTCAAAGCGTTGTGTTTTAAATATGCGAGGGTGGCGGAATTGGTAGACGCGCTGGTTTTAGGTACCAGTATCCATGATGTGGGGGTTCGAGTCCCCCCCCTCGTACCATATTAAGGAAGGTTAGGCTTTATGATCTTCCCATGAGTTTATAATGGATGTTCTGATTATTCAGAGCATCCTTTTTTGTAATGTACGAATGGAGAATTCAATGATTAAAACAGATGTGAAAGAGCTTGCAACGCATGAATACGAAGTACGTGTTACTGTCGCACAGGGTGAATATGACCGGATTTATGCTGGCCATATGAATAAGCTGAGCATGCAGGCAAAATTGCCTGGTTTTCGCCCGGGTAAAACTCCAGCTAATGTAATTGAAAAACAGTTCGGTCCTAAACTGCATGAAGATACAGTCTCTGAATTGGTTCAGACTCACTTTATTGCATCCATTGAATCCTCTGGCTTGAACCCAGCGGCACAGCCAATTATCGATATCCCTGCTGTTCAGCCGAGTGAAGGTTTTGAATTCACCATGAAAGTTGCGGTGTGGCCAGTTGTGGAACTGGCAGAGTTGAGTGAACTCTCCTTTGATAAAACAACTGTTGAAGTAGGCGATGATGATATTAAGCAGGTCATTGAGCGTTTGATGAAGTCTCAGGTGAAATTTGATATTGAAGCAGAACGTGCATCTGAAATAGGCGACCAGTTACATATTGATTTTGTTGGTACTATTGACGGTGAAGCATTTGAAGGTGGTAAAGGTGAAGATGTACCGCTGGTATTGGGTGAAGGACGTTTCATTCCAGGCTTTGAAGAGCAGTTGACCGGCAAGAAAGCTGGTGATGATGTGACTGTAGAAGTGACTTTCCCAGAAGACTATCAGGCTGCACATTTGGCTGGTAAAGCAGCTCAATTTGCAACGGCGCTGAAATCAGTCGCAAAACCAATTACAGCAGCGAATGAAGATGAGCTGGCTAAAATGGTTGGTTTTGATGATGGCGCAGCGCTGAATGCTGATGCACAACAGCGTTTGAAAGAAGAAGCTGAGCAAGCATCTTTCTCTGCTACACGTGATGCGGCATTTGATGCATTGATCGCAGCGAATGCAATTGAATTGCCAGAGCCGTTGGTTGCGCAGGATATGCGCGAAACTACGAAACGTGTGCTGGAAAACATGAAGAAGCAGGGCATGGAAGCGCCTGAAGAGATGCTTAATGACGAATCATTCATGCAGGAGATTCGTGGACGCTCTGAACGTGGTCTGAAATTATCCATTCTATTGCAGAAAGTGCGCGCACTGTCTGAACTGAGTGTTGATGATGCTGAACTAGATGCTGAAATTGATCGTCAATCGCAGCAGTACCCTGAAGAGCAGCGTGATCAGTTTAAGACATGGATCAAGAGCCAGCAGGAACAGATTACATCCATGCAGGATGGCTTGCTTGAGCGTAAGTGCGTCGATTATGTTGTTGCTCAAGCTACAACAAAACCTGTGACCAAGGCTTTGTCTGATTGGCAGGCAGAGCAGGGGCAATAAGCGGCCAGATTCATTCTGGGATGACTTTTGCGGTATTTACCTTATGGTGCACCGCATAGTGTAATTGTCGGGTGCTTTGATCATCCGAGTAACAGGAGAATACATGAGCCTAGTTCCGATTGTTGTTGAGCATACTGCTCGGGGAGAGCGTTCTTACGATATCTTTTCTCGTTTGCTGAAGGAGAGAATTGTTTTCCTTAACGGTCCTGTTGATGATCATATCTCAAATCTGATCGTTGCCCAGTTGTTGTTTCTGGAATCCGAAGCGCCGGATAAAGATATCTATCTTTATATCAATAGTCCTGGCGGCTTGGTCACTGCCGGCATGGCTATCTATGATACCATGCAGTATATCCGTTGTGATGTGTCGACCCTTTGCGTCGGGCAAGCAGCGAGTATGGGAGCACATCTGCTGGCAGCAGGGACTCAAGGTAAGCGTTATGCGCTTCCCAATGCGCGTATCATGATTCATCAGCCATTGGGTGGATTTCAGGGGCAGGCTACTGATATTGAGATTCATGCACGTGAAATTCTGAGCTTAAAAGAGCGACTTAATGAGATGATGGCTGAGCATACTGGTCAACCTTTAGAGAAGTTGTCTGATGATGTGGAACGGGATTATTTCTTGACCGCTCAACAGGCAAAAGATTACGGTTTGGTTGATGATGTGCTGACTTCTCGTGCGGAAGCGGCTGCAGCCGGAGGTTCTGATGACGACACAGAGTAAGAACGGCGATACGACTTTATTTTGCTCATTCTGCGGAAAATCGCAGCATGATGTTAAGAAACTGATCGCTGGGCCTACAGTTTTTATCTGTGACGAATGTATTGAGTTGTGCAATGAAATTATTGTCGAAGAGCTCTCTGATAATAAACAAGAGGATAAAGAGCCGACGGGTTTACCTAAACCTGCCGAAATCTCAGCCTTTCTTGATGAGTATGTGATTGGTCAGGAGAGCTCCAAGCGTCTGCTGTCGGTTGCTGTATATAATCATTACAAGCGTATTGCGCACAACAAAAATAGCGATGTCGAAATCGCCAAATCCAATGTTTTACTATTGGGGCCAACCGGCTGTGGTAAAACTTTGTTGGCACAATCATTGGCGCGTGTGTTTGATGTACCGTTCGTGATGGCTGATGCGACGACATTGACTGAAGCTGGTTATGTTGGTGAGGATGTTGAAAATATCATTCTAAAGCTACTGCAGGTAGCCGATTATGACATTGAAAAGGCACAACGTGGTATCATCTATATCGATGAAGTAGATAAACTATCTCGCAAGGCAGAAGGCCCATCCATTACACGTGATGTGTCGGGTGAAGGTGTGCAGCAGGCACTGTTGAAGTTGATCGAAGGTACGGTTGCAGCAGTTCCACCACAGGGTGGGCGCAAGCATCCACAGCAGGAGTTCATGCAGGTTGATACTACCAATATCCTGTTTGTGCTTGGCGGAGCATTTGCTGGATTGGAGAAACTTATCGAAGCCAAGGGAAAAGCCCGCTCGATCGGTTTTGGGGCAGAAGTTTCGACTGAAGATGAAAAAGATATCGGTGTGACGTTGAGTCAGGTTGAGCCGGAAGATCTGATTAAATTTGGTTTGATTCCTGAGCTCGTAGGGCGTTTACCAGCCGTGGCAACCTTAAGCCAGTTGGACAAAGAAGCTCTGTTACGTATTTTGACAGAACCTAAAAATGCACTGACAAAACAATATAGTGCTTTGATGGCTTATGATGATGTTGAATTATCTTTTACTGATGGTGCATTGGAAGGGATTGCTGAAAAAGCGCTTCAACGTAAAACCGGTGCGCGTGGTTTGCGGGCGATTATGGAATCGGTGATGCTGGATGTGATGTATGACATTCCTACCATGACAGGTGTCGAGAAATGTATCGTTAACCGTGATGCAGTAGAAGATAAAGGAAAGCCTTTATTGGTATTGCATGGTGATGATGCCGACAGTGATTGCGAAACGCCGAAGCTGGAAGCAGCCTCCTGATTTTCTGATTCTTGTTAAACTCTATTAGCATTCAATTGGCCAGGATTGGGCTGAAGTTCTGCTGTACGAATAAATATACATATGCCCGAGACGGCAGGTTTCTGTTATGAGGAGTATCACGTGGCCGAATGGATGAATGACGAAGGCGAAAACTTTAGTGCTGAAAATGAGCAGGAGGGGATTCTTCCTGTCTTACCTTTGCGCGATATCGTTGTCTTTCCACACATGATCGTACCGCTGTTTGTTGGGCGTGAAAAGTCGGTGAAGGCGCTGGAAGAGGTGATGGCCTCGGATAAGAAAATCCTGCTGCTAGCCCAGAAAGATGCCTCGCATGATGATCCTGGTGCCGATGATTTATATAGTGTGGGTACGCTTGGTAATATCTTGCAGCTGCTGAAGTTGCCAGATGGTACGATCAAAGTACTGGTTGAAGGTGGCTCCCGTTTAATCGTTGATGAATTGATACCGCAAGATCACTATCTGCGTGGTCATTATACACTGATGCCTGAAAAGGTTGAGGATTCACGTGAACAGGAAAATGTTGCGCGTTCTCTTATCCAAAAGTTCGAGACTTATGTTAAATTAAATAAGAAATTGCCACCGGAAGTGATGGTTTCTGTTTCAGCTGTTGATGAGCCGGATAAACTGGCAGATACCATTGCCGCGCATCTGAATTTGAAAGTCGAAGAGAAGCAGACTTTACTCGAAATTCCTAGTGTGACGGAAAGACTGGAACAGCTGTATGCTCATATGGAAGATGAGATGGAGCTGATGCAGGTGGATAAGCGCATTCGCAGTCGCGTGAAGCGTCAGATGGAAAAATCTCAGCGCGATTATTATTTGTCCGAGCAGATGAAAGCAATTCAGAAAGAGTTGGGCGATGAAGATGGTGAATCTGATCTGCAGCAGCTTGAAGAGAAAATTCAAAAGCATGGCTTGAGTAAGGAAGCTAAAGAAAAAGCTGAAGCTGAATTTAAGCGCTTGAAAATGATGCCGGCAATGAGTTCAGAAGCAACTGTTGTGCGCAACTACCTCGACTGGTTGATTGATATCCCATGGAAGAAGCGCTCCCGTGTAGGTAAAAGTATTACAACGGCTGAAAATATATTGGATGAAGACCATTTTGGTTTGGAGAAGGTCAAAGAGCGTGTATTGGAGCATCTGGCTGTGCTTAAGCTGGTGCGTGAAATGAAAGGGCCTATTCTATGTTTTGTAGGGCCTCCAGGTGTTGGTAAGACATCGCTGGCCAAATCAATAGCGCGAGCAACCAAGCGTCAGTATGTACGTATGAGCTTGGGTGGAGTGCGCGATGAGGCTGAAATTCGTGGTCATCGTCGCACTTATATCGGTTCAATGCCGGGTAAAGTGATTCAATCGATGAAAAAGGCTGGTACTAAAAATCCACTTTTTCTGCTGGATGAAATTGATAAACTGGGTTCTGATTTTCGTGGTGATCCATCCTCGGCACTATTGGAAGTATTGGATCCTGAACAGAATCACTCCTTCAATGATCATTATATGGAAGTCGACTATGATCTTTCCGAAGTAATGTTTATTACTACAGCCAACAGTTTGAATATCCCTGGTCCACTATTGGATCGTATGGAGATTATTCGTATTTCAGGTTATACCGAGCATGAGAAGCTGGAAATTGCCCGTCGTTACCTGCTTGAAAAGCAACTTAAAAACCATGGCCTCAAAAAACAGCAGCTTAACGTTGATGAGACGGCTTTAATTGAAATTATCAGATATTACACTCGGGAAGCTGGTGTGCGTGGTTTGTCGCGTACCTTGGCTAAGCTTTGCCGCAAGGTAGCACGTAATATTGTGCAGTCAGAGCAAGCTGAAGCCATAGACCTGTGTGCTACAGATATTGAAACCTATCTTGGTGTTCGTAAATATCGTTTCGGCCTGGCTGAAGAGGATGATCAGGTAGGTGTGGTTACCGGCCTTGCCTGGACAGAGGTGGGTGGTGAGCTGTTGCAGATTGAAACAGCTCTGATGCCAGGCAAGGGTAAGTTGACAGTGACAGGTCAGCTGGGTGATGTAATGCAGGAATCGATCCAGGCTGCACTGACCTATGTGCGATCACGTGCAGGGCAATTGGGTCTAAAAGCTGATTTCCATCAACATGTTGATATTCATGTGCATGTACCTGAAGGGGCAATCCCGAAAGATGGGCCTTCAGCGGGGCTGGGTATGGCTACATCGATTGTCTCTGCACTGACTGGTATCCCAGTGAAGAAGAACGTCTGTATGACAGGTGAGATCACATTGCGTGGTAAGGCGCTCCCCATTGGTGGTTTGAAAGAAAAGTTATTGGCAGCGCATCGTGGTGGTTTGACTGAAGCCATTATCCCGGAAGAGAATGCAAAGGACTTGAAAGAGATCCAAGCAGATGTTTTGGCGGGTCTTGAGCTGCATGTCGTGAATAATATGGATGAGGTGATAGGTCATGCCTTGACTCGGCTGCCAGCCGGTATGAGTATGGCCGCAAGTTTTGTTCCGGGAGTAGTTGCGGGGATTTATTTGGATGATAAATTGCCTGAGAAGACAGATGACAGCTCGGCAGTGGCACATTAAATAACAAAAAATATGTTGACAGGATATGGGGTAGTTTGCGTATAGTTCGCGTCCCATTGAAAGTGGCGGGAGGAAAGGATGAATAAAGCAGAATTGGTAAATCATGTAGCTGAGACAGCTGGTTTGAGCAAAGCTGCAGCTGGTGATGCAGTTGAAGCAGTTATTGGTGGTATCACATCAACTTTAGCTGGCGGAAGCGCAGTTAGTTTGGTAGGTTTCGGCACGTTCTCAGTAGCCGACCGCGCAGCACGTACAGCGCGCAACCCACGTACGGGTGAAGCTATTGAAGTTGCAGCATCTAAGGCTCCAAAATTCAAAGCTGGTAAGGCTCTGAAGGACGCTGTTAAATAAATTCGAGAGTGGGGTAACTCACTTTCTATAAAACAAGGGCCTCGGGCCCTTGTTTTATATCGGGCGCTTAGCTCAGCTGGGAGAGCAACGGCCTTACAAGCCGTAGGTCGCAGGTTCGAACCCTGCAGCGCCCACCATATTAATAGGTTCTGTGCATAAAATGCAGAACCTATTTTTAATTCAATCTTTAGGGGTTGATTTTAGGTTCGTAAATGATTAATTTGCGCACCCACAACTGGAGCGGTAGTTCAGTTGGTTAGAATGCCGGCCTGTCACGCCGGAGGTCGCGGGTTCGAGTCCCGTCCGCTCCGCCACACCAAAGAGCCCCTGATGGAAACATCAGGGGCTCTTTTTATTTGTACAGTTTGATTTATCTCCTCATAAGAGCGGATCATAAATAAGCTGCATTGAGGTGTGGTCGGAATAAATTCTCTTGAAAAGCTCTGTTCTCTATAAATGCTAAATCATAATAGCTCAGAGAGTGTTTGAATCAATATGATTGACCTATTGATAGGCTTACCTAAGTTATTGATTCAAACATCATCAGTATGAGAGGTAGATCGTGGCAAATCGTAGTTTTGGTTTAAGTGAAGAGCTGTATGATTATCTGTTGGATGCCGGATTGCGTGAACCGGTCGTCTTGCAGCGCTTGCGCCAAGCAACGGAGCATCAAGAGCTATCAGTCATGCGTTCAGCTCCTGAGCAGGGACAGCTGATGGCCATGCTGATCAAGCTGATGGGAGCTAAACGCATTCTCGAGGTCGGAACCTATACAGGCTATGCCACTTTATGGATGGCAGAGGCAATGTCCAATGATGGGCAGCTTATCACTTGTGATGTTTCAGAAGAGTGGACAAGTGTGGGGCGGCAGTTTTGGGATGAGGCCGGTGTAGCAGACAGAATTATATTACATCTGCGCCCTGCTATGGAAACCTTAGATCATTTGCTGGCGCAGGATGAAGCTGGCTCGTTTGATTTCGCTTTTATTGATGCGGATAAAGAGAATTACCAGGCCTATTTTGAGCGTTGTCTAAATCTTATGCGCAGTGGTGGTTTGATGGTGATCGATAATGTGCTTTGGGGCGGCAGTGTGATGGATCATGATAACCACGAAGCCAGTACGGTAGCCATTCGGGCATTTAACCGAGCTCTCAAAACTGATGAACGCATTGAGATCAATATGCTACCGATTGCTGATGGCATTACTTTGGTGATGAAAAAGTGAGTAAGAGCTTCGATTAACCACGAGGCCCCAGGCTACCTTCTTTTAAGTCGCTACAATTTAGCTTGAGGCCCCAAAGGCACAAAGCAAGGCAATGAAAGAGAGTTCGAGGGATCATTCGTGAGTTTCTTGTTAATGGTTGTTGAGATTTATGCACCTGATGGGGTGAATTGCATGACTGTACACATATATTGAGAATGAGAGCATAGGCTATTCAAGCTGGAGGTTAACATGTCAGAATACACACCTAAAACGAATCCGTTGATTCTATCGATGTTATTGATCGTTGGACTCTTCTTTGCTTCGACTGCATGGGCAGGCCCAAGCCAATCACATGATTTTGATGTTAATAGCGATGGACAGATCACCTTTGAGGAGGTCATGAAGACCTTGGAGAGGTCGGCTCGAAGCATGTTTAATCGCATGGATCGCAATAAGGACGGTGTGCTCTCGAATGATGATTTCAATGATGTGCGTGAAGGTGTGCAAAAACTAGAAGAGTGGCTGGATCATCTGCTCAAACCATTCATGTTAGATGAACAAGAAGCAGAATCACTGGAGTTATAGCATCGAATAGTTTTGTTTCATGTGTGACCAGAATCACGGAGGCTTTTTTCTGCGGCAATAAAGTTCTCTGAAATCGTTGAATTATTTTATCAGGAGAACAGATGGCTAGTTTTCGCATGCATATCAGTGTGGCTGTAGTTGGCTCCGCTGCGGCCTCAGTTTTGTGTGTACAGGCAGGCATGGTTAATCAGTCACAAGGCCTGATATTGCTAGTGATTGGTGCTTTAGGAGGTGTTCTTCCTGACGTGGATTCGGATCACTCGGTACCTACCCGTATGTTGTTCAAAGTCTTAAGTGGTCTGTTTGCACTATTGATGCTGGTCTGTTTTGAGGGGCAGGTGAGCTTCGTCTATCTGCTTGCTCTGGGGCTGGTTAGTGCTTTGTCAGTTCACTATCTGTTGTTCCCCATCTTTGCCTCCATAACAGAGCATCGCGGTCTGTTTCACTCTTTACCGGCAGCATTGATATTAGCTTTATCTACGGCCGCAATCTGTTTATACCCTCTTAATTTAAGCCTCAATTTTTCCTGGTTGGCTGCATGTTTTGCAGGTGGTGGTTATCTGTTGCATCTGTTGCTTGATGAAATCTACAGCGTTAATTTTATGGGGCAGAGCCTAAAAAGTTCATTTGGCAGCGCGCTGACCCTGTTTAGTGCCTCATCCTGGTTGTCTTATACACTGTTATATTTGCTTGTGGCAGCAGGTTTTTATGCTCTACCACTGCCGCAGACGTTGAGCTCTTTGCTTTAAATCTTTCCTATCCACTGAACCGGCTCTTAGAGTCAGTCGCATGTTAAATTTACTTATGATCGGCAGTGTCTGGCCCGAACCTGAATCTTCAGGAGCTGGTTTGCGCATGATGCAGTATATCCAGCTATTCAGGCAGCAGGATTGGTCGGTGACCTTTGCTTCTACAGCTGCTGATTCAGAATTCATGGCTGATCTTGAAAAGCTATCTGTTCGGCGTGTAACTGTGGCGGTGAACGATAGTGGCTTTGATGACTTTATCGCTAAACTGCAACCCGATATCGTACTGTTTGATCGTTTTTCGATGGAAGAGCAGTTTGGATGGCGGGTGGAAAATGTCTGCCCGAATGCCTTGCGTGTGTTAGAAACGATAGATCTGCACTGTTTGCGGGAAGCGCGTCACAAGCGGTGCAAGCGCCAGCCTGCGGTGGTGCAGGAAGTGGGAGCAGCTGATCTCTATAGCGATGTTGCCCGGCGTGAAATAGCTTCGATCTACCGTTCTGATCTGTCGATCCTCACATCCGGTTACGAAATGAGATTACTGCAAGAGCGTTTCTCTATGTCGCTTGAGTTGATTCATCTCTGTCCGTTTATGTTTGATCTACAAAAAATAGATGAATCGTTACTTGATTATGAACAACGCCATCATTTTATGACCATTGGCAATTTCAGGCATGCACCCAATTGGGATGCGGTGTTATGGCTCAAGCAACAGATATGGCCTTTGATACGGGCACAATTGCCGCAAGCTGTGATGCATGTTTACGGCTCCTATGCACCACCCAAGGCAACGGCTTTGCATCATCCAGCCAGCGGTTTTCATATCATGGGCAGGAGTGCTGATGTTGATGTTGTGATGCGGAAGGCTCGAGTCTGTTTGGCTCCCTTGAGGTTTGGTGCTGGCATCAAAACTAAATTGGCCGATGCGATGCGCAATGGAACCCCTGCTGTTACTACCTGCGTGGGGGCGGAAGGCATGTCTGGTGGCATGAGTTGGGGTGGAAGTATCGCCGATGATGCCAAGGACTTTGCTGATGCAGCGATTGTTTTATATCAAGATACTCAACTCTGGCATCAGGCGCAGAGTCATGGTTTTGACATCTTGCGCAGTCAGTTCGATTTAAAGCTTAATGGTGCTGCTTTGATTCAGCGCATTGAGCATGCTCTGGAACATAGGGATGAAAGCCGCCTGTTGAACTTCCATGGTTCGATGTTACGTCATCATCAGCATCGCAGTACAGAATTCATGTCGAGGTGGATTGAGGCGAAGAATAAAGTATAGGTTGGTTAAATGTGCCACTTAGGGTGGCTATAGCGGAAGAATTGACCCCAAGGGGGCAGTTTAGGCTCGTATAAGAAGGCTTTCTGACTTGGTACGATATATGCATGGAGATAGGTATGGCCAATGCAGACGATATTATTCGACACCCCGTTGAGATCCCGCTTGAGATCAAAGCAATGGATGTTGCTGTAGATAATCAGCTGACTCATAAGCTGGTCGGTTGCGTCCAGTTAACGTTTCACTTTCCAATGATGATCGCAGTAGGTGTGCTGTTGACTGTTTCTATTCCCAGTATTAACGCGCAGGAAGAGCTACATGGACAGGTCTCATCACTATCCCAGTCCAAACATGGTTTTATGATTGGTATGTCATTTCAATCAGAACAAGAAGCTTTTCGTATGCGCATGTTAGAGCAACTTTGTCATATTGAAGAGTATCGCCAGCGGATATTGCTTTCTGAAGGCCGCCTTCTCTCCCAAGATCAGGCTGCATCCGAATGGATTGATCAATATGCAGCTGTATTCCCTGTACTTTCGTAGGCTGAATAGTTTGTATCTTACGCTCCACTATTAATCGCTATTGAAGTGCAGTCACGACTGCAAAGTTCATTATTCTCCAAAATGGCATGTGAATCTCTCGAATTGAACTGTTTGTAGCTAAATGCCAAACAGGTAGTAGCAGAAGCTTAAACTGTTCGGCATACTTGTCTCAATCAGGTAATGATGGGTGCCAAGGCTTGAAGGTGCGCCGTTCTTCATGCCAGAATCTAAGGTAGGATGTGCTTATGGTACTGACGATTGCAGATGTGCTAACCCGAAATGTGATTACTGCATCATCAGGAGCAACGCTGGATGAAGCCGCCAACCTGATGGCTGCCGGGAAATTCAGTTGTCTGATTGCAATTGAAGATCAAAAGCCAATAGGAATCCTGACTGAATCTGATTTGGTGCATGTCTGTCGATTAGGTATCAAGACAGAAAGTAGCCGGATAGAACAGTTTATGTCCAAACCTCTGATCGCTGTGAACAGGGCTATGAATATCTATGAAGTATATGATTTTCTACTTGAGCGAAAGATGCGTCATCTTGTTGTGGTGGATGAGTGTGGTGTGCTGGAAGGGATTGTCACCCTGTCGGATATTCTCAAAGCCACAAACTTTGATGATTACCTTCATACCAGGAAAATCTGTGATGTGATGAAACAGAATGTGATGACTGTTTCAGTGGATACATCGTTGGCAGATGCTATCAAGAAGATGGATTCCATGCATATCAGCTGTGTAGTGGTTACCGAGCATGATAAAGCTGTTGGTATTTTTACAGAACGTGATGCTTCCCGATTGCTGGCTGCAAAGCAGCATACGATGGCGTGTCAGATCGCTGAGGTGATGACCTCGCCGCTAAGGACTCTTGACCAATTTGATATGCTTGTTCTTGCTTCTCAGACCATGCGGGAAATTGGAACCCGGCGTTTGGTGATCGTTGATGATGACAATTACCCGATTGGAATTGTTACCCAGTTTGATGTGATTCGCGGGCTTGAGGGATCCAGTATTCGCCACTTTAAACGTCTGTACGCCGAAACAGAGAAAAAACTGGAAGAGAAAACAGAACTTCTGGTCGTAAAATCCGAGTTGGAGCGAATAGTTGCAGCTTCCCCCGCAGTGCTCTATCGCTGCAGGTGGTCGGGTGATTTAGCACGAGGGCAGTTCTATTCTACATATTTCAGCCCTCAGCTCGAGAGCATGCTGGGTTATACTCCATCTGTTTTTATGCAAACACCATGGTGGCTTAAATATGTGCACCCTGAAGATTTGCATGCCGTTCTAGTTTGCCTTGAAAATATTCTTGAAAAGGGGGAGGCAAGTTTAACGTATCGGGTTCGTAGCAGTTCAGGTGATTGGGTTTTGATTCTTGATCATGCTCGCCTTGTCAAAGGTAGTGATGGTGTCCCTTTGGAGATGGTGGGCTCATGGCTGGATGTTACGCAGGGTCGACAGGTTGAACGAAAATTGACGGCCAGTGAACAGAGATACAGCAGTCTGTTTAATGAAGCACGTGATATGATGCATATTGTTGGTGCGGACGGCTGCATTATTGATGCCAATCAGATCGAACTGGAGACGCTGGGCTATTCTCGGGAAGAGATGATTGGCAAGCCGGTGAAAGAGCTTATCTGTGATGAATTCCTTGCTGAAACAGAGAAGCGCATGGCGAAAGTTTTTGTTGGTGAAGCCCAGTTCTTAAATGAAACAGCTTTGCGTAAAAAAGATGGCAGCTGTATTGATGTGGAAGTCTCTGGTACACCGCAATTTGATGAAGAGGGCAATGTCACTGCAGTTCGGGCTATTATGCATGACCTTACCCAGCGTAAAGCTTCCGAGCGTGAAGTTGAACAGGTGGCAGAGCGCATGCGGCGGGTATTGGATGCTGATTTTGACGGCATTATTGTGCATCAGAATGAGAAAGTGGTATTCAGTAATAAACAGGCTCAGCAACTGTTTGGTTATGACTCATTGGCCGAGACTCTTGGTGAAAATGCCATGAACGCTTTTCTGCCCGCGCAGCGCAGCTTTGCTTCCAGGGTTGCTAGGAGAGCTATTCGAAAATGGGAGCCCACAGGTCGATTAGAGATGATGGGCGTTAGTCGAGGCAACCCCGAACCATTTCCGATGGAGATAGCCAGCGTTCCGATTGAGTGGGAAGGCAGTCCTGCTCTGGTGTCGGTTGTGCGTGATATTAGCCAGCGCAAAGCAGTCGAGGAAAAATTAGCACGTAGCGAGGCAAAATACAGAAGTCTTGTAGACAATCTCAAGGAGGTTGTTTTTCAGACGGATGAAGACGGGAACTGGTTATTCTTGAACAGAGCTTGGGAGGAGGTGACTGGCTTCAAAGTTGAAGAAAGCCTCGGTGAACTGTTTCTCAATTACATCTATCCAGATGATCGTGACTTGAATGTAGAACGTTTCAAGCCATTGATTGATCGCAAAAAAGAGTCTTGTCGGCATGAAATTCGATATCGCCATAAAGATGGTGGATACCGCTGGATTGAGGTGTTTGCTCGTCTGACACTGGATGAAAATGATCAGGTGACCGGAACCACAGGCATGCTCAGCGATGTCACTGAACGCAAGGCTATCCAGATCCAGCTGGAGTCAGAGCGTTCGGCTATGCGTGCAATCCTCAATAACCTCCCGTTTCTGGCATGGTTGAAAGATGAGCATAGTACCTTTTTGGCCGTCAACGATAATTTTGCCCAAGCCTGTGGGTTTGAACGTGCAGAGGCGCTGGTTGGTAAAACAGATCTCGACATCTGGCCGCAAGAGCTGGCTAATGCCTATCGGCATGATGACCGGGAGGTGATGGGTAGTGGTAAAGCCAAACAGGTCGAAGAGATGGTTGAAGCCGAAGGTAAAAGACATTGCTTTGAAACCTTTAAATCACCGATATTTGATGTGGATGGAAAAGTGGTTGGTACAGCCGGTATGGCCCGCGATATTACTGAGAGACTGAACAGCGAAGAGCAGATGCGATTGTTGGAGAGTGCCGTCGCAGCAGTGAATGAGAGTATTATTATTACCGATGTAGAAGGAGTCATCGAATATGTTAACCCATCCTTTACGAGTAATACCGGTTATGCAGCGAATGAGGCGATTGGAAGGACACCGGCAATCCTGAACAGCAAACAGCAGGGCAAAGGTTTTTATGAAAAGTTCTGGCAGACCATTAAAGGGGGGAAGCCGTGGTCAGGTCGTATTCTGGATCGCAGGAAAGATGGCACTATCTTTCCCGTTCATCTGTCAGTGGCTCCGATTTTTGCCAATAATGGGGAAATCAGCCATTTTGTTGCCGTACATGAGGATCTGACCGAAGCTGAAATCATGCAAAAAAGGATGATGCAGTCGCAGAAGATGGAAGCGGTTGGGACCATGGTTGGTGGCGTAGCACATGATTTCAATAACCTATTGGCCAGCATCGTCGGTAATCTTTATCTGTTGCGAAAACATCATCAGGACGATGAGAAGACCGTTCGTCGTATCAAAGGCATGGAATCATCCGTGCAGCATGGTGCACAGCTAATTCAACAGATGCTCACCTTTGCCCGTAAGGATAGAACCGAGATGCATGGCATGGATTTGAAAGGCTTTGTTAAAGAGGCGTACAAATTGGCGCATGCCAGTATTCCGGAAAATGTCAGTTTCCAACTCGACTACCCTTCAGGGCAGAGTTTTTGGATCAGAGGTGATGCTACGCAGTTACAGCAGGTGTTGTTGAATATGGTGACCAATGCGTTTCATGCGGTGAAGGATTGTGAAAAGCCTGAAATTGAGCTGAAAGTCGATGCGGTTGTACCCGGCACACTGCTGCTGGCTCGCCATGCTGAAGTGGTTAGTGATGGCGATTGGTGCTGTCTGAGTTTTTCCGATAATGGCTGTGGTATCAAAGCTGAGCTTCTCGAACGCATTTACGAACCCTTTTTCACGACTAAAGAAGTGGGAGAGGGTACTGGCCTAGGCTTGGCTATGGTGTATGGGGCAGTGCAGAACCATAAAGGCATGATTGACGTGGAGAGTATGCCAGGAGAGGGCACATGTTTTTCCATATATCTGCCTCTACACCAAGCAAGGTTTGTAAAACCTCAGCATCAGGATGATGCGGAAGTGGATGGGCAGGGGGTAACCGTATTGCTTGTTGATGATGAAGAGGAATTGAGGAAGGTGCTGGTTGATGTGCTCAGGCACAATGGTTTCCGTATATTGCAGGCATGCGATGGCGAACATGCAGTGGAGGTGTTTGAGAAACATGAATCAGACATCGATCTTGTACTGATGGACGTGGTGATGCCGAACAAGGGCGGGGTAGTAGCAGCCCGGGAAATCAGGGATATGAATGAGACTGTGCCGATTGTTTTCCAAACTGGATATGGAGAACAGACACAGTTGCAAGCTGCTGCTTCAATCGCCAACAGCGACTCTTTGCAGAAGCCTGTTCAGATTCCGACATTGATGAAGCTGATCCTTCATAAAATAGATGGGCGAGGTTGAAGGACTCTAGGCAGGCTGTTTCTAAGCTTTCGCTCTTGCTGAGTCAGGCGTCATCTTAATCCTTTGAACGTTCGGTGATCTCAATCAGATGATAGCCGAATTGTGTTTTGATCGGGCCATGCACTTTATGTAGCTCATCGGTAAATACGACATCATTAAACTCTTTCACCATCTGACGCTCACGGAATGTACCAAGATCTCCACCCTTTTTACCGGATGGGCAGCTAGAGTGCTCTTCGGCGAGTTTTGCGAAATCAGCACCTGCTTCAATCTCTGCTTTAAGTGCTTCGCACTGCTCTTCAGATGCAACCAGGATATGTCGTGCTGCTGCCGTTGCTTTCTTTTTACGTCCCCACATATGGAACTCCTTATGAATTTTTATTTGCTGTTTCTTTTAACCATCAGGCACAGATTAACGCAGATGAACACAGATTTAGAAGCGCTTGAATAGCGATGATCTCTGTTTCTGTCCATTTGTGGCTTGATCGTTATTGCTTATCTTAATCGGAGAGACCCCAATGGCGTAAAAGTGCATCCACTGATGGTTTGCGACCACGGAAGGCTACAAATGCATCCATGATTTCACGACTACCGCCAATCGATAGGAGTTCGTTGCGCAGGCGAGCTGCCGTATCAGCATTGAGTACCCCCTCCTCTTCAAAGGTAGCGTAGACGTCGGCAGAGAGTACTTCAGCCCATTTATAAGAGTAATAACCCGCAGCATAACCTCCTGCAAAGATATGCGAGAAACTGTTTTGGAAGCGATTGAACGCTGGTGGTGAAAAAACAGAGACTTCATCACGCACCCTGTCCAATAGCTGCTGAACCGATTCATCACCGTTCACATCAAATTGCGAGTGCACAAGTACATCAAAGAGTGAAAATTCGATCTGCCGTAACATGATCATGGCCGATTGAAAATTCTTGGCTGCCAGCATCTTATTAAACAGGGCATCAGGTAAAATATCACCCGTTTCATAATGCTTGGCGAAGAGGTCAACCACCTGACGTTCCCAGCAGAAGTTCTCCATAAACTGGCTTGGCAGCTCTACCGCATCCCATGGTACACCACGGATACCGGAGACACCCAACTCAGAGACGGTAGTCAGCATATGATGCAAACCATGGCCAAATTCATGGAACAGGGTGGTCACTTCGTCATGGGTCCAGAGGGCAGGTCTGTCGCCAACCGGCGCATCGAAGTTGCAGACCAGATAAGCCACCGGCAGTTGCAGTTGCCCGTCAGGGCGTTGCCAGCGCACGATACACTCATCCATCCAGGCACCACCACGTTTGTGCGGGCGTGCATAGGGGTCGAGATAGAAGGCGGAAATCTGTGTTCCACTTGCATCACAGACTTCAAAATAGCGGGCACTCCCATGCCAGACGGGCGCATCATCACGTTCACGAATGGTGATGCCGTAGAGTTTTTCAACCAGTCCAAACATGCCGTTGATAACGTTCTGTTCAGGGAAATAGGGTTTCAATTCTTCTTGGGAGATGGCGTAGGTTTTCAGGCGCAGCTTTTCGGATGCATAAGCCACATCCCAGGCTTGAAGTTCATCAATGCCCAGCTCTGTATCAGCAAAACGCTGCAACTCGGCAAACTCTTTTTGTGCGATGGGTCTGCTTTTAGCAGCCAGTTCACGTAAAAATCCTGTCACTTCATCGAGATCTGATGCCATTTTACTGGCCAATGATGATGCCGCGTAATGCTCAAAACCAAGCAGCGCAGCCGCCTCCGCACGCAGGGCAAGGGTTTCATCAATGACCGGGCTATTATCCAGCTCACCTGATGATGCGCGTGTGACATACTCGCGATACATCGTTTCACGTAGACTACGATTCTTAGCAAACTGCATAAATGGGATGTAAGAGGGGGCATCAAGTGTAATCAACCAGCCTGTTTTTTCAGACGCTTTGGCCTTGTTTGATTGGCTGGCACGTTGTGCAGCAGATGCTAGTACCGATTCCGGCAGGCCAGCAACGTCGGCTTCATCTTCAATATACAGCTCAAAAGCGCGGGTGGCATCCATTACATGCTGACTGAAATTGGTAGCAAGCTCAGAGAGACGCATCTGAATTTCACTGAAACGAGTTTTGGCATCTCCCTCAAGCTCGGCACCGGAGAGTTTGAAATCACGCAATGCATGGTTGACTACCTGTTGCCGCTCTTCGGAAAGGAGAGCGAAATCATCACGCTCAGAAACCTTGCGAATGGCAGCATAGAGTTCTTCATTCTGGGCCAACTCACTCGACCATTCGGTCATCTTCGCCACACCCTGCTGATAGATAGGGCGTAACTCATCGGAATCACACACTCCATTGAAATGACTGACCGGCCCCCATACGCGCCCAAGTCGCTCTTCGATTACTTCCATCGGTAGCATCAGCGAATCCCAACCGGGATCACTGATTTGCGTCAGCTCAGCCACAATCTTGCGCGCTTGGCCCAGCTCTTCATCAATAGCCGGCAACACATGCTCAGGCTTAATCTGATCAAACAGCGGCAGTTCAGTAGTGATTCCTTTCAGGATTGGATTGGTGCTTGGATCTATAGTGGATGCATTCATGAACGGAACGATAGGACCCGCCATGAATGAATCAAGGATAAGCTACAGATCGAGTGTCAGGCTGCCCGGATATTCGAGGGCTTCTTTTACAGCTACCAAAAAGCGTACGGCATCTGAGCCATCAATAAGGCGGTGATCGTAGGAGAGAGCCAGATACATCATCGGACGAATAACGATGGTATCATTCTCTACGACAGCGCGTTTTTGGATGGTGTGCATGCCGAGAATACCACTCTGTGGTGGATTCAAAATCGGTGTGGAGAGCATGGAGCCGAACACACCGCCATTGGTGATGGAGAATGTACCGCCTTTCAGGTCATCGGGGAGTAGGCCACCATCACGCGCTTTGACAGCAAGCTTACTAATGCCCTGCTCAATTTGAGCCAGGTTCATCAGATGTGCATCACGTAGGGCCGGCACCACTAAACCTTTTTCTGTGCTCACTGCAATGCCGACATCCAGATAGTTGTGATAGACAATCTCATCGGCTTCAATATAGGCATTCAGGGCAGGGTATTTGCTGATCGCTTGAGATACAGCACGTACAAAAAAGGACATGAATCCCAATTTTACACCATGTTTCTCCTGAAAACCTTTGCCATAACGGCTACGCAGATCTATGACAGCTTGCAGGTTTACTTCATTGAATGTGGTGAGCATGGCAGCGGTGTTTTGCGCACTCTTCAGACGTTCCGCGATGCGTTTACGCAGTCGGGTCATTGGTACTCGCTCTTCACAGCGCTCACTGCTAGCTACCACTTTAATGAGAGAGGACTCTTTCTTCATTTCGACAGGGGCTGGGCTGCTCTCTTTTTCTACATTGTTGTTTTCATTGGCAGCAGCCGGGGTGGTCACCGTTTCAACAGGCTGTTCTGCCGGAGCGGAGGCATCAGCTACAATGCTGTCATCGATCAGGCCGATTATTTCACCGGGCTCAACCAGATCATCGACCTGTTTGAATGCATTTTTAAGTATGCCTGCATCGAGAGCCGTGATCTCCATGGTGATTTTGTCGCTTTCAATTTCAGCAAGTACATCATCGATAGCTACAGGGTCGCCGGGCTGCTTGAGCCAAGATATAAGTGTAGCCTCTGATTCGGACTCCCCCAAACTGGGGACTTTGATTTCAATATCCATGCTTAAATCTCCTTGAATCTGTTCCTGTTCGTCCGAATTGTTGTTTAAACCAATGGGCTATCAATGCTATCGCTCAGTGCGTTATCAATCAGTGTCTCAAGTTCCTTTTTGTGACGCTTGGCTGAACCAACAGCGGGAGCGGCGGACTCAGGTCGGGTGATGCCATATATCTTTTGAGTTTTGAAAAGGATCTGACGAATCGGACTGTTGAGGAATAACCAAGCACCCTGATTCTGTGGCTCTTCTTGTACCCAGTAGACCTCTTTTGTCTCTTTATAAAGTTCAAGCTGTTGCCGCAACAGTTCGGTTGGAAATGGGTAGAGTCGTTCCAACCGAATCAAGGCGATGTCTGTGATGCCACGTTTCGTGCGCTCGGCCAATAGATCGAAATAGACTTTGCCTGAACATAGAATGACACGACGTACTTTCTCCGCGCTGATAGCAACATCATTTTCAGGCAATACCGGTTTGAAGTGGCCTGAAGTGAAATCTTCAAGATTCGAAAAAGAGGCTTTGTTTCGCAGCATGCTTTTTGGTGCCATCATAATCAGCGGTTTGCGCTCTTTACTCAGCAACTGCCTTCTGAACAGGTGAAACAACTGAGCTGGCGTGGTCGGATAGACCACCTGCATATTATTCTCGGCGCACAGTTGTAGATAACGCTCTAATCTGGCCGATGAGTGTTCGGCGCCCTGTCCTTCATAGCCGTGTGGAAGCCACAGCACTAAGCCGGACATGCGACTCCATTTTGTTTCGCCAGCCGCAATAAATTGATCGATGACGACTTGTGCAACATTGGCAAAATCACCATATTGCGCTTCCCAGATAACCAGAGCTCGTGGTTCAGCGATTGAATAACCATATTCGTAACCCAGCACTGCCATTTCAGACAACATCGAATCGACGACAATAAAATGTGACAGGTCACCATTTTCTACCCGTTGTAGCGGTACGAGGCCTTTGCCAGTTTTTTGATCATAAACCACGGCATGACGGTGGAAAAATGTGCCGCGTCCGGAATCTTCGCCAGAGAGACGTACCCAGTGACCTTCATGAACAAGCGTGGCATAAGCCATGGCTTCGCCGCAGCCCCAGTCGATGGGGAGTTTTCCATCCATCATTTGAATGCGGCTATCAAATATTTTTTCTACTCGGGCATGCAAAGAAAATTCAGCCGGTAATCGATGCACCTTGCGCGCCAGCTTAGCCAGGCTATCTGGATCTACTGTAGTCGCCGGTTCATCCGCACCGTCGGGCACAAACCCTTCCCAGCGGCCCTGTAGGCTATTGACCGGGTTGGGTGCGGGTCGGTCAATGCTGCGCCGTACCTTATCTAGACAATCACGGTAAGTGGTGACCATGGCATGATATTCGTCATCACTGATTACCCCATCAGCTATAAGATGATCACGATAGATCAAACCGACCGTCGGATGGTTGGCAATGCGGTGGTACATCAAGGGTTGAGTTACTTCCGGTGAATCCGACTCGTTATGGCCGTGGCGACGATAACAGACCAGATCCAGTACGATGTCCTCATGGAATGTGTTGCGATATTCGACGGCGATCTCGGTGGCCAGGCAGCAGGCTTCCGGATCATCTCCATTCACATGCAGAATGGGTGCTTGCACGATTTTGGCAATATCGGTGCAATAGGTAGATGAACGGGCATCGTGCGGATTTACCGTGAAGCCGATCTGATTGTTGATGACGATATGAATGGTGCCACCGGTGCGGAAGCCGCGTAGTTTGGAGAGTTCCAGCGATTCTGCCACCACGCCTTGCCCTGCAAATGCTGCATCACCATGCAATAACACACTCATCACTTCACGTTTGGTTTTATCTTTGCGGCGGCATTGACGCGCCCGCACACTGCCGAGAACAACAGGCGTGATGATCTCAAGATGCGAGGGATTAAATCCCAGCGACATATGCACCACACCACCGGGACTGGGAACATCGGATGAGAACCCCAGGTGATATTTAACATCGCCCTGGCCTTGTACATCATCTTCAAAATGGGCGCCTTCAAACTCTGAGAAGATATCGGCTAAGGATTTCCCCATGATATTGGCCAGTACATTCAAGCGGCCACGATGCGCCATGCCCAAAATGATCTCTTTGGTATGGCTGCTTCCGGCACTTTGAATCAGCGTATCCAGCATGGGGATCAGGCTTTCACCGCCCTCAAGCGAAAAACGTTTCTGGCCGACATAGCGTGTGTGTAGAAAGCGTTCAAACTCTTCGGCATGCATGACACGGCCAAAAATATGGCGGCGTGTTTCGGCATCATAACTGGGTTTGGAGCGAATGCGTTCCAACCGCGATTGAATCCAGTGGCGGCGCGCGGAATTGGTGATGTGCATAAACTCAGGGCCGATATGCCCACAATAGGTGTGCTGCAACAGGGAGAGGATATCGCGCAGCGGCATATAATCATCACCGGTAAGGTTGCCGGTTGGAAATGATTCATTCAAATCAGCTTCAGAGAGGCCATAATAAGCTAGGTCCAGTTCAGGACTTGCCGTGCGGGGGTTGAGTTTGAGTGGATCAAGTTCGGCATGCAGATGACCATGCATGCGATAAGCTTGAATCATATAGATGGCACGCGAAGGAAACTCAATATTGCCTTGATTGCTATCTGAAGCTGGAGGAGAACTCTGCTGCTTTTTTGCAGCGCTTATAGGGCGCATCTTCTCTAACATAAGCTGATGACTTTGATCTTCTCTACCACGCTGTTCTTCAAACTCAGAAAAATAGCTGGCCCATTGGGCTGGGATGGACTCAGGTTGTTTTAAATATTGTGCGTGTAGCTCTTCAAGATATTCGCCACCGGCGCTGCATAGCTCATCTTGAGTAGTATCGTTCGTTGAATTATTCCCGCTCACATGACCTCCAGATACAACCATCGTGTTATGACGTTAATTGAGTAGCTACCCTAATACTTTTATTTACTCTGCATAAGCCCATTGATACCAGATGATACCGATATATTCATGTAGTGCATCACTACTATCTGCCAATACATGCGCTCTGGGCAGATAGCTGAGCAGGTTGTATGCCCCCTGTTTGGCAACATAAGCGCAGGGAGCCGGTATCACCTGCACTCCCAGTGACTTAAATATGTGGATGGCACGTGGCATATGCCAGGCAGTTGTGACCAGAATTATTCTGTTTATCTCCTTATCCTTCATGATGCGTTTGATGTTGGTGGCGTTTTCCCATGTGGTCTTGGCACTGTCTTCATGGAAAACTTTATCGGACTCCACGCCAAATTTAATCAGCCAGCGCTGCATGACTTTGCCTTCTGCCTCTTTGTCTCCTGACACTCCTGCGCCACCTGTGGTATAAACATCAAGTGCCGTTTTTTGGGCTAATTCAGCGGCATAAATGGTGCGCATTAAAGCATGGCTGGCTAGCGCATTACGGCCATGGAATTCAGGTGCATTTTCATAAATACCCCCGCCCAACACGACTATTGCAATGTTATCCTTGCTCAGCTGTTGTTGGGTTTGATGGTTCAAGTTTAACGTCGGGTAGTGGTTTTCCAGGGGTGATATTAATGCATCACGGACAGGCTCAGTGGAAAGTATCCAGAGAAGTAGTAGTGAAATGACAACTAAGCCTTTGGCTCCACGATATTTCCAAAATAGTAGGCCGATGGTGGCAAGTATAATCAGACTTGCAGGCGGAAGCAGTAGCAGGCCAATGGCTTTTGTGACGAATAACATGCTCAAGGTAGTCGGTGGCTGGATATAGATGGCATCAGTATGATTGCGTTAATCCAGACATTTAATCGTCAAGATCCTCTTCACTATCAACAATATAGTGATATGGGGCGGTAATGACGTCGAAGGTTGTTACCAAGCCAGCGCGAATATAAGTGCATGACGAGAGCATAAATAGGGACAAGCATAAAACAGCAAGCAAACGCATAAGTTCTAACCTCTAAAAAATAGTAGGCATGACTCTAATCAGCAAGATGCTAAGGACAAGGTGCCCATTAATATTGTTCGCTCAAATGTGGCAGAGCCGCTTTGAAATCTGCAATAAGGGTCTCAGTGATTCGAAAACGTGATCGGCAGCATTTGATGTAAGCATGAAAAACTTCTCTTCAGCGCTGTCGATGTTTCCCTACTGTAACTCTTGCGTTCAGGAGCTGCCCCTATGCTCTGCATTGATTGTGACCATGGTTCGAATAGTAATGCTGATAGATATGACCAGAATGCCGATCACAATAACTTTAGCCCAAAGAATAAGACGCGATTATTGATCTTATTGCGCGGATCCTGATGTTTTTTATGTGGAGGGTGCGGTATGCGGCGGTGTTTATGTGCTCCGTTACTGTTGGGGGGCTCTGAGGCTGGCGCGTGGGTCGATTGGGTATTGGGCGCGGTGGCGTTGCGCCGTTGCGGGGACTCTGATTGTTGTCGAGTGCTATGGTTATTGTTTGCTGAATCTGCATTGTTCTCGGGCATGTTTTCAGTCACTCCTAGCCTGCGCCATGATTGTGTTATCGTGCTGCCCTTGGCTGGATTTCAGCGGTTTTAACATTGAACTGCGCCCAACCATGATATCAACAGCTTTCAACATGCGTTTGAAAACGGATTGCTGACAGTAAGGGATGCCGTGTTTTTTACAGACTTCGACAACCCGGGGCTGCACATATTGATATTGGCTGAGCGGAATATCGGGCCATAGATGATGTTCCACCTGATAGTTTAACCAGCCATAAAAGAAATCATTGATGTTAGAGCCTGTTGGGTAATTCACTGATCCGAGGATCTGTCTTAAATAGAACTCTCCACGTCCCTTACCTCGTTCTTCAAACATCATTACATCATCGCCGGCATGATTGGGCACAATCACTAAAAAGGAGTGCATATTGGTGAAGATTTCGGCCATGATTGAGGTGAGTAAAACGGCTAAGACAGCAGAAGTGCCCAGTGGTAAAAACAGCAGAGGAATCAAAACAAAGCGGAAGGCAATATAAGGGAAAATGCTTTGCAGCCACATTGCCCTCCCTCGTATGGTGAATGGGCTCCAGCCGCCGCCTCTTTCCATGTTTGGGGCGGGTTCGCCCTGTTGTCGGGCTTGGCTTATGCGCAGCTCTTTATGTGCTCTTGGAGCATAATACACCACCTTCCAAACTGTCGTGAAAAGAGCAATCATAGTTACGCGTAAAAATATGGGGATGTTTGATTCGCGTAACCATTTCATATTGTGTTGCAGATGATCAGGGTCAAGCTTCTCGCCTAAATTATAATGGTGCAACACATCATGTTCCTGGTGCCAGGCCGCCGGGGTGACCCAGTCCGGCCAGTCAATAAAGCGTCGCCAGCCTTGTGCAAACTTTTTGCTGGTATAGGCATCCGGGATATTGGCGACTTTATCATAGCCTTTATGGACAATCGGATGGGTCATCTGCGTCCAACGTGTGAAAATACCCTGACTGATCAACAGCGCAGAAATCGGGTTAGGGAAAATCCATGCCGTTGCGTAACCCAGAAATGAGCAAATGCGTCCCCAGCGTTCCATTTTTTTTAAATGAAGAAAGTCCCCTTCACCCGTGCGTGATAAGACATCCTGATGAATTTCATCCAGATCTTTTGCCAGCTGTTTTCTATCTACTGTTTGATAACTGTTTAAGCTCACTGATGCTCCTTGTGGAAAGAGGGCAAGCTTAACAATCATATCGCTGTTTATCTTCTTTCCTTTTTAGGTTCGGTTAACAGGACGCTCTGGAGGAAACGATGAGCTGTGTATGTCGCATGTTTTTGCCTTAGAATTTATTTGGAACAAAATTCTGATCGTTAATGTCCGGCCGTTTATAATTAGGCTGCTCTTTTCTTGGGCGAAGCGGCTGCGGTTTAGGCATCACATCTTTATAAGGAATTGATTGTAGAATATGAGTTAAGCAGTTGAGACGCGCGCGCTTTTTGTTGTCGGCAATGACAACATTCCAGGGCGCTTCGTTGATGTCAGTATAGAAGAACATCTCATCCTTGGCCTTTGAATATTCCATCCAGCGATCACGGGACTCCAGATCCATAGGGCTGAGCTTCCAGTGTTTGGTTTTATCTGTGGCACGTTTTTGAAAACGGCGCTCTTGCTCTTCATCACCGACTGAGAACCAGTATTTAATAAGGATAATACCTGAGCGCACAATCATTCTCTCGAATTCAGGGCAAGAGCGCATAAATTCGCGGTACTCTTTGTCAGTGCAAAATCCCATAACACGCTCAACGCCGGCACGGTTGTACCAGCTGCGGTCAAATACGGCGATCTCACCAGCGGCTGGGAAGTGTTCAATATAGCGCTGAAAATACCATTGCGTTTTTTGTCGGTCTGAAGGGGCTGGCAATGCAACTACATTGCAACCGCGAGGGTTCAATGGCTCCATTAAGCGTTTAATGGTGCCTCCTTTCCCCGCGGCGTCTCGGCCTTCGAAAATCAAAACCACGCGCAAACCCTGATCTTTGATCCAGTGTTGCCACTTTACCAGTTCTTCATAAATCTCTGAAAGGGCGGCTTCATACTCTTTTGCGCTCATTTTATTAGGACGAGCCAAGGACTCTTTCTGATCTGTCATAAATATCTCCCTCAAAAAACAGGAGACATCTTAGCATACGTTTTGGCGATTAAAAACGCTCGAAACGAAATTTAGGCAAAGTGACGCATCAAGTTTGCAAAAGGAGGTTCAAAATAATGGTTGAATCATATGATAGCGATGAGCTTTTCAATGAAATATCTACCTATGCCACGATGTTATAATAATTTATATTGATATTTGTGACTAGGGTCACATGATTGAATGATTGTTGGGCAGATATTTTGTCGATTGATTGAGCGTGTTGAGAGAGGAGTGAAATATGAAAAACAGTGCATTGGTGATCTTTTTTGCAGCGTTACTGACGTTTGCGTTCAGTAGTGAATCGGGAATGATTAGTCTGAATGTTTCATCGGCATATGCCGAATCAGATAATGAGTCCGATCATGAATCCAAATCAGAAGATCATGGGGCGGATAAAGTAACTATCTGCCATGATACATCCAAGTCAGACAGCAAGTCCGAGTCAGATAGTAAGTCCAAGTCAGACAGCAAGTCCGAGTCAGATAGTAAGTCCAAGTCAGATAGTAAGTCCAAGTCAGATAGTAAGTCCGAGTCAGATAGTAAGTCCAAGTCAGATAGTAAGTCCAAGTCAGATAGTAAGTCCAAGTCAGATAGTAAGTCCAAGTCAGATAGTAAGTCCAAGTCAGACAGCAAGTCCGAGTCAGATAGTAAGTCCAAGTCAGACAGCAAGTCCGAGTCAGACAGCAAGTCCGAGTCAGACAGCAAGTCCGAGTCAGACAGCAAGTCCAACTCTAGCTGCACGCCGAATAAGACAGTTACAATTACTGTGAGCACATCTGCCTGGCCGGCTCATCAGGCGCATGGCGATACATTGGGCGCATGCACGAATATTCCAAGTTGTGTTTGCCCGTTAGGTGTATGCGTTTGTACTTGTGCCGATGGTACTCCAGGTGATCCAAATCCGGGTGTTTCTGGAGGGGCTTCCTCCTCTCATCGTGAAATCATGGGTGACTGATTTGGATGGATTGAAGTAACGCTAACGGCGTCTTTCCTTTAGAGGGTAAGGCGCCGTTTTTTTAGAGCTAGGGGGGCTATCTGCTTTGGATGTTACTAAGGGCAATGATCTGTTTTAAGTCATAGTATTTTGTCTGACTAGGGAGTTTTATGATGAGTGAGCAGCGCCGTTTGATCGTGGATGCGGATCATTTAAGTAAAAGACTGTTGTTGGTACTGGTCTGTTTTGAGTTGCTGTTTGTTGTTCTCGATATTGTGATCAATTACTTTGAAGTCATTCAGTACAGCTCGATCCACGAGCTTTTTAATATTGCCAGAGAAGATGGACTTGCAGGTTGGTTTATGACTTCGCAAACCTTGTTGGCAGCCTTGATCCTGTGGTTTATTTACGGCCTGAGTCATCATATTGATGGGGTGGCTGCCCTTGATCGTAGGGGCTGGTTGCTCATGGCACTGTTTTTTACCTATATGTCAGCTGATGATGGGGCGCTTATTCATGAGCGCATGGGTTCGATGTTTGAAGAGATGCTTGAGGCCGATAAGGTGGATGGCAGTGGTGCTTTGGCACAATGGATGGCGGTGTTTCCCAGTTACGAGTGGCAGTTATTACTGCCATTTTTCGTGCTGATGGGGGTGTTTATGCTCTGGTTTCTTTGGCGGGCTTTAGGTTCAGATAAACGTTCTTTATTGTTGGTTCTGGTGGCGTTCTGCTCTCTTGCTTGCGCTGTGTTGCTTGATTTTATTGAAGGTTTATCGGAGGAACACGCCTTCAACGTATATAGTTGGTTCAAACAAACTTATCTGCTTGAGAGTTATACGGTTGATCATTTTGCCAGATCTCTGGAGGAGTTTCTTGAAATGCTGGGCATTAGTTTGTTTCTGGTGGTGTTTATTGCTCAGCTTAAGCGTATGTTGCCAGCTGATTTCATTTTGTGCTTTAGCTCTTCAAGAGTAATGCCTAAAGTGTAAACGAGGGTTTCGACCCACGCCTAAGTTTTTCTCTGCGCAAACGCCTAGGCGGATGCATCCACTTTCATGCTGTCTATTGCATAAGCCAATCAGCAGGAGGTGATTACTCCCAGCTGTTGTTGCTTGTGCTGTAGGCTGTGTTTTTTGGAGACCGAGGCCAGTAAAGTCGATGTGATGCTTAGCGCTGGGGTCTTCTTGCTCGGCCTCTGTTTTGTCTGTTGGGATTAGGGCGGCCTGCAGGTTTGTTGTGTTGTTCAGTGCGATCACCTGCCTGCATGCCTTCTGCAGTTGCATCTGGTGCGGTAGGTTTGCCTATCTCCAGCATGTCCGGATCGATGTGGCAAATGGGGATTTGGCGGCTGATGTAGGTTTCGATATCGGGTAGTCCGAAACAGAAACGTTCGCAGGAGAAAGAGATGGCAGTGCCACTGGCACCAGCACGGGCAGTGCGCCCAATGCGATGCACATAATTTTCAGCATCTTCCGGCAGATCGTAATTGAATACGTGAGTCACACCATCAATGTGCAGGCCACGGCTAGCTACATCAGTTGCAACCAGAAGATGTAGTTTTCCATTGGTGAAATCTTCTAAAATACGCATGCGTTTCTTTTGACGTACATCGCCGGATAAAATACCAACCGAGAAACCATAACGCGCCAGATTGCGGGCAACGCGCTCACCGGTGCGTTTTTCATTGATAAATACCATGCCGCGTTCGACATTGGCGGCGCGTAATAGATGAACAAGTATCGGGAATTTATCTTCCATGCTGGTGTGATACATCGATTCGGTGATGCCAGAGGCGATCAAGTCACCTTCTTCGGCACGCAGCTTTTCAGGTGAATTCATATGCTCATAAGCCAGTTCTAATACCCGATGCGATAGGGTGGCAGAAAACATGAGTGATTGGCGCTCATCGTATTTGGGCAAGCGGTGCAACATAAAACGTAGATCTTTGATAAAGCCGAGATCAAACATGCGGTCTGCTTCATCAATAATCAGCATGTCAGCCTTGGAGAGGGAGTATACGCGTTTCTTTAAATAGTCGATCAGTCGGCCGGGAGTGCCAATCAGAATGTCGACACCGTCATCAAAAGCTAAGCGCTGTTTCTCATAATCAACACCACCATATACCGTGTGTAATTTCAAATCAGTATGTTTGGCCAACTTCTTGGCATCTTCAGAGATTTGCACAACCAGTTCACGGGTCGGTGCAATAACCAGTACCCGGGGATGATGTTTGCTGTGGCCCTTTTTGGGTTCAGTTGTGAGCAAGCGATTGATGGCTGTAATTAAAAAAGTGGCCGTCTTCCCCGTTCCTGTGCGGCCCTGTCCAGCCACATCTTTGCCTGCTAAAGTCAATGGCAGGGCCGTTTGCTGCACGTCGGTCATCTCGGTGAAACCGAGTTCATCAATGCCTTTTAGCAAAGCATCGGGAAGATTTAATTCTGTAAACAGAGTGGGTTGGATGAGCACGGTTTGTTTCATGACGCGGCATGATACGCGCTGAGTGATTGCAACGCCACCAAGCGCTGTTTAGTGTGCCGCCATCGTTTGACTGAAGCGGGCTCATGGCGCAACTGGTTAGCGCAACCGGCTCATAACCGGTTGGTTCTAGGTTCGAGTCCTAGTGAGCCCACCATTCACTGTTTAATATGAATACTATTGTTCAACAGGATTGATGCATGTCACCAAAACCGCAAGAAGTCGCAGATATGATTCGCCGAAGCATTCCTGATGCGGATGTGCAGGTGAATCTCTATTCCGGTGATGATCATTTTGAGATGCAGGTGATTTCCGCCAGCTTTGTTGGTATATCTCGTATTAAACAGCATCAGATGGTTTATGCCGCACTCGGCGACCAAATGAAGCAGGCTATCCATGCATTGGCTTTGAAAACATCTATTCCGAAGGAGAGCATATGAGTGATTCAGTTGCCCAACAGATTGATCAGGTTGTAAAAAGTAATGACGTTGTTTTGTTTATGAAGGGTACACCTGATTTCCCTCAGTGTGGTTTCTCACAGCGTGTATCGGCCATTTTGAATGCTCATGAAATTCCATTCGCTGCAGTCAATGTGTTGCTGAATAATGAAGTGCGCGAAGGCATTAAGGCCTATTCCGATTGGCCGACCATTCCGCAATTATACGTTAAAGCAGAGTTTGTTGGCGGTTGTGATATTGTGACTGAAATGCATGAAGCTGGTGAATTGGAAGAATTGCTAGCGCCCTTGAAAAAAGAAGGGTAAGCTAAGCTCTGTAGCGCCGTTATGACTGCTTTCAGTCTATCTTAAGTTGAGTATGACGGTAATCCATGAGCTACCATTAGGGTGTTGATGCTGTTAGATCTCGGTTTTGTTCATTTTGATCTCTGTGCAGGTGGTGTCTCATCATGCCCACAACGCGACAATTTAAAAAATCCATTTACTTCTGAGTTAGCCTACTGATGCAAACTAAGCTTAGCCATAAACTCGGTCAGCGATTGGCGCTGACACCTCAACTTACCCAAAGTCTGAAAGTTCTGGCCATGAATTGCATGGAACTGGAAAGTTACTTGGAAGAATCAATCGAATCCAATCCTGTTTTGGAGATGGACTTTAATGCCTCATCTCCTGGTGATTCAAACAATCAAGAGCGTGCGCTGGAGATGACGGAGCGTGAGCAATGGAAAGAGACCGGTGATGATCGTTGGGAGTCCATGTATGCATCTTCTAGCCGTGACTCCGGCGGTGATGGTTTTAGTGAGCGTGAACAGACTTGGCAGGGTGAATTAAGCCTGAGTGAATCGCTACATGAGCAAGTAAACCGTCAGCCTATGCCAGAGCTTGAGCGGGAGCTGGCCCATATCCTCATTGATTCACTTGATGATGATGGTTATTTTCGCTCCGATCCAGACGAGTTTGCGAAGGAGATAGCCGATCAAATCGTTACCGATGCAGTCTGTGTTGAAAAGGTTCTTGTACAGGTCGTTCAGCAATTGGAACCCGGTGGCCTTGGCGCAAGGGATTTGACCGAATGTCTGTTGCTGCAGCTCGATAGTGATCAAGAGATTGATAGCTGGGTTATGCGCCTGTTGTTACACTTTTCTGATCTGTTGCATGGTACCGATGATCTGCTCGCACAAAAGGTGGAGTGCAGTCTTGAGGTCATTCAGCAGGCTAGAGCTCGTATGCGCCGGCTTGATCCATTTCCGGGTCACGGCATGCGAGGGGATAATAACTTTTACATTCGGCCGGAAATTATTTTTAGACGTAATAATGATCAAGAAATTGAAGTGGACATTCCTGGTACCGGTTGGCGTGGTATCCGTTTGAATGAACAATGGAAGGATCACGAATGGAAAGGCAAAGATAAAGAGTTCATGCTACAAGCCATGAAAGAAGCGAAATGGTTGATGCATGCACTGGATCAACGCAGTGAAACGCTACTCAAAGTGGCGCTGTGTCTGGCCCAGCGTCAGCGCGCTTTTTTGGAGTTTGGTGTGCTGGGCTTGAAACCATTAACCTTACAGGATGTGGCTGAAGAAGTTGGTCTGCATGAATCTACGATATCGCGTGTCACCAACGGTAAGTATGCAGATACTCCGATTGGTTTGATTGAGCTACGTCGCTTCTTCTCGGCCGGATTACCTACTCGAGGTGGTGGCACTATTTCAGTCTACCGGGTGCAACAGCGGGTGAAAGCTCTGATTGAGTCTGAACCTGCAGGGCGACCTATCTCTGATCAGGCGATTGCGGATCGTTTGCAAGCTGAAGGTATTGAAATTGCACGAAGGACTGTTGCGAAATATCGTGAACAGTTGGGGCTGCTTCCAAGTAGCCAGCGGCGGCGTGCCGTTAAATCACGCTAAAGGTGCTTTAGTACTACTTAAGCATCGTTACTAAAGAAGGAACGGAGGAAAAAATATGCAAGTATCCATTACAGGGCGCCATGTGGAGCTCACTGACCCTTTGAAAGCTTATGTTGATGATAAACTACAGCATTTGAAACATTCGTTTGACCATGTTGTTGATGTTCATGTTGTACTTTCGGTGGAGAAGTTTCGCCAGCGTTGCGAAGTGAGCATGCAGGCCAGTGGGGTCAATATTCATGGTCGCCATGAAACTGAGGATATGTATGCATCGATTGATGGTGTGGTGGATAAACTTAACCGTCAATTGAAACGCTATCGTGCAAAATTACGTCGCCATCGTAATGTGGCACAGCAGAACACCCGTGAGATTAAAGTTTCACATAAGGTGTTGGATATGGCTGATCAGCACGATGAATTGCCTGAAGACCATCAGCCAACGACCTTGCGGCATGAACAGTTGGATGCCAAACCGATGAGTGTAGATGAAGCAGTCATGCAACTGGAGCTGGCGAGTCGTGATATTATGTTTTTCACCAATGATGAAACCTCATCGTTGAATGCAGTATATCGTCGTCCTGATGGCGCTCTTAGCTGGATTGAACCGGAAGCTTGATTTCAAGCGGGGTTTATCATGATCAAAACTGACCATATTAGCCTGAATTCAGAGGCGAATAGCAAACGTGGAATCATCACAGAGATGGCATACCTTTTAAGTTCGATTGATCCGGACAGTGTCATGGATGTGGTGATGGCGCGTGAAAAGCTGGGAAGTACTGGTATCGGCCATGGGGTAGCTATTCCTCATGGTCGTATGCCAGACCTGGCGGGTCCAGTGCTTGTCTTGGCACGACATGCTGAAGGCGTTGATTTTGATTCTATTGATGGCAAACCTGTACATATTGTAGTGCTATTGCTGGTACCAGATTCAGATGATCGACAACATCTTGAGCTGCTGGCGCAACTGGCAAGAAATTTACAGCAAGAGAGCTTCCGAAATCAGATTATGCAGGCCGAAGATTGTGCCGCTATGGCAGCGCTGTTCGCCGGTAAGGTCACCATAGACTGATGCTTCAACAACGCAGGATCACGATTCGTGAGCTGCTGAGTGAGCAGGGCGAGGCTGCTAAAATGCAGTTGCTGGCTGGAGAGGCTGGTCTGCATCGTTATATTGATCATCCTCGCATGCAAAAACCATCGTTGGCTTTTGCCGGCTTTCTTGAGAATTTAAGTGATTACCGCTTACAAATCATAGGTAGTACTGAGCTCAAGTTTTTGGCGACTCGCGGTCCCCGCGAACAAAAGCAAGTGATTGATGCCGTGTTTGATCTGCAACTGGCCGGTGTGGTCATTACACGTGACCAGACTCCGCCGGATATTATTCTTCAGGCTGCCCGACGTACCGATACGCCGTTGATGGTCTCCTCTTTTTCATCCTCTGTTTTTATGACCAATATGATGCTCTATCTATCCCATCGTTTGGCCCCGATGCAGCATCAACATGGTGTGTATATGGATGTTTTTGGTCTCGGAGTATTGATCACCGGAGCCAGCGGCATTGGGAAAAGTGAAATTGGACTGGAATTAATTTCGCGAGGCCATCGTTTGGTTGCCGATGATATGGTGGAGTTTACGCGAGAGAGTCAAAAGATCGTGGTGGGGCGTAGCCCTGAAACCTTACGTTATCATATGGAAATTCGTGGTTTAGGCATTTTAAATATTAGGGATCTGTATGGTGCCGCTGCGATTACAGACACCAAGCGCCTGACGCTGGTGGTAGAGCTGGTACCTTGGGACCAGATTAAACCTGAAGACCGGGTGCTGGGTGGTGAACGTGAAACTGATTTTATGGACGTGAAAATACCACGTGTTCCTATTCCTATTCGTTCTGGGCGCTCGTTAGCGGTGTTGATTGAGGTGGCAACACGTAATCAGTTGTTAAAACAGCGTGGTATTCATAGCGGCAAGGAGTTTGTGCAACGCTTGCAGGATAAGATAGAGCAAGGCTCGGTATGAAAGAAGCTGCTCAAATGACCGATATATTGTTGATTAGTGGCCTATCTGGAGCAGGTAAAAGTACTGTGTTGCATGCGCTGGAAGATGCTGGTTTTTTCTGTACAGACAATCTACCTCTGGAGATGTTGCAGGAGTGGATTTTGAGCATGCAGGGGCGAAATAAACAGGCTGCAGTTTGCCTTGATACGCGCAGTGGTTTTAGTGCCAGGGCAATCAAAGCGGTGATTGAAGATATGGCCGTGCCGTCGGATTGGCAGTTTGTTTTTATTGAAGCAGAAGATGAGATATTGCAGCGCCGTTTTTCAACAGTCAGGCGTCGTCACCCCTATCCAGGCAGAGATGATTTGATGGCATCTATTCAGTTGGAGCGGGAAAGTTTGAAGTTACTCAGGGATATGGCTGATATCATTCTTGATAGCAGCCATTTGACGCCGTACGAGCTGGCTGAAAAGGTGGATATGTTCCGTTTGCGAACGGCGAAAGAGAGTCGGCAGAAGGCACAGGCGATGGCATGTACGGTGATGTCTTTTAGCTATAAAAATGGCTTGCCTGCGCATGCTGATATTGTTTTTGATATGCGCTTTTTACCCAACCCTCACTATCAGCCTGAACTGGCTGCATCTACTGGACGGGATGCCGGGGTGATTGCATTTTTACAGTCTTATCAGGAAGTCAGGCAAGCTGAAGAGTATATTCAGCAGTGGCTTGCATTCATTTGGCCTCAATTGTTGAAAGAGAGAAAACACTATTTCACACTGGCTTTTGGTTGTAGTGGAGGTCGTCATCGCTCGGTATATATGGCTGAACAGCTGGCGGGATGGCTACAGCATAACCGTGTGGCGGAGCCCGCGATTCAACATCGTGAGCTTGGTATTGTGCAATACGCGATGTTAAAGCCTGAGCAAGCAGAGGATGAAGTATGATCGGTCTTGTATTGATCGGTCACTCTCGGATTGCCAGTGAAATGCTGCATGCACTGCAACATGTGGTGGGTGAGGAGCCCCTAATCGCGAGTGTTGATGTTATCAATGAATGCAGTCCGGAAGTTCTTTCCGATATCCTGAGGACAAAAATTCAGGCTTGTGATGTCGGCGAGGGCGTACTGCTGTTGGCAGATATGTTTGGAGGCACACCATGCAATGTGGCAATGGGCTGTTTGCAGGCCGGGCATGTCGAGCTGATTTCTGGTTTTAATCTGCCCTTATTGATTAAAGCGGCCACTTTACGGCATCATGAGAAAGATTTGTCGAGTCTGGCTCAACAGGTGATGCAGTCGGGCAGGCAGTATATTCAGATGGCTCCAACTATTGTGCTAAGTCCGCCAGTTGAGAATACTGATGAGTAAGGGGTTGATTCATGAGCAGACGGTCTGCATTCAGAACAAGCTTGGTCTGCACGCCAGAGCATCAGCCAAGCTGGCCACGGAAGCGGGGCGTTTTGATGCGAATATCATGCTTATTAAAGGTGATATAGAGGTGAATTGTAAAAGCATTATGGGTATCATGATGCTTGCGGCCTGCAAAGGCACGACGTTGAAACTGAGGGCGGAAGGTGATGATGCCGAAGCTGCGCTCACCGCCATATCTACCCTGGTCTCAGATCATTTTGGAGAAGGGGGATGAAAAAAACGCGGCGATTGGAGGTGCGGTCAGTTATACGACGTGAGGGGCAGGCCGTTGCTTCAAGCTCAGGTATTATTATAGGGCGTGTACAAAAGCTATTGCATGGTCGCCAGCCTATTCCGGCGCGTGGCATTGTAAGTGAGCTTGTTGAACATGAAGTGACCCGTCTGTTGGACGCGATTGAAGCTGCCAAAACAGATGTTGATATTGAACGTGATCATTTAAGCCAGGTTGGAGCTCGGGATTCGTTGATGATGCTTGATGTGCATCGTATGTTGATTATTGATCCTGAATTGTTGAATAAAGCTGTTGGGCGCATTCATGATGATTGCATCAATGCAGAATGGGCATTGCGTCAGGAGATGGATGCGATTCAAACCATACTAGAGCAGGTCGAAGATGAGTACCTGCGTAATCGTAAACATGATATTGAGCATGCTGGCCGAAGGATTCTAGGGCATTTGATCGCTCAGGCGGGGTCCGCAGACGCACATGAAGCATGGTCTGTTGATTATAGCGGTGATGCCGGCGAACAGGTGATCTACGTCGGGGATGATTTTTCAGTCACAGATATTGTCAGTATGTGGCGTCATGGTGTTGCCGGTGTCATTACAGAGCAGGGTGGAGCCGATGCCCACAATATTATTGTAGCCCGAGGGGTGGGGTTGCCAACACTCGTTGGAGCGACTGGAATTCTTTCTCATATTGAAGATGGTGATACCATTATTCTGGATGCAGAACAGGGCACGTGGATATTAAACCCTCCGAGCAATGAACAGCTCGCATATGTGAAGTTCATCGATGCGATTGCTGCCAGTAAAAAAAGTTTGCAGGCTTTTGCATGTAAACCATCTTTAAGTGCTGATGGGCATGAATTAAAGCTGATGGCCAATATAGAGTTTCCGGAAGAGCTGGATGTGGCGGAGAGCATAGGCATTGATGGTGTGGGTCTATATCGCAGTGAATTCCTGTTTATCAACGAAACAAAGATGCCGGATGAAGAGAGCCAGTATAAACAATATGCCGCATTGGTGAAGCGTATGGCTGGTAAGCCGGTGACGATGCGTTTGCTGGATGTCGGCGGTGATCGACCATGGTTATACCGTGATTTGGCCGGTCATCACTATGGCGGTGCCAACCCTGCAATGGGTTTGCGTGGTATCCGATTATTGTTGCGCAATAAGGAGCTTATGAAAGTTCAAATCTCGGCCATGCTAAGAGCTTCCGAGCATGGGGCTGTACAAATTCTGGTGCCTATGGTGACAGCGCGTGAAGAGATGGAGCAGGTGCGTGAGGCTGTTGAAGAGTGCCGTAAGCGTCTGGGTATAAGACAAAGCGTGCCGATCGGAGCGATGATTGAAGTGCCTTCGGCAGCGTTGATGGCTGAAGAGATGGCAAGTGTGAGTGACTTTTTCTCGATTGGTACCAATGATCTGATGCAATACACTGTAGCGATTGATCGCAATGATGAAGAGTTGGCCAGCCTGTATCGGGCAGGGGAATCGGCTGTTTTACAATTGATTGTTATGGCCGCATCGGCCGCAAGAAGAGCAGCGATTCCAATTTCGGTGTGTGGAGAGTTGGCTGCTAAGCCGGCATGGACATCAACATTTTTAAATTTGAATATGGCGCACCTGTCTATGAGCCTGAATAATATTTTGCCAGTCCGTCAATTTTTGAGTCGAGAGAATTATAAGCCGACATCTTTATAGCCTGACCTCGGAATAACCATGATCCCTTAGCGTGGCCTCTTATGGCTTTGCTGTTGTGCTTATAACTATTCTTTTGGAATAGATAAAAGCGAAACACCTTTGCTGAATCAGGCAAAGCTGTTTACCCTTGCGCACTCAAAGGTTAACGAGTGAAAGGGAGATAGATTGATGCGCTACGATTGGACTGTAAATGAAATAGAGGCTCTGTTCGAGCTTCCCTTTAATGATCTGATGTGGCGCGCTCAGCAGGCGCATCGTGCTAATTTTGATGCCAATGAAGTGCAACTCTCCACCCTGCTTTCTATTAAAACCGGTGGCTGTCCGGAAGATTGTAAATATTGCCCGCAGTCCTCACGCTACAATACCGATGTTGAATCTGAGCTTTTGATGAAAAAAGCAGAGGTGATGAAAGCAGCCCAAGTGGCCAAAGAGAAGGGGGCATCCCGTTTCTGTATGGGGGCTGCATGGCGTGAACCAAAGGGCAGAGCCTTTGAACTGGTCTGCGATATGATTACGGAAATCAAGGCGATGGATATGGAGGCTTGTGCTACTCTGGGCATGTTAAATGCCGATCAGGCGGCTCGTTTGAAAGAGGTGGGGTTGGATTATTACAACCATAACCTCGATGCCGATCCAGACTATTACAAAGAGATTATCTCCACTCGCACCTATGACGAACGCTTGGATACCCTGAAACATGTGCGTGCTAACGGCATGAGTGTCTGTTGCGGTGGCATTGTAGGTATGGGTGAGACACGCCGCCATCGTGCTGGCCTTGTGGCTCAGCTGGCGCGCATGAGTCCACATCCGGAGTCGGTGCCGATCAATATGTTGATCAAGGTGGAAGGGACACCGGTAGCCGAAGATGAACAATTTTCCGGTGATCTGGATCCTTTTGAATTCATCCGCACCATTGCTATTGCGCGGATTACCATGCCAGGATCCCATGTGCGTCTCTCCGCTGGACGTGAAGAGATGAATGAAGAGATGCAGGCGCTCTGTTTTCTGGCCGGTGCTAATTCGATTTTTTATGGGGAAAAGTTACTTACCGCAGGTAATAAAGATGCTGAAAATGATCAGCAGCTTTTTGCCAAGCTGGGGCTGCGGCCGATGAAGAAGGCAACGCCATCCAGCCGCCGCATGGTGAACGCCTAAGTCGAAGGTATGCCTGTTTATAAGACGGACTTCGTCTTAACCCGTACTAAGTTTGGGTATATTGCTCTGTTTTATGCATTCTGAATGTCAGTTGGGTATGAGTTGAAAAGGAAATAAAATGCCTTGCAATCTCGATCACGCAGGCAAATAGTTGCTAGTGGGTGATAGCTTCTAACACCGTTTTTTTTCGGCGTTTGAGTTGATCAAGGAGGCTATGAGTGGCATCAATCTCATTGAAATATATGTTTTCCATAGTTGGACTCATCTCTCTGCTCTCTTTTTTTTCGATAACAGTATCACATGCTGAAAAAACAGAAGCTTTGGTGCTTAGTGGCGTGGTGCTGGAGCAGGGACATAATCCTTTGCTCAACCAATTTACGCAGTGGCTGGCAATCAAAGCTGACTATCCGCTGGCGACGCATTTTACTGATAGTTATCAAAACCTGAGTAATACTTTGCGAGATAATCCGTCGTCACTGGCCTGGACGTGTGGTGTGCCTTTTGTGGAAGATCATGCAGCAGATCAACAGCAGTTGATTGCAGTGCCATTGTTCAAAGGTGCCCCCACTTATCGTTCGTTTGTGATGACGCTGGCAGGGCGTAGTGAAAAATCATTAGCTGATTTTAAAGGGCAGGTATTTGCATACTCTGATCTACGCTCCAATTCAGGTTTCGTTGCCCCTTCTTATATTTTAAAACAGCAAGGTATAGATATTCAGCAGCATTTCCGTCATCTGATGCATACCGGCTTACATGAATACTCCATCGAAGCGTTGTTGGCGGGGCAAGCGGATGTGGCCAATATTGATGAATATGTGGTTGTTGAATATTTTAAAGCCAATCCGGAAGCCAGAGATAAATTTGCCATTCTGGAAAAAATTGGACCATTCCCCTTTACCCCGATTGTGGCAGGTAAGAATGTTACTCAAGCTGCCATTCAACGCATGCAACAGGTGTTGACTACCATGCATGAAGATAAAAAGGGGGCTCTCATGCTCAAACACTTTGGCCTTGATGGTTTTGTTGTGAAGCCGGTTTCATTTTATCAGCCTATCGCAGAGATGCTTGAAGCTTTGCAACAATAAGGGGCGATGATGTTTATCAATAAACTATCCGTGCAAACGGGGCTGATTTTTTTGTTCGGTATGATGCTTGTGGTGGGCGGTTTTGCCTGGCACCAATATTCAAGCCAATCGGAAAAGCTACCGGCTTTTGCACAGGCCGATTCTATTGAGGCTACGCAACTTATTGCAACGAGCATCAGTAACGAAGTGTTGTATCGTAAATCTTTTCCTTTATGGAAACGCATGGAGCGGATTCAACAACGTTTTGTTGATGATGCTGAGATTGTCTTGATTGAGTTCGCTGTGTTGGATACAGAGCAAAAAGTGCTCACTCACAGTGATCCTCGCAATCATCCAATTATGAAAAAAATGGAATTGCCCACTTCTGAGCTGCAGTGGAATGATTACCATATTCAGATTGTTCAACCTGTAATACACCCGTCTGATGGGCGTGAAATTGGGACGCTATTGCTTGTTTTTGATGCCCGTTCGATTCAGGAGGAGCTGGCTGAATTAAGGCTGGATATCTCGCTATCAATTGGCTTTGCCCTGCTGGTGACGCTGCTGCTTGCTCTTGGCATGTCTTTTCGTGTATCAGCCCCTTTACGGCAGTTATCGCAACTTGCGGCAGATATTGGTGGTGGGCGAATTGATATTGCAGGTTTCTCCAGCAAGCCGGAAGAGATCAAGTTGTTGGCAGCTTCTATTCAGCAGGCCGACCAGACCATTGCAGCAAAAAGTCAGCAGTTGATTGAAAGTGAGGCACTGCTGAAAAGTCTTATGGATCACTCTCCCGCAGTGATTTTCATTAAGGATGTCGACGGTAAATATGCATTGGTAAACAGTCGTTATGAGGACCTTTTTCACATTACTCAGGACGATATTAAAGGCAAAACAGACGCTGATATCTTTGATGCTGATTTAGCGAATGAGTTGGCTAAACACGATGCACAAGTGATTGAAAGCGGTAAAGCGATGATGATTGAGGAGAGTGTGCCGGACGATCGTGGAGAAAGAGAATATTATTCACTGAAATTTCCCCTCTATGATGCCAATCAACAGATGTATGCCGTTTGTGGAATTGCAACAGACGTGACTGAGCAGAAAGCTTCTTCTGCAAAAATCACCAAGCTGGCCACTGTAATTGATCAGACGGATGAGCTTATCATCGTAACCGATGTTGATGGCCTTATAGAATATGTGAATCCGGCTTTTGAGCGTATTAGCGGCTATAGTGCGGAAGAGGTGGTGGGTAAAACACCGCGTGTCATCAAAAGCAGCAACCACTCTGAGAAATATTATGCAGCCATGTGGCACTCTATTCTAGCTGGTAAAACCTGGCATGGTGATTTTACCAATCAGGCTAAAAATGGTGATACATATGAAGTATCACAATCGATTACGCCGATCATGGATAGTAAAGGGGCCGTGACTGGTTTTGCATCGGTACAACGTGATGTGACACATCTACGCAAGGTTCAAGATAAATTGCAGCATACGGATCGCGTGGAGTCGTTGGGGGTTCTGGCAGGCGGCATAGCACATGATTTCAATAATTTACTTACTGCTATACTTGGCAATGCTTCGCTTGCACAGCGGCATATGGATGATGTGTCTCCGATTTTTAAACACATTCAGGCCATTGAAAATGCCAGTCATAGTGCGGCTGATTTGTGTAAACAGATGTTAGCTTATTCAGGTAAGGGGCGCTTTGTTGTTAAACCGATCTGTTTGACTGAATTGGTGGAGAGAATGGGTAAGCTGATCGAAGTGTCGTTGGCGAAGAATGTTGTGCTCAAATATCATTTGCATGAGCATTTACCTGCGATTGATGCCGATGTTGCACAAATGCAACAAATTGTAATGAACTTAATCACCAATGCTTCAGAGGCGATTGAGGGTAAAAGTGGTGTTATCTCTATCTCCACCGGTTTGATGCAGGCCGATGAAGATTATCTCAATGGTTATATTGGGGCAGAGAACCTTGAGCCGGGGCGCTATATTTATTTGGAGGTTTCCGATACTGGCTGCGGCATGGATATGCAGACGCAAAAGAAGGTGTTTGATCCGTTTTTCACTACAAAATTTGCAGGTCGTGGGCTGGGCATGAGTGCCATGCTTGGTATAGTTAAAGGTCATCATGGTGGCTTGCGTATCTATTCTGAACCGGGTGAGGGTACATCGATTAAGATATCATTCCCCCTTTCCCATCAATATGCCGTAGAGCTTGAGCCAGAATCCGAGAAGATTGCTCCAGTTTTCAATGGTTCGGGTACCGTACTAATCGTCGATGATGAGGAAGGCGTACGTGAATTTGCTACAATGCTGTTGGAGGATTGCGGTTTTGATGTGCTTACCGCCAATGATGGGCTCCAGGGCGTTGAACTATTTCAACAGCATCAAGACAAAATTAGAGCTGTATTGATGGATATGACCATGCCCAAAATGGATGGTAAAGCCTGTTTTAGTGCGTTGAAGCTTATTAATCCTGATGTGAAAGTCATTCTTTCATCAGGTTACAATGAACAGGATGCGACCAATCGATTCGTTGGAAAAGGTCTGGCTGGTTTTATCCAAAAGCCTTATGAGCCGGACAAGCTGATAGAAAAGCTACAGGCTATTCTGCTGCCTGAAGCCTGAAATAGTAACGAGGTTTATTAATTCTGATCAATAATTGATTCTAATTGTGTAAGTGCGAGTAAAAGGCGCATGCGCTTGGACTCTGTGCGTCGTGCTTCACCTGTTAATGGGGTGGATGTGCTGCCTTGCAGGTGTTGCTGGTGATAGGTCTCAATAGCAGGCCAGTGACGGTGTTGTTGCCACAATGAAATGGCTGTTTTATCAAACTGTTTGCCGGGCGACTGTAACAGTTGCGCAATGGCGCGGCTTTGCAGCAAGGTTAAACGGTGTAGCCATTCTCGGCGCAAATTATGGGCATCTTCACTGCCCCAATCCGAGCTGCGCAGAGGGATCTCCATCGCTTCAATGGGTAAAACCTTCAGGCAGGCCTGGCTAGCCAAAAGGCAGCGCTGCAGAGGTATATTCATTTGTGATGCCAGATGAACAGCGCAGGCAGAGCGAGCCATTTGTGGCATTGCCGCCATGTGAAGGGCATGACTCTTATTCAGATTGGAGGTGGTGATGCTATCCAGCAGTGCGGCATGATGGCTGCCTGCCAAGGCTGTCATGCCAGGGTCAGAAATACCCTTCAAAAAGCGTCTTAGGCCTTGCCGTTGTTTTCTGATCCAGTCGTTATTCAATTGGGAGATAGTGCATAAGCGCAATAGCGATTCGGCAAATAACATCACTTGCTCTTGTAACGTGCGCTGCAGGTTCAGCGTGACTTCCATCTCATGATGACTACGCCATATCTCTTGCTGTAAGGCATTGGTGTCGAGTACAGCTTCGGCAATCAGTAGAGCTTCGACGATCTCACTGACACTGGCATCAAGCATGGTCTCCAGATGATGTACTGCGATAAGCCCCATATGGTTGACGATATGATTAGCGGCCTGAGTGTGAATGATTTCACTCGCTAAAGGGTGTTTGTTGAAATGGCGGCCATACTTTTGATGCAGGGGACGAGGGAAATAGTATTCTAACAAGTTTTGGCTGAAGGCACTGGTTTGGAAAAATGATTCATCAGAGAGTTGAGCATGAATGCGGTTCTTCTCCTGCCCCAATAGAATGGAAATCTGTGGTCTGAGATGCAGCAGATCATTGTCTTCTATATACGGTGCCACCGCAGGATCAAGCCAGCCAAGACTAGAGAGTTGATCGCGCAGCCGTTGAAGGCGAGGTGGGTGTTGAATGGCATCAAGCTCAGCCAAGGTCAGTACGCGTGATTGCAGGAGGTTATCTTCCAAGCATTGATCGGTTACAGCATCGGTTAAATTTTCCAGCAGTTGATTGCGTTGTTTTTCTTGCAGTGCTTTGCCGGGCAATGAAGCCAGCAATATTTTTAAGTTTACTTCGTGGTCAGACATGTCCACGCCGGCAGAATTGTCCATTGCGTCGGTATTGATGATGCCGCCTGCTGCTGCGAATTCGATACGTGACTTCTGTGTGAACCCAAGATTGCCACCTTCACAAACCATTTTGCAGCGTAGATCCTGGGCATCAACACGCACAGGATTGTTCGCCGGATCACGTACTTCCGCGTGGCTCTCATTATGTGCTTTGACATAGGTGCCAATGCCGCCGTTATAGAGCAGATCTACCGGTGCGGTGATGATGGCTTGAATCAGTGCTTCACCAGGCAGTGCCTTGCTTTCAATGCCGAGTGTTTTTTGGACACGGGCAGATAATTTAATGCTTTTGGCACTGCGTTCAAAGACACCGCCACCGGCACTGATGAGTGCTGTGTTGTACTCTCCCCATCCACTCACATTGGCGAATAGTCGTTTGCGTTCGTTGAATGATTCTGCACTGTTCGGGGTCGGGTCGATAAAAATATGCTGGTGATTAAATGCTGCAATGAGATTTAGGGCAGGATTTAATAACATGCCATTGCCAAACACATCACCACCCATGTCACCAATCGCGACGCAGCTAATCGGGTCAGTAGAGGCGTTTATGCCCAGTTTGGCAAAATGGTGAATGGCACACACCCAGGCTCCGCGTGCGGTGATACCGACGACTTTATGATCATAACCGTGTTTGCCTCCACTGGCGAAAGCATCATCAAGCCAGAAACCGCTTGCTTGAGCTTCAGCATTAGCATCATCGGAAAAACGTGCCGTGCCCTTATCTGCGGCAACAACGAGATAGGGATCATTTTGGTCACATTGTGCAACTTTAATACCCTCTGGGGGAATGAGCTTACCATGCTTCATATTGTCAGTTAGCGCTAGCAGGCTACGAATGAAGTTGCGATATTGCTCCAGTACAAACTCGGGGCCTTGCCCATCTCGGACAACAAAACCGCCTTTTGAACCAGTGGGTACGATTTGGCCATTTTTTACTGTTTGCGTGCTCATTAATTCCAATACTTCGGTACGAAAATCTGCTGGCCGATCGGAATAACGCAGGCCTCCACGGGCAATTGGTCCTGCACGCAGGTGTATACCTTCAACATGAACACCGTGTACAAATATTTCACGGTAGGGCTTGGGGTGTGCGGCAAAACTCAAGCGGGAGCTGTCAATTTTGATAGCAAGCGGGCTGTTCGGTTGGCGGATGAATGCGTTGGTTCTCAGGCCGGCCTCGACCAATTCAGCTAAAGCGTGGAACCATCGGTCATCACTTAAATTGGCGACTTTGAGCATAGCCTCGTGAAAGGATGTACGTGCTTCGGTGAGGAAATCCTCTGGCATAGCAGCCAGATGACGAGCTGTAAAAAGACGGTGCAGTGTTGCTGTGACATCAGGGTGGCGCAGCATCATATCCGAAAGAGGTAGTTTGGCAGCCTCCGGCATCAGTTGAATAAGATGGTTGCGTAGGGTAATGAGGTGGGCAACCGCATCAATATCAAGGCTTGCACGTATCATGAGAGCATTGATGAGATCGTGGTCTGCTTCATCGTTGAGCACCAGAGCCAAACCACGCCGAAGTCGAATGGTATCCTCGTTATTCAAGTGGCGCTCTGCTCTGCAGGTCAATACACTGATATGGATGCAGTCACCGCTCTCCGATGAACCAAAGGGCACAACCGACTCTTGTACGGGATCAAGATCAAAAGAACGGATGATATCAACCAGTTTACCAAGCGAAGGCTGGATAAGTGAATAGATATGCAGTTCTATCTCATGTTGATGAGTGTTTTTGAGTCGTACATGCACACAGGTGCGGTGATTCCCCAATACGCGCCGCCGCATTTGCACATCCCGACTGAATTGAGCGGGCGGAAACAGCTCCTGATATAACGGAGGAGTGGATTCAAGCTCCTGCAGAGTGGCTGGAATATCGAAAATATCTGAGTGACGCAGCACTTCAGCTTTAGCGTTGTCTTTCCAGAAAACGATGCACTTCCGAATTAATGCGTGTAATTGTGTGGCAGTGATCATCTCTTCTGTGCGCTCAATAGAGATGAGAATGATGCGGTGCGGGCCAACGCCGAAGGATTCGTAACCGTGCTGTTTTAATCCTGCTTTACTGAGAGCCTTTAACATGCGCTGCATCACGACCGGGCCAAATCGCTTGGCCGAAATGGCGACAAGCAAGGAGTCGAGATTGCCGTGTGTGGATGGAATCATGTTGGCGACCAGTTGCAGGGGATCAGCCAGATCGATGATAGATTTCAGAGGCTCTAACCAGTCAATAGGGCGGGTACCCAATAGGGTGCGCTTGGGCATGCGGTCAAACAGGGTACGAATTTCACGGCGATAAAAGGCTGAGTGTCGCATTAATGTGTCATTGCCCAAGCTACGCCAGCGATTGGCCAGTACGGGCAGATAGCTGGCGTTGGCAAAGCGGGCGCTGCGTGAGAAGTGACCAATGATGATGACGGAAACGATCTGTTGATTTTCTTGGCCGCTATTAGTTTTCAGCCAGCTGATGCGTACCACTTCGATGCTGGCGGCGCTATATAGGTAGTGCTGACTGCCGCGCAGGTTGATCCACTCGATGCCTGCTTCGGTGGCAGGGGTAATTGCAGCAATGTCATCACTCAGTCCGGGCGCGACCCGTTTGAGTACACGTCTGTTTTTCATCAAGCCCATTTTTTTATCAGGCTGTTGGAGGCCGAAATAGAGGTAGTGATTATCGTTCATCCAATCAAGTAGGGCAGCGCTATCGGGTGCCTGGCCCATCAGATGGGCAACACACTTGGCGACGTTTTTACGCATGCCATTAAAATCGCGTACAGAGAGATCAACAGCCTGAAGAATAGCTTGAATATCCAGACGAATGGATTCTGGATCCGGATTTAGCGTGGCTGAAAGATGCAAGGCAATGAACATGAAGTTGCCATCATCGGCTGAGTTCGATTTGTGCAGTTCCGGCTTTTTCAATGCTAAGTCGCAGCCATCAGGGCTGCAGGTCATGCGCGCTACCATGGTTTGTTGGCCTATTGGCTGAATGCCGCAGCGGCTCATATAGCCCTTAATAGCATCGAGGTAAAAGGCCTGGTCGGGGCATCGAATGGTGAAGATGTGCCGGTGCAGATTGCCGTGGGTCAGGGTGCGGCAATGCATGGCGATACGTTTACTTTTGCCTTTGGGTAATAAAGCGAGGAAATCCTGTACCAGCGCAGCCATGAGTCTCGGGGGCACCGTATCCATACGGTGTTGGCTACGTGCTTGATCCAGTAAATCAACGAGTTGGCGGCGGAGTTCTCTCATAGGAGTAGTTTAAGCAAGTTATATGCCGTATGTCGAACTTTGGATCTGAGCATTGACGAAAGCATGTTTCTCCGTTTGCATCACAGGTATGGATGAGAGCATTAAAGGTCACCGCAAGCGACTGCGGCAGCGTTTCGCTGCACACGGTTTTGACGGTTTCCATGACTATGAAGTGTTGGAGCTGCTGCTTACCTATGCGATTCCGCGTGTCGATGTAAAACCTATTGCCAAACGTTTGCTAAAAGTTTTTGGTACGCTGGCGGGTGTATTTGATGCGCCGCTGATTGAACTTACACAGACCGAAGGGGTGGGAGAAAAGGCAGCGGTGTTTTTGTCGCTTATTCGTCATGTGGAGGTGCGTTATCTGGCATCTGACTTGCCCGGCAAAAATGTGTATGACCGGCCTGAAAAGGTGAAAGCCTATCTGCGCATGCAGATGCAGGGGCGTGGCATGGAGTGTTTTGGGGCGGTATTCACCGATCAGCAGCATCGCCATATGGCGACGCAGATATTGTTTGAAGGTACGGTGGATCGCACCGCTATTTATCCGCGCAATCTAGTGAAGCGGGCGTTGGAGCTTGATGCCAAAGGTTTGATTCTATTTCATAATCATCCGGGGGGTACGCCGCGCGCCAGTGCTGAAGATATTGCACTGACTCGTCGTATGGCCGAAGCATGTGCGCCATTGGATATTAAGATACTCGATCATTTTCTACTGGCAGGTACGGAAGTGCTTTCGTTCAAAGAAAACGGTTGGTATTGAATGTTTGATTTAATGCGGTTGATTGGAGTGATGTAATGAACATAGATGCCATTATTCAGGGCATAAGTATTTGGGCCTTGCCTGTGCTGTTTGCGATTGTGTTGCATGAAGTCGCGCATGGCTGGATGGCCGATAGGCTTGGAGATAATACGGCGCGTTTTATGGGCCGACTTACACTTAATCCGCTCAAACATATCGATCCGATTGGTACTATTCTTATTCCTGTTGTGTTATTGGTGGCGGGTTCACCATTTCTATTTGGTTATGCCAAGCCTGTGCCAGTGAACTTTGGTAAATTGAATCATCCCAAGCGCGACATGATCTGGGTGGCTCTGGCCGGGCCGATAACCAATTTAGTGTTGGCTTTGTTATCGACCTTGTTATTGGCTCTGACGATTCATATGCCTGCTTCATTGGCATGGGTATCAGAGCCATTATCTTTGATGTGTCAGGCATCAATTATCATCAACCTGGTGTTGTTTATCTTTAACTTGTTGCCCCTGCCATCCATTGGATGGAGGGCGCGTAGCGGTAGGCCTGTTGCCGGGGCCTTTGGCCTATCAACTCTCCCGTATCGAACCATTCGGTTTTTTGATTGTCGTTCTATTGCTTGTATTCGGTCTCTTACAGTTGGTGGTTGGCCCGTTGGTTATGGGTGGCGCTAATATATTAATGAATTTGGCGGTGTCACTGTAAATTGAATGAAGACTCTATTTTTGAAGATTGTTGCTTGTTTTGATTTAAGCTAAAGTAGCTAGTGCAGACTGGCAGTGATCACCATGAGAGGGGTGGAACGTTGAGGCAGGGTACTTAAGGGCTTATGAAGGGCTTAATTAAGGCACTACGACCACTTTTTGAAGCGGGGCGTGATCTGGCTCCTATTGTGCTGGTGATTCTCTTTTTTCAGGAGTTGGTGCTCAAACAGCCGATCCCTAATATGGGTGACATTCTTGTTGGGATGGGGCTGGTGTTGTCCGGCCTGGCTCTGTTTGTTCGAGGGCTGGAAATTGGTTTGTTCCCATTGGGTGAATCTATGGCCTTTGCTTTTGCCAAAAAAGGTAATGTGGCATGGCTGCTGTTGTTTGCATTCCTGCTCGGTTTTGGGACCACTGTTGCCGAACCTGCTCTGATCGCTGTGGCCGGAAAGGCGGCTGAAATAGCTTCGCAGGGTGGTGTGATTGATGCCACGCAAGCTGCGATGGATGAGTATGCCGATGGGCTTCGCATGACCGTAGCGCTCTCTGTAGGAGCAGCCATTGTGCTCGGTGTGTTGCGAATTCTGAAAGGGTGGCCGTTGCACTTCTGTATCATCGGTGGGTATTTCATTGTTGTTATCATGACCTATTTTGCGCCGCCTGAAATTATTGGCATCGCTTATGACTCCGGTGGTGTTACGACATCGACAATCACCGTTCCATTGGTAACTGCTCTCGGTGTTGGCCTTGCTTCTTCCATTCGCGGACGTAATCCGATGCTGGATGGTTTCGGTTTGATCGCATTTGCCTCCTTGCTGCCGATGATCTTTGTCATGGTCTATGGTATTTTTACAGTATGAGTCATTTGGATCTATTTCTCGAAACAATGCACTCAACGCTGCACGATGTGATTCCAATTGCGGTGGTTCTGCTGGGCTTTCAGCTGTTGGTCTTGCGGCAAAAAGTTGCCCATCCATGGCGGGTGTTTCGTGGTTTTGTCTATGTGTTGCTAGGCCTGACGCTGTTTTTAATGGGGTTGCAAGCGGCTATCTTTCCACTTGGTGAGGTGATGGCGACGCAGTTAACCAATCCTGCATTCCTCTACGGTGAACTGTATCAAGAGGGTGTAACAGTGCTTGAAACGATCCGTTGGCAGGATTATACCTGGGTTTATGTGTTTGCCTTTGCAATAGGACTTGCAACGACGCTGGCTGAACCATCACTGATCGCTGTGGGTATGAAAGCGCAGCAGGTCTCAGGTGGTGCGATCTCGGCTTGGGGATTGAGGCTGGCTGTATCTTTAGGTGTGGCGGTAGGGGTGTCGTTAGGCTGTCTTCGTATTGTAACCGGGACGGATCTTTGGTTGTACATCATCGCGGCCTATATCTTCGTGATTATTCAGACCATGCGTGCGCCAAAAATGATAATTCCCTTGGCTTATGACTCAGGCGGTGTGACCACATCGACTGTCACCGTACCTCTGTTGGCTGCTCTTGGTCTGGGGCTTGCCGCAACGATTCCGGGGCGGAGTGCTTTAATTGATGGTTTTGGTTTGATCGCTTTTGCCAGTGTGTTCCCGATTATGAGTGTGATGGCTTATGCCCAAATGAGCCGTTGGATGGAGAAACGCAGAGCTGAAAAGGAAACAATGAAGGAGAACGACAATGCGCTTTAAATTATTGATTGCACTGGTTGATGAAGCCAATACAGAAGAGATCATGGTTGCAGCTCGAAAAGCTGGGGCGACTGGAGCAACAGTGGTGGGTGATGCTCGCGGTGAAGGTTTGAATCCGAAAAAAACTTTTTTTGGTTTAACCCTGGAGACGCAGCGCAATATGGTGCTCTTTGTGGTGGAGGAGCATTTAAGTCGTCATATTCTTGAATGCATTGCGGAAAAGGGTGGTTTTGAGGAGAACCCCGGTTCAGGCGTAGCCTTTCAGGTCGATGTTGAAGATGCGGTAGGGCTTGGAGGGCAAATTATGTGTCTGATGGATGAGGTGGGGGATAAGCTATGAGTGCAGATGAATTGATTATGGTCAAAGATGTCATGAAAAAGCAGTTTGATATGGTGGATGGGGTATCAACGGTGCGCAAGGCGTTGTCGTTAATGCAGCACGTGGATACCAAATGTCTTATTGTCGATAAGAAACATGAGTATGATGAGTATGGTATCGTCGTGATCGGTGATATTGCCCGTCTTGTGTTGGCCGAAAACAGGTCACCGGATCGGATTAGCATCTATGAAGTGATGACTAAACCCGCTGTTAGTGTGCATCCAGAGATGGATATTCGTTATGCCAGTTTGTTATTTTCACGTTTACATTTGTCGCGAGCACCTGTGGTTGATCATGGTAAGGTCATTGGTATTATTAGCTATACGGATATGGTGATGAAAGGCCTATTGAAGCTGGCGTAATAAAAAACAAATTTGGGGATTGACGAACGCTTATCAGATGCCTATTGTCCGCCGCCTTCGCAAGTGAAGGCTTAAATAATCGGGGCGTAGCGCAGCCTGGTAGCGCATCTGGTTTGGGACCAGAGGGTCGGGTGTTCGAATCACCCCGCCCCGACCATTTAAGTGTTTGTTCTGTTTAGGATGTTGTGAAGAACTTGGCGATTACGCGATCTAGTATGCGCCTGTAGCTCAGCTGGATAGAGCAACGGACTTCTAATCCGTAGGCCGCAGGTTCGAATCCTGCCAGGCGCGCCATTCGAATGACGCAATATGGTGGACGTAGCTCAGTTGGTAGAGCCCCGGCTTGTGATGCCGGTGGTCGCGGGTTCGAATCCCGTCGTCCACCCCAGTTTAATTGTTTGAATAGTTATATGGGCCGTTAGCTCAGTTGGTAGAGCAGCTGACTCTTAATCAGCGGGTCGCGCGTTCGAGCCGCGCACGGCCCACCATTTGTAGGCACTTACGGGGAACCGTGGGTGCTTTTTTCGTATCACCATCATTGTCCCTAGCATTTTGCTTTTTTTTATTCTTCTGTGAAGGCAGAATTCGTACGAATTAGTCCTTGATCCGGAGAGAACATTGCCAATTTCATATTCCATCAATAGCAAGAAGCAAACTGTTTATTCCAAGTTTTTTGGTCATGTTACGAATGCTGAGATTATTGCTCATCAGGATGAGTTGAATCGTGACCGTAAGTTTGACCCTGAAATGAAAGAGTTAATGGATTGTACTTGTGAGGTAAGTGTTGAGCATAAAGTTCCCAATGTGATGAGGTTGGTGGAGTCCAGCCCTTGGGGGAGTGGTTCCAGGCGGGCAGTCATTGCCCCTGACCCCTTGGTCTTTGGGCGGTCAAAGTTGTTTCAAGCATATATTAGTGTTGAGCATGGTAATATCAGTGTATTCAGAGGCAAGGATAAGGCCATGAAGTGGCTGGATGAGGGTTGACGCTCTTCTTGAGAGCTGAGCCCTAGTCGGTGGGATCGCGGACAAAGGGGGCTCTCACTGCTAATTGGTCTGTTCTGGTTATTGGTTCCAAATTTAGAAAAATTATTTTTTTATGCTCGCTGCAATGCGACTCTTTTTTTCTGCTATACTGAAATCCATGAACGGTGAGGAAATAGTTTTATTATTGATTCTTCTGTTATCAACGGGGTTTGGTTTGATGATAGTGCTTCGTGTGTATCGAGCGCGTCAACGGGAGAAGAAGGCTTTCGATTATAATCCCTGGAAGTAAGCAGTGGGTTCAGTTTGATCCCTATAGGGTCTGTCTACACGATCTCTTTGGTTGTGGTCGCAATCTGCATTTCCCCGAGTCTCTCGGTCTCATCGAGACAGGGTAGCTTTAGTTTGTCCCAGCAGATATCCACTCTTGTCATATTGCTGACTTATCTATGACATCTGGGTGACGCAAGTATTCATATGCTTTCATTATCAAAATAGATGAAGGAAGTTTTTATGATAGAGATACGGACCCAAGCAAGTTTGCGATTACACTGGATGAAGTTGATGAGTTGTCATGCTTGTCCTTCCTCATTGCGAGAAGCGCAGAGTTCCATTGTGCCTGAGTTTGATCAATATGATGATGCGCATTGGGAAGATGGCGATGATTGGAGAGATAATGATTAGATTGTCGGTGAATGGTATAAAAGAAAGTAAAATGGCACTTACGTTTTCGTAAGTGCCTTTTTATGTATGGCGCTCCCTGAGCGATTCGAACGCCCGGCCTTCTGATTCGTAGTCAGATGCTCTATCCAGCTGAGCTAAGGGAGCCAGTTTTAAAATTCTCTACTGTTTCCAGAAGAGGCCGCAGGGTAGTGATTTTCAATCATACTTTCCATGGCTAATTTCATCATGTGTTGCTAGGTCATTTCAATAAAAAAGAGCTTAGCATCTCTGCTAAGCTCCTCGATATATGGCGCTCCCTGAGCGATTCGAACGCCCGGCCTTCTGATTCGTAGTCAGATGCTCTATCCAGCTGAGCTAAGGGAGCCAGTTTTATCTGTTTCTATTGAAGCGGGCCGAAGAGTAATACCTTTCAGCCATACTTTCCATTCCGAATTATCCATGCCGAACAATTCTGGAAACTTCTCATATAACCAACCACGATAAATAAGCTTGCCATCTTGGCGGATGTCTACGAGAGCGGCGGGATTGTCCACATTTTCATCGTTAAGGAAAGAACTGTTTTTCACTCTGAGTCCGGAAGCCAGTCCTAGCAGTTGAATATCCCAGTTCTGAACGCGTGTTCCGCCGCCCAAAGTGAGCTTTGAAGTGAATATTTTGCTCGTGTTTTTTTGTAACCAGGCGATTTCTGCCTCTCCTTGACGTGCAACGGCCCAGTCAGGAATGGTGTTTGAGCGTGATTGTGCCCCATGAGGGTCTTCTGGGGCTTCTAACGGTAACTGCCATTCAATTTGTTTGCTTTGCTGTTGTTCGCAGGCTGTCATGAATAGAGATGTGGAGAGAAGCAGGCTGATTAGAGTGATCGAATGAGGTTTTGATGTGAGGCTTATTTTCATTCGGACTCCTTGGGGTGTAAAGATGATGCTGTACTTTAGTGCCGTGGTTGTGAAATGGAAGTTATAACTAGGGGGGGATTCATTCCAGTCCTTCACCCTTCGGGTCGTCGCTATAGGGGCGTTTGTCTGATTTGAAGAAACCTCCTAGTGCGTAGCGGGATCGCTGCTGTGTAGCGTTCAAATATGCTTCGGCATATTTGTTTCACCCTCTCTGTTTGAGAGTTTAATCTTAGTGTAGGAGTTAGTGACGTGTTGTTGGTCGAGCGAAGCACTGGCGGAGAGGGGGTGAGTTTCTGCAACGCGGAGGGGGTATTTCGGGCATCCATGCCCTTCACCCCTTCGGGGTCGTCGCTAAAGTGACGTTTGAATCAGCTATCCGCCTGATTTATCGAACCCTCGTCGAGTGTTCTCAACCCTCTCTATTACAGAGTGTTATTTATGTGATAGAAAAAGTGAAGTTAGGAGATGTTAGCGCATACTGGCGGAGAGAGAGGGATTATTCAGGGCTCCTGCCCTTCACTCCTTCGGGGTCGCCACGTTGTGGCGTTCAAATCAGCTGTTTTGCTGATTTGTCGAACCCTGGTCGAGCGTTCTCGACCCTCTCTAATTGGAGGTTTTAAATAATTCTGTAGTTTGTGAAAAGTGTAGGGGGGCATATACACTGGCGGAGAGAGAGGGATTCGAACCCTCGATAGGTTTTAGCCTATACACCCTTAGCAGGGGCGCGCTTTCAGCCGCTCAGCCATCTCTCCGTAGTATGCTTGTAGTAAACTAACTGGCGGAAGGGGTGGGATTTGAACCCACGGTAGGTTTCCCTACGCCGGTTTTCAAGACCGGTACATTCGGCCGCTCTGTCACCCTTCCATTAGTTAAGACCCGAACAGGATTTTCGTCTTTCAATCCGCTCAGTTTTTGCAGGCCGGAAAGATAGCACGGAGTATTGATATGGCAATGCTCTAATCACAAAAAAAAGGCGATCCCCGCAGGAATCGCCTTTTTCAAACCTAAATAGTTAAGGATTTACAGCTTATCTGCTTCAGATGTCAGGTAAGATGCTACGCCATCGGCATCAGCAACCATGCCTTTGTCGCCTTTGTTCCAGCCCGCTGGGCATACTTCACCATGTTCTTCATGGAACTGTAGCGCATCAATGGTGCGTAGCATTTCATCAATGTTGCGACCCAAAGGTAGATTGTTTACAACCTGATGCTGAACAACGCCAGCTTTATCAATCAGGAATGAGCCACGTAGCGCAATAGAGCCACCCAGCAGGTGAACAGCATCACCATCTTCGTCTTCAACAGATTCATTGTCGATCAGTACATCATAATCAGCTGCAATCAATTTAGTTAAGTCAGCAACCAATGGGTAAGCAACAGGGCCGATGCCGCCGTCGTTTACTGCAGTGTTGCGCCATGCTGCATGACTGAACTGAGAGTCAACGGAGCAACCAATGACCTGTACACCACGATCAGAAAACTCTTTGATACGATGATCAAAGGCGATCAATTCAGATGGACATACGAAGGTGAAGTCCAATGGATAAAAGAAAAGTACAACATATTGATCATTATAATCTGAGAGAGAAAAGCTCTCATTGATGGAGCCATCAGCCATTACAGCAGCGGCAGTAAAATCGGGGGCTTGTTTGCCAACCAGTACACTCATAAAAAAACTCCTTGGTAGTTACGTGAATATTGCAGCATGAATTATGCAGAAATAATCGGCTAGCAACTGTATGCAAATGCCATCGCTAATGCCACCCTAGTTTTTTTCAGGGTAAAGCTAAGGGTTAGCCTAAAATGCACTCGCGTAACAAGCGGAATAGGGCGCGGGATGATTTGCGTGGCTTGTCGTGCTCAATTTCTTTCTTGGCATTGCGTACCAATTGGCGAAGCTGGCCTGCATCAGCCTGTGGAAATTTATCCATAAAGTCAGTGATAGCTGTTTGACCTTCTTCAAGTAGTCGGTCACGCCAGCGTTCACAGCGGTGGAAGCTTTTGTCCTGCTCGGCTTTTTTCTCTTCCAGCTCTTCAAATGTCTGTTGCAGCGATTCGGTGTTAATTTGACGGAGTAGTTTGCAAATGCGTTTGAATTGACGCTTTTCAGCCCCGAGCTTCATGGATTGCACATCGAGTAGTGCTTGCTGAAGTTCGGGCGGCAGATCGAACTTGGCTAACGTGCCGGCATCAAATTGGGCCAGTTTTTTACCAAGATCAAGCAAGGCCTGAATTTCGCGCTTCTGCTGACTCTTGTTCAGGCGCTCGACGAGCTCAAATTTTTCATAATCCTCATCATACGTATCATACATGCGACGCAGTGTAGCGAGGCATTAGGGCTCTGTCTTATATAACCTGTTCACTTGGTCTGAATTCTTCGTTACGATAAGGAGGTGGGATTTGCACAAAGCAGCTTTGTGGGAAGTAGAAAGTGTGCGTGCGAAGCGATTGCGCATCGCTTTACAGTAGTTGCTCGATATATCTAATATGGACTATCTTCGTCTGAGTGAATGTGAAAGCTTTCAGATGAAATAGCACGATATCTTTACGATTCGTGTGTTATCTGTGCAGCAACTTCAGCAGGAGAAGAGTATGAAGATACCTGACATTGTCGGGATTAACAGCAAGCAGGCCTTGAAAAACCTGGGCGTGGTTGCGATCTATTATAGAACACTCATTCGCTTCCGTAATCGATATGGTGAATTTGAAGCAGAATTTCGTGCTGCTCAGGCAGATATCGACGATCCGCTCGCTGCATTTCGTGCGGCCCATTCCCTGAAAGGCTTGGCTGGTACTGTTGGTGCTGAGGCCGTGGAGCGTGCCGCCAGAGCCCTTGAGTATGCTTGTCAGGACAACAAGCGTGCTAATGAGGTCGATGCGCTACTACTTGATCTGCTTGCAGTGTTGAATCCAGTTATAAAAGCCCTGGAAGTACTGGATTCGTAGCTCTTAAGGGAGCATTCACCCTTGCTGTAATGGGTGGATTAACGTTCGCTATATGGGCATTGGATGCAGGATTAATTAAATATGTTCTCTGGTCTTGTGGAAGGTGATATCGGGCCACTGCTCTTCGGTGTAGCTGAGTTTCCAAGCGCTTGGTGCCAGATATGAGAGAAATCCATCCGCATCTTCAGATAGGCTGGACTCAAAGAGACGGCGGAATTCGGACATTTTTTTGTCGTTTTCACTGGTAACCCAGCGAGCGATCTGAAAGTCAGTTGCAACATAATCGGCATCGACTTTGTATTCGGCATTTAAACGTGCGACGGTTACATCGAACTGCAATACCCCGACAGCTCCAAGGATATAATCACCACCAAGCAGTGTTTTAAAGACTTGCACCGCACCTTCTTCAGAAAGTTGGACTAAGCCTTTGTGTAGTTGTTTACGTTTCATGGGGTCTTTTAGGCGAATGCGACGAAACAGTTCAGGCGCAAAGTTTGGAATGCCGGTGAATTTCAAAGCTTCCTTGGTCGTGAATGTGTCACCGATTTTGATGGTTCCATGGTTGTGGATGCCAATGATGTCTCCGGCATAAGCCTCTTCGACATGGGCACGATCCTGAGCCATGAAAATCGTTGCATTCGGAATCTTCACATCTTTGCCGAGGCGATGGTGACGCACTGACATGCCCTTCTTGAACTTGCCGGAACAGATGCGGAAAAAAGCAATGCGATCACGATGTGCGGGGTCCATATTGGCTTGAATCTTGAAACAGAAAGCAGAAAAGCCTTTTTCATCGGGATGGACAGTGCGTTCAATGGCATCGCGGGGGCCTGGAGCAGGGGAGAGCTCTACAAAGGCGTCGAGCAGCTCTTTAACGCCGAAGTTGTTGACCGCTGAGCCGAAAAAAACAGGTGTTTGGGAACCGATCAGGAACTGCTCCATATTGAATGGGTCAGCAGCCCCCTCCAGTAGTTCGATGTCGTCGCGCAGGTCTGTGGCTTGTGAACCTAGTAAATCATCGAGTTTAGGGTCACTTAGGTTGCTAATTTTAACGGTGTCAAAATCGTTGGTTTTAGCGCCAGCCTTGAACAGGTTGAGCTCTTTTTTGTACAGATTGTATACGCCTTTGAAATTTTTACCCATACCAATGGGCCATGACATTGGTGTACACTCAATCTGCAGTTTTTCTTCGATATCAGTGAGTAGGTCGAGAGGCTCTAAACCTTCACGGTCGAGTTTGTTGATGAATGTAACAATAGGAGTGTTACGCATACGGCACACTTCCATCAGTTTTTCAGTTTGCGCTTCAACGCCGCTGGATGAATCAATGACCATCATGGCAGAGTCGACAGCAGTAAGTACACGATAGGTGTCTTCAGAGAAGTCCTGATGACCAGGTGTGTCGAGCAGGTTGACTTCAAAATCACGGCCGTTGCTCTGATAGCAAAATTTCATCACTGAGGAAGCAACTGAAATACCACGTTCCTGCTCAATTTTCATCCAGTCGGATGTGGCGTGGCGACTGGCTTTACGGGCTTTCACAGCTCCCGCCATTTGGATGGCACCACCGAACATCAACAGCTTTTCAGTCAGCGTTGTTTTACCCGCATCCGGATGCGATATAATGCCAAAGGTGCGGCGTTTTTCGATTTCGTCTGAAAAGCTCATGTGTTCCTCATTTGTGGTCGTCGGGCTAGATGAGACTGCATTTCTCAACGGCGCGCAGTGTAGCTAACTCATGCCATTATATGAATAGATCAGGACTCATTTGAGCAATACTAGCAGTTAAGCTTGTCACAGTCGTTGCGTGGCAGAAGGCAAGCCGTAGAGTGCTCGCATGTCTTATTTGGTACTAGCGCGGCGCTGGCGACCGCAGAAATTCGCTGATCTTGTGGGTCAGGATGTGGTGGTTCGCACCCTTAAAAATGCTCTGCTTAGCGGTAATCTGGCGCATGCCTACCTACTTTGTGGTATTCGCGGGGTGGGTAAAACAACCATTGCGCGCTTGATGGCGATGGCGGTGAACTGTGAAGACTCTTCAACAGGAGAGCCTTGTGGTGAGTGTTCGGCCTGCCTGAGTATCGCTGATGGTGCTAACCTGGATGTGCAGGAGATGGATGCAGCCAGCCATACCGGTGTTGATGATGTGCGTGAAATTCTTGATGGCGTGCGTTATCCACCAACGACGCTAAAAACCAAAGTTTATATTATTGATGAAGCCCATATGTTGTCGAAGAGTGCCTTCAATGCGCTGTTAAAAACACTCGAAGAGCCACCTGCACACGTGTTGTTCATTTTGGCGACAACGGAATCAGATAAGTTGCCTGTGACCGTACGTTCGCGTTGCCAGCGTTTTGATCTGCGTCGTTTGGCTCAAGGTGAGATCAGTGGATATCTCAAGCATGTATTCAATGCAGAATCGATTCGTGCTGATGATGATGCTCTTGCTGCGATTGCACAGGCTGCTGATGGCAGTGTACGTGATGCGTTGTCGTTGGCTGAGCGGGTGTTGGCATTTTCGCGTGAACATTTGAAAGCGAGCGATGTGATGTCTGCTCTGGGTTTGGTGGGGTATGCTCTGAATCGATCATTGTCGGAGGCTCTGTTTGCAGCCGATGCGGCGATGGCGGTGCAGCGTTTTCGTGCTGCTGTTGGAAGTGGTTATGGGCCACGCAGTCTGCTCGAAGAGCTAAGTCGTTTATGGCATCAGTTGGCCTGTTTGCAGGCCGATAGTGGTTTGTTGAATGCAGAGATTGATGCGGAGCATCGTCAGTGGTTGGACCAGCAGCACAGTCGGTTGACGGCTCAGGGGTTGGATTTGCGTTATCAGGTGTTGCTGCAAGGTATTCGTGATTTGGCACTGGTGGATGAGCGTATGGGTGCCGAGATGGTGTTGATGCGTTTGTGCGGTTTGAATGCCATTTCTAATGTGGAGGCAGTTGCTGACGCTTTAGTCCAAGATGCTCATTCGGAACCGCATGTCCCACCGCAGTTCAAAGATATTAAAGAAAACAGAGAGGCAGTTGTTGAGGCTCAACCTGTTGAAAAAGCGGCAGCCGAGATAAAACCTGTAGAAAAAACAATTGCTGCTGAAGAAATAGAGCTGAGTGATAATTTACCATTGCATCAGACAGGTGCGCCGGATGCTAATAGATTCACCACATGGAAACAGGCGGTAGAAGCCTTTGGGCTAGTGAAGCCGGGCTTGTCGGCCAGGTTGGATAATGTGGTTTGCGGTGAGTTTAGCGAGAAACGAGTGCGCCTTGGTTTGACTAAATATGAGGAGAATGTCATCTCTGCATCGGATCGCATGGCCTTTGCCGAGTGGCTGGGGCGTGAGGTGTTGTGGGAATCACGTCAGCAGCATCAGGGTGCATCGCTGTCAGAAGAGCGGGCTAAGCAGGTTAAGTATGAAGAAGCTCGTCTGCGTAAGGGGGCTGAAGATGATCCCCATGTGCAGGCATTGATGCAGGAAATGGACGCCAAATTGATTAAAACATTGCCGGCAGGCGTATCAGATAAAATGGAGTAAGAGAGCGTTACTCATTTTCACCACAGAGGATGCAGAGTCGAGTCACCAAATGATACTGGGACTTGAATATTTTACTCTGCGTACCTTTGTATACTCTGCGGTGAGGGATTATTAAGGGCTTTATCAGGAGAGGTAAATGAATATTGGAAAAATGATGCAGCAAGCCAAGAAGATGCAGGAAGATATGAAAGAGATGCAGGCTGAAATGGCGAATATGGAAGTGTACGGAGAAGCTGGCGGCGGCATGGTCAAAGTATTGATGACAGGCGATCAGATGGTGCGCAAAGTTGATATTGATGCTTCGTTGTGGGAAGAGCAGGACAAAGGTTTGATTGAAGACTTGATGGCTGCTGCCGTCAATCAGGCGGCTCAGAAAGTGGCCGATATGCAAAAGGATAAGCAGAAAGGTTTAATGGCGGGTATGCCTCTACCTCCGGGTTTCTCTCTTTGATTCATCTGCCGGGTGTACCTGCACCTTTGGGCAGAGTGATTGAAATATTGTCATCTCTGCCCGGTGTCGGTCCCAAAACGGCAATGAGGTTGAGTCTGAATTTGCTCTCAAGACCAGCATCCGATGCAACACAACTGGCTGAAGCTTTGACGGTATTGCATGAACAGGTTGGCTTTTGTGATGTATGTGGCTGTTTTGCAGAGCAGGGACGTTGTCAGTTTTGTGATGATACGCGGCGTGATGCGACTACTGTCTGTTTGGTGGAGCAGCCGGTTGATGTGTTGATGATGGAGCGCGGTCATGGCTATCGCGGTGTTTATCATGTGTTGCACGGACGCTTGAGCCCGATTGATGGTATAGGTCCGGAACAATTGAATTTGGTGGCGCTGGATCAACGTGTTGTAGAGGGTGTTGCTGAACTTATCATGGCGACCAGTGCGACGGTTGATGGTGAAGCGACAGCACATTATCTCGCGAATCGTTATCATGAAGATCGTGATCACTCTGAAGGTGGTCAACAGCATAAGCTGAAGGTTTCACGCATTGCGCGTGGTGTACCTGAAGGTGGTGAATTGGAATATCTCGATGAACATACATTGAGCAGAGCCGTAGATCAGCGTATTTCATGGGATAGAGTAGGGCTGTGATGGCGTTGCTTGAGCGCTGGCATGCGCTGCAAAAGGAGCTTGGCAGCGCTGATGTGAAGTTGCTGGCTGTGAGTAAATATGCGCCGGATGAAGCGGTGCAAACATTGATAGATGCCGGTCAAAAATGCTTTGGTGAATCACGAGCGCAACACTTGCGTGATCGAGCTCGGCAGTGGCCTGAATGTGAATGGCATATGATTGGCCCGGTGCAGAAGAATAAAGCAAAATATATTGGGCGATATGCAAGCATGTGGCACAGCTGTGATAATCTGGAAATGGCTGAAGCTGTTGCGCGCTTTGTGAGAGAAAAAGCTATTGCTGAAGGTGTTACGGCAGAGGATTCAGCCTTGCCTCTGTTGATTCAGGTGAATATTGCCGATGTGCCGAATCAGCGGGGTATTCAACCGGAGGCATTGCCAGCGTTTGTGGCGGCAGTGACTCAAATAGAAGGGCTAAAAGTGATTGGGTTGATGTGCATGGCCCCGCAAGGTCGTGATGCCGCAGCAGCATTTCGTTATTTGTCAGACTTGCGGGATGGGCTATTGGATGGAAGGCTGGCTGGCACTGATCCACTTGAGTTATGCATCGGTATGAGTGGTGATTATCAGATTGCGGTGGCAGAGGGTTCAACAATGGTTCGACTGGGTTCAACGCTATTTGGCGATTGGGATGTTCGAAATCAAGAATCATAAAATGAGTAAAATGAGGCGAAATAACATATGCAAGAGCTAAATATAGCATTTATCGGTGGCGGCAATATGGCCGAAGCTTTGATCGCAGGTGTTCGCGGTTCCGGTCATCAGGCAAGTCAGATTACGGTATCTGAATTAAAGCAGGCAAGGCGTGATTATCTCAGCAGTGAGTATGGCGTGAACTGCGTGGCGAGTAATACTGATGCGGTTCAGCATGCAGATGTTCTGATCTTAGGCGTCAAGCCGCAGCAGATGCAGGCTGCGTTGGAAGGGCTGTCTGAACATATGAAGGCCGATGCAAGTGTGATCAGTATTGCTGCTGGCTTGACGACGAAATCCTTGCATGAATGGTTAGGCGTAAGTGCCAATGTCGTACGCGTGATGCCCAATACGCCGGCTTTGCTGGGAGCTGGCATGTCGGTGCTATTCAGTAATGCAGATGAAATGCACAAACTGCGGACTGAATATGTCTTGAATTCATGTGGTGAATCGTTGCGTGTGAATGAAGAGCAGCTGATGCATGCTGTAACAGCGGTGTCGGGCAGTGGTCCAGCATATCTCTTTTTGATGGCTGAAGTGATGCAGGCCACTGGTGAAAAGCTAGGTCTGGAGAGTGAGGTGGCGGCTAAATTGGCGGCACAGACAGTGTTTGGGGCAGGCAAGATGTTGGTGGAGAGTGGCCGTTCCGCTGAGGAGCTGCGTCATCAGGTGACCAGTCCCGGTGGTACAACTCAGGCTGCGCTTGATACCATGTATGATATGGGTGTGCCTGGAGCTGTTCGTAAGGCAGTTGTTGCTGCCAGCAAACGGTCTCAGGAGCTCAGTTAGTGTTTGTATTGGGGTATTTTTTGCAAGCACTGTCCAGTGTGCTGCATATTATATTTATGACTGCGACGATTGTTGTTATTGCGCGAGCGGTGTTGTCATGGGTGTCACCTGATCCATACAATCCAATCGTCCGCATTATCAATCAGTTGTCTGAGCCGTTGCTGTTTATGGTCAGAAAGTATGTGCCGAATATTTCAGGTATCGATTTTTCACCCTTGATTGTGTTGTTGATTATTATGTTTCTGGATAATTTTTTGGTGGCGACACTCAATCGCATTGCTATACCAATGATTCAGGGTGGTTAAATCTTTTTTGAACAGTTTTGAAGCTGTCGTAGCAGTTCTAGTACTGGCATAGCTTACACTCATATTGCCAGCTAAGGCGCTGCTGTTTCCGCAGGCGGTTTTGGAAGAGTTGCTAAAAGCCATTGTTGCCTATCTTATTGTGCCATCATGTATGCCACAGATGGTTGTTGCTGGTCAGTTGTCTGGCTTTGAGCGAGGTTGAACAGTGAAGTTGAAGAGGGAGAAAATGGACATGATCGAATCAATGATTTCTATTGTCGTGCCACTGTATGAAGAAGAAGAGAATGTTCCGCTGCTGGTGGCAGAAGTGGCAGATAAGTTAAGTGAGCATGACTATGAACTCATCCTGATTGATGATGGCTCGACAGATGGCACGGTGGCTGCGATTAAAAAATCCCGCGCTGCTGATGACCGGGTCGTGTTGGTGCAATTGCGACGTAACTTTGGACAGACGGCTGCCATGAGTGCCGGTTTCGATGCGGCGCGAGGTGAATTTGTCGTCTATATGGATGGTGATTTGCAAACTGATCCAGCTGATATTCCCAAGTTGCTGGCGCGCCTTAAACGCGATAATCTCGATATGGTCAATGGATGGCGAAAGGACAGGCAGGATGCCAGTTTATCTCGTAATTTACCCTCTAAAATTGCCAATGCTTTGATACGTCGCAGCACCAAAGTACGCATGCATGATTATGGTTGTCCGATGAAATTGATGCGTGTCGAAGTTGCTAAAAATCTGCGTCTGTATGGTGAGCAGCACCGTTTTATTCCTGCTTTGGCCGATATGTACGGTACCAGAATGGCGGAAGAGGCTGTCTCGCATCGAGCCCGCCAATTTGGTGAAAGTAAATACGGCATTGGTCGCACCATTCGTGTGTTGGTTGATTTGATGTTGGTGGTGTTTTTCCAGCGTTTCACTGACCGGCCATTGCAATTGTTTGGTCCTGCGGGACTTATTGCGTTGGCGTCCGGTCTGTTTATTGATCTATGGTTGAGCATGGATAAACTGCTGTTTGGTGCTGAACTGGCCGAACGTCCGATGTTGTTACTGGGCTCGATGATGGTGGTGACGGGTATTTTGTTGTTTGGTATCGGTCTGATACTGGAAATGCAGGCGCGCACCTATTATGAAGCGACTGGTCGTAAACATTATAATGTTCGTGAGGATAATGATCGCGATTCTTAAATAATATGCTCTGGTTGAAAATATTCCTTTCAGGCTTAGTGCTCTCCTATCTGTTCTGGGCGCTGGACCTGAGCAGTATCGCGGATGTTTTAATGGAGGCTGACAAAGATCTGGTTGTTGCTGCCTGTCTCTGCGTGGTCGCAGGGCAGTTATTGTCGGCATTGCGTTGGGTCTGGCTGGCACGTGGTTTGGGTCTAATCGTGAAGCTGTCACGAAAAATTCAACTCTATTTCCTGGGGATGTTTCTAAGTCTGTTTTTACCTTCAATTATTGGTGGGGATGTGGCGCGTGGCTGGCTGCTTGCCAGAGGGCGTAAAAATGCAGGCTGGCCAGCTGCTGCCAGTGTTGTGTTAGAACGACTCAATGGCATGTTGGGATTACTGCTAACTGTATCGCTGTGCATGTTTTTTCTTCAGCTGCCTCTGTTGTGGGTGCTGTTATGGAATGCGGGGGTGCTGCTGTTTCTGGTAATTATAAGCGCTACGCCCTGGTGGTGGCCACGCCTGTTGGCAACCGGTTGGGCCGGCAGAAGATCAGGTAAAATATCCGGCTGGAAGTCGTTGCAGATCACTACTCCTGCTTTACGAATGGCCTGGTGGAAGAGTCTGCCGGTATCTCTGCTATTTCAATTCCTGGTAGTACAGGCCCATGTGTTTTTAGGTATGGCTGTTGGTTTGGAGCTATCATGGTTTGTTTATGGTTTTATGGTCTGTCTCGTTGCATTGGCCTCAGCTCTGCCCTTGTCGTTTAATGGTTTTGGTATTCGTGAAGCGGGGTATGTCGGCCTGGTCGTCTGGTTCGGAGGCTCTTCCGAAGCCGCCGCTGCGATGGCCGTACTCTGGGTGCTTATACTACACATTGCGGCCCTGCCGGGTGGTATCGTTCTCTGGCGTATGGGGGGGAGGGATCTCCTGAAAAACAGACACTTGCAGGATCCCCTTGTCGATAGCGATAAAGATAAATAATCCGACCATAAGTTTTTTTCGCTTGATTTAACTACGTAGTTGGCAGGGCGATCAGTATTAGTATCCAGTTTTTTACACGCTTATTCACAGTGATAGGTATCATTTTTGTCGCTTATCTTTATCAATGAATTACTTTTTCGTCACCTTCGCGAAGTGCAAGCCCCGGCGAAGGCGTGACGTGGAGCAGTAGGCTCCCTTAAAATACAACGTTTAACATGGAAGTGCAGGATCCTCGCCCCACGCTTTCGCGGGGGGGAGCAGGCTATTCGCGACGATGACGCAATCATTTTAATACGATTGTTCTGGCATAGGTGGTGGTTAGATTTGTGCTCACCAGTTTAAAATGTTTTTCAGCTCTGAGCTTTGTCAAACAGTGATAACTGTCCGCAAATGAGCTTCTTCTGATCTCTATCTGCTTTTACGACAATCTCTTGGCCTGCTATTTGCTTAAGTGGATGTGAATCATCGGTTTTAATCGCAAGGAGGCGGGTAATGGCAGTTCAACGGGCACAGCAGTGGCATGAGAAATATACAGTAGCACAGCGCATGATCGCAATTGGTGCATTGGTACTGCTTTCAATTTTATTGGTGGGCGTGGTGCATGAGAAGACACTGGCCAATTTGGATGAGGTGGATCAGCGTAAAAATGTGGCGGCAGCGCATATGGAGAAGGTGGATATGCTTGCGACCTCTCTTTCCAATCAGTATATCGAAATGTTACAGATGCTCGAAACTGCGGATGGGCTAAGTGAAGCTTACGGGCGATTAGAGTTGAATAATCTGGAAAAATTCAAAATGCTGAGTGAAAAACTGCCGAGCGATAGCTTGCGACAGCTGGCGGGAGATGGCCGGGCTGCACTGCTTGCTTTTAATACTGATGCACACCATTTTGCAGATGAAAAGATCCACCTTGGTTTGACGGAAAAAGATGGTTTGCGCGGCAAGTTACGCAATTCGGCGCATGAGATTGAAGCTAAACTGAAACAGCTGGGCGGTGACAAAAAGGTAGTATCCATGCTGCTGATGCGTAGATATGAGAAGGACTTTATGCTGCGTGGCAGTGAAAAATATCTGCAGAAACATGCCAAGGAAGTAGTGCATTTTTCTGAACTGGTTGCTGTTTCAGCCATGAGTATGGGGGATCAGCGCTTTCTCCTGAGGCTATTGCAGCAATATGACGATGACTTTCAGGCTTACGCTAAAGCTTATGTGACAGTTCGAGAGACTCATGCTGGATTTGAAGAGGGCTATAAAGCTAAAGTGACTCCAGTGGTGGATGCTTTGGATGCGGAGCTAAGCAAGCTTCTTGATAAGCTGGGCGCAGAGGCAGATTCTATTCATAACGCTGCCTCATTCACATTCTGGGGTCTGGCTATTCTGCTGATGGTAGGCATGTTGGTACTGCTGTGGTTTATTGCCAGCTCTGTGACCAGGCCGTTGGAGCAGATTGGCACCGCGATGGATGCGCTGGATGATGGTGATACCTCTGTCGATCTGGATATTCAAGTGCCCGGAGCTATCGGAAAAGTCGTGATCTCATATGATAAACTCAAAGAGACCACGCGCCACGCTTACCAGTTGCAGGGAGTGGTAGAAGCTAGTCCTGAAGCGATGATGCTGGCCAATGTGGATGATTTGACGGTCACTTATATGAATCCATCTGCGGTGACTCTGTTTCGAAGTATTCAATCCTTTTTGCCCTGCAGTGCAGATGAGCTGGTGGGTAAATGTATTGATATATTCCATGCAAAACCGGCCCATCAACGTAGTATTTTGGCCAGTCGGTCCAATTTGCCGATGACAGCACGCTTTGAGGCCGCCGGACGCAATATTGAATTCTCCGCTTATCCTATCGATGATGCTCAGGGTAACTGGCTATCGGTGCTGGTGTCGTGGCATGATGTGACCGTACGCCAGGAACTAGCCAATGATTTTGAACAGAATATCGGCTCTGTGGTTGGTGAAATTTTAGATTTCGGTAACCAGATGCAGGAGTCTTCAGAGTCACTTTCGGCCATGGCAGAACAGGCAACCGCACAGGCAGAGTCTGTGGCAGGTAGTTCACAGGAAGCCAGTCAAAATGTGGTGACGGTGGCGTCGGCAGCTGAAGAGTTGTCCGCTTCGATTGCGGAAATTACCCGTCAGGTGCATGAAGCAGGGGATATCTCCTCTCAGGCAGTGGATGAGGCGAATAAAACCAATGAAACTGTAAGTACACTCTCTACAGCCTCTCAACAGATTGGTGAGGTGATTCGGGTGATTACCGATATTGCTGAGCAGACCAATTTGCTGGCTCTGAATGCCAGCATTGAGGCTGCCAGGGCAGGAGATGCCGGTCGTGGTTTTGCTGTGGTGGCGGGTGAGGTGAAAGAGCTGGCTAATCAGACGGCACGAGCTACGGAGCAAATCTCTGAGAAAATTGGTGAAATTCAGAGTCAAAGCGATGGTGCAGCCAAGGCGATTGGCAATATTTCAGAAATCATTTCACGCATGAATGAGATTAATCAGTCTATTTCAGCCGCGACTGAAGAGCAGAATTCAGCGACTCATGAGATTTCTCAGAGTGTGCAATATGCTTCTGATGCTACCCATCGTGCCTCTGAAGAGATTAGTGGTGTGACCGAGTCAGCAGAGCAGACCGGACAGGCTGCTGTGGGTGTGTTGAACGTAGCGGCAGGCTTGAGTGAAAAGGGCAATGAGCTACAGCGACGGGTGGCCGATTTTTTGGACGGATTACGCAAGTAGGTAGCGATGGAAAAGCGCAGAGTGATGAATCGCTTAAGGGTGGAGCAAATCATTCGGCTTCCTTATTCCAATCTGTTGCGGAGTCGCCCACGCGTAAACCGACTGCAAAAGCAGCCTCAAAACAGATGACAGAAGAGAAGTCGATCCATATTGAACAACAACCTCAGTCACAGCCTGTGGCTGAGGTTCCGTGCAAAGCCGCTGATGCGGTAGTGAGTGGGTCGGAGTCAGAAGATCTGCAAACAACGGGCTTAAAATATCAGTTGTTTGGTGGTCATAGTAGGCGCTCCTGGTTGTTATTGGGTGAACGGGTGTTTTCACATCCCCGTTACGCTCTGTTGATTGTGGTGGCTCTGGGCTTGTGTGCTTTTGAGCGTTATTTATGGGTGATGATTCCTCTGGCACTGTTTTTTACACTGGAATGGAGTTTGCGCTTGTGGCTTCAGATGGAGAATGGCTGGAGAAACAAAACGGAGTTGTTGTTTCTGGCTCTTGATGGCATTGCCACCATCTGCCTGTTTAGCGCCATGCTGGTGCCTTCCAGTATACTGTCCGAAGGTTTCTATTTGCGTCTGGCGCGACTCTTTCGAGGTATGTATCTGCTTCGTATGCTGCGCATTTTTCGTTTTCTAAGCCACGATACCTTTGTCTATTCATTGCCCTTTGCGATGTTGGTGGTGGCACTGGCAGGCATCGGCCTGGCCGTGCCAAGTGTGGGGCTCTATGCAGGCATAGTGTTGTTGTTGGAAGTATGTTGTCGCGGTTTTTCGATGTACAAAATATTACCGAAAGGTAATCGACGCACCGCTGAAATGACCTTTTTACCCATTGATGCTTTTGCTGCGGTGGCTGTGATGGGCTTAATTCCGGAGCTCTCAATCTATTGGGTGCTGTTACGTTTGGGGCGTTTCCTGATAATGCTCAATCCTTTGAAGAATGTTGTGATCGCGGCCGGTAAAGTGGCGAAGATGCCAGCAGTACGCAGTGAATTTAGTATGCTCACAGGTATGTTGATAGCGCTGCTGGTGATCGGCTCAATGTCAGTGGTTTATCTCTATCCAGAAATGGATATCAATGAAGATGATGTGGTGAATATGGCTGATTATGCGCCGTTTCAGATTGTGCTGTTTGTATTTAGGATTATTATGGATCCGGGTACCGCGCCTCCTGAGGCTTTCTCCCCTTGGTTGATGGGTCTGACTGTTCTGTTGGTGATGTCTGGCGTGTTTTTCTTTGCCTTGTTGGTTGGGTTGGGGGCGAATGTGATGCATTACCTGCTGCGTGAGCTCTCCAACGGCTCCTTATCGGCGCGAGAACATCTGCTTTTTGTTGGCGGTAATGAGCAGTCTGTAGCGATTCTAAAACAACTCAATCGCCTGTTCGGGCGAATGCGTCGAAACTTTGCTTCGGTATGGATCTTCTTTGATGAGCCATTGCCTGATGCGCGCAGGATTGGTGCCTGGATGACCGTGCGTCAGGTGGAGAATGGTGAGCGCGCTTTGATTGAACGTTTTCAACTATCCGGGATTCGCCAATTGTTCTTTTTCCATCCGGCTGAAGGCAAAGAGAAACAGCAGGATGTGGTTGATATGCATCACCTGAAACGTGACGTGAAGGCTAATGGTGTTGTCGTGACCGATGCGGCTTTGCCGGAGCGTTTGCATACGCTCTACAGTGAATCATTGCATATGGGGGTGCTCGATTCGGCTTCGGTCACGGCACGTATGCTCTATCAGATGCATCACTGTGCCTATATGCCCGAGCTAGGTATTCGTTTGTTGGATGTGGTGGCGGGTGAAACGGGACTTTTTTCATTGCCCTGGAGTATGAAGGTGCAGCGCAGTGATGGTGCTGCAATGCTAAGCCGGCCGGGTGATGAGCTTCAGGTTGAATTGGAAGTCTGGTTGACACAATGTTTTGAGCAGGGTGTCAATGTCTTGGCGGCAATGAATGAAGAGGGTGACCCCGTTTTGTTCAGTGATCTGATGCGGCTTGATGGTGAACAGAGCTTTAGCGATGTGGTTGCAATAGGAAATACGCCCAGTTTGTGGTCTGGTATGATGACGCGGGCGATGAGTGATGAGGCTGGTTTATACGATAATAGCCTGCATCAAAATAGACTGAAAACGTTCACCTGGCCGGAAACATGGGATTTAACAATGATCTTTCTGGGTTGGCATCAGGGCCTGCCTGCCATGGTTGAAGAGATGGCGCTTAAACATCATAAATTAACTGTGCATGTGTTCAGTACCAGTGACGAAGATGGACTCACAAGGGCGAATCGGCAGTTGCAGGATGTAGTTACAAGGATGGGGCAAGCTTGTGAATTAAAGGCTTCGGTGCATGTCTGGGATGGCTTTGATGCTGAAGCGTTGGTCACTCATCTGCGTGGTTGCAAAGTTATCATGCTCTATCCTGAGCAGTGTGCTGAAGCCGGTGGCGAAGACTCTCTGTTAGAGCTGTGGTATCACGAGCTCTCCCGGATGTTGTCGGCGCGCAAAGCCAAAGCGAAATGGTGGACGCCACCGAAGTTAATGGTGCTGCCTAGAGAGGGCACGAATGTGGCTGGTTTTGTGCAGGCATCGCATGATTATCCCTTGCTTGAGACACATGTTGGCTCTCCCGATGCGTTTCACGATGTCTTTATGGCAAGGCGCTTGCTCAATGAGGCATATAGACATGTGAATGATGAAGGGAGTTGCCATAATGATAAGGTGTTCCGTTTTGTCGATGCGATGTTGGGTGACACGGTGCTGGTAGAGAGTGTCGCTGTGACACGATTGCTTGATGACGCTCGTAACCAGTCCAATATCAATTGGCTCGATGTTTATCGTGAATCATTGCGGCGTGGTTGGTTGTTGATGGGCTATCTGATGCCGGAGCATGAGCGTGATGGCTGGAATGTGTTTGAGGCTTTGGATGGTACATTTCCATCACCTCAAAATGATCATATGCATGCTATGCATCTGCTTGGTGGTGTGCAGGTGAGGGAAATGGACCTGCCATTGGAAAGTGAAGAGCTGTTGTTTTGTCGTAGGGGTGTATTGGCTCAGACGGATCAGGCAACAGATAAGCGTGTTAAGGCGGTTGAAAAGGAGCCAAGGCCTGAAAAACCAGCCGTAACCGTGGCAGATGTGAAAGAGGATGCTCCGGTTGCTGTTACAAAGGTTGATAAAGTGTTGTCTGAAAATGTGGCGGTTGAGAGAGCAACAGCTGCAGTGGTGGAGCAAGAGCAAGTCGCTGCAGAGCTTAATGTGGTGCAAGAGGATATACCACCGAGTACCGTGGCACTGGAAGGAGAGTTGATAGAAGAGTCATGTTGGCCTGCGCATGCAGATAGACGACTGCTTGATGTAATGCAGAGGCAGGTAACAGGTTCAGTAGAGATGTTGGAACAGAGCTCTGAAGATGCATTGATGAAGCTGATGGAAATTCTCGATATGGGTGTCAGCGAAGAGGTTGAAGCTTTGATTATGGCGGCATTGACTGATTTGCAAAATATAGATCGGGTAAATCAGCGGCTGAACAATGTCAGATACACGATGCAAGATTGGCTAGCTACTTTGCCAAATGAAAATAGGCCGCTTACCTGGTTGGATGAGATGAAGGGTCGTTTTGTGATGCGGGAAGAGCGCTTGGCCCTGGATGATGTGTTAACTGCTGCATCAGCTGAAGAAGTGGCTGAAGAAGTAGCTGAAGAAGTGGTTGAAGAAGTAGCTGAAGAAGTAGCTGAAGAAGTAGCTGAAGAAGTAGCTGAAGAAGTAGCTGAAGAAGTGGCCGAAGAAGTGGCCGAAGAAGTGGCCGAAGAAGTGGCCGAAGAAGTGGCCGAAGAAGTGGTTGAAGAAGTGGTTGAAGAAGTGGCCGAAGAAGTGGCCGAAGAAGTGGCCGAAGAAGTGGCCGAAGAAGTGGCCGAAGAAGTGGCCGAAGAAGTGGTTGAAGAAGTGGTTGAAGAAGTGGCCGAAGAAGTGGCTGAAGAAGTGGCTGAAGAAGTGGCTGAAGAAGTGGCTGAAGAAGTGAAAGAAGAAGTGAAAGAAAGCGGAGTTACCGCTATTGAAGATGTATTGGAGGGCGAAATTATGGCTGATTCAGTATGGCCGAAAGTTGCCGATAAGCGATTACTCAAGGTGATGGAGAAGCAGGTGGAGGGGTCTGTCCAACTGCTTGAAGAGAGTGCCGAGGATGGGCTGATCAAGCTGACTGAGATTCTTGATATGGGGGTAAGCCCCGAGATCGAAGATCGTATTATGGCAGCATTGACTGACTTACAGAATATCGACCGGGTATCACAGCGTATGAATAATGTGAAAACATGCTTGCATGATTGGGGTAAAACAACAGCTGATGCTCCGGCCACGGCAATATGGAAAGAAGAAGTTGAAAAACGTTATGTGATGGAAGAAGAGCGTATGGTCTTGAAGGAGGAGTTATGAGTGCTCCACGAATTCTGGTGGTAGAAGATTCCACCATGGTACGGATTACCGTAAAACGTACTTTAATGGGCGTTGACTTTGTTGTGAGTGAAGCAAGAGATGGACAGGCAGGCCTTGATATGGCGATGGCCAGTGCAGATAACCCCTTCGATCTGATTCTCACTGATTTGAATATGCCTAATCTCGATGGTTTGAGCATGATTAAAGCTCTGCGTCAAACGCCTGCATATGCTGACACCCCCATCGTGATGTTGACCACAGAGTCAGGTGAAGAGAAAAAGTCCGTAGGTCATGACTCAGGTATTTCAGCCTGGTTAGTCAAACCTTTTGAGCCGGATGCTTTGATTGAGACTGTTGGCAGTATGTTGTTTTAACGTTTAGCTCAGAGGTGCGATATAATCAATTAAGGATTATATCTGAATTGTTTTGTGCCTGTTTGGCGTATGGATAGAGGAGTATAGCAATGGATCAGGAATTATTGGCGGAGTTTCTAACTGAAAGCAGTGAGAATATGGCTTCTATTGAAGAGCAGTTGATGGCCTTGGAATCTAATCCTCAAGATGAAGACTTGGTCAATGCGATTTTCCGGGTCATCCATACGGTCAAGGGTAGCTGTGGATTTTTAGGTTTGAGCGGACTGGAAAAGTTGGCGCATGCAGGTGAGAACTTGCTGAGTAAAATTCGTTCACTAAAGTTTGCAGTTAATGATGATATTGTCTCTTTATTGCTCGATTGTGCTGATGGCATCAATGACTACTTACACGGCTTGGAGTCCAATGGGGTAGAGCCTGTGTTGGATCACAGTTCGGTCATTTCACGCTTACAGGCAGCAGAGCGTTTGGTGGATATGATGGCAGGGGCTGGTATTACGTCAGTGGCAAAAGAAGCAGTAGCCGCCCCAGAGCCAGTAAAACAAACAAAAGCTCCAGTGGCCAAAGAGAGCGTAGCTGGTGACATTACAGTGGACGATTGGGCAGGTGATTTTTCTGCCGATGTGCGCGCAGCCTTGAGTGAGCAAGGCTGGCATACACCTGAACAAGTCATCGCGGCAGGATTCGCGCCGCTGCGTGATCTCGATGCTGTAGAGCCATCTGATGCGTTGAAAATATTAGGTTTGGCCAAAAAAGTAGTATCGCAAGGTGGTGCGAGCAAAAAAAACACTGAAGAAAAAGAGGTCGTGGTTGAAAAGGCCGCAGTGGAGTCTGAAGCCGTTGCTGTGGAAGCGACGCTTGAGCCGGAAAGAAAAGAACCCGAAGAGAAAAACCTTCCTGCTGTTCAGGCACAACCGCAAGCTCAGCCACAAGAGATGGTGCAAGCTGCAGTTACGCCCAAAAATGCAGGCAGCATCCGTGTGGATGTGGAGCTACTTGATTCATTGATGAATCAGGTCGGTGAACTGGTGCTGACACGTAACCGTTTGCTGGCCATGGTGCAGGAATCAGGTTCTATGGAATTTATGCGGGTGGGGCGTGAAGTTGATCAGGTGACAGAGCGTTTGCAGTCGCAGTTGTTACGAACTCGCATGCAGCCGATCAAAACCATATGGAACAGTGTGCCGCGTGTGGTGCGCGATATGAGTAAATCATTGGATAAACGCATCAATGTACTCATGGAGGGTGAAGAGACTGAACTCGATCGCAGTATTCTGACTGCACTGAAAGACCCTTTGACGCACATTATTCGCAATAGTTGTGATCATGGTGTGGAGATGCCGGATGTTCGACGAGCTGCGGGTAAACCCGAAGCTGGTACGTTGCGGCTCAGCGCTGCACAGGAATCCGGTTTTATTGTGATTGTGGTTGCCGATGATGGTGGTGGAATTAATGCTGAAAAAGTAAAAGCCAAAGCGGTAACGATGGGTGTGATTGATGAGTATGTGGCAGCATCAATGAATGATCAGGCCGCACTGCAGTTAATTTTCAATGCAGGCCTGTCGACCGTGGAGAAGGTGAGTAACCTCTCAGGTCGTGGTGTGGGCATGGATGTGGTGAAAACATCCATTGAAAAAGTGGGTGGTAGTGTCGATATTAGCTCAGAGATGGGCAAAGGTACTCAGCTCCGTATCCGAATTCCGCTAACTCTGGCGATTATTTCAGCCATGATTGTGCGTTGTTGTGATAAGCACTTTGCTATTCCCCAGATCAGTGTGCATGAACTGTTAAGTGCAAGAGCTTCATCGGATGACTGGCGTAGTATTGGGGGGCAGCCCTTCTTTCGCTTGCGTGGTCGTCTATTGCCTATTCTTAAATTGGCTGAAACTCTGAAATTAGCTGAAGACGTGCCACATGATGGTTCGATTGTGGTGATGGATATGGGAGATCGTACTTTTGGTATCCTGATCGATGAAATTTATGGTGCTGAGGAGATTGTGGTCAAACCACTTGGTGTTCATTTTCAGCAACTCAATCAGTACGGTGGCTGTAGTATTTTGGGTGATGGAAGTGTGATTCCGATTCTTGACTGTAATGGTTTGGCCCAAATGATGGAGCTTTCTGATGAAGCCAATCAGGCGGTTATGACAAGTCATGATGAAGAGTTGGTGGCAGTGAATGAAATGCAACATGTGTTGGTGTTTAAACATGAGGCTAGTCGTTTTGCCATTCCGATGGCTCTGGTTGAGCGTTTGGAACGATTTGCGGCGGATAAAATTGAATCATCCAGCGGTTCTGAGGTGATGCAGTATCGTAATGGTGAAGTGATTACAGTGTTACGCTGGGGTGAAATGATTGGCCAGCCAAGTCCAGACTGTGATGAGGTGTATGGTCTAATTCTATCTGATGGCGAGCATAGAATGTGTCTGCAAGTTGATGAGATTGTTGATATTTTGGAAGTTCCTCTGGAAATTAAGAAGCCGGTTCAAAAAGAGTTTTTCTTGGGTAGCACTGTTATATTGGACCAGGTCACGGATGTGGTGGATGTGTTTGATGTGATCAAACGCGCTGTGCCGGACTGGTTTACTAGCACACCAGAAAAGAAATCTAATCATGTGCGTCAGAGTATTCTGTTTGTCGAGGATGCACCTTTCTTCCGAAATTTGGTGGTGCCTGTATTACAAGCGATGGATTGTGAGATATGGACTGCAGAAGATGGTGTACAGGCCTGTAAAATTCTAGCTGATAAAGTACCGGATTTGATATTGACCGATATTGAGATGCCGAATATGGATGGTTATGAGCTGGCTCGCTGGATTGCTACGCAAGAGCGTTTGAAGGGAGTGCCCGTGGTGGCGCTAACGGCCACACCTCCAGGAGAGCAGGGTGATGAACGACGTGGGTTGTTTGATGATGTGCTGGTGAAGTTTGATAGGCAAACAATGACCTCTACATTGCAATCTATGATGAATTCATATGCAACGAAAAAAACAGCTGGCGGAGGTGTAGAAGGCATCTCCAGTGGTCAGGTCTGAGGAGGGAAATATGGGTGAAAATGCGTTAATAGCAGTGCAGCCTCAGCAAAGTCAGGAGCTGTTAACCTGTAGGGTAGGCGAGCAATGGTTGGGTCTGCAAGTCAGGCAGGTGCGGGAAGTTGTGATGCCACAAACATGTACGAAGATGCCATTGTCTGCCGATGCTGTGATGGGCTTGATCAATTTGCGAGGCCGGGTGATTACCCAGTTAGATGTGCGCAAAGTGATTGGCCTAGCTGATCGGGAAACGGATGTGTATCGGGTGGCGATTGTTGAGACCATGTCTGGTGAAGATTTTGGTTTGGTGATGGATGAAGTGGGTGAGGTAATCGATCTTGACCCTGACTCATTTGAGAAAACCCCCAAAACGTTGGATCGTGTTTGGCAAGACGTTAGTGAAGGTGTACTCAAACAGGAAGAACGCGTGGTTGTGCTGGTCAATGTGGAGCGTTTTATCGCCATGACTATTCCACAGCCTGAAGATATGGATGAATTGAGAGTACTGCATTAACACATAAACGTATGTGTACGAAAAGAGAGCTGTACACAGGAAAGTGATGGGGCGTGAGGCAGATAAAACGGATCATGATTGTTTTTGTGTCGGCGTGTGCTTGTAGAGGAAAAGTAGTTTTATTTAGTTAGGAGAGAATTATGAAAGCTTTGATCGTGGATGATGCCAAAGTTGTACGTGTTGCACTCGGTAGAATTATGAATCAATTGGGTTTTGAGTCTATCGAAGCTGCCGATGGGTTGCAGGCAATAGAGCAATTGGAAGAGCATCCCGATGTGGATGTGGTGATGTTGGATTGGAATATGCCGGTGATGAATGGCTACGATTTTTTAATCACGATGCGAGGCATGAGCCAGTTCTCCAGCTCTCCAAAAGTGGTGATGGTGACAACGGAAACGAGTATGCCATCGATGCTGAAAGCGCTGGCGGCGGGTGCCGATGAATATGTAATGAAGCCTTTTGATAAAGATATGATCGCCGGTAAGTTAAATATTGTTGGCCTGGAGTGTAGTGCATGAGATCCAATCCGGTGCTGCGCACCCTGATTGTAGATGATTCGGTTGTGTTTCGTTCGTTTATGCGCCGTTGCCTGACCGATATTGATCATGTTGAAGTGGTTGGTACCGCTAGTAATGGTGAAATGGCTTTGCGGCAGATTGTTAAATTAAAACCTGATCTGCTGGTGTTAGATATGGAAATGCCCGTGATGCACGGTCTTGATGTGTTGAATGCTTTGCAAACAGATGCGCCGCAAACCAAGGTGATTGTGGTGTCAGGCGAAACAGAATCGAATGCTGAACGCACCCTTGAAGCACTCTCAGCAGGCGCCTGTGATTTCATTCTAAAGCCCAATGCTTCATGTGCCGATGCTCAGGGCGAGTTGACGAAACGATTAGCCCGCTGTTCGCGTATGGCTCAAAGCGTAAGCCAGGTGGTGGGGGGGCAAAACCGAAGCCCAAAAACGCAGTCGGTTCGGTTCAAGAGACCACTGTCGTTTAAGCCCGATATTATTGCTATTGGTTCGAGTACCGGTGGTCCGGCAGCTTTGAGTCAGGTGATCTCTGCTTTGCCGGCAGGGATGCTGTTGCCGATTGTGATTGTTCAGCATATGCCCAAGTTATTTATATACAGCCTAGCATCCCGGCTGGATAAAGAGTCTGCATTGATATGTAAAGTGGCTGAAGATGGCATGGAGCTGCAGCAGGGGCATGTATATTTAGCGCCGGGAGAAATTCATATGGAAGTGGTGCGTCAAAATATGAAGTTGTTTGCGAAGTTGATTGATGGGGCGAAATTGCATCACTGCAAGCCTGCTGTGGACAGAACATTCTATTCCTTGGCTGATTTGGCGCCAACAGTGAAAACACTCGCTGTAGTGCTGACAGGTATGGGAGTTGATGGCGCTGATGGCGCTAAACAGATTAATGAAGGGCGTGGTCATGTGATTGTGCAGGATAAGGCAAGTAGTTCCGTGTGGGGGATGCCCGGCGCAACAGTTAAAGTCGGCGCTGCTCATGATGTGTTGCCTTTGAATAAAATAGCTGATGCACTGCGCCAGATGGCTTCGAAAGGAGGCAAAGATGCAACCGCTTGAGTTTAAGTTTATGCAGGAATTCTTACTGCGAAAAATTGGACTGGCTTTGAATAATGATAAACAATACTTGATCAAGTCGCGCATGACCCGCTTGCTGCGTGAACATGGACTTGATGATGTGAATGCATTGTCTCGCACTATTCGCCAGAAACCTGATGGTGATTTGGCCAGGCAGGTTCTCGATGCCATGACAACGAATGAAACACTGTTTTTTCGGGATCAATATCCCTTTGATGCGTTGCGTGATCTGATTTTTCCTGAATTAACGGCGGCCAAAGGTGCGCATGGCAAGATTAATGTATGGTCAGCGGCATCTTCTACAGGGCAGGAGGCATGTTCGATTGCCATGACGGCGAGTGAGAGTGTGCCAGGCCCTGGCCGAGTACATATCTTGGGAACAGACTTTTCGGTGAAGGCGGTGGCTGCGGCGAGTAAGGGTGTTTACAGCCAGATGGAAGTGCAGCGTGGTTTGCCGATCAAACAACTGGTACGTTTTTTTGAACAGGATGGTAATCGCTGGAATGTAAGGCCAGAATTGAAGAAGATGATGCGATTTGCACATGCTAATCTGGTGGAAGATCAATTGGTTTCTACCGTACGTCGGCATGGGCCATTTGACGTGGTGTTTTGTCGCAATGTGTTGATCTATTTCACCCCGGAAGAGCGCGCCAAAGTAGTTGATCGCATCGCACGGAGTATGCAGAAAGGCGGATACTTTGTGTCGGGAGCGACAGAAACACCGGAAGGAAACGTGTCGCGCTGGGAGCAGGTGCTCTTTAAAGGCAAACGATTATGGAAATTGCTATAGCCACTGAGATGTATCTTTGGTCTGTGCCAATGATTGGAACAGACGGTGAGCTGAAGTTGAAGAGGTAGCTGTAACAGTTCGCCTGAACTGTAAAGTTGCTCTCTTTTTTACCTTATCCATATAAAATTAGTGGTGATTTAAATAACCATACAGCTTGTAAGTGAGTTCGAAATAGGGTTGCTGGTGTCTTCAAGGGTAGGCATGATTCGCCCCATTAATTTTTTTGTTGGGGTCGCTATGTCTGCAGAGCAGAAAACCGGCATCACACATGAAGGGGACTTCTATAGTGAAGAAGCCTTACATGAGATGCACGACAGCATGTTGTTTATTCGCCGTTTTGAAGAGAAGGCTGGTCAACTCTATGGTTTGAAAAAAATCGGTGGTTTTTGCCATCTGTGTAATGGTCAGGAGGCGGTCTGTGTCGGTCTTGCATCTGCATCAGATGCCAAAGATTACATGATGACCAGTTACCGTGATCACGGCCATATCCTGGCACGAGGCACTGATCCGACAGCTGTCATGGCCGAGTTGCTTGGCCGCGCTGGTGGTGTAGTTAAAGGTAAAGGCGGCTCGATGCATATGTTTGATATCGAGAAGAACTTTGCCGGCGGTAACGGTATTGTGGGCGAGCAGGTTCCGATCGGGCTTGGTTTCGGTTTTTCCAGTTATTACAAGGAAGATGGCCGTGTGACCATCTGTATCATGGGTGATGGTGGTATCAACCAAGGCGCTGTATACGAGTCATTTAATATGGCTGCTTTATGGAAACTTCCGATTGTATTCTTGGTTGAAAACAACCAGTACGCTATGGGTACCTCGCTCGATCGTGCATCGGCTGAAACCCAGCTCTACAAACGTGGTATTTCGTTCAAGATTCCAGGTATGAAAATCGATGGCATGGATGTATTAGAGTTTGATAAGAAGATGCGTGAAGCCATTGAGCATGCACGTTCCGGTAAAGGCCCTATGCTGATTGAAGCCAATACCTACCGTTATCGTGGTCATTCGATGTCTGATCCTGCTACTTATCGTACGCGTGCTGAAGTAGATGAATGGCGCAGTGGTCGTGATCCAATTGCCCGCTTGCAGAATCAGATGATTGCAGCTGGTTTGAGTACTGAAGAAGCCTTTAAACAGAAAGATAAAGAGATCAAAAAGGAAGTTGCTGCGATTGCGAAAGCAGCTGAGGCACAACCTGAACCGGATGCTAAAGAGCTATGGACCGATATTTATAGTGATCCGATCAAAGGCGCATATCCAGAAACGGGCAAGGTGTATTAAGCATGAATAAAGTTACTTACCGTGAAGCGCTGAATCAGGCGATGGCTGAAGAGATGACGCGTGATGATCGTGTCTTTCTGATGGGTGAAGAAGTCGCCGAATACAATGGCGCTTATAAAGTATCACAGGGACTGTTGGAGAAGTTTGGTCCTAAACGTGTGATTGATACACCAATTACTGAGCTGGGTTTTGCTGGTCTTGGTGTGGGTGCCTCGATGACAGGCTTACGCCCAGTGATTGAATTTATGACCTGGAATTTTGCCATTCTGGCACTGGATCAGATCGTTAATGCTGCTGCTAAAATGAAATACATGTCTGGTGGCCAGTATAGCTGTCCGATGGTGTTTCGTGGTGCTGGTGGTTCAGCTGCGCGTGTTGGTGCACAGCATTCACAGAGTCTGGAAAATTGGATGGCCAATGTGCCTGGCTTGAAAGTGGTGATGCCATCAAACCCGGCTGATGCCAAAGGTTTATTGAAAGCATCCATCCGTGATAATGATACGGTGATCTTTATTGAGAACGAAATCAATTACGGTGATGTAGGCCCAGTTCCTGAAGGTGATTATATTATCCCATTGGGTAAAGCTGATATCAAACGTGCCGGAACTGATGTCACCATCGTAGCGCACTCCCGTATGACCGGTTTTGCATTGGAAGCTGCCAAAGTGTTGGCTGAGCAGGGTATTGAAGCTGAAGTAGTTGATCCGCGTACGATTCGTCCGCTCGATGAAGATACCATCATTGCATCTGTGGTGAAAACCAACTGTGCAGTTGTGGTTGAAGAAGGCTGGCGCTTTGCTGGTATTGGTGCAGAGATTTCTGCTCGTATCATGGAACGTGCGTTTGATGATCTGGACTCTCCAGTGATTCGTGTGACCGGTAAAGATGTACCGATGCCTTATGCCGCGAATCTGGAATTGATGGCACTGCCGTCTGTGGCAGATATTGTTGAAGCTGCACGTGTGGCCTGTGGCCGCGCTTGATCTGTTTAGCTGTTCTCACACAGGCTTGCCTGTGTTAACTGTGTTTAATTATATGAGGGAAGACTCTAATGCCGATTGATGTTTTTATGACGCAACTGTCACCGACCATGACCGAGGGTAAAATTGCCCGCTGGTTAAAGAAAGAAGGTGATATGCTGGAATCCGGTGAAGTACTGGCCGAAGTGGAAACCGATAAAGCCACGATGGAAGTTGAAGTTGTGGATGAAGGTGTTTTGCATAAAATATTAGCGCCAGCAGGTTCGTTAGTTGCTGTTGGTTTGCCTATTGCAGTGATTGCCGAAGATGATGAAGAGGTGCCAGCGGATTATGCGCCGGCGAATAGTGAAAGTAGCCCTGTTGAAGCTCCAGAAGCGGTTTCCTCTCCAGCAGTTGTGGCTCCTGCGCCTGTAGCAGCGGCAGCAGTTGCACCAGCTCCTGTAGCTGCAGCACCGGTAGCAAGAAGTGGTCGGATTAAAGCCAGTCCGTTAGCGCGTCGATTGGCCAAACAGAAAGGTATTAATCTGGCTGCGATTCAAGGCACTGGTCCAAAGGGCCGTATTGTTAAAGCCGATGTCGAAAATGCATCCAGACGCGGTATCTCATTGGGTGGAGCAACGGCGGCTGTAGCGCCACTACCTACACGTCCATTGCCACAAGGGCCGTTGCCTTATCACGCTGATGAGTATGATCGTATTGAAAATAGCATGATGCGCAAAGCCATTTCACGTCGTCTGTCCGAATCCAAACAAACTGTGCCACACTTCTATCTGAGTGTAGATGTGGCCATGGATCGTTTGATGGATTTGCGTGGTCAGCTCAATGAAGCGGCAGATGGTGCGTTTAAGCTGAGTGTGAACGACTTTATTGTTAAAGCTGTCGCCAAAGGGCTGGTTGATGTGCCTGCTGCCAATGCGAGCTGGACTGATAGCCATACGTTGATGCACAAACATGCCCACATTTCGATTGCTGTTGCAATTGAAGGTGGCCTGATTACACCAGTAGTTCGTTTTGCTGAACAGAAAGCTATGACCGATATCTCTGCTGAAGTGAAAGAATTGGCTGGTCGTGCCAGAGCCGGAGAGTTGCAACCGAATGAATATTCCGGTGGTACATTCTCAATATCTAATCTTGGCATGTTTGGCGTGAAGCAGTTCTCAGCCATTGTTAATCCACCTGAAGGTGCGATTTTAGCTGTCGGTGGCACTGATGAGCGCGCTGTTGTTGAAAATGGCGCAGTGGTCATTAAAAAGATGATGACCTTAACCCTTTCCTGTGACCACCGTGTTGTTGATGGTGCAGTTGGTGCTCAATTCCTGGCTGCATTGAAGAAACATATTGAGTGCCCAGCGGGCCTGTTAATTTAACTGTTTATTTACTTACCGTAGAGGACTCAGAGGGAGCAGAGAGATGATAGTAAAAACTCTGTGTCCTCTGAGTCCTTTGCGGTTAAACGATTTTCGAGGTTTTGATTATGCCAATTGATCTGTTTATGTCCCAACTTTCTCCAACTATGACCGAGGGGAAAATTGCCCGCTGGTTGAAGAAGGAGGGCGATGAACTGGTTTCCGGTGAAGTGATGGCGGAAGTAGAGACCGACAAAGCGACCATGGAAATGGAAGTCGTTGATGAAGGTGTCTTGCACAAAATCATTGCACCTGCGGGCTCTGTGGTGGCCGTAGGCTCTGCGATTGCGGTGATTGCGGAAGATGATGAAGAGGTGCCTGCCGATTACACACCAGAAAATTTGGCGGAAACATCTATTCCTGAAGTTGAACCTGAACAGCAGGCTGCTGTGGAACAGGTCGCCGCTACTGTTACCGAAGCGATTGCTGGAACAGACCATGCCTCTGATGAAGATGTTGATGCCTTAAGTCTTAAAGCATCGGGCCTGTTTAATGCTGATGGTGAGTACGATGTTGTGGTGATTGGTGCAGGCCCAGGTGGTTATGTTGCTGCGATCCGTGCAGCACAATTGGGACTTAAAGTTGCCTGTATCGAATCAACTCATTTGGGTGGTATCTGTTTGAACTGGGGCTGCATCCCTACTAAAGCGTTGCTGCGTACGGCTGAAGTAATCAATATCATTGAGCATAGTGGTGATGTGTTGGGCTTGGGTGTGAGCAAAGCAAACCCTGATCTGGCTAAGGCTGTAGCACGTTCACGTGCGATCTCTGCTAAGCTTAATGGCGGTATTGGATTCCTGTTCAAGAAAAACAAGATTGAACATATCGAAGGTTTTGCATCATTTGAAGCTGATAACCGACTGATGGTCAAAGATGCCGATGGCAACAGCACGCAGGTCACAGCCAAACATGTGGTTGTGGCGACAGGTGCCCGTGCACGCGCATTCCCGGGTATGGATGTTGATAACGAAGTGATCATCACCTACAAACAGGCATTGTCTCCGACTGCGTTACCGAAGAAATTGGTGGTCATTGGTTCTGGCGCAATCGGTATGGAGTTCGCATACTTTTATAATGCCATGGGTTCAGAAGTTACGGTTATTGAAGCTGCAGATCAGATTTTACCATTGGAAGATCATGAAATCTCGAAAGTAGTAGCGCGTTCATTCAAGAAACAGAAAATCAAGATTATTACGGGTGCTATGGTCTCATCAGCTAAGAATGTCGATGGCAAAGCTGTAGTAGAATATGAAGCAAAAGGAAAACAGACAAGCATCGAAGGTGATGTCTGTCTGGTTGCAGTTGGCGTGATTGGTAATACTGAGAACATCGGTGTTGAAAACACTGCAATGAAAGTAGATCGTAACACGATTGAAGTCGATGACTGGTACCGTACCGATCATGCTGGCATTTATGCGATTGGTGATGTGGTGGGCGCGCCTGCTTTGGCTCACGTAGCCAGTCATGAAGGTATCGTCTGTATTGAAGCGATTGCGGGTAAAACGCCGCATGCAGTTGATTATGGTAATGTGCCAGGTTGCACCTATTGCCAGCCGCAGGTTGGTTCATGTGGTAAGACTGAGAAGAGCTGTAAAGAAGAGGGGATTCCATACAAAGTAGGGCGTATGGCTTACGGGACTAACGGTAAAGCGATGGGCCTGGCAGAAACAGATGGTATGGTGAAAACGATTTTCCATGCTGAAACAGGTGAGTTGTTAGGTGCGCATATCGTTGGAGCTGAAGCTACTGAAATGATTGTTTCACTGGGTGTTGCCAAGACTTTGGAAACAACAGAAACAGAACTAGCACATCATATGTTCCCGCATCCAACACTGTCGGAAATGATTCATGAATCCGTGCTTGATGCCGATGGTAAAGCCATCCATATCTAAGTTGGTTAAGTAGTAAACAGTGCTTTTTGCAACTTCTTAAAGGCTCCTTCGGGAGCCTTTTTTATGGTTCATCGCGCATTTATGGGAATGACAGACCGCCGCCAAAAGCAGCCGTTCAGATTATGTATAGGGGCGATCAAAAGCTCAGCTCCATGGTAATAGAGCTGGAGTTATGTTTATAGTGTAATTCGATTGGTGTTAATTAAAGCAGGTAAAGAAAAAACGAAAGAAAGCCGCCCTAAACCAGCCTGCTAACGGGGAGATCAAAAGGCATGAGCTAACCCCATGGTTCCCGCTAACCCGCGATGAACTTTTTTTATTCACTTCAGTTACTATCTTTTGAAACTGGAGTGAGGCGAACACGTTGAATCCAGTCGCCACGAACACTTAGGACTTCAACGTTGATGTTGTTAATCGACAGGCATAACCGCCCTTCGGGAATATCGCCCAGAATATCGACAATCAGGCCACCAATGGTGACCGCGCTCTCTTCCGGTAGCTCTGCATCCATGGCTTGATTGATGTCGTGCAGGGCAACGGTGGCTGCTGTGACGAGCGAGCCATCAGGTTGCGGCCACATCTCCAGTTGCGGTGGTATGTCCGATTCATCGTGAATTTCACCGACAATCTCTTCAATGATATCTTCCAATGTAATCAGACCTTCGATGTCGCCGAACTCATCGACAATCATAGCCAAATGCTGGTGGTTGCTTTGAAAATCAAACAGTTGTGCCAAGGCATTCTTAGTGGTCGGGATATAGCTCAGGTTTTTCCAGATTAATGCATCGGCCAGACGCATGTAAGGGATTTTGAGTTTCAGTAGGTCTCTTAAATGTACAACGCCAATAATATTGTCGGGTTCATCCAAAAATACAGGGTAACGGGAGTGAGGCTCTTTAATGGCAAATTTCAAACACTCAGCAACGGTTAATGAGCCATTCAGCATACGGATCTGTTTGCGCGGTGTCATGATCGCTTTCACGGCTACTTCGTGCAATGTTAAGCTATTGTTGAGCATCTGTTCGCGGGCTTGATCCAATAGGCCGGATTCAACACTGATATCAATCATGCTGGCCAGCTCTTTATGGGTCAACGGTGTTTCTGTCTGCTCGGGGATACGCAACATCTGTTTGAGTATAGAGATAGTACCCATCAATACGGTGATTAAAGGTGCGGTCAAAGACTGGATGCTGCGCATGGGGCCTGCGACCTTGCAGGCAATACTTTCGGCATGTGCAACAGCAATTGTCTTGGGCAATATTTCGGCGAAGATCAACACAACCACGGTCATGGCTATGGTGGCATAGATAATGCCTGCTTCGCCAAATTCAACGACGAACAGCGCTGTTGCCAGGGCTGATGCGGCGATGTTGACGAAGTTATTGCCCAATAAAATAGTTGAGAGCATGCGTTCAGGTTGATCGAGCAGCTCTTCAGCCTTTTGTGCGCCTTTATTGCCCTGCTCTCGACGCACGCGTAAGAGGGCGCGTCGAGCTCGTGTTAAAGCTGTTTCTGAGCCGGAGAAGAAGGCCGACAATAAAAGTAGAAAAAATAGCGTGCCTATGGCCAAGGAGAAGGGAAAGCCTTCAATACTCATGTGAAACTCTCATGTATATGTAGTCGGATAGAAATGTAAGTGATAAAAATGTTACAGCTTTCCCGTACTCAGCTGAGTAGTGAATGAATCAGTTTGACACCGAAATAGGATAACATCAAAAGGGCATAGGCCATCAATACAGTCTGGCTGGCAATGCGAGTTGGCCAGCTTGCCTGATGACGTTTGTATTGCAGTAAAACCAATATGCCAAGTGAGAACAGGGCCAGTAAAACCTTATGATTGAGAAGGGCAAGATGGTTAAGCTCAACCCATTGCCAAAGAAGACCTGTTAAGATGCTGATGGCAATCAGCAGGGTGGCAGCTTTGACCTGGGCAAACATATGGCGTTCGATATACATCAACGGTGGTAGCGCTTGAACAACGGTGGATAGCTGTTTTTTCTTCAAAGCACGATCCAGCATGATTTGCATCACGGCATGGATAGCTGCGAGTGTGAGGATGGCATATGCCCCCATCGAAAGTAACAGGTGACTGGTTTCAAGCAGTGAAGAGGTATGTACCCAGTTGGCGGCATGTGCATCGGGTAATATGGGTACAAGAAATAGGGGGAGGGAAGTAACCGGCAACAGAAACAAGCCGAGGCCCTGGATGCCATGGCGAAGAATACCAATGGTATAAATCACATGAACCAATAGGGTTAATACGGCAGCACCGGTTGCCAGATTGAAGTTGATTCCTTCAGCAGTTACCGAATTAAGCAGGTGGATAGCCCAGATATTGAGGCCGATAGCGATGGATAACAGTGTCGCTATTCTATTGGCTGGGCTAGGCCCCGTTTTGCCATGGCGTTGCAATGCATCGCGCCAAATGATGATTGCACTTAACGAGGTTAAGAGTCCGGCAGCAAAAAATAGAATGGATGAGGTCATCATTTTAACAGTTCCTTAGCAAGGATAGTGGAGGAGTGGTTACATATTTAAACATTATGGCTGGATTATTTCCGATGTGTAGCCCCAGTGCAATGGTGGTGATGAGTGGATGCAGTTTGGATCACCAATGGCATCATTGACCCCATCATGCAAACAGAGACAATCAGCACAATGAAAACAGCTGTTTTGTTATTGGCCGCAGGTAGCGGCAGTCGTTTTGGTGGAGATATTCCCAAACAATATGTTGAGGTGGCGGGCCAAGCGATTGTGTTGCATACATTGGAACATTTGGCCACAGAGGCGCGCATTAGCGTAGTCCAGCCTGTTGTAGGCGCTGGTGATGTTTATTTTGCCGAATTAATCAAAGCTCAAGATTATCCATTTGAAATATTGCCCGCAGTCACCGGAGGCGTAGAGCGCTCTATCTCCATGCAGCGAGGTTTGCATGCGTTGCCTCAGGATGTGGAGCTTGTCGCCGTACACGATGCAGCCCGGCCTTTACCATCGAAGGGGCTTCTGGCCGATGTGATTGATGTGGCTGAAGAGTTTGGCGCGGCGGTGCCCGGTGTTGCGGTAGTTGATACCATCAAGCGTGTCGATACTGACGGAAAAGTGTTGGAGACATTGCAGCGCCATACGCTGCGAGCAGTGCAAACGCCGCAGGTCGCAAGGCGAGAGTGGTTTGAATTAGCCATGCAGAAAGAGGCAGGACGTTTGCATCAACATACCGATGATGCATCGCTGCTTGAGGCGGCAGGCTTTGAAGTACACATCTCCAAAGGTGATCAGCGCAATCGCAAAATTACCACGATGGATGATTTGGCCTGGCTGATATCTGAGTTAAATGAGCCAGTGCAGGGTGAGAGCGAGGAGATACAATGACACTAAATATTCGAGTGGGTCAGGGTTATGATGTGCATGCATTTGCTGATGATCGAAAGTTGATGCTCGGCGGTGTGGAGATTCCATACAAAAGGGGATTAGCCGGTCACTCTGATGCCGATGTGTTGATCCATGCACTTTGTGATGCTTTGCTGGGGGCTGTTGGTTTGAATGATATAGGCTACCATTTCCCTGACTCTGATGCGCAATACAAGAATAGAGATAGTGCGCTGTTTCTGTCTCATACTGTTGCTTTACTTAACGATAAGGGGTGGTCTGTTGGTAATATCGACTGCACGATCATGGCGCAGGAGCCCAAAATTGGGCCACATGTGTCAGATATGAAAAAGCGCCTAGCATCCTTGTTGCTGGTGGATGAAGATCAAGTGAATGTTAAAGCAACGACAACGGAGCGTTTAGGTTTTGTTGGCCGCGTGGAAGGCATTGCTGCGGATGCCGTAGTGTTGGTGGCGAGAAAGGTTGCTGAGTAGCTCAGCGATGACTTCTAGCCTATAGATTCAGGGTGCCCATTTAGTCAAACAGGTGCATTTATTGAGTTTTGACGACCAGAGTGAAGTCAGCAGTTGATTGGGGTAGGGAATCCAACAAGAATACAAATTTACGCTTTCCCAATGCAGGGATAGGAGCGTTGTTGATGTTGGGCGTTTGGTAGGGCGTGCGCAGCATCACAAGCTCTGAAGGGGGGTAGGTGAAGTTCAGCCGCTGTATGCCAATAGCTTGCCCCGGAGCTTTGTTTGAAAAAAAACTCACTTCGATGTTGGGTGGCAACATGGGAGATGATAGCATATTTTCTACTTCTCCTTTGATCAATAATACTTTACTGCCATCGGAGCGGGTGAACCATGATGGATGCACGCTATTGGCTAGAATACGCCAGTCTTTATCGCGTTGTGGAAGGTGAACGCCGAGATTGATGATGGTGCTGCGGAGCCAGCGATTATCCATCCATGCATCTCGCTGTAATAAAAATCCTGCAGCTGTGATGAGTGCCAGCAAGAGCATGAACCAGGGCAGTAAGCGCACAGGTTTTCGTTCAGGTATCTGGTAGCGCATTTCAGCAATTGAGACATGTTTTTTTGGTGATTCAGGGCTATCGCCTTGCTCATTATCGAAGTGCATATTGCTCACTGCATTCTCCAGAACCTTGGTGCGCGTGACTTCATGGTGTGTATTGAAAGATCGGTTGCTTGATCGGTTGGAGGAGTGAGATACATGCGGGCCATATTGAATATTTCACATGCATTTGTCAGTAGCGGGGCGGCGCCAGGAGTCTGTCGGACTTATGCAATTTGTAGCGAGCAGGTAGGGGGACGAGTCAGGAATAGCACGATTTTGAGGCGCATAGTAGTAACTATGTAACGATAAACCGGGATATTCTTGGCCGTTATCCCTGCCGTACAGTAGAATTCTCATAAGTACGATAGGCTCCTAGAGGTTTGTGATGTTCATCTAATGACATCGGGCCTTCTCACAGCTACCGTTTGCATCTATGACAGTGAATTCGCCTCAAATCCAGATGCAGCATCTCATGCTTCGGTACCCTTCCGGTAAAACAGCACTGTCCGGTGTGACTCTGGATATTAGACAGGGTGAGTTTGTTTATTTGGTTGGCGAGAGTGGGGCTGGAAAGTCCTCATTGATGCGCATGTTTTATGGTGGTGTTCGGCCCAGTTCGGGCACTTTGATGGTGCAGCAAACCGATATGCGTCAGGCAACTGAAGCAAAAGTGCGAGAACTAAGACGGCGCACGGGCATTATCTTTCAGGATCATCGTCTGCTATTTTCTCGTACGGTATTTGAAAATGTAGCTCTACCCTTGCGTGTACAGGGTTGGAAAACTGAGCGGCTGATTCCACGGGTGCGTAAAGTATTGAGTTATGTGGGTTTAGGGGATCGTTTGTGGTCGTATCCAGAAGCTCTTTCCGGTGGTGAACAGCAGAGGGTGGCGATTGCTCGTGCCATGACTGCAAAACCTGCTGTCATATTGGCAGATGAACCGACAGGTAATTTGGATGTTGATACTGCCAGGCGGGTGCTGGATTATCTGATGGATCTGAACCGTCAAGGGGCAACCGTGATTATGGCGACCCATGATTTGCATCTCCTCGAGTCGCATCCCGGTCGTGTGATACAGCTGCATGCAGGAACACTAGCCAGGAGTGGGCGATGAAGCAGCAGAGTGGGATTGTACCTGATAAAGTAAATCCGCGGCTTCCCGGCGGCTTTAATTTGCCTCCCTTTGGTATTCAGCAAGTGTTGGCGTTGATGATTGTCTGCATCGCTTTGTGGGCTGTAGGGGTCATCTGGCTAGGGATTCAGGGCGCAGGTCAGTGGGTAGGAAGTTGGCAGGATGACATTCGCATCCATGTCTATCTTGATAGTTCAAATGCGAAAAAAGCGCCTCGTCTCAAACAGGAATTAGAATCTATTGCACAAGTAAGCTCTGTACGACAATTTTCTGCTCAAGAAGCGGCTGCCTTGATGCAAAACTGGTTGAGTGACGCCAGTATGAATCAAAATGAACTGGCCAGCCATTTGCCGATTAGCTTTGAGATATCGCTTCTGGATGAACGCGCTGAATTTTTATTCGCTGATATTCGTGATATAGCTACAAAAAATAGCGCCCGTGTAAACGAGGATGAAGTCGACCTGGCAATGGCGCACCATTGGATTTCGCAAGCCGGGTTTTTAGCAGGCTTTGCATCATTGGTTTTGGCTTTTGCGATGGCGCTTATTATTTCCAATACTTTGCGTATGACGCTGTTGGCGCGTTCGGATGAAATTCATTTGATGCGTTTGATGGGAGCGCAGGAGTGGTTTGTTCGCCTACCCTTCATTCTGGAAGGTATGGTGTTGGGTGCAGGGGCCGGTGTAGCCGCATGGTTTTTGCTATGGCCGGTAGTGATTGGTACAGATGATTGGCTTTCCACCATGCAAATCGATTTAAGCAGTTGGGTGATGTTTTTGCCTCTATTGGTAGGTGGTGCCTTTGTTGGTACGGTGGGAGCGATGATTGCAACTGCCAAAGTGACATCAGGTGATATACCTAGTAATTGACGAACAATAAAAATCACATTATGTTGCGCACCTCTTGAGAAATGGGGGATCGTCTAATGGTAGGACAGCGGTCTCTGACACCGTCAATCGTGGTTCGAATCCACGTCCCCCAGCCAGACATAAAAAAAGGACCCCTTGTGGGTCCTTTTTTTATGTCTGCTGTGGACTAAGGGATGCGAACCATGTGCGATAAATCGGCAGGAGAGCCGATTTAAAGGCCACAACGTGCGGCACCACAGGGGTGATGGGCAGGAAGCCCAGAGTAATCCACGTCCCTCAGCTTCTTCCCTTTTAACGAAAATAGATGCGAGGCTGGATACTTGATGCCCGCAATACTAATCGGCAGGATCAAACATCGGTGATCCCGCCACACGATTGGAATATTCTTCAACTTATAGAACGCTACTCATGGGGCCTTGAGTCTCGGGCCCCTGATCAGTCAGCTACAGCTATTTTCATTTTGGCTAAATGTGTTTCAACAAGGGTTAGAATACTTTGACACTCTTCTTCATTTAATAGGCCAAGGCCATAATGAGCAATAATGTAACAGAATGAAAATGCCATGAGAGGATCATCCATATTGCGATTGCCCGCCTCTTTGTTGGCGATATAACTTCCTATTGCAGCGTTTTTTGCTTTTTCCTGACATTCAGAGGAGCTAATGAGATCGCGAAATTTCAGGCAGACCAGTGGTGCCATATGAAATAGATCAGATTCCAGTATCTCTTTTCCTGCCGCAGCAGCAATGGGGATAGCTACTTTTGCATCTTTGTATGCTTCAATGATTTCAATGACCCAACCTTCATTGGATGTTGCGATTGGTCTGGAATATTCCATGTGTCGTTCCTTTAAAATAGAGAGTTGAAAGTATTTGGCCGAAGACTTCCATGCAATGCTCGAACTATAAATACATTTTATTTAACGAAACGTAAAAAATGCTCTGATCGCGTTATGGTTTCTCTGAATATGGACGAATCATGCAAGGTATGTTTCTTATTATTCTACAATGATTAGAGCAAAATAGGGAACGATAACAAACAGCAATATACATATTTTATAAAATGCCAAGCCTGCATAATGAATGGCGTCGAAGCGATCTTCAGCTATCTTGAACCAGCGCCTATGTAGGCGGTAGAGCATATCGTGGGCAAAGATAAAGATCATGCCTACCAGGCTAGTAGGCCGATATGGATGATCGCTGACCAGAATAGCAGTTCGCCTAATAGTTCAATTCTCATAACGCACCTCCTCACTGCTCCTTTATATGATTATAACCCAATTTGAGCGTAGATTCGGGACGGATTTAAATTGTACATGACAGCTAAACAGGGCCGGTGAAATAATCGAATGAATCACACTGATGAGCCATTATTAGAGATTTTGTTTCAGGATGAGTGGTTGGTGGCTATCAATAAACGGGAAGGTTTGTTGGTGCACCGTTCGAAGATTGACCGTTTTGAGACCCGTTTTGCCATGCAGATGTTGCGCGATCAGATAGGCCAGCATGTTTATCCTGTTCACCGACTCGATAAACCGACTTCTGGAGTATTGTTGTTTGCGTTGAACTCAAACACGGCCCGAAAAATGACGGATCTGTTCGCAGCCCGAGAGACCATGAAAGAGTATCTGGCTGTCGTACGCGGCTATAGCAATGAGCATGCTGTGATCGATTATGCACTTAAAGAGGAGCTGGACAGAAAAACGGATCGTTTGGTGAATCAGGACAAAGAGCCGCAGCAGGCGGTTACCGCATATCGCAGGCTAGCAACATACGAATTACCTTTTCCTGTAGGTCGTTATCAGACAGCACGTTATTCTCTGCTGCAGTTATCACCGAAGACAGGTCGAAAACATCAGCTGCGCCGCCATATGAAACACATCTTCCATCCCATTGTAGGCGATACGAGCCATGGTGATGGTAAACAGAATCAGTTCATGCGTGATCAGTTTAACTGCCACCGGCTGTTGCTGCATGCGGCTCAACTTGGCTTTATCCATCCTGAAAATGGTGAGTGGTTAGAGATTAACGCACCCTTGCATGATAGTTTTTCTGATGTGATTGCAGCAATGAAAGCTGCGGGCAGTTTCAGGGCGGAGTAGGCTTTAGCGCATGAAATTGAATCCCTCCGATATCACCGAAGTTGCCATGCCGTTTATGCAGCAGACTCACCTGCAAGAGGTGGCTATGCTCAATGCGTTATACGCGCTCTTTGAGAGGCTAGATGCGGGTGAAGAGGTGCCTGAACTGGCTGCCAAACTTGAGCTGTTGGCCGAGCACACCCATGCCCACTTTGCGCGTGAGGAAGAGCAGATGCTGGCGATGCATTTCCCTCCTTATCCGGTGCATAAGCAGGCCCATGATGAATATCTGGACAGCTTTGATGGCGTGCTTGATGAGTGGCGCAAGCATGACGATGTTTTACCTGTGATTGAGTTTTTGCAGAATAGCACACCTGGCTGGATGCAGCAGCATATCGCTACGATGGATTTTGTGACGGCTAATTTTTTTGCTATGCGTGAAACAAGCAGCCCTGAGGCTGAAAACTGAATGAACTACTTGCGTCATATTCATATGTGTAATCAATGGGATCCGTCTGCTTTTATCCCCTTTATGGTCGGTGAAACAGAGTATGGGCGGATGCGCCCGACTTTTGCAAATGAGCTACGTCGCTTCCCTGACACATTTATTATTGATGATTGTGCTGTGCTTTTGCATCGGGACTTAACTGATTTTGCGGCGCGTAACAGTGCGGTGGCGAATGCTCTCGATGAGCTGGTCAATATTGGAGTAGTCGATCATGTGATGGGGGAGCTTTTTCCTGTTGTGAATGCATGGGGCGAGCAACCGGTATTTTTGCTGGATCGGGCAGTGGTGTCAGTATTTGGCATTCGTGCTTTTGGACAACATCTTAATGGGATCGTAAAAACTGAGTCCGGGCTCTCCATGTGGATTGGCCGGCGCGCAGCTGATCGTTTTGCGTTTCCGGATCAGCTCGATCAGATGGTGGCCGGTGGTCTGCCCTTCGGAATCACGCAGGCGGAGAACCTTGCCAAGGAGTGTGAGGAGGAGGCGGGTTTATCGCCTGAGCTTGTTGCTCAGGCTATATCGACTGGATTCATCAGTTACAGGCGCGAAACAGACGCCGGATTGCGCTCGGATACCATATTTTGTTATGATTTGATGTTGCCCACCTCATTTAGACCTGTCTGCACGGATGGTGAGGTGGCCAAGTTTTATCTATGGCCGGTAGAAGATGTGGCTCGCATGGTATGTGAGAGCGACGCGTTTAAAGCCAACTGCAATCTGGTTGTGATCGATTTTCTGCTGCGTCATGGTCTGATCGCTGCTGATCATCCGGAATTCCAAGAGCTTAGCAGCGGACTGCAAGCGCTCTAAGTACTCGAATCAAAATAATGTGAGATAAAAACTTCTTTAATCATCCATAGGGACAAGCAGTGTTTTAAAGATAAGTTCTGACAGAAATCGGTTGCCGTTTTTGTTCAAGTGAACGCCGTCTGAAGTCAAAATGCCTTGTTTGGCATTAAGGGGGTTGTGTTGTTTGAGGTAGTCCATGAATGCAACTCTTAGATCGAGCAGTTGCGTGCCGCTCTGTCGGGCGATATTTCGGCTTATACAGGCATACTCATCCAGCATATCGTCATAGCGGTTGCTTGCATCTCTCTTTTCGCCGATCACGGAAGGGGTGCAGAGAATAAGCCGGGCCCCCGTTGCTTGGATGCGACCAATGATATCTCTCAGGCCAGCTTCAAAATCATCTGCCGTGGTGCCTCGATTATGTTGCCAGTGCCAAACGTCATTAACACCGATATAGACGAATACGATGGAAGGTTTTTTCTGGAGCACATCGCGATCAAGGCGTTTCTGGCAGTGTGGAACTTTATGGCCATTGATGCCTGCACCAATCAGCGAGATGCCCAGCTCGGGGCAGTGCTTGGCGAGCTGCATTGAAAGCAATGTGATATATCCATACGGCAAAACACCCGCCTGGGTGATTGAGTCGCCCAAAAATATGATGCGATCCTTATCTTTGAGTGATGTCTGGTTGATAGGAGTACATTCGGAGGTGGGTGAATGTGTCATCTGATTTCATCTGCCGCTTTTATCATGCATTCAATTCTCCATCTCTGAAATGATTTCTCAAGAGATGATGAGGTAAAACTTAAGTAGCAATTGATTCAGTAACATTCGTATAAAAAAGTACTCGGTTACTCCGGTTCAGAATGATATTCTTCGGATTGAAATCACGTCTGAAAAAAACATAGGGAAGCCTTGGGAGTTTGTGGTAAACGGTACTATGCTGAATGTTGTCATGAGAGATTTATATCAGTATCAAGTGATAAATATTATGATCAAACAATTATGGTGATGATGATAGCAGGCATTGCCCTGCTTCTGGTGGTGGCCGTTGTTTTCATACTTACGCTAAATAGGCCAGAGCAAATTTCGAATGTTTCAGATTCTTCTCATGCTCTGCAGACAGGGGGGCCTCAGGGAGCCGATGATGAGAGTATCTCTAGAGTAGAGCGCCAAATTCTACCCGTTTTTGGAAATCAGGAGTTTGTCGCTGAACGTAAACATGCACGATTTCAAATCGAAATATCTCCACAAGCTGTAGGAGTTTACACCTATGATGAAGCCGTTGCCACTAGGGTTTATGTGGTGGCAGGCAGTAAATTAGAGGCGTTTGATGAGTTGGCAATGAAGCTATGTGGCCGTTACAGCCGCGAGGGCGAGCTTCCAGAGCAGGCGTTTTGCGGAGACTGGCTCAAGGGAGACCGTTATCAGATGCGCATTGTTGGGCAGCAGCAATTTACTGCAGCCGAGATTATGCAAGGCCTTGTCCCTCCTGCTTGAAATTTCGTCGCTGGGTAAGTAAAAAAGTGGGCAGAGTTTTGCACTACAGTACGATTTAAAATGTTACAGATACAAGAAGCTCTAAAGGGTTGTCGGACTTAGCGCTTCTTCTTCCCATAAAAAAACAGTGGATTTTATTTTTTCGTTTGTGGGTCTATGCTAGCAGAGCAATGGATGCACGGAGCGCAGGAGCTAATCACTTCCGAGAGAAATCTCGTTATGGCTCAAAATGATGACAAAACAGTAACTGATCTGCTGCTTGCACTGCTACCGTGGTGGGTACCTGCAGTGCTTGCTGATGCTGCTTATTTTGCGCCTAATATTGCGGTTCAATTTTATCCGCCGACAAAATCTGAGCTGGGGCTTCCTGTCTACACTGATTTTGTTATGACCGTAGAGGCGTTATCTCCTTATGTCGCGGCACTGTTGTTGATCTGCGCACTTGTGATGCTGGCTTTGAAAACCATGCGGGTACGAAAAAAAGCCCATCACTCTGTGAAGAAAGCAACTGCGAAAAGTCATGCGGCCAGGGATAGAGCTTCTGATATAGGGGGGAGTGAGAGCAGTGTACAAGATAAACGAGAAACTCACCTTTAACCTGTAGCTCGAATATAGGTGATTCTAAGCCAGCTATTTTCAATAGATGTAGTTGTTCCATAATGACCTTAATAAATATATTGTATTGCTTCGCTATGTTTATAACACTTATTAGCAGTTTAATGGCATGGGGCGGTTATATCGTCGTCATATTCAGAGATTGAGATGACTATTTTTTATATTATGCTGCATCTGTATAGGAGGGTCGAGAGTTTATGAGTGTGATAGAAAGCGTTATTCCGGGTAGCCACCTTGAGAAGTGGCAGGATATCCTCAATAGCATTGCTGATATTGCGGAAGTCCCCGTTGCTTTGATCATGAGAGCTGACTCTCCATACATTGAAGTTACTAAAGCAAATCAATCGGATCGATTCCCATTTAAGCTTGGTGACAGAGAAAAAATGAGGGGCTTTTATTGTGAGGAGGTTGTCAGGACGAAAAAAGAGTTGCTGGTACCTAATGCTCTTAAGGATCCTCAATGGGATCACAATCCTGACCTTGAGTTGGGTTTAATCTCCTATCTTGGTCTGCCTCTCTGTTGGCCTGATGGTTCGGTGTTTGGAACACTCTGCATCCTTGATTTAAAGGAGAACCCTTTTAATAGCACGATTCGGAATCTCCTGATGCATTTCAAGGGGCTACTTGAAATGCATCTGAGCTATATTGCCGAGCAGCAAAAGGTTGATCGTCAGATAGGCAAAAGTGATGAGCGCTACCATGCCGTGTTTGAGGCCGCTCCAGTTTCTCTATGGGAGATGGATTACACGCAGCCAAAATTGATTGTGGATCAAGTGATTGCAGAGGGCGGTGACCTGAATATCTATTTTGAGGAACAGCCACGGCGTATCATCAAGTTGGTTCGCTCCATGAAAGTGTTAAATGTAAATGCCAGAACACTGCCGATGTTTGGTGCAGCTTCAAAAGAACAGATGATTGTTTCAACGGGGCATGCTTTTACCGCAGAAGCTATTGAGGCTTTTGCCGCAAGTGTGAAAGCCTATGCCAGAGGTGAAAAAGGTTTTGAGACAGAGACAGTTGCGAGGACTCTGGATGGTCGCCGTATACCGGTGTTACTTTCGATCACTTTTCCTAGGCAAGATTCGGCAGCTGATTGTGTGATTACCTGTTTCAGCGATATCAGCAGACACAAAGAGCTGGAAAAAAACCTGCTCGAGATGACGGAGAAGAGTCGCGCGCTTTCACGTAAACTTATGAAGTTGCAGGAGGAGGAGCGCCGTCTGATTGCCAGCGAGTTGCACGATACTATGGGGCAATCGCTTACCTATATAGCGACGCTTGCGAAGTTGATATCAAAGTGCCCGGAAAGCAGGGGGAATGCTGAGTATGCTGGAAAAATAAGCGATGTTGTAACGGATATATTTAAGGACGTCCGCAGCATGCTTGTCAGGATAAGGCCTGCCTTTTTTGAACCGCTGGGATTATCTGACTCCCTTCAAGGTTTGGCCAACAGTTGGCAGCAAAACAGTGGGATAAGTTGCTCCTTCAGTAGTGACGGTGAATTCAAAGATCTGGATGATGCGATCAATATTGCAATTTATCGGGTCGTGCAAGAGTGCCTGACCAATATTTCCCGGCATGCAGATGCAAGTCATGCAAAGGTGAGACTTAGCGTAGATGATGAGCCCGGAGTGATTGCATTGGAGGTGGATGATAATGGCAAGGGGGCGGATCTATCTGATCCGAATGCTGTTGGATTAGGCATCACCGGCATGAATGAGCGTATTATGGAGGTGAACGGAAAATGTGAATTTGACACCTCTCCTGGGAATGGGATGTGCGTCAGGGTTACAATTCCTCTATCGCCTCAGTGAAGCAGCAGTTTATAGGGAGGGTCAGAGGGTATGTGTCTATGCTCGAAAGTTTACTGTTTCTGATGCCTGTGAAATTAATGGGCTAATTTACAATAGATGGTTTCAGTTGATCAATAAAGTGAAACCTTAGTTGTTAATTTTAGCTTTTGTTCTTAATAAGATCATCGATGAGGTTTCTGTCTTCACTATTTTCATAGTTAAAGCGAATGCCTACACCGTGGCTGGTATGGCGCACTACTGTGCCATTGATTTCAACGGGGAGAGGGGAAGTGCTGCTATCGAGCATAATTTTGACCTGGTCTCCAATGCTGAAGTTGTCTTTGCCTTCAATGAAAATGCCGGCTGTACTCAGGTCTTTGGCGTGTCCCGCATGTGACTTATCATCAGAAGAGAAACGAATATGTTCATTGTACTGGCTGCGAGGGGATTTTCGCGCATTTTTAGCCCATGAATCAATCAGTCCCAATAACGCATTGCCCTGCTTGCCCGGTAAGCGGCAGGCAATGTTAGTGAGCAGTTCAATGTCTTGTTTAGATATAGAGTCCATGCAGAGGAAGATAGCAGCCTGATTGTAAAATCTCTATCTCTTTTAGGGCGGTAGAGACTCATTTAATGCTTCATGCCAGCAAGCGAGCCATTGAATGCCCGCAGGCTCTCCAGTATGATTTATACTTCATTTCGTTTGTTTTGCGCTCAGCGTATTAACCTGATCGCATATCTTTCAGGAGGGGAATATGACCAAGCTTAACGGCTCAATGATCAGGAATATTGCACTGCTCGACCATGAGGGCGCCGGTGAAACCACGTTACTGGAATCAATGCTACATGTTTCCGGTGCAACAGGACGCATGGGGCATATTCCTGAGCATAATACAGTCAGTGATTTTGATCCGGACGAAATCGAATTTGAGAAGTCATTTTACTGTTCCACTGTCTCTTTTCCTTATAAAGGTCTTCATTTCAATTGTCTGGATGTGCCGGGTTCACCCGATACCATCGGTGAAGCCATGACTGGATTGCATGCGGTGGAGTGTGCCCTGGTTTGTATTGATGCTGTGGATGCGATTAAAGTGAATACCCGCCGCATGTGGCGCTTGGCCTCTCAACGGCATATTCCACGTATTATTGCGATTACACGTTTGGATGCGGATAACGCCAGTTTTGCAGCAGTACTTGAAATGATCAAAGCTGAATATGGCAACCGTTGTATTCCGTTATATGTGCCAGACCTCTCATCGGGCAAGATTACAGGCCTGCTTTCTGTATTGCATGATACCGATGCTATCGACGGTGGTGATGCGATTTATAATCAGATTGTTGAAGCCATTATTGAAACAGATGATACTTTGATGGAGCGTTACCTGGAAGGCGAAAGCATTGCTGAACTGGATCTGTTGAAGGCACTTAAGCATGCGCTGCTGCATGGTGGTCTGTTTCCAGTCATTCCAACGGCAGCACAACAGGAGATAGGCACACAAGAGCTGCTTGATCTGTTGGCCGAACTGACTCCAGCCTGTGATGATATTGAACGCATGGTTTATCAGAATGAAGAGCTGGTTTCAGTCGCTGATATCAAAGGTTTCAGTGCTTATGTCTATCGCACCGCATCAGATGAGTTTGTCAGTCGCATCTCTTATGCCCGTATTCTTTCCGGGTCGATTTCGGCACATGGTGCATTTATTAATCGGCGTTCTGGTAAGAGTGAGAAGGCGGGGCATATCTATCGGGTTATTGGTAAAAAGATGAGCGATATCAAGAGTGCTGTTGCCGGAGACTTGATTGCTATCCCACGCATCTTCGATATGCATGCCGGTGATGTTCTGACTGATTCAGATACAGAGATCAGCATGGATACGACAAACTTTCCGATGCCGATGGTGTCGTTGGCTATCAAACCGAAAACACATCGTGATGAGCAAAAAATCGGTGAAGCCCTGCATGAGATGGAAAATGATGATCGCACTTTCCATGTGCATACCGATGCGCAGACCAAAGACCTGATTATCAGCGGCATGTCTGGCCTGCATTTGAAACGGGTGTTAAAGAAATTGGAGCGCCGTTACAAAATCAATGTTGAGGTATCAGAGCCACAGGTTCCTTATATGGAAACCATTACCCGCTCGGCTCACAAGGTTGAATACACCCATAAAAAACAATCCGGTGGCGCAGGTCAGTTTGGACGAGTGGTAATTAATCTGGAGCCGATGGAGCGTGGTAAAGGTTATGAGTTTGTTGATCAAATCCGTGCCGGTGTGATTGATCAGGGTTTTCGTCCAGCCGTTGACAAAGGTGCTCAGGCTCAAATGCAGGAAGGTATTCTGGCCGGCTTTCCGGTTACTGATGTGCGGGTAACGTTGCTTGATGGTAAAACCCATTCGGTAGATTCAAAGGAGATTGCTTTTCATACGGCTGGAAGTCAGGTGTTTAAAAAGGCATTTCTGGAGTGTAAACCAGTATTGTTAGAGCCAGTAGTGAAAATGGAGGTTACTACACCTCAAGATCATATTGGTGATATCATGGGAGATATCAACGCCCGCCGAGGTCGGATTTTGGCCACTGATATTAAAGGTAGTGCCGCGATTGTTATGAGCGAAGTTCCACTGGCTGAAATTCAGTCGTATCAAGCCCAGTTAAAAGCTATGACCAGCGGCGAAGGTAGTTATACCATTGAATTTGATCATTATGAGATCATGCCTCCGGCTTTACAGAAAAAGGTGCTGGCAGAGAAGAGGCGTTAGGCGGTGATTGCAGAGCCATAGCTAATGGCACTTTCTTCAAATAAGGGTGTTGAGTTGTGTGCCTGTGGGCTGTTGATTGCGAACCATGCGGCCATGCATGTCATAGGAGTCTTGTAAGCTGCGATCAAATTGGTTGCGGTGCTGGCGAAAAGTGGTCGCGCTATAGGGTTGTACCGGTTGCAGGTTAGTCGCGACGCTTTGAGCTTTATCAATATGAGGCATGATCGCTGTAGGAACCGCAACAGCAGGTAGATATTCGGGGAAAGAGATTCCAGACACCATCATCATATATATAGTATAACATAATCAGAACTTCTGTGTATGAAACGCAGATGAAGAATTAAGTCATGAGTTTTTGCTCGAGAGTGGCTTAAAACCAGCTGAAGGGGGGCGATGTTGGGGCGAGTTTGCTCTTGTGATCATTGCGCCAAATCAGCCATGCATGGGGGGGCTGTTGCTTTGGAGCTTCGTCGACCGCTCCATCTTTAAAATTGATCTGCAGCTGAAAGGCGGGACGAACTCCTGGTGCACCGCCACCAAAGGCCAAGTCTCCGAATGTGATCTGTTTATCGTTTTGTTCAAGCAGTACTGGATAGCGGGCAAACCAGCCGTAAAATACAGTGCCCGGAAAAATTCTGATACTGTTGGCTGTGTGCATGGCTGGAAGTGTTTGCCATACAACTGTATTGGGGCCATGCATCTGTGTGGAGAGCAAATTCGTCACGAATGTTTTGTCGAACAGTGAGCTGGTGCCGGAGAAGTCTGGTTTCAGATTGATTGCTGCTCTGGCGTAGTGATCGGGATATTCAGCAATGAGCTGCCAATGGTACGGCGAGAATGCCATCGGTAAGGCGTTATAAGCTTTGGCATTGGGCTGTTGGTGGCGAGCCAGATCAATGGCCTCTTGCTGATTGCTGTAGGTCAGCCCTAAATAGCTGCACATTAGAAATAGGCTGAGGACTCCCATTTTTCGTTTCTGTTGTTTCCATATTACTCCCAGCAATAAGGGAATCAGCATGCTGGCAGTAAAAAAAGGGTCGATGATGAAAAGTAGATCAAGGCTGGCTCGCCAATCGGAGAAGGGGGCTAGGATCATGGTGCCGAAGGTGGTGATGATATCGAGAGATATATGTAACAACAGTGCAGCACCGATTAACCACGGCATGATCGGATTATGTTTAATGCTGTTGGAGCTAAGGCTATAGATAAGCCAAGCCCACAATGGAATTAACAGAATGGAGTGGGTGATGCCACGGTGATGTTGTAGATAGAGTGTATCAGAGAACAGACGCAAAATAATATCGGCATCAGGCACCATGGTAAGAAGAATGATAAACAGCAACTGTCGTGCTGGCAGATGATGTTTGGGAATGGCGCGCGCAAGTGCGGCCCCAGAAATAGCATGCGTGATTGGATCCATGCATGAATCGTATCTCACTGCTCTTATATATAATATAGTAAGAAGCCGGTATGCATGATCTGCGTTGCACATAGTCGACCACCATTGAAGTATCCGTTGAAAGAAAAGCGTGGCAGATCGATTTAATCCTGTGAGTGGTGATTGTATTTTTTTGTGCGCTGTGATTCAGGTTGGGGCTAAGGTGGCCTGCGCTTTGCTAGCATTGAGTATGGTTCACTTTGACTTTGACACATTCGACCTTACGACTTACTCGCGAAAGCTGTGCCTCTATGACTGAACGTTATCCTTTTTCTATTCGCCTGCGTGTTATTCTTATCGTGGCGCTGTCGGTGGCGGGGATCCTCACCAGTGGTTATTGGCTGACCCGTCAATATTTTGAAGCGGAAATGCATGACCTATCATATAAAGAGCTCAGTGTTTTGGGTGAGACCTTGAAAATTACGGTAGTCGAAATGATGAACGCAGGTGCTGATGATAAGGCATTGGAGAAAGCTTATCAGCGTATAATCGATAAGCAGCCTGAAGTGCTGGCATTGCGGGTGTTGCATGGTGAAGCACTCAATCGCCAGTTTGGTATACATGAGAATGAGATGGCGGAAACTCAATTGGAGAAGGAGGGCTTGAAAAGCAATCAAGCTTTGATAGAGCAATCAGAAGATGGTGAGCAGCATATCACTGAATTTATCTATCCTCTATTTGCTGAGCAGGCATGTCTTGCTTGTCATCAGGCTGAAGTTGGTGAATCACTTGGTATCCTCTCTTTGCGTATGAATAGCAGTGGCCTGAAAGAAAAAGTAGAAGAAGAAAAGTTTGAGCTGTTACAGATTAGTGTGATACAAATATTACTGCTGTTGTCACTGCTGTTGTGGATGCTCAATAGATTGGTGTTTAAGCCGCTGGCTCTACTTGGTGCGGGTGCGAAGCGTATGTCTCAAGGGGATTTGAGTCGTGATGTTGAGGGTGAAGCCAATACAGAGCTAGGGACTGTGGTGAAGTCATTTAATGATATGGCTGACAAAATTCGTGTTTTGCTGGGTGATCAGGAGATGGTGATCGAAGAGCAGACGATGGAATTGACTCATTTGATGGCGGCCAGTCAACATATAGGCTCTGCACAGTCGCTGCCTGAGGTGCTTGATCAATTTTCCAGATCGCTGGTGGATATGCTCAGAGTTACATTTTGTCGTATATTAATGTTGGATGACAATGATCTGTTGGATATGAATGCTGAACATCCTATTCGGCCTCTTTCTCTGCAGACCCCGCCATCAGGAAGCAAAGATAGCTGTCCAAATATATGGCAAACGATCAGTCGCAATGATCACATGTTGATTGCTCATGATGATCAAATCTCCGAGACAGAGCGGGCGCTTTTGCGCATGGATGAAGCCGAATTTACTCTTTGTATGCCAATTTCGAACAAGGGCAAGGTGTTTGGCATGGTTGTGTTGAGCGAATTTCGTTCCAGTGAGCGTGATCCGATTGATGCGCGTAAGATTCAATTATGTCGAGCTATGGTCAGTCAGATGGGGGTAGCCATTGAGATGGCCAGGCTTTATGAGCGTTTAGTGGAGCAGATGATGGAAACAGTATTGGCTATGGCTGAATCAGTGGAAAAAAAATCACCCTGGACTGCAGGGCATTCCAGACGTGTGACTGGATATGCGGTGATACTGGCAGAAGCCCTGGGTTGGTCTGGTGAACGATTGGAAGAGTTGCGTATTGCGGGGTTGTTGCACGATTTGGGGAAAATTGGGGTGCCAGGGTCTATTCTTAATAAACAGGGACGCCTCACAGAAGAAGAATATGCTATCATCAAACGCCATCCCGAAGATGGTGCGCAAATACTTTCCAAAATAAAGATGCTGCATCCGCATATTCCGATGATTCGTCACCATCATGAATGGATCAATGGCTCAGGGTATCCCGATGGGCTGTGTAACAACGAAATACCACTCGGCGCTCGAATCATGGCTGTGGCAGATGCATTCGATGCGATGACTGCGGATCGACCTTATCGTAAAGGTCTTACAGTCGAGCAGGCAATGTCACGCTTGGAAGAGGCATCGGGTACTCAGTTTGATGCTAAATTGGTGGCTATGTTCAAGCATTGTGCAGTTAAAAGCATAAACTGATATAAGATATGCCGCGAAATTACTCCTTTTCCTTATTGAAATGGTGCTTGTGCCGCAGTTCTCGGGGGATATGCGGGGAGAGTATCTGAGCATATTCTGAATATATTGTTGCTATGACAGGGTTAAAGGCATTGCTTGGATAAATCTGAATGATATGTGTTGACGCAACGTCGCTCGCCGCTATTGTTCGCCGCCCTCGCAAGACAGGCAACTGGTTTGAGAGGGGGTTCTTACTACGATTCAGGGTAATTTGGAGAGTGGAAAGAAAGCAGTTGACGAACGTAATCGAGACGATAATGTTCGCCGCCCTCGCAACTCAGGCAACTGGTTTGAGAGGGGTTTCTTACTACGATTCAGAGCAATTTGGAGAGTAGAAAGAAAGCAGTTGACGAACGTAATCGAGACGATAATGTTCGCCGCCCTCGCAAGACAGGCAGCTGGTTTGAGAGGGGTTTCTTGCTACGATTCAGAGCAATTTGGA
>JAJFLH010000038.1 GCA_021772775.1 Mariprofundus sp. | reverse complement strand
TCCAAATTGCTCTGAATCGTAGCAAGAAACCCCTCTCAAACCAGCTGCCTGTCTTGCGAGGGCGGCGAACATTATCGTCTCGATTACGTTCGTCAACTGCTTTCTTTCTACTCTCCAAATTGCTCTGAATCGTAGTAAGAAGTCCCTCTCAAACCAGTTGCCTGTCTTGCGAGGGCGGCGAACAGTAGCGGCGAACGACGTTGCGTCAATGACTTTATTGTTAAGCTTCATTAACCCGACCAGAAACATTGATAACATCCCATTCTGATCCGAATGAATTTGACTTTTGTACCGATAAATTTGCCTTATACCCCTTTTCTACTCCGAACCGATACTTATTATATATATAAGATGTTGAATACTCACTTCCCGCATACTCAGCTACACCTTATAACTCACCTGAGTATGTACTGGTTTCTCAGTCAAACTATCGATAACGCATTCTTGTACCATGTTCGACAGACATGATGATCTCTTCAGGACTTAACTCTTTAGGGAAATAACAGCCCGTAATATGAGCCGCATGCAAACTTGCCCCCTCTAAATTACAGCTTCGGAGATCCAGCCCGCGAAGATCAGCCATCCGAAAATAACTATTCGAGAAGTCGAGCCCCTGGGTGTTCAAACCACAAAGGTGCAGTGCGCGGAAATCTGTACCCGAAAGGTCTGCCTCAAAATTTTGGGCAAGAAGCTCATTGGCCTCTTCTATGCGCTCCTCACGTAAGAGCGTATTAAGCATATCGTGTTTCACTACAGGTTTATCTGACATCATCACCTCCAAAGGGAAAACATTCATCCGCTCAGAATCAATAACGATTCTGCTATATATGTATATGCAACATCAACTGTTCAGACTGTGAGCAGAGCTCGCTGCCTCAAGCTACAACAGTTAAACTCAGAAACTTTCGTTTGCCAAGCTTAATCAAGTATGGGCCTCCAGCTTTTAACTGAAGATCCTTATCTGTTACCTTCTCTCCATCGATGGAAAGCGCATTCTGTTTCACCATACGCATAGCTTCACCATTGGATGCCGTTAACCCAGACTGAGATAGCGCCTTAATAATCCATAAAGCCCCATCTTCCGCCGGCAGCGAAAGCTCAGGCACATCATCAGGGATCTCTTTTTTGGTAAACTGGGCTTCAAAACCAGCCCGAGCCTGCCCCCCTACTCCATCACCATGAAACTTATCCACGATCAGAGCAGCAAGCCCTTTTTTGGCTTCCATAGGGTGCATTGCTTTGATTTCATCCAAATCAAGATCTGTAAGCAGCTCATAGTACTTATACATCAGATCATCCGATGCACTCATAAGTTTACCAAACTGATTTTTAGCCGACTCTGCAACACCAACATAATTATTTAGCGATTTGGACATTTTATTGACGCCATCCAAACCTTCCAACAATGGCATGGTTAAAATCATCTGTTGCGGTTTATCGTAAGCACCTTGCAACTGACGCCCCATCAAAAGATTAAACTTCTGATCGTTACCACCCAACTCTACATCGGCATCGAGCTCTACCGAGTCATAACCTTGCACCAGCGGATAGAGGAATTCATGAATCGCAATCGACTGCCCACCCTTATAACGCTTTTCAAAATCATCCCGCTCCAACATGCGAGCAACTGTTGCCTTACCTGCAATACGAATCAAATCCGCAGCACTTAGTTTACCTAGCCACTCCGAATTAAAACGTACTTCGGTTTTCTCAGGATCAAGAATTTTAAACACCTGTTCTTTATAAGACTCTGCATTGAGCAGCACCTCTTGAGGCGTTAATGGTGGGCGTGTTTCATTTTTCCCAGTCGGATCACCAATAGTACCGGTAAAATCACCGATCAAAAAAATCACCTGGTGACCGCAGTACTGAAACTGCCTAAGCTTTTCCAACAATACCGTATGTCCCAGATGCAAATCTGGAGCTGTTGGGTCAAAACCCGCTTTCACGCGCAGCGGCCGCCCCTCTTTCTCAGCCAATTTTAATTTTGCTTCAAGACTACCGGCGGGCAAAATTTCCAACGCGCCGCGACTGAGCAGTTGCATCTGTTCCTGAATGTTCATATCCACCTCAAAAAATAATCGGTAGCGAATCATGTCACTGTAATCCACTCACCGCTAGCATAGTGAGACATATCACAGTCACATCGCTTATATAAGATAGGTTGCGAGCAGACATTACAAACATCATTATCTATAATAAGATCTACAACACACTTGCCAATGACAAGATAAAGGAGCCCATATGAGCGAGCAGGACAGCAGCAAAGAAGTGAGCACACAAGAAAAAACAACCGAACAATCATCAACCTGCAACACGGGCTGCAACTGCAAACCACATACTTCACTATATATATCAATAGCCGCTCTATTGTTGTCGGGTTACGCACTGTTCTCTGCTAATAATGGACATGACAACTCAAGCATGCAAGCTCAAATGAGCAGTCTTGATAACAAAATATCAAACATCGATGGTCAACTGATCACTTTAAACGACCAGGTACAAAGCAACCGAGAAAAACTAGTGCAAACTCAATTAAAAAAAGCATTGGATAACATCCGTGAGATCAGTGACATCGCGGGAGAAGGTACAAAAGCAGCCATCTCAGAAGTTGAAGAGATGTTACAAAGCCTGACTAACCTCAATGAACGATTCAATACACCTGCACAAACAGAAGAAACCGCCCCAATCGACATAGCACCAGAGTCTAAACCAGCACCTTCACAAATTGAGGCTATTATTGAACACCCAGCTCCAGGCGAGCTGATAATCGAAGAAACAGAAACCAACAACACAGAGGCAGAGCCTGAAGCAGCTCACGAAGCAATCGAGCCACAAATCAACCTGACCCCAGCAGCAGTGCCATCTATTCCACAGGCACTTTAAGCCAGATTATCCATAAATAAACTAACCCGCATTATTCATGAACCGGCGTGATGTTTGATGCGGGCTAAATAGCCGCCCCAACCATCAAGCATGGATTCCAGTTAAAACCACGCCTGAATGACGCTGCTCTCTAACAGCTAAAGCATTCCACCAACAACATCGCTTTAAATCAGAACTCTGTGACCATCACATATTCTGATGTCTCTCTTTCTGCCACAAAATAAAAAAGGCTCACTTACTATCGTAAGGGAGCCTTTTTTATTAATCCATTATCAGCGTTTGAGCTATTAAGTCCGCACCCACTTCACAATCAACCATCCAACTATCACTGCCATCAATCCCATCAAGCGGAGCACCTGCGGAGATATATCCGGCAACTTACGCATCATGTCGATCATAGCTTGCGGAAACAGAGCATAAATAACCCCCTCCAACACCAACACCAAGCCCACGGCAGTCCAAAGATCATCCATACAAACGGCCGCGGCTTAAATCAGACAGAGTCGTGAATTACTTACGTGACTGTTCGAAGAAACGAAAGAACTCTGAATCAGGTGAAATCACCAAGCGTGTATCGGTACTAATAGAGTTACGATATGCCTCCAAAGAACGCGTAAATGAATAGAAGTTTGCATCCTTATTATATGCCTTGGCATAAATAGCAGTCGATTCTGCATCCCCTTTACCACGAACAATTTCAGATTTCTTATAGGCTTCTGCCACCAGAGTTTTCTGAATTTTCTCAGCTTCAGCACGAATCTCTCTTGCCGCTTCTTCACCCTCAGAACGGTACTCTTTAGCGATACGACCACGTTCAGCCTTCATACGCTGAAATACAGCTTCTGAGTTTTCCTGTGGTAGATCGGCACGTTTGATACGCACATCAATCACGGTAATACCATACTCCTGCACACCTTCATCGGCACGATCGCGGATTGATTTCATCAAGGCAATACGTAAATCAGCTTTATCACCACCGGATACGATCTCATGCAGAGTATGCTGGCCCAATACTTCACGCACTTTACCACGCACAACATCGTCCATACGTGCTTTCACACCAGTCTGAGTCCGCGCCACCTGATACACTTTAAGCGGCTCGGTAATACGCCAGCGCGCATAGCTATCTACCATAATAGACTTTTTGTCTTTGGTGATCACTTCATTGGGTGGAACATCACTTTCCAACAGACGCTTATCGAATGTTACAATACTCTGCCATGGCGGTTTAAAATGCAGACCTGCATCTTGCACCACTGCTTTTGGATTACCGAACTGCAATACCAGCGCCTGCTCGCGCTGATCCACAACATACGTACTCATACTAAGCACAACTGCAACTGCGCCCAGAATAATAGCTATCATCGTTAATTTTGGACTCATTTCGTCACCTCAACCTTACCACTGGCTTTATTCAGAGGTAAATATGGCAATACGCTGCCAGCAACCGCACCATCAATAATAATCTTGTCAGCTTTTGTCATCACCTGTTCCATAGTCTCCATATAGAGACGTTTACGGGTTACTTCAGGGGCCAGATTATAAGCAGTCAACAGTAACTCGAAACGCTCGGACTCACCCTTGGCGCGCTCAACCACTTCTTTGGCATAGGCTTCAGCATCGAGCACCATCTTCTTACTTTCACCACGGGCTTTTGGAATAATATCATTGGCATAAGCCTGCGCTTCGTTCTTGGCACGTTCCCTATCTTCACGCGCAGATGCCACATCCTTGAACTCTTTGATCACACGCTCTGGCGGCTGCACATCTTGCAACTTGATGGTACTGATTGAGATGCCTGCACCATAACTATTCAGGATTTCCTGAATCAGATCCTGAGTCTCCACTTCCACCTCGGCTTTCTTGGTGGTTAGCACATCATCAATTGAAGTACGACCAATCACTTCACGAATCGCTGATTCAGCCGCATCACGTACAGTTTTGGTCGCGCTATCAATATTGAACAGGAACTCTTCTACGCTCTTGATTTTATATTGCACAATAAACGAGATATCGACGATATTCTCATCCTTAGTCAGCATCAGTGATTCGTTATTACGCTTACGAATCGTGCCATCGCCAAACTGACGGAAGCCGATTTCTAAACGCTGTACACGTGTCACAGGCAACTTCTCAACGCGGTCAATTGGATAAGGAATTGTCCAGTTCAAACCAGGACCAGTTGTCGCCGTATGTTTACCAAAACGCAGAACAACCGCCTCTTCATCGGCTGCAACCATATAAAAACCAGTAGCAATCCAGACCACAAACAGAGCACCTAAAATCGCTGTGATGGCATTTTTATTGAGATTAAAGTCGCCGCCGGAACTGTTGCTATTATTGCTGTTCCCACCACCGAAAAAGCCGCCAAAGCGCTCTTGCAGGCGTTTGAGCACCTCATCCAGGTCCGGAGGGGTCTGGTTATTGTTTCCACCACTACCACCACCTTGCTTACCCCAAGGGTTCTGATTGTTACCGTTCTGGTCGCTCCAAGGCATACCGAACCTCCATACTATTAAGACAGCGGCGCAGTGTAGCGATCTGATTAAGCGATTGCACCCCTCACTAGCAACAGGGTAATAAATTAGCTAAGTAAAACTGCAACAGCACAATCTGAATCAGATCGGACAGCCCAAATAGAAAAGGCCCCGACGGATATCGGGGCCTCGTGTCTGACGCAAAACACTAGGGAGGGGAGGGAAGGAAAAGCGCCAGACACAAGCGAGATTACGGTGACATACTTAGAAACAAGTTAATCGTGAGTTAAATATTTTTCACATTGTGAATACATTGAAGGCAATCACAATAGATGCCTTAGCTTCAACAATGTTATTCACAAGATAAGGCCGATTGTTTATGTTCGTTGCTTGTTTCAACGCAAGCGAGGAAAAATTATGGTTAAACACCTTATTAAATGTTAAATAAAAGTGTTGGTGACGTATGCAGCGTCAATGCAGTTCATATCTCACCGGACCTGCCTATTCGTGAAGCCATTCGATCTATGGCTGTAAAACGAATGACCAGTGTAGTAATCTGTGAAAAAGAGGTCCCTGTAGGTATGTTAACTGCACGGGATTTGCCTCGGCTGTATGAAAACCATATTGATTTCTCAACCCCTGTTCGCCATGTCATGTCTCACCCCGTAACAACGTGCCAGCCCGACATCTCACTTTTAGATGCGCTTGATATCATGTTGGACAAAGGCATTCGCCATATTCCCATTGTAGATCAGCATTTGCATATACAAGGGCTCGTTTCAGAAAGTAATATCATGGACAGCCTGGGCTCCGCTGATTTAATGCGATCACAAAAAGTGGTCGAAATTATGAAAGCAAAGGTCATCCAGGCAGCACCCGACACCCCTTTTTCAAAGATAATGGAAACATTTCAGAGCAATAAAATTGGTAGTTTAGTAATTACTGACCATGGTATTCCACAGGGCATCATCACTGAGCGCGATTTCCCTCAATTGATGGTCGACCAAACCGCGGCACACACTCCAGCCCAACAGATCATGTCACAACCGATTGTCTCTATTTCCATCCATGCATCCGCTCAGGATGCACTACTGAAAATGCATCAAACACATATTCATCACCTGGCTGTCACCGGACCTTCAGGGCTGATCAAAGGAATTATTACGCGCTCCTGCTTCTTTCAGGATCTGGGGCGCTATCTGATTCGCAAACTGGTCATGACTGAACGTCGAATAAAAGCGCTCTCTGCTTTACAGGAAGATTCTTTAATTAACATTGAGAACTTTTACATCGAGGCTACAGAAAATGCCCCCCACGCCATCGTGTTATATAAACTCGGCACCATTATCTATGCCAACAAATCGGCTTGCCAGATGTTTGGTTTTGAGAAGAAGCGCGATTTCATTGGCCATCTGCTTAGTGATGTCTTCAAACATGATGAATTTAAACATGAGCAGGATCAGTTAATCGAACAAGACTCAGGCATGAGAGACAAGCAGTTTCATCTATGCACCCAGCAGGGCAGCGAATTCATTGCTGAAGTTTCCAGTACTGTTATTGTATTTGAAGGCGAGACAGCAACACTCTTAACGATAAAGGATATTACAGAGCAGCAAGTGCTTGAAGAGCGTTTTCGCCAAGCCCAAAAAATGGAAGCGGTTGGCACACTTGCCGGCGGCATTGCGCATGATTTTAACAATATGCTTGCAGGCATTACAGGAAACATCTTTCTAGCCAAAAAGCGTGCTGAAAGTGATGCTACTTTATCAAAGAAATTACATGACATTGAGACATTATGCTTTAAAGCATCCGAGGTTGTTTCCCAACTGCTCACCTTTTCGAGAAAAGATGCGGTAAAGATGCAGTCATTGCCAATGCCTACCTTTGTAAAAGAGACATTAAAACTGGTGCGGGTGGGCATACCCGAGAACATTAAAGTTCAATATGATATTACATCAAAACCATTGATGGTACTTGGCGACGCCACTCAGCTGAATCAGATCATTATCAACCTACTTAACAATGCCCGCGACTCTTTAACAGGCGTGATTGATCCCTATATCAAGGTCTACCTGCATGAATCGAAACCCGACAACAAATTCAAACAAAAACATACAGGAGAAACGCTGGCAGATGGTTATGCATGTTTAACCATTGCAGATAATGGTTCCGGCATCTCCTCGCGAGATATTGATAAAGTATTTGAACCTTTCTTTACCACCAAGGCCGAGGGTAAAGGAACCGGACTCGGATTAGCCATGGTGTATGGAGGCGTACAATCACACGGCGGAATTATTGATGTCGATAGTACACCAGCGCATGGCACATCATTCCATGTGTACTTGCCTTTGCTGGATGACTCTGCTGCAAAAACATCTGCAAATGGTAAAACAGGACTTATCGAAGGCCAGGGGGAGCTCATCCTACTCGCCGATGATGATGAACAGGCACTCTCTATCACACGTGAAGTACTGGAAAGTATCGGTTATCAGGTGATGTCGGCAAAAAATGGAAAAGAAGCTGTAGCTATTTTTGAAAACAATAGAGACGCGATTGATCTATTTATCACTGATGTTGTGATGCCTGTACTCGGTGGAATTGAAGCGGCAAGGGAGATAAGAGCTTTGAAAACAACGCTTCCTGTGCTGTTCACTACAGGTTATGCCGAAGCCAATGTCTTTGTAAATCACGCCGATATCGATAAAGATCAAATTATTACCAAACCAGCTCATGCCGTACTGCTAAGTCAGCGTATTCGGAAAGCCTTGAGTCCCAAGGGATAATGAATAAGACTCTGAATAACTCTTGATTGTTTTATCATCCATATCCTTGCAAACTTTAGAACCGCTATAGAGTGGTAAAATAATTTGCATAGCTCCCTTAAATTGAAGCTTACAGAAACAGTTCCGCAAAATGCGGCAACAGTCAGACCGGGATCTGCCCACTACAACAGCTTATTGTAGACAGCGCCCTCTTACTTTATGCATTGAGCTTTATTTACCCCCCCATCCAGCTTGGTGTCGCCAATTTCCGAATGCGCCCAATCAGCTTCTGCTGTTCGCTGAGCATAAACTTGCGAATGATTTCATCAAAAGGGCCAGATGTGATAAATTTGAGCCCTGCATGCCCATTTGCATCCCCTCGAACTACCCAGCGTACGAGCGCCTCCATAAACAGCTTACTCTCACCGATTTGCCACAGGCAACTAACCAGTTCTCCTGGTTGCAGCTCAGCATCTAAAGGTATATCCACCCCCAAACCAGCTATTGATATATCATGCATCCTAGCCTGAACAGCTGCCCCATGACGCCCTAAACGAACCTCAGTTTGCTCTTCCAGCGGCTGAATTCTGACATGATTGCGCAGCTCGCGTTTGGCAGGCTCAATCGAACGCATCACCAGGTTCAATCTCTCGCCGGAGCAATCAAGCGCCCCAAGTCGAATGATATATTTTTCGTCAGGGCTTCTTACAAACGCTTCCCTCATATTATTAGAGACAGCAAAGACTCGACTCAGTTCTGGTGACAGCAAAACTTTCACATTTACACTACCGCTACCCTGATATTCCGCTTTGGCTGTCACCGGTATTTCATAAAAATAATTATGCAAAGGCACAACGCCCTGTTTGGCCCAGTCTGTTTTGCACAGGCTGAGGACATCCTTATGCATATCCTCATCAAGAACCGCATTAAGTTTTTGATCATATGCAAAAACAGTGGATGCTTGTAGCTCTTTAAAATGCTCAAGACAGAGAGAATAACTGGTCAGCATTGCATTCACATCCTCAGCCTGTGACTGCTCGTTCAAATCCTGAATGCAGAGCAATTCACACTGCAATAGCACTGAGAGCAATTCACCTATACCCACATCTGAATAGGCCAGTGAGGTGGCCACATCTCGCATAGAGCGATCTAATGGCCGCTCCAAAATCACGCGAATCATATCGTCACGGTCTAAGGTACTCATAGAAGGTAGCGCCGAGTTCAGATACTCTATCAGCGTTTTCTCCATATGCTGGCACCTCCTTTCTCCAAGCAAGTACACCAGAGTCATCACCCGCATACCTGAGCATCTATAAGCAAGTTTAAAGCCAGCGAACAGTTTCTAGCATCATTTCAATCAAAATATTTACCTCGCTGCAGACTTGATTAAAGTGGCGTGCTATTGGTTGAGATCAACAACCATTGAACACTATGCATAGAAAAGAAAACACCGGAGAGAGACATGAAAAAAACTGTCCATCAGTTGATTGAACGCGTAAAACAGCAAATTCTTGGACAAGATGAGTTGATAAACCGCATGTTAATTGCCCTGTTAGCCGACGGGCATCTGCTCGTTGAAGGAGCTCCTGGCCTAGCTAAAACACGTGCCATCAAGGTACTCTCCGATGGCTTAGAGGGTGACTTTCATCGTGTTCAGTTCACGCCAGATCTATTACCCTCTGATTTGACCGGCACTGAGATCTATCGACCTCAAGATGCCTCATTCCAGTTTCAGAGAGGCCCACTGTTTCACAATCTTATACTTGCTGATGAGATCAATCGCGCTCCAGCTAAAGTACAATCGGCTCTGTTGGAAGCGATGGCGGAACGCCAAATTACCGTTGGTAACGTCACCCATCCGTTGCCTGAACTGTTTTTAGTCATGGCAACGCAAAACCCCATTGAACAGGAAGGCACTTATCCCCTCCCCGAAGCCCAACTGGATCGTTTTTTGATGCATGTGCGTATTGATTACCCCGATGCAGCAACTGAAAAAGCAATTCTTCGCCTGACCCGCAATGAGATGCTGCAACCGTCTCATTGCGAGCCATCGGAACAAACAACAATATCACAAACCGATCTGTTTACTGCACGCAAACAGGCGATGCAACTCTATATGAGTGATGAACTTGAAGATTATATTGTCCATCTGGTTATGGCGACACGCCAGCCAGAGTTGTATTGCGATGATCTGGCGCGCTGGATTCAGTTTGCTGCCAGCCCTCGTGCGAGTATTGCACTTGATCGCTGTGCCCGCGCCCATGCATGGTTGGCCGGGCGCGACTTTGTCAGCCCTGAAGATATTCAGGCCATTGCACCTGACGTGTTGCGTCATCGTGTGTTACTAAGCTTCGAAGCTGAAGCTGCAGGCATTAGCTCGGATGATGTCATTGCAGAACTACTGAAACGTGTAGCTGTGCCATAAGTAGAGAACCGCAGCGGACTCTCTTCCCCAGCTGAAATCTTACATAACGCTTATAATTATTGGCCTTATTCTTGCTCCTCTCTGAATTGGAACGGAGCTAGGATCAATGACATTTTACAACATCAACCTTCATGAAACGATTTATTCACTATCCGATGCACTTGATCTGGTTGGTGTAGTTCAGGTTCATCATGGTAAACGCGTCGGCTATATGGCGGCAGAATGCGGTAAACAGCTAAACTTGAAGAGTCATAAACTCGATGCGCTGTTTCAAGCTGCGATACTGCATGATTGCGGCGTCTCCAATACCGCCGTTCATGCACGACTGGCCCAATTCGACTGGGAAGAAGCACATGGTCATTGTGATATCGGTGCCCAGATATTAAAAAGTGCTCCTCCATTGGCTCACCTTTCCGAAATTGTACAATACCATCATACCCACTGGTCTGCTTACGCCACGATGGATGTAGATGAGGATGTCGCCATACTGGCCAATTGCATCTTTATGGTGGATCGCGTCGATGTTTTATCGCTCAAAGCTCAGGTACAAGATTCTAATGTTTTATTGGCCATTGATGACATAAGAGAACAGATCATGGCGAAACGAGGCGACTGGTTCAAAGAGGAGCTGGTTGATGCGTTCATGCGAGTTTCCGAGTCCGAAGCATTCTGGTTATCGCTGGAGCGGGAGCACGTCAACGGCTATGTCTTCGAATGGATCGAGCATGAAATTACCCGCCCTATTAATTTCCATGATCTTCGAAGCGTCGTCAAAATTTTTTCATACATTGTCGATGCTAAAAGTAAATTCACACGTGAACATTCAGACGGTGTAGCCAATTTAGCATGTTACCTGGGACATCTGTTTGAGCTACCCGAAGCCAGCTGTGAAACATTGGAACTTGCAGGACTATTGCATGACATTGGTAAGCTGCGTGTACCTGATGATGTACTGGACAAGCCGGGAAAATTAACACTACCTGAATTCAAAACCATTCAACGGCACAGCTTTGACACCTTTGACATTCTCAAACGCATCAAAGGTTTCGAACTCATTGCCAAGTGGGCAGCTCAGCATCATGAACGTGTTAGTGGTGATGGCTACCCCTACCATGAGAAAGAGAGCAGTCTCTCTCTGGAGGCTCGGATCCTGGCAGTATCCGATGTTTTTCAGGCACTCGCACAGGATAGGCCATATCGAGGCGCACTCTCTCCTGAAGAGATTATCTCTATTCTCAGCAGAGAAGCCGATGAAGGAAAACTGGATCAACACGTTGTCACCATGGTAAAAAACAATCTCACAAGCTGCTGGCAAACTGCTCTGTTAAAATCGGAGACCAATTAAGCCACTCTATTTGTCTGAAAACAGATTGAGTTAGCAGTATTTATAAATTCCACTCTAAAGCTGACTCAATAGATGAGGCGTTGGCGCTCTCTCTTCTCCATCTTATAAGAGTACTTGTCCCCCACCTTCTTCATGCGTAAATTTCGATCAATGTTCCTCAAAGACAAGGTACCATTCAACCATGCGATTTTGATGAGAGATGTTTGATAAAGCGAACACAGCAATCCAGACTTCCTGCTCAAAACGCATGAGTTGCACTACAAAGTGACGAGAACAGTCCCTATAAAAGCTTTAATAAGGGATCACTTACCACAACGAACAGGAGAACACACTGCAGCGCCCTAATCCTATCAAACCTGATTTGGCTTATCTGATTCATCTTCAGCGACCCGCGACGGCCTTGCATTTAAAGGCCGGCTATCCGCGTGCATTGATGGCAGGAGCACATCTGTCTCGATTTCAGGGGCGTGGCATTGAATTCGATGAGGTGCGTACATATCAGCCCGGTGATGACATCCGCAGCATGGACTGGCGGGTGACTGCACGCACCGGCAAACCGCATACCAAGCTATTTCGCGAGGAGCGTGAACGGCCAGCTCTCATGTTGGTGGATATGCGCCCCTCAATGTTTTTCGCCACCCGTGGAGCTCTGAAATCGGTCATTGCTGCAGAGTGTGCCAGCCTGTTGGCCTGGAGTGTGATGCAGCAGGGAGATCGCATCGGCAGCCTAATTTTTGGTGGCGAGAGTTCTACCAATATTCAACTCTCCAAACCTGTACGGGGCCGCCGTGGTGTCTTGCGAATGTTGGGCAATGTCATGAATCATCCGCATTGGCAGCAGCGCAATAATACAGCTGCCATGAACGAAAACGAAACACTGCGAACAACACTGCAGCGCGCCTCGCATGCTGCGCGTACAGGCAGCTTAATCATGCTCGTCAGTGATGGCCGTGGCATGGATGAGAACAGCCTCTCACTACTGAAACGCTTACTTCCACATCACACGCTGGTTTTTGTACTGGTTTATGATCCCTTCGAAGCAGATATGCCGGATGTAGGACAACTGCAGGCCAGTGATGGCCAACAACAACGTAATCTGGATAGCTCCAACAAAAAACTGCGTCAGCTGCATCAAGAGAACTTTTCCAGACGCCGTGTACAGTTGCAGGGGTTAGCTCGCCTACCCGGCTTTGTACTTTTGGAGTGCGCAACGGATGAAGACCCATTCACCGTGTTACAAGTGCGTCTTGGTCGATGAACCCGGTCTCTGCAAATAACGCAAACAGTGATCCTCTAGCTGGATTCCGGGACATTCATCTGCCGGAAGCTATCGGCTGGTGGCCACTGGCTCCGGGCTGGTGGATGCTGCTTCTACTGCTATTGATCCTGATCGCTTCGCTCTATTACTACCTACGCTGGCGCAAGGTTCAGAAGAGTAAACCTGTCACCTTTTCAAAGCAGCAGGTGATCAAAGCAGCCTTGCTTGAGTTTAATACGATTGAACAACGGCACAGAGAGAGTGCAACTGTTTCTGATGAAGAGGCCCGCCAGACTGTATCTGAGATCTCTCAACTTTTACGTCGCTGTGCGGTTCAGCTCAGCAGTCAATCCGATGCTATCGCCGGCCTGACCGGTGATGCATGGCTGAGTTGCCTAGATCAGGGTTGGATTCGCAATGATTTCACTCAAGGTGCTGGTCGCATGTTGATCGATGCCCCTTATCGCAAGGTTTTTTCCAAAAACAATGAGCTCGATGAACTCTTATCCCTCTGCCGCAGTTGGTTAGAGCAGCCTCATGGAGAGTAATTGATGGATATCAACACCCTCTCTGCTCTGTCATGGGTATACCCATGGCTACTACTGTTACTCCCCATGCCCTGGTTCGTCAGGCGTTTGCTGCCTCCACTGCATCAACCACAAGCTGTTGCACACATCCCCTTCGCAGCGGATTGGGAAAATAGTGATCTGAGCAGCTCCCGCTTTGACATGGCCAAGCCGCGTCTGATCACACTATCGCTGATATGGATTCTGCTATTGCTGGCTGCTGCAAGACCCGAATGGCATGGTGATCCGGTAGAGATTCCCATCAGTGGTCGCGACCTGGTACTGGCGGTGGATATTTCAGGCTCTATGCGCGTCAAAGATTTTTCACTCAAGGGTCAACAGGTAGATCGATTAACGGCGACCAAAGCAGTTGCTGATGCCTTTATCCAACGCCGCGAAGGTGATCGCATCGGTCTAATTCTATTTGGCACCAATGCCTATGTGCAGACACCACTCACCTTTGACCGTCAAACGGTGCGTATTTTACTCAATGAGTCGGTCATCGGACTAGCTGGTAAATCGACAGCGATTGGCGACACCATTGGTTTAGCTGTGAAACGGCTGCAGCAGAGCAGCAGTGAAGAAGCTCCCAGTAGCGATAAAAAAGCAGCTTCGGCGGCCAATGCCAAAGCAGTTGACCGCGTGCTGGTACTGCTCACTGATGGCGTAAATACCGCCGGTGATATTACACCGCAACAAGCCACCGATCTGGCTATCAAAGCAGGCCTGAAGATCTATACCATCGGTATTGGTGCGGATTCAATGAGTGTCGGATCATTTTTCGGTTCCCGACAGATTAACCCCTCTGCCGATCTGGATGAAAAAGGGCTAACCAGCATTGCCGAACAGACAGGCGGACAATATTTCCGCGCTAAAGACACACGTGAACTCAATGGCATCTATCAACAGATTGATCAACTGGAGCCGGTTGAGCGTGAACACGAGATGTTTCGTCCCCTGCATGCACTATTCATGTGGCCTCTGGCTATAGCACTGCTATTGGCCACACTCTTACTGGCCGGCACTATTCAATGGAGGGCCATGTGGAAACATTGAGTATGATTGGACTGTTTCATTTCCTGCGCCCATGGTGCTTACTCTTGCTGCCGCTATGGTTATGGCTCTGCTACTCTGCCTGGACTACTCGTCGGCAAAGTAATGGCTGGTCGGCCCTCTGTGACCCGGCGCTTCTTAGCTATCTGGTGGGCGACTCCAGCCAGCATAAGCAAGCCTCCAGACTCTGGCTGGCGACCATGATGACTGGTGGAGTCATTGCAACGCTGGCGCTGGCTGGTCCGGCCTGGAAACAGATGCCACAGCCTGTGTTTCAAACGCAATCTGCCATGATTATTGTGCTCGATCTCTCCCGTTCCATGGATGCCGAAGATGCTAAGCCCAGTCGCCTTATTCGTGCAAAACAGAAGGTGCAGGATATCCTTGCCGCCCGTAAAGAGGGGCAGACAGGACTGATTGTATTTGCCGGCTCAGCCTTTGATGTGGTGCCGTTAACAACTGATAATCAGGCTATCCTGTCACTGCTCTCATCACTCGACACAAGCATGATGCCCATGCAGGGCAGCAGAGCCTCTGAAGGCTTAAATCATGTGCTGGCGATGTTTCAGCGTGGTGCAATCCATGCAGGTTCCGTGGTGATCTTATGCGATGGTGTTGATCAAGCCGCCAGTTCAGCGGCTCAGAAACTGGCTGATAGAGGTCATATCGTCAGCGTGCTGGCTGTCGGCTCTGCTGATGGAGCCCCGATTCCGCTACGTGCCAATGAGGGGGCTGGTGGTTTTATGAAAGACAGCTCGGGCAATATCATTCTTCCCCGCATCAATGAAGCTCATCTATCGGCAGTAGCGGCTGCAGGCGATGGTCTTTTTCAACACATTCGTCTGGATGACAAAGATGTCATGCGACTACCCGGTTTAATACCTTCCCACTTCAGCGGCAACGGATCTGAACAGGGCGAAGAGAGAGCCTCTGACACCATCTATAGCGACCAATGGCATGAGGAGGGGCCATGGCTGTTGCTGCTGTTGTTGCCGCTATCTCTGCTGGCTTTTCGACGCGGCCTCTTACTACAGTTCATACTTATTCCGCTGTTGATAGCCCCATTCATGATGCCTACATCTGCCTATGCCATTGCATGGAATGATTTATGGCAAACGCCTGATCAGCAAGCCCAAAAGCTACTATCTGAAGAGAAAACTGAGGATGCAGCCGCCCGCTTTGAAGATCCGAAATGGCGAGCCACAGCCCATTATCGGGCCGGCCAATTTGAACAGGCGGCTCAAAGTCTGGAGCATATTGATGATACAGAAGCGCTCTATAATCGGGCTAATGCGTTGGCACGCTCAGGAGATCTACAAGCTGCACTCGAATCCTATGATGCGGCCTTAGCACGCGACCCATCCCATGAAGATGCCCACTTCAATCGCGAACTGGTTGAGAAAGCCTTGCAACAGCAAGAACAGCAGGGTGGCGAAGGGGATAAAAGCGAAGAGTCTGATCAAAACGATCAACAGGAGAGTGGAGAAGACTCCTCCGGCGAACAGGGCGAACAGGGCGAACAGGGCGAACAGGGCGAACAGGGCGAACAGGGCGAACAGGGCGAACAGGGCGAACAGGGCGAACAGGGCGAACAGGGCGAACAATCCCAAAGCCAATCATCTGAATCAAGTGAGCAATCCGCTCAAGAGCAAGATGCTTCTCAATCCGGTCAGCACTCTGATGAAGAGCAGGAACAACAGCCTACCGCATCAAAAGAGGCCGAAGATCAGGACGCTGAAAACGAAGAGCAAGAGAATAAGCAGAGCATGAACAAGCAGAGTGATAAGCAGCAGAAGGAAGAGAGCGAGGCTGAACAGCAAACCAGATCGAGCAAAGCCACCGAGCAGCTAGATCAAGAGGCCTTGGAGAAACAGTACGAACAGCAGCAACTCTTACGGCGTATTCCTGATGATCCGGGCGGACTATTACGGCGGAAGTTTCAATACCAGTATCAAAACCAGCAGGGAGCACAACGAGAGTCAGGGGGCAGACAGCAATGGTAAAACAGATACAGGCAAACAACTGGATCGCTCTGTTTCTCACGATCACCACCCTCTTATTCAGCCTTGAAGCGACAGCTGCGGTCACCGCAACAGTGGATCGTTACAATATCAGCGTTGATGAGACCATTAATTTAAGCGTCGAAGTCACCGGCGAGGATAAAGGGGAGCCGGACACATCAGCTCTGCAACAGAATTTTGAAGTTTTATCGCGCAATCAGAGCAGCTCCTACAGCCTCATCAATGGTGCCATGAGCAGCAAATCGACCTGGTTTTTAACATTGCGCCCACGCCATGCCGGAGCTCTGATCATTCCCGCCTTTAACATCGGCAGTAAAAAAACAGCACCGATCACCATTCAAGTCAGTAAAGCGGTCGTGCAGCAGCCTTCATCCACACCGCAGGGTGAGCTCTGGATCGATATGAGTGTGAACCCGAAAACGGTACGCGTTCAGCAGCAGGCGATCATCACACTGCTTATTTATCAGGCTGTCGCTCTGAATCAGGCTCAATTGAGCGAACCCAAATCCGATCATGGTATGCTGGTTCGACTCGGCGAAGATAAAAACTATCAGGTCAATCGCAGTGGTCGAACATGGGCTGTCACCGAACGACGCTATGGCATATTCCCACAACAACACGGCCCACTGCAGATTGAACCGGTGCAACTCGATGGCATTGTGCTGGCCGGCCGATCCAGCTATTCAGCGTTTCAATCTACCCGCCCGATACGTGTGCGTTCCAATCCTGCTGAACTCAATGTTGAAACCATACCAGCCAACTGGAAGGGCAAAGCGTGGCTGCCTGCCAAACAGCTACAGTTGATGGAGAACTGGCCAACGGGTGAATTCAGAGTTGGTGACTCCATTACCCGCACAGTAACGCTGCAGGCCCATGGTTTGAACTCCAGTCAACTACCTGAATTAACCACCCGACTACCTGATCATCTGAAAGCTTATGCCGATAAGCCTGTGCTCAACGATGCCAAACAGTTTGATGGTGTCGTGGGTACCCGTCAGGAGAAATTGGCGATTCTAGCCACCAAACCAGGCACCTTTATTCTTCCTGCCATGGAAATTGCATGGTGGGACAGCGAGACGCAAAGCAGACAGATCGCCAACCTGCCACCACGCACATTTAAAGTTCTCCCGGCTCCAGTCGATGCAACTCAAAGCAGCCCAGGCATAGATAAAAATAGTGTCGCAGAAACAGAGCAGACCGCACTACAAAAAGATCCATCGCCCCAGCAGAGTGCTGGAGCATGGTGGAAATGGATAGCACTGCTCTCAACCCTCGGCTGGTTCTTGACCCTGGCTTGGATTTTTCGTAAATCGACAGCGTCTCCTCAGTCGAACAGCAGCCACAACAATGCCAATGTTGACCTATCCTCTCTCAAAAAATCAGTACTGAAGACCTGCAAACAGAATCATGGCAAAGCGTGCGAGCAAGCACTACTCAATTTTTCCAAAGCACAATGGCCCAATGAGCAGGTCAATAACCTGGCTGCTCTGGCAAAGCGCTCTGAGCCTGATTTGAAAGAACAACTGAATATGCTCGAGCTTCATCTGTATGCAGGTGAAGGAAATCAAACGAAACAAGGCTGGCAAGCAGGTCCGTTGCAAACAGCCTTTGAACAGGCCATCTTCAGTTCTGGTGATGATCAAGGCAAACCGGATAAGCAGGTGCTACCAGCACTCTATCCAAAATAAGTCTCTCTACTCTAAACAAGCAGTGCCATAGCAGGCAACGAGCATGAATAGTTGAGCTTACGCTGATCGGCTCAGAACAATTTTGTAACCCATCAAAAAGAGGCAGATAATCCCTGTACAACGAGGCCCAGGGCAAACACGGCTCCGACGTAGTGGGATTGAATAAAAAACTCAAAGCCCCAACGTTCACCACAGCGCATTAATCTACCACCCAGCATCAACTGCAGGATCATGGCTGCCCACCAGGCCAGCCCAACCCAGAAACCGCCAAGCATGAGCGCTGCAATACCGAGCAGTATAATATTCATAAATCCAAGTATAAGGATAGCGGCAATAGCCCGATCCCCAAACCAGATTGCGGTTGATTTCACACCAATTTTTTTATCATCTTCACGGTCACCCAAGGCATAAGCAGTATCGTAAGAGAGAGACCAGCAGACGTTCGCCAAAAACAGTAACCAGGGAATTGGTGAATTGAATATATCGCCCGTTTCTGCCGCCCAGGCCATGATCGCCCCCCAGCCAAAAGCCATACCCAGCCAGGCCTGCGGAAAATGTGTATAACGCTTCAAAAATGGATATAAACTGGCCAGCACAGCACCGACTACGGCTAGCCCCATCACATAAAATGAAGTTTGCGACACCAGCAGCAGGGCAATCAATAACATGATGATAAAACCGACTAAAGCAGCTCCTGGCGCGATGTTCCCTGCCGCAATTGGGCGTGTTTTAGTACGTTCAACATGGGGATCAAAATCCCGATCAGCGAAATCGTTGATCACGCAACCGGCCGAGCGCATCAGCACTACTCCACCAACAAAAATGATAACATTTTTCAGAGTCGGTAAACCACCTGATGCAGCCAGCAATCCCCACAGGGTTGGCCACAATAGCAGCCAATAACCAACGGGACGATCAATGCGTAAGAGTTTAACCCAATCAGAGAAGCTGCCGACAGGTGAATAAGCCATGCTGATTAACGGCTGTAGCGACGACTGGTTGTTTCTATGCGTTCCCACATAATCGGATGAAACACTTCTACCACCAGCGCTTGTGTACCAGATTGTGAGCGCAGTACTGAACGCCTGGCCCAACGCCCTTGTTGCACGCCTTCACATTGCATCTGTGTCACACTGAGGTCTGAACGAGCCAGAGAGAGACCGCGATCCAGCAGTAAATTACCCAGCGGCCGGAGCCCGGCCTGCAGATCATCAATCAAGTCAGCGGGCAAGGTTTCCAATGGCAGTACAGATTCAGCATCAAACAAAACCGAACCACGATGCATCAACGACACCTGCCTTCTCAAAGCAGGCTCAGACACCGGACAGTTCAGTAAAGGAGCTTCGCCAGGCTGAACTTGATCAACAAACTGATCGTGCAGCTCCACGTCCAAACGGATACCATAATGGCGCTCCAGAAAACGGGTCAAAGAGCCTGCTGTTGTTAAAACCGCAGCAGCATCCCTGCTAAAACCCGCATCATCGGGCTTCCAGAAGCGCACTGAGTGCCAATCTTGTGATTCAAGGTCGCCAAAAAACATGCGCGCATCATGAGCTAACGCGTCTATCGGTCAAGAGCCTGCATTGCTTTCCCTCTAATTGCTGTTGCATCTCAGGCTCAAATCAGGCCCAATTCTGCCTATGACATGCCGCCTTTATTTGAATCAGGAATTACACATCGCAATTTCGATCAACTTACCATCGAATCACGCCCATTATCTGCGCAGTGTGATGCGTCTATCTGCCGGTGATGAGATTGTGTTGTTTAATGGATCGGGAGGAGAATACCTCTGTACAGTTGAACAGCTTACACGTGAAGACCCCAGTTGTCGGGTTGATTCCTTCTCAGATGTCGACCGGGAGATGCCAAGCCGGGTGCATATTGTTCAGGCCGCCTGCCGCAGCGAAAAGATTGAAACGGTATTACAAAAAGCCACCGAACTGGGAGCTGCCAGCTTTACAATTGTACGCAGTGAACGCAGCTCATTGAAACTCGATGGTGCAAAATTAAAGAAACGCTTAGAACGCTGGCAAAACATTATCATCGAAGCTGCTGAACAGAGTGGCCGCACCATGATTCCCAAAGTGTCCTGGGCCAATGCATTAAAAGATACACCTACTCAGGGACTGAACTTCATCCTACACCCGGAACCCAATGCAAGCAGCTGGAAAGAGCAGAATGAAGCGATGTTTAACAGTGACGACATCACCCTGGCCATAGGTCCCGAAGGCGGCTGGAGCGATCGCGATATAGAAACACTCAATACAAGCGGATTTACCTGCCTCACCTTCGGCCCACGCATTATGCGTACCGAAACTGCTGCTCCAGCCCTGTTAGCCGCCATTCAGTCGCGCCTTGATCGCTAAATAAAGCTATGGAGGTCAATATGCGTTTCATCCTGATAATATTTATATTACTTCTCTTTTCCAGCTGTGTTGCCCTAAAAAAAGCAGAGTATGATGCAATCAATAATTTTAATGGAAACTTCAAACTATACGAACAAAAGGATCATCAGCTTTCTGATGCACTGAAAGCAGCTCAAGGCGAAGAGCATCAAACTACCGACCAGATTAGGGAGCATTAATATGAACACGAAATATACAGCAATAAGGCTCTCTATAGTGTTACTTGTTTCCGCCGTCGGATTCTCCGGTTGTTATGCCATCAATGAAAAACACTATAATGATATCATCAACATTGAGGCCAACTTCGCCCGTTTGAAGGCCGCCGATGAGAAACTGGCTCAGCGTATTGCGATACTTCAACCTTTCGAACAGGCTCTTAAAGCAGAATTTGCTCCAGAGTTACGACAACATTCAGCAAGCATTCAGCATCCATCTGCTTCCACCGTTGGCATGGCCATGCACGGGCCATTACTATTCTCCAGCGGTTCAACAGAGCTCACTAACAGTGGCCGTGCTCTACTCACCCGATTGGCAGTAGCATTAAAAAAAGCGCCAGATGAAGCGATTATCCGTGTTATCGGTCACTCTGATCAGCTACCGTTAAGGGGCTCACTAAAAACAAACCATCTTGATAACTGGGGGCTCTCCAGTGCCCGAGCTGCCGCTGTTGCCCGCATATTGGTGTGGGGTAAAAAGATCAATGCCAATAAAATATATGTTGAGGGTCGCTCCTTTTATGATCCAATCAACGCAACCAAGAGCAAGAAAGCAAATAATCGTCGTGTTGAGGTATTTGTTGAACTGATGAATAGATGATGCAGAGAACTATCCGAGCTAAAGTTTGTTACGGCATTGAATACCTGCTTTTATCTTTCATCAAAAACTCTCTCATCGATTGGTAATAGCGTTTAAATTGAGAAACATTGTTGTGACCTGATTGTTGAATGAGCTCCACACTGATTTGGGATGATGGAAATGCAGCAACCAGCCTATCTGTATACTCTCTGGCAATCACCTCATCATGCTCAGCAATCAACACTAGGGTTTCAGCTTTTATCGCCCCAACACGGCTTAAAGAGTCAAATTTATCTTTGAGTATTAAAGAGATCGGAAATATGGGGAATGAGTCCTGAGCAATGCTCTGAATGCTGTCGAAAGGGGTAACTAAAACTAATTTATCCACATCTCTCTCTGAGGCCAACTGAGCAGCCACGCCACTGCCAATGCTACGCCCCACAACAGAGACAGAGTTATGCTTTAAGACCACTGCATCAAAAACAGAACGTGCATCTGAAAACATATTCTGTTCAGTCGGGCTGCCACTACTGCCACCAAACCCTCGGTAGTTCACTAAATAAACAGCCTGCTTTGGAAAGCTCGCAGCCAGTTCTGCTGCCGAATAAGCAACCGCCTCAGCATTACCTCCAAAATAGAGGATCGCGCTTTCATTGCCTCTATTGAGCAAAATAATGCGGATTGACTCCTCATCACGTGCAAAGAGAATTTCCTCATAGGGGTGCTCCACTATCGCCGTAGGGAAATACAACAACTCCCGCTGCCCCATATACAGCAACAGAGCGCATCCAAGGTAGACACAAACAATTAATAAAACAGCAGATTGGATATATCTATTCATACATAGATTAAGCTAACGTTGATCCCTGCTTCAGAGCAACATATAAAAGGCATATCTATTTGCGCGTCATAAAACCTTTATGCTTATAACGCTCCAACATGGTTGCATTGCCGATCAAACCACCGCTGTGAACGTAGAGAATGGTGCCTTCTATGCTATCAATATGTTGAAACAGGGTGTGCCACATCAAGCTGGCATAAATCAGATCGAACTCTATGCCCGCATTGTTCAACTCGTTATACATAGCTAAAAACTCAGCATAGGGTTTACCGAAATGATGTTTTTTGCTGTTCACAAGGATGCGTAAGTTTTCAGGTAGTGGCCCCAAAATATTCATTTGAGCAATGAGATAAGCTTCATCGCCCACCGAAGGTGTGGTCAACACAGTCACATCGGACAGAGCTGTTGCAAGATAATAGGCTGTTGTTCCGGTACCTGATGGCGTCACAACATTGAGTTGTTTAATCCCGCTCTCTTGTTGCCATTCTTTAATCTCATCCGCCAGCTTTTCAATGCCGGCCTGCGCTAACGGGTCAGCTCCACCTTGTGGTACAAACAACGTGGAATCATCAGCCTCTAATTTCAAAGTAACAATTGCAGCCTCATAATCTTCATGGCTCACTTCATGCTGCCGCATACCCAGCTCTAAGGATTTATTCAGATTACCTGTTGGCCTATTTTTGAGCTGTTCTGGAACAGGTTTTGAAGTGTAGTCGAACAACCACCCCTTTTGATGGCATAGGGCTGCAATCGAGAGCATAGCATTTGATTGCGTACCACCATAGGAGATGAGTCGTTTGTATTGTTCTGCCGGAGTTTGAATCAGGCTGTAGAGCTTGCGAAATTTATTGCCGCTCAAAAGTGTATCAATCAGATCATCACGTTTGACAAAAAATGTTTTTTCTCGCAACAGCAAGCGATCAACTTTGGAGATGGGCTGGCTGATCAAGAGATCCCCCATTAACGGGTCAATCGTTTGATGATATCGCTGTGTTGAGGATAGAGGGCCAACAGATGATCCCGGCCCGGCATCTCAAAATCTGCGAAATCAAAACCGGGAGCAACAGTACATCCAACCAGCGCAGAAGCCCCCGATGATACACTGGCTCCAAACCAGTCACCGGCTCTCACCACATGTTGAAATGAGTCACCTTTCTCAAGATTTTGACCCAGCTTTTTTTCGCGATATAAACCCGCTCTGTCAATCACATGCACGCTTAATCCATCACCGGCATAGAAGTGCCACAGTTCATCCTGTTTAATGCGGTGAAGAGCTGAAAATTCATCGCCGCTTAAAAGAAAGTAGATACTGGTGCAAAATGAACGTTCACCTTCAAAACGAGCCGGCAAACCGGCCGATAAAATATTTTCGGATGAACGGTAGATCTCTCTGTACCATCCACCTTCCGGATGTTTTTCCAGCTTAAGTTGTTTGATCCATCTGGAGGATTGTTCATGCATGCTCATTTGATCTTCATTCATGTGAGAATAGTAGCCTAAAGAGAACGATTCAGTCTAACTATTGCAATCACACAACTCGCATAGTGCTTGCTATAAGATATGAAAGCCGTAAAATGCCTTCCCTTCAAATGGACTGACACCAAAACTGATAGATGAAGAGGTATTAGAGATTGGCTACAGCAACACTTGAATTGAACAGTATGGCACTATTTTCACGCGATGTACGTAAAGCTCCACGCTTTGATCGTGAAGAAGAGACACGTCTGGCTCGCTTATGGCGCGATCATGACGATCGTGATGCTGCGCGTCAGTTGGTTGTGGCTAATTTGAGTGGTGTATCTGCAATTGCCCGTGAATATCGTCATTTCGGTCTGGCTGAAATGGATCTGATTCAAGAAGGTACCATGGGGCTAATGCACGCGGTAAAACGCTTCGACCCTGAACGCGGTTTCCGTTTGATGACTTATGCATCATGGTGGGTTCGCGCCTCCATTCACGATTTTATTCTGCGTTCGTGGAGTATCGTCAAACTTGGAACCAATAAATTACAACGTCGTATTTTTGCCGGCCTGCAAAAAGCTAAAAATGCGATTGCCGCTATTGATGGTAGTAAAGCTGACGAAGTGGCTGCTGAATTTGGTATCAATGGCAGTGAATATCAGGAGACCGCCAACGCATTTTTGCAGCGCGATGTCTCTCTCGATGCAGAGAGTGATGAAGGCGATGCGATGGTGCACGGCATGCCCACATCCGATGCCACACCTGAACAGATAGCTATAGAGTCCAACTGGGATAATCACCAGAAATCGATTTTATACACGGCTATGAGCACTCTTGCTCATCGTGATCGATTGATCGTTGAACGCCGTCATCTAGCTGAAGACCCTGCTACATTGAAAGAGTTATCTGAAGAGTTCGGTATATCTATCGAACGCGTACGCCAACTAGAGGCTCGCGCCATGAAAAAATTAAAAGCTGCAGTCGCTCACTAAAAACATACACAAACACGCATCAGAGGCTGTCCATTGGATGGCCTCTTTTCATTTTAGCTGATACAGATAAATCGGCGTTTGATAAAGGTCGTCCAGCCGAATGGTTTCTATTGGCTTTGTTTCAGGCAATGCGAAAGTATTGCTAATCAGCAAAGCTTTGGAGTATTGATCGCTCAACAACTTTTGCTGTAAAAGCTGCATCCCTTGTGGATACAAATAACAGACAAGCAGAGTATATGAAGGAAAATCGGCAGTTAAAAAGTTGGCTCTGTAAATTTTGACATGATGCAGACGGAAGATCGATTTATAGAGCTGAGCATAAAGCCAGGGTAACCATGACTGCTCATATCCAATGATCTGACGTTCGGGATATTTTCGCGCCAAGCTAAAAAGCAATGTTCCCCAACCAGAACCGAGATCAATGATACAACCTTCTGCAGCCTGCTCACTGGCCTCTAACATCGCCCGACACATTTTTGCTGAACTTGGCATCGGTGAAATACCCGTTTTAAGCGTAAACCATACAATCGAAAGGATACAGAAGCATATGAGTCCCAGCACTGTGATTTCAAACATAGGCCAACCAACTTCCTGCTGTTTTTTATTTTAATGGTTAGGAGTCTGTCGGACTTATGAGAATTCTACGGCTCGCAACGAACACCTTAAATCCGACAGACTCCTAGCACAGCTTAAACTTAAACAAACCCGTCTCTCTGTAAATGAGATGCGCTTAATGATCGAGAATAATAGCATTAATTTTTTGCTGTACGGAACGGGTACTCATTCCCTCATCCATAAGTTTTTGACGCAACTGCATAAGAGTCTGAATCGACTCCTCTCTCTGCTCAGGACTCATGAGCATAGTTGTAGATCGAGCCAGCTTCTCGGCCGCAAACTTCGTCGAGCAGCTACGATGATAAGCTGCCACATCCATCAAAGCCTGTTTCACTGAATATTGTGCGAAGCTACCCTCAAAACGGGCTTTCATCTGAATGCGAGCCATTCTTCGGCTTCGCTCGATAGTTTTAATCAGACTCAGAGCAATGGGGTTCTCAAGTTTTTTCTCATCCCCTCTCGCAAACAATAATGCATCTGGGTCGGCACGATCAAATTTCCGCAAACTGATTGCTAACTGCAGCTTTTTGTCGAGCTCATCGTTATCCTTGTCATTTAACTGCCATGCTTCACTATTTTTCAACATACTGTTGATATAAGTACCGCATAACTGATCGGAATGGTTCATCTTCTCCTCAATCCATTTATTGCGCGCAACTTCTCTGTCATTGGCTTCCTCAATGACTCTTATTCTAGCCTGCAAGTCACTCTGTTCTTTTGCTCCCGAAGAGTTGAAAAGCAGTGGTTTGCCATCAGATATATTTTTTATAGCTCCACAACCGGCTAAGCCCACAGCCAATAATAAGGCCGCCATATATTTAAAATAGAACAGGCTCAAATGTTTCATATTTATTACTCCAATCAAAGATATCCTATGTGACAGAGCAATGATCAGGCCAATCTTCTTATAACAGTTAAAGCGAGACAGAATAACAGATAGCAAACCTATACCTTCCATCAACAGGGTCAGATCTGCCTATCAAAGGCAAACTTTTCTTACTTCTCACCAGCAAATAAAAACATGGATATTCTGCTTATTACTCACTTTCTAAAACCGCCCTTTTCATTCAGAGCTTATATCATCATCATCCGCCACATATTTATATTAGAGGTACTATCGGTGTCAGAGCATTATTTAGCACAAGAAATTGAAGCCAAATGGCAGCAGAAGTGGGAAGCAGCAGGTATTGATGCTGTTGCGGAAGATGATAAGCGTGAATCCTATTACTGTCTGGTCATGTTCCCCTACCCATCCGGCAATCTACATATGGGCCATGTGCGCAACTATTGCCTGGGTGATGCGGTTGCACGCTACAAACGTATGCAGGGCTTTAATGTATTGCACCCGATTGGTTGGGATGCCTTCGGTCTACCGGCTGAGAATGCCGCCATTAAACATAACCGTCCGCCAGCAGAGTGGACCTATGCCAATATCGACCAGATGCGTGTGCAGCTTAAAGGTTTAGGCCTCTCCTATGACTGGAGTCGTGAAATTGCCACCTGTCACCCCGATTATTATCGCTGGGAGCAGTGGCTGTTTACCAAGTTGATGGAAAAGGGTCTGGCCTATCAAGCCAATGCCGAAGTAAACTGGTGTGACCCTTGTCATACTGTTTTGGCCAATGAGCAGGTGGTTGATGGCGTATGCTGGCGCTGTGATACCAACGTTGAACGCAAGAATTTGAAACAGTGGTTCATACGCATTACTGATTATGCTGAAGAGTTGCTTACAGACCTCGATAAACTATCTGGGTGGCCTGAAAAAGTTGTAGGCATGCAGCGCAACTGGATTGGTAAATCCAGCGGTGCGGAAGTCTCATTTGGCCTGCAAGATAGCGATGAGACACTGGATATTTTTACGACCCGTCCCGATACCCTGATGGGTGTGACCTATATGGCCGTCGCAGCAGCGCATCCGTTAGCTCAGAAAGCAGCAGCCTCCAATGCTGAACTTGCAGCATTCCTGGATGAGTGCAGCAAAATCTCCACCAAAGAAGCCGATGTTGAAACGATGGAAAAGAAAGGCATGCCAACAGGCTTTAATGCCGTTCACCCGATCTCCGGTGAGCTTGTACCAGTTTGGGTCGCTAACTTCGTTTTGATGGGATATGGCACGGGTGCAGTCATGAGCGTTCCGGCACACGATGCACGTGATTTCGATTTTGCAAAAAAATATAATCTGCCGATTAAGCAGGTGATTCAACAAACTGATGCTGTATGGGATATTGAGGCTGCTGCATTTACTGAAAGCGGCGTATTGATCAATTCCGGTGAATTTGATGGCACAGCATCCATTGAAGCCAAGCAGAGCATCACCGCCTGGCTAGCAGAACATGAAAAAGGTGAAGAACGCACCCAATATCGTCTGCGTGACTGGCTGGTATCACGCCAGCGTTATTGGGGGGCCCCCATCCCTGTTATCCACTGTGATGATTGCGGTGCAGTCGCTGTACCTGATGATCAGCTTCCGGTTGAACTGCCAACGCATCTACAACCAACTGGTGGAGCATCTCCACTCACCGATTGCGAAGCCTTTAAACACGCAGATTGTCCACAGTGTGGTAAAGCAGGCGAGCGCGAGCTCGATACCTTTGACACCTTCATGGAATCATCCTGGTACATGAACCGCTACACCAGTCCGCGTGATAGCGAAGCAATGGTTAATGCTGATCAGATAGCGCGCTGGGCACCCGTAGATCAATATATTGGTGGAGTGGAACATGCCGTTCTACATCTGCTCTACGCGCGTTTTTATCATAAACTGATGCGTGATGCTGGCCTCTTCACATCCGAACAGGGTGGTGATGAGCCATTCAAGAATTTGCTGACACAGGGCATGGTACTTAAAGATGGTACCAAGATGTCCAAATCCAAAGGCAACACGGTTGACCCTAAAGCAATTGTGGAACGTTTTGGTGCCGATACCGCGCGCCTGTTCACTCTCTTTGCAGCTCCTCCAGAGAAAGAGCTGGAGTGGAATGATGCTGCAGTGGAAGGCTCATACCGCTTCCTGAAACGTGTATGGCGTCTGCTGGAACGTTTGGACACAGCCAGTGATGAAGCCGATGATGCCGCTGCTGTTAAAGCTATCCGACTATCCATTCATGCCACCATCAAAAAAGTCAGTTACGCTTTTGAACATGGATTTGCCTTTAATGTGGCCATTGCCGCATTGATGGAGCTATCCAACAGCCTGCAAGCTTATGCGCCGAAAGGCACAACGGGTGTTGCAGCCTATCGCGAAGGTCTACAGGTGCTGGCGACAATGTTAGCGCCGTTTGTACCACACTTTGCATGTGAACTAGGTGAACGACTTGGCATGCAGCAAATGGCCGTCATCAGCGCATGGCCGGAGATTGATGAAGCAGCCCTCGTGCAGGATGAAATCACCATCGGTGTACAGGTGCAGGGTAAACGACGCGGCGAAATCACCATCTCCAAAGATGCCACTCAGGATGAAGCCATGGTGGCCGCGCAAGCTGAACCTTCCATCGCCAAATGGCTGGATGGCATGCAGGTGGTGAAAGTGATTCTGGTTCCCGGTCGCCTGTTCAACATTGTGGTAAAACCAGAGTGAAAAAACTTCTAAGGGCAACCTTGATGATCGCTACCCTTGCTTTGGCAGGCTGTGGTTATCATCTGGTGGGGCATGGTGATACCGGTGGCGCAATTCCGACTGACGTCAATGCAATCAGCCTGGTCGGCAATGCCGAAACAGCACTGTCATCTCAGCTAGAGCAACGTTTACAATCGGATCGCTATAGCATTATTGATGCCGAAGAGATCGATGATGATAGCCACCACGCCATGCTGCATATCAGCATTTCACCACTAACATTTGTACCTTCCGCCTACGATGCGACAGGCGTAGCAACACAGTATGTCATGATATTCAGTGGCTCCCTCATGCTTGAGCGGCAAGGCAAAACAATTTGGCAAAGTGGCCCGGTGCAAAGACGCGGTGATGTGTATGTGGCTGGCGGCCCGACCAGCATCGAGGCCTCACGTGAGCGTCTGTTAACTGACCTGAAAAAGCAGTGGTTATCGGATGCAGTGGGCCGCATTCGTTCCGGCTTTTGATGTTGTAGGCAAAACAGATGCGTCTGAATCCTGATCGACTGCTGCCACCAAAGCATCATATTTATTACCTCTTCGGTGCAGATCATGATGCTATGTACGAAGCAGCTGAAGCACTGCTTACTGCAGGCGATGAAGCACTGCGCATGCGTGTGGATGTGAGTGAACTCGCCCGAATCGAAGAAGAGTCCAAAAATATGGGACTGTTCGGACCATCACGCTGTTATGCTCTGGTGCGCAATGCCCAGTCGGCCAACCCGAAACAATCGGCCCATCTTCTGAAATTATTGGGAAGCCTCTCCAGCGATCACCGTCTAATTATCTGTGCCCCCGGTATGGATTGGAAAAAAGCGCTGCATAAAAAGATGCAGGCAGTCTCATCACTGCCGCAATGTGAATTCAAATTGCCCGATGAGGCCGGTTTCAAACACTGGCTGGATCATGAGCTGAAAAAGTCCGAATTACAGATCACCCCCGAAGCTCTATTATGGATGGCTGAGCGCCTTAATGGCATGCGTCTGGCTGCTCGCCAGATGATTGAGCGCCTACGCTGGTATGACGCTGGTGAAGGCAAAGAGCTTGACCTTGATGTGATTGGTGAACTTCTCGGTGAACGCGCTCCCGGCGCACTGGAAGATTGGTGCCATGCCGTTGCCATGCGCCAGCCCGAAGCCATACAGATCGCCAGCCGCCTGTTACGTGACCAGCAAGTCGCTGAAGTAATGATGGTTTCATGGCTCGGTACACGCATGCAGCAGATATTGATGTATGCCTGGTTTCAGGCCCAACGTGATCGCAATCCCATACAAGCCGCCAAAGTATTTGGTGATGCCCGCCAAAAAGTGCCCAAAGAAGCGGCCTACTGGCGAGGCCCTGAACTGACTGCTGCGATCTCCTTAATTGTACAAGCAGAGAAGCTGGTGAAAGGTGCATCGGTTGAAGATAAAACTATCGTCATTGAGCGGCTTACGCTGGATTTGATCAATAAAGAGTCCCTACTACCATCATGAGTTCCCAACATAGTTCAAACGCTGAACAAGTAAACTGGATTGATTTTGAGCGTGCCCATGTTTGGCACCCTTACGCCAGCATGAAATCCCCTATTCCAGTCTATCCGGTCAAACGGGCGGCGGGTGTTTATCTGGAATTTGAAGATGGGCGAATGGTGATTGATGGCATGTCATCATGGTGGAGTGCTATTCACGGCTATAATGTGCCTGAACTCAACGCAGCGGTAGAAGCACAGCTCAAAGATATGTCGCATGTGATGTTTGGTGGTTTGACACACAAGCCCGCAGCCAAGTTGGCTGAGAAACTGCTTGAGGTCGTACCACACAATATGAACCATATCTTCTTTTCCGACTCTGGTTCCGTATCGGTGGAAGTCGCGATGAAGATGGCACTGCAATTCTGGCAGGCTACCGGTAAGCCAGAGAAAAACAGACTGTTAACCATTCGTTCGGGTTATCATGGTGATACCTTTGGTGCGATGAGCGTATGTGACCCTGATACAGGCATGCATCACCTCTTCTCAAGTATCTTGGCACAACAGATCTTCGTTGATGCACCAAGGGCAACATGCGATGAGGAGTGGGACTCTTCAGATATTGATGCCTTTGCATCGGCCATCAAAGTACACCACCACGAGTTAGCTGCCGTAATTCTCGAACCCATCGTACAGGGTGCCGGTGGCATGTGCTTTTATGCACCTGAGTTCTTACGTCAGGTACGCAGGCTTTGTGATGAACACAATGTATTGCTGATCGTCGATGAAATCGCCACCGGTTTTGGCCGCACAGGCACGCTATTTGCCTGTGAGCATGCGGGCATCGAGCCGGACATCATGTGCATCGGCAAAGCACTGACCGGCGGTTATATGAGCCTAGCTGCCACTCTCTGCTCTACACATGTCTGTGACGGCATCCATGCCGATAGTTCAGGTGTGCTGATGCACGGCCCCACATTCATGGCCAACCCACTGGCCTGTGCGGTGGCTCTTGCCAGCATTGAGTTACTGCTCAGCTCGGACTGGCAGATGGATGTAGCAAAGATCGAAGGCCAACTAAACGCCGAATTAGACATCTGCCGTCAACTGGATCGCGTTGCCGATGTGCGCATCAAAGGCGCAATCGGTGTCATCGAAATGCACGAGGCCATCGATGTCGAACAAGTACAAAAAGAACTGATCAACCTCGGGGTCTGGCTACGCCCGTTTGGAAAACTGCTCTACACCATGCCCCCCTTTATCATATCCGGTCATCAGCTGAGCCGTATCACATCAGCCATAACCCAGGTCTGCGCTAAGGCTTAGCCCTGAGATAACAAAGTCCACTTTAAGATAACTCAAAACAAACACCTCGTGCTTCAATTAATAGCTCTGCTTGGCTGAACTGTTACCGTGAGTCGCTATGTTAGTGATTGTAAGTTCCTACTTTCTTGCGTTCCCTAGAAAGTTGCAAAGATAATTCATCAGGATAGCTGAAAAGGCGGGGCTTAGCCCTGAGGTCTCGGACAGCCCTAATCAAGGGAACCCATTTATGTTGATTAGAGTCCTTATCGCGCGGCGAGGTAGCGCCGCTTGCTCCCATTCGGGTACCTAATCTCTGTCATTTATAGCCGGTCGCGCTCCGCTGCTCTCATCCGTCCATAAACAACGAAAACTGGCAGACCGCTAGCGAGGGATATAAAGGCTTTATTTTGATTCCATTCCCTTTCAGATCTGCCTCAGTAATCGTATTTAAACGGAGTAGAGCGGCGGAGCCGTGGCCGCTTTAATATGATGGCTGAGGGTACCCGAAGGGCAGAGATGGCGGGGGGCCCTTTTTTTGGTTCGTTAGTTTGGGCAAGCAAACAAATGAACGAACTTGCCTACACCATGAACGTTTCAGGTTAATCTAAACCGTCGCGGCATGGCGCTGTCCCACTTAGCTGAATCGTTGCTAAGTGATTCAACGAATTCACGATTGATCCCTATAAAGGGTCGCGTCTTCTTTGACTTTCGATTCCACACATTTAAGGCGGCGCGCTCTACTGCACTAAGACCTAAAAAAGCGGCCACAATTGTGACCGCTTTAAGATAGTTACACTTTCAATCAATTCAAATGAATCAGATTGCTCCGCATAGGACTTGGAACCGCTTCTAACAATACAATATGAAGGCCATTTTCTGACCAGCTTCCAGTCACATCATTTTTTTTCAACTGCGCATCAATGGATTCAGGCTTTATTGTATACATTGCTCCTGTAAACGGATCGACAATTAACCAACCAATTAAACCACCAAAAACAAGGTTTCCTCCGATATACCAACCATTTACTTTAGTATCCAACAAGATCGTGACTGGCTTATAGCCATCTTTACTTAAGGTTAAGTTATATGTTTTCCCACCAAAGTAACTTCCATCAGCTTTTTGTAGCGTAACACTGGTTGGGGTATTACCTTTAAAAACCTCACTTCCTTTTTCATCAACAACACTGACGACCACATTATCCGGAGCACTTTTAACCCCAATGAGCTGGGTCTTGTCTCCAACAATTGTTGCGCAGGAGCTCATAAATAAAAGCCCCCCTATCAATAATACTAATTTAACTTTCACTATTCACTCCATACATCCATACATCCATATTATGTTCATCATTGTTTTAGACTATAAAATATTGAAAGCTTAGTGGTTTACTGAATGTCCTCTTCAGATTTCAAACAGCTCACGTTAAAGCAGACATCTACTCTATAAGAGCGATATTCTAGAGCCTATAAATAGCCGCGCATCATCAATATTGATGATAAATTGCATTTAATTTGAAAAAAATGTGACTTGAATCAGTGATCATCACTCATTTCATAGCCCTTATTGGATAAACTTATTGCTAAGAGGAATAAATAGCGGGAGAAAACCCACTAATTAATGATTCAAAATTTAGCTTTTTGGTTGTTTTAACGGGCTGGCATGCAGGCCACATTCGGCCACACCATCTTCACGTTCCCACCACCAACGACCAGAGCGTGGATCTTCGCCTACAGTAATCGAACGGGAACATGGCTCACAGCCAATGGATGGATAATGCTGATCGTGTAGAGCATTGTATGGCACATCGTTGCTGCGGATATAATCCCAGGTTTCAGCTTCTGTCCACTCAATCAGGGGATTGAATTTCTTCAGACCAAAAAATGCATCATCTTCAATCGCAGCCATATCCTGACGCGAATCAGCCTGTTCACGGCGTACACCTGTGATCCATGCTTTCTGACCGGCCAAGGCGCGTTTCAAAGGTTTGATTTTACGCACAGCACAGCACTGCTTGCGACTCTCTACCGATTTATAAAACAGATTGAGGCCAGATTCACGAACCATCTCTTCCACTTCGCTTGCATCGGGGAAATAGACTTTGATATCCAAAGCATATTTTTCACGGCAGGCATCCATCACATCGTAAGTGGCCTGTGGCAGACGACCGGTATCGAGTGTAACGATCTGAATGGATGGGGCATGTTTGCTGATCAGATCAATCATCGCTACATCTTCAGCACCAAAGCTGCATGCAAAAACTAACTCAGCACCATATGTATCTGATGCCTGTTGCAGAAGTGCGGCTGATGCATCAATTTTGCTTTGATCAATCGTCATTTTAGAACCTCAGACCTTTTTCCATGTTGTGCCGCTAGGGCTATCTTCAAGCAGAATACCGTCGGCGATCAACTCATTACGAATGCCATCGGCGCGGGCAAAGTCACGTGCTTTTTTTGCTTCATTGCGCTCAGTAATCAAGGCCTCAATGCGGCTCACATCAACATCACCACTCTGGAACCAGCTATCAGCATCATGCTGAACAAGCCCCAATGAACTGAGCATCGCATCGAACTGAGCCAACAGTTCTGTGATATCAGCATCTTCATTCAAGGCTTTATTCAAAGCCCTATTCACATCAAATAGTGCGGCCAATGCTTCGGGGGTATTGAAATCATCATTCATAGCGGCACAGAACTCTGCGGATAATTCTGCCGTGGGGACTGAACCCTGAGCCTTGATACCCAGATGAGTGATACGTTTCTTGGTTTCATAGAGACGATCCAGGCCCGCTTTTGCCACATCCAACGCGCTATCAGAAAAATCGAGAGCAGAGCGATAATGCGTACCCAGAATAAACATTCGCAGGATTTCAGGATGATAGTTTTTGGTCACTTCACGGATGGTGAAAAAGTTATCCAATGACTTAGACATTTTCTCCGCATTGATATTTACAAAACCGTTGTGCAGCCAGTAGCGGGCAAAATCACCACCATTGGCAGCACAAGCCTGAGCAATCTCATTCTCATGATGCGGGAATTTCAAATCCATACCGCCACCATGAATGTCGAAACTAGCACCCAGATGTGAACAGCTCATGGCTGAACATTCGATATGCCAACCAGGTCTGCCCTCTCCCCACGGTGAATCCCATGCAGGTTCACCCGGCTTGGCCATTTTCCACAATACAAAATCAAGTGGATCACGTTTGCTATCATCAACATCAACACGGGAACCGGATTCCAGATCATCAATATTTTTGCCCGAGAGTTTTCCATAACCATCAAAACTACGAACGGCATAGAGCACATCACCGGATGGTGCAACATAGGCATGTTCTTTTTTCACAAGCTCAGCAATCATCTCAACCATGTCCGGCATATGTGCCGTTGCACGTGGTTCATAGTTGGGAATGGCACAGCCCAAAGAGCCAATATCTTCGTGAAAGGCGGCTATCATCTCATCGGTGAGCTGATTGATCTCAATCCCTCGTTCAAGCGCGCGTTTGATAATTTTATCATCCACATCGGTGAAATTGCGCACATAGTTCACATCATAACCAAGCTGCACCAGCCAGCGATTGATGACATCAAACACCACCATCACACGGCCATGGCCAATATGGCAATAGTCATACACGGTTACACCACATACATACATACCAACCTTGTTAGGCTGTAGTGGTTCAAACATTTCTTTGCGCCGATTTAAGGTGTTATAAACGTGCAAACTCATTTTAAATACCTGCTGCTAATTTCCGGGCGGATTCTATTCTGTCAGTGATACCATCACGACCAAGGAACGATACGATAGAGGACATATCAGGCCCATGTGTTGCCCCACTCAGAGCCACACGCAAGGGCATAAACAGCGCTTTGCCTTTGCAGCCGGTCTTCGCTTTGACATCGCCCATCCAGCTTTTCCAATCCCGCTCTTCTAAAGCTAACCAGGCATCAAGAGCTTGCTGATAAAAGTCTTCACCGGCGCTCTGTAGAATTTCTAATGCATCTGCATCCATCGGTGCATAGGCATGCAAGAGGTGCAGAAAATGCTTCACGTCACCGGCGCGTTCAATATTCTGCCCTACCAAAGCGGCAAATGCAGTGAATTGTTCACTCTCAATCTGATCTGCATGTTCAATTGCTTCCATCACATATGGCTGAATCATCGGAACGAGTGTCGCACTGTCTACTTCATGCAGTAGACGTGTATGCCAACGCCACATCTCATCATCGGACCAGCGTACTGAACTGGTCGATACAGATTCCGCGACAAAGTGGCTTAACAGCTGCTCAATACAATGTGCTTCTTCCGGCATATTCGGGTGACCCAAACGGCTCATCGCTTCAATCAAGGCACTAGGTAGAAGGCCAGCTTCACGCAATTCAGCTACGCTATGACTACCTGTTCGTTTGGAGAGCTTGGCTCCATCCTGACCGAGCAGAAGTCCGTGATGCAGATAGACCGGTGGTTGATGATCCAGACGCTGCAATAACCACACCTGATAAGCTGAATTGCTTAGATGATCATCGCCACGCAAAGCGTGGGTAATACCATCGATTGCATCATCTACGGCATTGGGTAACAGAAAGGTAAATGTACCATCAGAACGCACTACAACAGGATCATCCAGATCACGCAGAGCAAAGGTCACATCTCCACGCAATGCATCGACAACCACCACTTCACCTTCATCGTTATGGGCCGACAAACGCCACACAAACGACTCCGATTCAGCCTTGAGGACTGACTCATCACGGCTTAAATGACGGCAACGCCCCACATAACGTGGTGGCAGACCACGCGAAGTGGCCAGTTTACGGTCCAGTGAAATTTGGGTTTCACTGCAAAAACAGCGATAGGCGTAGCCATTTTCAGCCAGTTTTTCTAACGCCTGAGTATGACTTTCAGCATGCTTGGACTGAAACAGTGCAGCGCCATCCCAATCCAGACCCAACCACTTCAAGTCCGTTTCAATGGCTTCAATAAATTGCTGCTGAGAGCGGTCCTGATCGGTATCTTCGAAACGCAGTAAAAAACGACCACCATGTTTTCGGGCATATAACCAGTTAAGCAATGCAGTACGCACATTGCCCAAGTGCAACAAGCCTGTTGGTGATGGGGCAAAACGGGTAACTACCTGACTCATAAGCTATTTAACCTTTCCTTTGCCAGCCGACTGCTCCGGCATAATGACCATGTATTCGTCCGGGTGAACATAACCCAGCTCCCGGTGCACCAGCTCTTCGAGTGCATGCGGGTCGTCCCTGAAACGGAGCACCTCTTTAGCCAATCGCTCGCGTTCCAGTTTCAACTCTTCAACTTCATACTTTAATTGCTCTAACTGATCGGCTTCCTTCTGATACACAGCATAGCCGTAATCGGACAATGTCAGATTCCAGACCATGTAAGCGAGTCCTGATACGCCTACGATCCAGAACAGCCATTGACCTATACGTCGCCCCACTTATTTACTCGCAGTTGAAACAATCAGCTGCGAGAAAATGCACCATGTCCGGCATAACGTGCAGCAGCACCCAGCTCTTCTTCGATACGTAGCAATTGGTTGTACTTGGCCATACGATCAGAACGAGATGCAGAACCGGACTTGATCTGTCCAGTTGTCATAGCAACAGCTAAATCAGCAATCGTAGCATCTTCAGTTTCACCAGAGCGATGGCTCATCATGCAACGGTAACCCGCATCGTGCGCCATGTTCACAGCCGCAATTGTTTCAGTCAGCGTACCAATCTGATTCACTTTCACCAGCAATGCATTGGCAATACCTTTATCGATACCCTCTTTCAAGATAGCAGGGTTGGTTACAAACAGATCATCACCGACCAATTGGACAGATTCACCCAATCGTTCAGTCAACAGCTTCCAGCCATCCCAATCATTTTCATCCAGGCCATCTTCAATGGAGACCAATGGATACTGGCGACATAAAGAGTCAATCAGATCAACCATGCCAGCTGAATCCAATTTGCGATTGCCTTCTCCGGCCAACACATACTGACCATCATGATAAAACTCTGATGCAGCCATATCTGAACAGATGACTATATCAGAACCAGCTTTCAGGCCGGTTTTTTCAATAGCTTCCAAAATAACTGTAATGCCCTCTTCATTGGAACCCAAGTTCGGAGCGAAACCGCCTTCATCACCAACGGCAGTAACATGACCACCAGCCTGCAATACAGATTTCAAGGAATGAAATACTTCCGCCCCCATATCCAATGCTTCAGCAAAGCTCGATGCACCCGATGGCGCAATCATATACTCCTGAAAGTCAATGCTGTTATCAGCATGTGAACCACCATTGATCACATTCATGCATGGTACAGGTAAGAGTGTTGCACTCTCGCCACCCAAATAGCGGAACAGGGATTGATCCAGTTCAACAGCTTGCGCTTTGGCCACTGCCATCGACACACCCAGGATTGCATTTGCACCCAAACGACCTTTGTTCGGCGTACCATCTAATTCAATAAGTTTGTTATCAAGACCCTGCTGGTCAGCAGCATCCGTACCATTCACAGCAGTGGCAATTTCAGCATTCACATACCCAACAGCTTTTTTAACACCTTTGCCACCCAAGCGGGAGCCGCCATCGCGCAACTCAACCGCTTCACGTGAACCAGTCGATGCACCACTTGGAACGGCGGCACGGGCAAATGCCCCACTGGCTAACTTCACATCGACTTCTACAGTCGGATTACCGCGCGAATCAAAAATTTCTCTAGCGTGTACATTTACAATTTCACTCAATTTGTTTCTCCTGGTCGACCCCATTGCCGACGTTAATGCGTTTATTTATCTTTCAAATTTTCACAAACGGTGCGAAATGTAGACAAATGTACATTAGCCGTCTATTAAATGTGTGAAAGTGTTACAGATTTTAGTAGCTAAACTCAGTTATTCAGCTCCCACCGAGGCTGAACAGTGACTTATGACTTTACGATCTCATCAATCTGTTTCAATCGAGTCAGTACTTCAGACAGATCACTTAAGGCCAACGAGTTAGGGCCGTCCGACATCGCTTTGTCAGGGTCAGGATGTACTTCCATGAACAGTGCCGCTACTCCGGTAGCTACAGCTGCACGTGATAATCCCGGCACATATTCACGATTACCACCGGTTGCACCACCCAAACCACCAGGCTGTTGCACCGAGTGCGTTGCATCATAGATAAGTGGAGCACCAAATTCGCGCATAACCAGCAAGGAGCGCATGTCCGAGACCAGATTATTATAACCAAAACTCGCCCCACGCTCACATAACATAATGTTTTCATTGCCGGTTGCCTGTGCTTTGGCCAGCACATGCTGCATATCCCAAGGTGCTAGAAACTGCCCCTTCTTAATATTCACCGGTTTATCAGCCGCCGCAACCGCTTCGATAAAATCAGTCTGACGACATAAAAATGCCGGTGTTTGCAGAATATCAGCAACTTCTGCGACCGCTTTCACCTGATGCGCTTCATGCACATCGGTAACTACAGGCAGACCCAGCTCATCTTTTACACGTTGCAGAATACGCAAGCCTTCATCAAGACCGGGGCCACGAAAACCATCTTTACTGGTGCGGTTGGCTTTATCAAAACTGGATTTAAACACCAGAGGAACGCCACACGATTCAGCAATCGCAGCGATGCTTGCCGCTGCCTTCAGCGTAAAATCTTCGCCTTCGATGACACATGGGCCAGCCAACAGCACCAGAGGAAGTTCATTGGAGATGCGCAAATCTCCAACCGTTGCGACAGTCTGCATCACTGCATTGTCCTGACTCATGACTCTGCTGCTACCTTACTGGCTGCAACAAACGCTGCAAACAGAGGGTGCGGCGCATACGGGCGCGATAAAAATTCAGGATGGAACTGACACGCCACAAACCATGGATGCTCTTTGACTTCAACGATTTCCACCAGGGAGTTGTCCGGCAAAGTACCCGACACGACTAACCCCGCCGCTTCCAACTGCTCACGGTAGGTATTGTTAAACTCATAACGGTGACGATGACGCTCACGAATTTCACTCTGCCCATAAGCAGCATGCGTGTGCGTACCTTCGATGAGACTGCAAGGGTAACCACCCAGACGCATAGTGCCGCCGAGATCACTATCCGAACTGCGCTGCACACGAGCACCTTCCTGTTCCCACTCTGTCATCAAAGCAATGACTGGATGTTCGGCGCGCTCATCAAATTCACTACTGACCGCACCTTCAAGACCGGCCACATTGCGGGAGAATTCAATCACGGCCAGTTGCATGCCCAGGCAAATACCCAGATAAGGTACTTTGTTCTCACGCGCATAACGAATCGCAGCAATCTTGCCTTCAGTACCGCGTTGACCAAAACCACCTGGCACCAGAATACCATCAACATCAGCCAGACAGCCTAAACCATCTTTCTCCAATAATTCAGCATCAACATAATCAATCTTAACACGCACTTCATTGGCCATGCCACCATGAATCAATGACTCATTAACGGACTTATAAGCATCAGCCAACTCAACATACTTACCCACCATCGCGATGCGTATTTCCTGTTTTGGCTCACGAATTCTACGGCAAATATCATGCCATACAGAGAGATCAGGTTCGAGCTCTTCCATGCGGAAATGCTTCAACACAGCAGAACTAAGGCCGCCTTCACGCAGCTTCAGCGGCACACCATAAATGGTATCAACATCGGGAGCATCAATAACGTCTTCTTTCGCAACATTACAGAACAGCGCAATTTTATCTTTCTGTCCTTGTGGAATAGGATGCTCTGAACGACACAGCAGGATATCCGGCTGAATACCGATTTCACGCAACTGTTTGACTGAGTGCTGAGTTGGTTTGGATTTAATCTCACCGGCAGATGCAATATAAGGCAATAGCGTCAGATGGATAAAAGCAGTATTTCTACGCCCCAGGTCAAAACGAAGCTGACGGATCGCCTCTAAAAACGGCTGTGACTCAATATCACCGACAGTGCCACCAATCTCAACCAGCGCGATATCTACATCATCCGATCTCAGCGATAAAATCGCACTCTTGATCGCATCCGTAATATGCGGAATCACCTGAACCGTTGCGCCCAAGTAATCACCACGCCGCTCACGTCGAATCACCGACTCATAAATACGCCCTGTGGTAAAATTGTTGCGTTTGGACATGGTAGCGTGCGAAAAACGCTCATAATGACCCAGATCGAGATCGGTCTCTGCACCATCATCGGTTACATAAACTTCACCATGCTGAAACGGACTCATCGTACCGGGATCTACATTGATATAGGGATCAAGCTTCTGCATCGTAATGCGAAGCCCACGCGCCTCAAACAGCGCAGCTAGGCTTGCCGCAGCAATGCCTTTTCCGAGCGACGACACTACGCCCCCGGTAACAAAAATAAATCGTGTATTAGTAGTCATAACGGCGTCGCAAGTTATCAGAAGCTTTCATCACTCGCCACTACCATCAGCCACCCAGCGACGTGCATTGCGGAACATGCGCAGCCATGGCCCATCTTCGCCCCACTCTTCTGGAGACCAGGAGTATTGAGAGCTACGGAACAGGCGCTCTGGGTGTGGCATCATGATAGTGAAACGCCCATCGGCAGTTGTAAATCCGGTCAACCCTTCTGGTGAACCATTGGGGTTATAAGGGTAGCTATTGGCAGCCAGCCCATTGGCACCCAGAAACTGCAACGTAGACAGCGATTGATCACGTTGTTCATCGGACTCAAAGACCACACGACCTTCACCATGCGCCACCACCAGCGGCAACTTGGAACCGGCCATACCAGACAAGAAAATCGAAGGTGATTCAAGCACTTCGACCTGCAATAGGCGCGCCTCGAACTGTTCGGAACGATTGCGCTCAAAACTCGGCCAGTGCTCAGCCCCCGGAATCATTGATTTTAATCCGGACATCATCTGACACCCATTACACACGCCTAATGCAAAAGTGTCAGGGCGATGGAAGAAGCTATTGAACTGATCACGCGCGCGCTCATTATATAATACAGAGTTAGCCCAGCCGCGACCTGCCCCCAGAACATCACCAAAAGAGAAACCACCACAGGCAACCAACCCCCGGAAATCGGCAAGGTTCACGCGTCCTGCTATCACATCTGACATATGCACATCGGTACAATCAAAACCGGCGCGATCAAATGCAGCAGCCATCTCTACTTGACCATTTACCCCCTGCTCACGCAACACGGCCACTTTAGGACGAGCTGCATCAATAAACTCGGCGCAAATATCGTCGGAAGGATCAAACGAGAGATCAGCAAACAAACCACCATTCTGCTCATCGACAATCGTATCAAAAGCTTCTTGAGCACAGTCAGGATTATCACGCAGCGACTGCATTCTGAAACTGGTTTCGGCCCAGATCTGTTGCAATGATTGTACTTCAGCCTCGAACAACGTGCTGTTTTCATGACTCAGGATCAGTGAACCATGCTCTACCGGATGGCCGATGATATGTGCAACATGTGCCAAACCGGCATTGCTCAGCATAGATAATACCGTTTCACGATCTGCTCTCTTAATTTGAACCACAGCACCCAGCTCTTCGTTAAACAGTGCTGAAACGGCATCATCTCCCAATGCTTCCAAGTGAATCTTCAATCCACTGCGTGCAGTAAAAGCCATTTCAACCAGTGTGGCTAATAACCCACCATCGGAACGATCATGGTAGGCTAAAAGCAGTCCTGCGTAGTTCAACTGCTGAACCGTTGAGAAAAACGCTTTCAACAGAGCGGCATCATCCACATCAGGCACTTCTTGCGCGGTCTTACCATACACTTGTGCAAGCGCAGAACCACCCAAACGATTTTTACCACCACCCAAATCTAGCAGCAGTAGATCACTGTCACCCTGCTTCAACTGCAATTCAGGCGTCAGGGTTTTACGCACATCAGTCACCGGCGCAAAAGCCGACACAATCAATGACAGAGGTGAGATCATTTCACGCGATTGATTGTCACCATTCTTATCCTGAGTCTGCCAAACCGACTTCATCGACAACGAATCTTTACCGACCGGAATCGAAATCCCCAATGCAGGACACAACTCCATGCCTACAGCTTTTACAGTATCATAAAGACGAGCATCTTCACCATCATGACCACAAGCAGCCATCCAGTTGGCGGAGAGCTTGATATCGCCTATCTTTTCTATGGCCGCTGCAGCAACATTGGTCAGCGCTTCACCCACGGCCATGCGCCCGGATGCCGCTGCATTCAGCACCGCAATCGGCGTACGCTCACCCATGCTCATCGCTTCGCCTGCATAACCCGTATAATCACGTGTTGTAACAGCCACATCTGCAACAGGAACCTGCCAAGGGCCAACCATCTGATCACGCGCCACCATACCTGTGATCGAACGATCTCCGATGGTGATCAAGAACTCTTTACTGGCTACAGCAGGCAAGCGCAACACACGCTCAACAGCCTCTTTAATATTGATACTACTCACATCGAGAGCGACAGACATAGCTGCTTTATGACTCACATCACGAGTCAGTTTCGGCGCTTTACCGAGTAATATATCCAGTGACAAATTAGCTGGCTGATTATCAAACTGTGGGTCATTCACAACCAGATCACGTTTTTCTGTGGCATGGCCTAACACAGCAAACAGGCAACGCTCACGCTCACACAGTGCTGTAAACAACTCACGTGATTCAGGCCCAATCGCCAGCATATAACGCTCTTGTGATTCATTGCACCAGACCTGCATCGGGCTCATACCCGGTTCCATATTGTGCACCGCACGCAAATCAATCCAGCCACCACGACCAGCATCATCAACCAGTTCAGGTACCGCATTGGACAAACCACCTGCACCAATATCATGAATAAACAGAATCGGGTTTGCATCACCCATCTGCCAGCAGCGATCCAACACCTCCTGACAACGACGTTCCATTTCAGGATTACCGCGCTGCACCGAATCAAAATCAAGCGACGCCGCATTGGCTCCGGTATCCATACTTGATGCGGCCCCTCCACCAAGACCGATCAACATCGCAGGACCACCAAGCTGAATAATCAAGCTACCTTCCGGCACTTCATCTTTATGCACATGACGCGCATCAATATTACCCACACCACCGGCGATCATGATCGGTTTGTGATAACCACGCAGCTCGGATGCATCGGCACTACTGGATAGATCCTGCTCATAGGTGCGGAAATAACCACTCAGGTTCGGGCGTCCAAATTCATTATTGAATGCTGCTGCACCTATGGGGCCATCAATCATAATATCGAGAGCTGAAACAATACGATCGGGTTTACCGTAATCCACTTCCCAAGGCTGCTCAAAACCTGGGATACGCAAATTAGAGACCGAAAAACCACACAAACCGGCTTTGGGTTTGGAGCCAATACCGGTAGCACCCTCATCACGAATTTCACCACCCGAACCGGTTGCGGCTCCTGCAAAAGGGGAAATCGCAGTCGGATGGTTATGTGTTTCAACTTTCATCAAGATATGTGTCTGATCATCATGGCCCCGATAATGGGCGTCAGCATCCGGATAAAAACGCTTCGCTGCGCCCCCTTCAATCACCGATGAATTATCACTATAAGCCACCAGCGTACCTTCAGGATTCAATTGATGCGTATTGCGTATCATTGCAAACAGAGAGCGATCCTGTTGCTTTCCATCAATCACCCAGTCGGCATTAAAAATCTTGTGTCTGCAATGTTCAGAATTGGCCTGCGCAAACATCATCAATTCAGCATCCGATGGATTACGCTTGAGTGCTGTAAAATTTTCCAGCAGATAGTCGATTTCATCGTCAGCCAACGCCAAACCCAGATCACGATTGGCAGCAACTAGAGCGCCTCGACCGCCAGTAATGATATCTACCGTCTCAAGCGGTGCGGCTTCATGATGGACAAATAGCTGGGCCAGATCATCCACATCGGACAGTACCGATTCAGTCATGCGGTCATGCAAAAGAGCCGCAGCTAGCACATGTTGATCATGATTAATGCCTGAAATACGATAAGCAATACCGCGTTCAAGTCGAATCAACTCGGACAGGCCGCACAAGCCGGCAATATCGGTTGCCTTGGATGACCATGGACTGATCGTGCCAATGCGCGGCACCACAAGAACCAGATCATCAGAGGCATGATTCACAAACAGATCAGCAGCGTGACCAAGCAATGAACCGAGCTGCTCGGTATGCTCAACTTGCCAGTGCTCTGTTATTTCAGCCATATGGATGAAATGCCCTTGCAGATCACTGACTACAATCCCCTGCTCTGCAAAAGCTGTGAGTAATTTCTCGCGGCGAAAGTCAGACAAGGCATGTTGTCCCTTTAAAGTCATGATGTGGGTTGAGGAGATCGCTATAGTCATAGCCGTACCCTAAGAAATAGACGCCGGAAACCAAGCACTAAAAGTAAAGATGTATGCCCGGCAAACAAGCCCGACGTTGAAGCAACATCGAACCCGAGATGCAAAAGCCCCGAATAGTAAATTGTTTTTACTAGCCAGATGGCAATCGCTTCCCTAAGGTACGGCCTGCACGACATGGTTGTTGAAGGTGTTTTTTGACCAATCCTGAAGATTCTTCTCGATTTTCTCAGTAACAATCTTAACTAAACATGCCGCTAAAACAAAAATCGAGGTACAAGAATAATGGCTACAGGAACAGTGAAATGGTTTAACGATACAAAAGGTTTTGGCTTTATCGCTCAAGACAATGGCGGAGACGATGTATTCGTACATTTCTCAGCTATCCAGAACGAAGGCTTCAAATCTTTGGCTGAAGGCCAGAAAGTTGAATTTGAAATCGAAGACGGTCAGAAAGGCCCACAGGCTCGCAACGTAATCGGAATGTAAAAAAACAGGAACCTTTTCCTGGCCCCGTCTGAAAACAGACGGGGTTTTTTTGCTTTGAATTTGATGCAAAAAAACGATCCAACTAAGCAGTTAATTCTGCTTCTATCTCTGCAACCAGCCTCTCTTCCTGATTCACTCGACCTAAATTAAAGGCGAAAGACCAGAAACAGGCCTCCCTCACAAAATAAGCATGATTACCCAAATAATGCACACAAACACCACGAGGTGTGTGCTCTACAGCGAATATACTGATACGGGAAAATGCATTTGAAATTTCACGCGCTCTTTTTGCATCCATAACCTGCCTCCTGAAACTGCAATCTATAATCCACACTCTTACTTTGTGCCACTCAGGCATCGCTCCAACACTTCCTTCATAAAAGAGTAGAGCAAGAAATATGCCGTGATTATTCAGACCACCTTCACAAACCACCCACATTTCATACATCTAGAGTCATATTTAATGAGAATACCGCCAGATTTCTTCGATTTATCATCAATATTGATGATGAAAACATATTTTTTTACGCTCAGCATTGCCCCCTATTTTTGATCAATCATCGAACAGGAGTCACAGAATGCGAGAAATAGTAGATCGAGCTGTCCAGAAGGCTGAAGCGGAAAGGTTATTACAATCGATACATTCACATGGCACGATGGAGCAACAGTCAGTTCCGCTAAAACCTAAACAACAGCTCTGCCCAATATGCGGTAAAGCCATGCTTCGGCGCACTGCAAAAAAAGCTTCAGGACAAAACAACCAGTTTTGGGGCTGCTCTACTTACCCTACATGCAAAACAGTCATCCCAATCCCATCAACATAAACGACAATCAAGACTTGAGAGCAAGCCCTTCCGAAGTCATGATCGCGATATGAAAATTGTAAGCTGGAATGTAAATTCGTTAAATGTCCGTTTGCCGCATGTGCTGGACTTTCTTGAGCAGGAGAAGCCGGACATACTGGCCTTGCAAGAAACCAAACTACAGGATGCGAACTTTCCTATCGAAGCGATTAATGACGCAGCTTATCAGGTCGTCTTCTCCGGCCAAAAGACATATAACGGCGTAGCTCTATTAAGCAAATCAACTGCGACTAACCTGGTGATGGATATACCCAATATCGTTGACCCCCAGCGGCGTTTACTGGCTGCAACCATTGATGGCACACGTATTATCAATATATATATTCCTAATGGGCAGGAAGTTGGCTCAGATAAATACAATTATAAATTCCGCTGGCTTACCGCCTTTCGGGACTACCTCAAAACAGAACTGGAAGCGCATCAGCATGTGGTTGTTTTGGGCGATTACAATATTGCGCCTACAGATCAGGATATCCACGACCCTGAGCGCTGGTCTGGCAAAATCATGTGCTCAAATGCTGAGCGCGAATGGTTTCAATCACTGCTCGAGCTCGGCCTGACCGATACAGTCAGAGATCTGCACCCCAACCATGCCATGCATAGCTGGTGGGATTATCGCATGAATGCATTTCGCCGCCACTGGGGCATTCGTATCGATCATCTGCTCGCGACAAATTCAATGTCCCCACTGCAAGCTGGAGTCGCATCAAACTATAGAGCTCTGGAGAGACCCAGCGATCATGCTCCCGTTTGGGTTGAGTTTGCTCAAACGGATTAACAGAGCTGTTTTTTATTGCCTGACTTGGACGTTCCTTTACCTACCCCTGTTCTAACACTATCCTTGCCGCCTAGTTTTTGAGTAGCGGAGTGATTATGCTGCAACGTTTGTTTGGGTTTTTTTCCCGTGACATTTCTATCGATCTTGGCACTGCCAATACGCTGATTTATGTGCGTGGAGAAGGCATTGTGCTCAACGAACCATCTGTTGTTGCCATTCACACCGGCGGCGGCAGAAATCATCGCCGTGTATTAGCTGTTGGCATGGATGCCAAGCGTATGCTGGGGCGTACGCCAGATAGTATTCAAGCTATTCGTCCGCTTAAAGATGGTGTGATTGCTGACTTCGTAGTGACTGAAGAGATGCTCAAACAGTTTATTCGCAAAGTTCACGACCGCACCTGGGGTATTCATCCGCGGATTGTCATTTGTGTACCTTACGGCTCCACCCCAGTTGAACGCAGGGCTATTCGTGAATCAGCACTATCAGCCGGTGCCCGTGAGGTCTATCTCATCGAAGAGCCCATGGCGGCAGCTGTCGGTGCTAACCTACCCGTTACTGAAGCATCCGGTTCAATGGTCGTTGATATTGGTGGCGGCACCAGTGAAATCGCTGTCATCTCCTATGGTGGCATTGTTTATTCACGTTCCGTTCGCGTCGGTGGCGACAAAATGGATGAAGCGATCATCAATCATTTGCGTCGCAAATACAGCCTGTTGGTAGGCTCTCCAACAGCTGAAAAAATAAAGATCAATCTTGGCAGCGCCTTTCCCCAGGAAACCCGACGTGAAATGGAAGTCAAAGGTCGCGACTTGATTAACGGTGTTCCTAAAATCCTGCTACTGGATGACTCTGAAATTCTTGAAGCCTTAACAGAATCGGTCAATGCCATCATCGAAGGGGTAAAAGTCTGTTTGGAAAGAACACCTCCTGAACTGGCGGCTGATATTGTCGATAAGGGCATTATGCTAACCGGTGGCGGCGCTATGCTGGTTGGGCTTGATCAATTGCTGCGCGAAGAAACAGGACTCCCTGTCACTATTGCTGAAAACCCGCTGGACTGCGTTGTGCTCGGCAGTGGCCGTGTATTGGAAGAACTCGATCGCATGCGAGGCGTTCTTTTCGAGGAATAAACTTCATGGATGGAGCTATTACATATCATCCATGGTGCCCCTAGCCATCACCCATGATTTTTAATGATCGCCGTCGCAAGGTGTGGGGCATTGCCGCCTTGCTGCTTGCCCTTTTTACCATTTCCCGACTTATTGTTGGTTCAAGCGCCATGCTAACCATGTGGCCTGCTTTAGAAGTACTGAATGCGCCTGTGCAGTGGTGGCAGTCCGTTGATCTCTGGTTTATTGAGCGACAAAAATTACAGCAGCAGCACCTGAATTTAGAGAAAACAGTTCAAAATCAGGCCGCAGTGATTCAGGAAGTAAACAGCCTGCGTGAAGAGAACAGACAGCTTAGAAATATTCTAGAGATTTCAAATATCATTGGGTACCGCTGGCACGCCGCCAAAGTGCGTGGTCGCAGTCCCGAACCCATGAGCCAACGTTTGATCTTACAAGTAGCCGACGTATCAAAAGACGATGTCATTGTATCCAGCGAAGGTTTAGTTGGCGTGGTCGATGCAATTTCTCACAATCATGCCACTATCAGAACTATTTTCGATGCTTCACTGGCCGTCCCCGTCACCATCCCAAATACCAAACTGGCAGCACTATCGCGCGGTCAGGGTGATAGTCTATCCATTGATTTCATACCCTTAGATGTCGCGCCGCGTAAAGGACAGGTTTTTTACACCAGCGGTGCCGGTGGCTTGTTCCCAGCCGGCATCGCAGTTGCGATCATTACAGATGTACAACCCATTCCTGGCCAACTCTTCGCAAAAGTATTAGCCACCCCGATAGCACATTGGCAGCGCGATAGCTGGTTGGCAGTTGCATCCCAGTTGCATTCCATTCAATCCTTTCCAATACCATGATCATTGCCACGGTCATTCCTCTGCTTGCCCTGCTCGGCATCAGCCTAAATCTAGCTTTTGCCAATGCTATGAGCCAGCCGGACTGGGCGCTGGCACTACTTCTGGCCAGTCTATTGGCACACCGCAACAACTGGCTTTGGGTATTACCCTGCGCCTTGATTCATGATTTGGTGCTGTATTGGTCATTTGGCATCATCGTTATCATTATGACCTGCATCCCATTGCTCATGATCTATCTGGACCACCATCTTGGCGCCGGACTTCCGCAACGCATTGTATTGATGTGCACTGCGATATTAACACTTCCCTTAATGGGATGGGACCTACAGGCTAGCCTGCTAACATTATGCCTCTGTATTCCCGTGTGGCACCTTTTGACGAGGCAATATGCGCAACAAGCAGCTTGAAATTCGTCAGCGCTTTGATGTGCGCATGTTATATTTCTTTGCCGCGACCCCCATGTTTTTGGGCCTGCTACTGTTTCAGATCCTGCAACTACAGTGGTTTGAGCATGAAAAATATCGCTTACAGGCTGACCAGAACCGACTGAACATCATCCCCATACTACCTGTCAGAGGTGAAATTATTGATGTGCAGGGCCGTGGACTGGCGATGAATCACATTGATTACAGAGTCTCGTTGATTCCGGAGAGGGTCGAGGATTTGGATGCTACACTATCGACTATTGCTCAAATGCTGCATTGGTCGAACGACAAAGTTGTATTGATACAAAAGCGCATCAAACACACCCGCCCTGATCGATCCGTTTTATTGGACGACAAGTTACAATGGTCTGATGTTTCACCGCTTGCGGCTAGATTACACCACTACCCTGGCATCGATGTACAGGCAGGAAGTTACCGCCGTTACCCCTTTTCCGAACTCACCTCGCATATGATTGGCTACCTCTCATTAGCCAACAAGGAGGATGTCGATGAGGGTTTCTTACCCTCTGAGTTTATTGGTCGAACCGGCATTGAAAAGTCTTTTGAAGCTTCTCTGCATGGCCACTTAGGACATCAACGCGAAGAGGTTGATGCGCATGGTCGCCGCATTGCAGTGATCAATCGAACCCCTCCAACGATGGGGAAAACCATTCAATTGGCTTTGGATACCGATGTTCAACAGGCCGCGTCAGATGCTCTGGGTGAGCGCACTGGTGCCGTAGTGGTCATGGATATCAAAACAGGTGGCGTCATAGCGATGTTAAGCAAACCAGGCTATGACACCAACCAATTCATCACCGGTCTTGAATCCAAGCAGTGGCAAGAATGGCTTAACAACCCTGAAAAACCGCTGCTAAATCGCGCCACTCAGGCAGCCTATCCCCCTGCTTCCACATTCAAATTAGTCACCGGCCTGGCAGGCCTAGATCAAGGCTCTCATTTGGCCGAAGGCTCTACCTTCTGTCCTGGTTATGTGGAGTTTTCTGACCGCAAACTGCATTGTTGGAAACGCATTGGCCATGACACCGTTTCAATGCACGACGCTATCGTCCAATCATGCGATGTTTATTTTTATCAACTGGCTGATCAACTTGGTATGGCTGAGATTAGTGATGCGGCCCTTGCATGGGGGCTCGGTGAAAAAACCCAAATCGATTTATCACCAGAATCACGAGGCATTATTCCAGCCCAAAGCCCATATATGATGGCCGCCATTAAAAGCACTCAGAGTAGACGCAAAAAATGGTTTCGCGGTGAAACCATGATTACCGGTATCGGACAAGGCGCATTAACAACCACGCCATTGCAGATTGCACGGCTGGCTGCCGCCATTGCCAATGGCGGTGACATTCTAAAACCACAGCTTTTGGTCAATCAACCACCCGAAATATTGCGCCACGTTGATGTCAAAGCAGAGCACTTAAAACGCATTCAATCAGCCATGCGCGATGTAGTCCGCACACCAGCAGGAACTGCGCATCGCGCACTTGGCAAAGCCTCATGGACAGCAGCGGGCAAAACAGGAACGGCTCAGGTAATTAAGCTATCGAGCAACAAAATTAACAAATTAAGTGATGAAGAGGTCAAACGCCATCACAAGGATCATGCCTGGTTTATGGGGTATGCTCCGTTTGAAAATCCTCAAATAGCCATTGCCGTTTTTGTGGAGCATGGTGGCCATGGCGGTAGTGATGCTGCTCCTGTTGCTGCTGCAGTGATTCAAGTGATGGCTGAAAAACAGCTCCATCCTCAGAACAATAGCATGACAACGGTAGGTGATGAATGAAACGGGTAGTGGTTTCGCTCGATTGGGTACTGCTTGCCAGTCTATTGAGTTTGGCTGCTTTGGGCATGTGCATACTTTATGCAGCGGTATATCAGGGCGATATGGGATTATGGCATAAACAGAGCATGTTCTGGGCTGCAGGCATGATCAGCTTCACAGTGCTCTGCTTCATTCCATTACGCCTATTGGGCTTAGTGTGCTGGCCAATATATGCGCTCGCCTTGTTTATGCTCATGCTGGTTCCTTTAATTGGCGATATTCACATGGGCGCACGCCGATGGCTGGATCTCGGGATTGCCAACATACAACCTTCTGAGATCATGAAATGGGCTCTCATGTTTGTACTCGCCAGTTGGTTTGCCACACGTGAAGCCAGAGGCATGGTCAATATCACCGTTCCACTTATGCTGGTCGCTATCCCTGCTGCCCTGATTATCAATCAGCCTGATCTGGGTACTACACTGGTACTGCTGTTCGCCATGGCAGCATTAATGATCGCTGCCGGTTTGCCATGGCGTCTGTTTGGGCTGGCTGTCTCTGCTGGTCTTGCCTCTCTACCTGTACTATGGCATTTCATGCATGATTATCAGAAACAGCGTGTGCTCACCCTGCTCGACCCACAATCTGACCCACTCGGTGCCGGCTATCATGTAATTCAGTCCAGCATTGCGATTGGATCAGGCGGTCTGTTAGGCAAAGGTTTTCTGCAAGGAACACAGGCACGTTTGCACTTTTTACCCGAGCAGCATACTGATTTCATTTTCTCGGTATTGGCTGAAGAAGGCGGCCTCATCGCCGTTATCCTGCTATTGGGTCTGTATGCAGTATTGATCTCACGTATCCTGTTGATTGCTCAGCGGGCACACAATCGATTTGCATCGATGTTATGCATCGGCATCGCGTCCATATTCACCCTCTATATTACAGTAAACATAGGCATGGTATCCGGAATCTTTCCCGTGGTTGGGCTTCCTTTACCCTTTATCAGTTATGGTGGTTCAGCTTTGGTGACCATGCTAGCAGCACTCGGTCTGGTCATGCGTGTAGCCATCGAATCCAATGAAAAAATACCCTGGCAGCGACCCGGCAGCCCACTGGCATAGCTCAAAGAGTGAAACATCGGGTTCGCTTGTAACGGTTCAGCTCAACCCATTGGCTCCCAGGAACAACATCACTTTTCGCATAGCCACAATGGGAAACAGTCAGATGCTGGCTTGTCTCTACTCTGCTTCCTCTGCGGTAAATGACTCCAGGCAGTTAGCGCAGCAGTGGCCCATCGAGAAAAGCCAGTTCATTCCAAATACTGGATGGATTGCCTTCCGCATCGCGGAATTTCAAGTTTTGGCGCTTAGGAACTAGGCGATGGGCTCGGCCATAACTATCTTCCTGCACGTCGCAGCCTTGATCAGAGGAGAGAATCAACAACCCCTCTTCCGGCAACAAATCAGTGACTTCGTACTCCTCATTCAAATAGCGTACCCGCTGCCCAATCAATCGAGCTAAGGCATCATAGTCTTCAATCATTGCCTGCATTGCAGATTCAACCATAACACGCCTCCTGTCTCTGCCCGATTGCCTTGGACCATCTACAGCATAGAAAAAGATCCTACAGGCGTCAATGCTGGCTAACATCATTCAACGCACTGGCACACTCTGATGCAACAGCTATGATCTGACCTGCAACAGGAGGCAACATGGAACCTTTATGGACTAATCTGACCGAAACGGCATGGTTCGAAACAAGCTGGCTTGATATCACTGTTGCGCACTGGTTACTAGCCATATTGGCGTTATTTGTAACTGTTGTTGCGCAGCGCTATATCGTCCGCATCTTCCATAATATTGCGCAAAAAATAACCTCTCGAACAGAAACTCAGCTGGACAATGTCTTACTTGAAGCTGCCGAACGTCCGGGCAGTATGTTAATTTTTGTGATTGGTCTACTGATCTCTGTTCACCTGCTTAATCCTCCCACAGATAGCTTTCCAATCATCGCTCTTGTCGATCATGCCGGACGCATTATTTCCATCGTTATTGGTGTATGGTTTTTATGGCGTTTGATTCAAGGTTTGTCTGTCTATTTTACAGCACGCGCCAGAGAGACGGATTCATCACTGGATGATCAACTGGTTCCATTTATCGCAAAAACGCTAAAAATATTCCTGGTATTAACTGCCGTATTGGTTGTTGCACAAAACATGGGCTATTCCATCTCTGGCTTGATTGCATCATTAGGTATTGGCGGCATCGCCATAGCCATGGCAGCCAAAGACACCATCGCCAATATATTTGGCTCCATCATGATTCTGGTAGACCGCCCATTCCGTGTCGGCGACTGGATCAAAACATCCGAGTTTGAAGGTGTGGTTGAAGAGGTCGGCTTCCGCTCCACCCGCATTCGTACCTTTGCCAAAACACTGGTCAATGTACCCAACTCATCATTAGCTAATATGGTGATAGATAATATTGATGCACGCAACGTACGCCGCATCAAAATGCGCATCGGCCTGACTTACGATACATCTTCAGCCCAGATGGCGGCTGCTATCACTGGCATTGAGAGCATACTTCTCAATCATCCAGGGGTAGATCAAAACTATAAACTGGTAAAATTTGATGAGTTTGCTGACTCTTCTCTATCCATCTTCCTCTACTATTTCTCGGCCAGCAAGGTTTGGGATGAGTACTTACAAGTGCGTCAGGAGGTGAACATGGAAATCATGAAGCTACTTGAAAACATGGAACTGGAATTCGCTTTCCCAAGTCAGACAGTTTACCTGCATAAGCAAGCCGACAGCTAAACGCACATACCAGGCTGCCGTTAGTCGCTATGACAGATTCACTTGGGGGAGGCATAAAATTCACACTCAATTTTATTCTTATGAACGAGCTGACAAGGTCGGCATACGAGCAATTAAGCTAGACAACTTACTGCCCTCTCTCACCCTCAGACTGGTCAACGGATTCAACCACAGCAGCATTATCCACACTAAACTCTTTCAAATTTACAGGCTGCTCTACATTCATTAATTCATCGGCCTTAATTATCAATGTTTTACTACCCGTTGAAGTTCTAAATGAATATGAAAAACCTGCTTCAAGATTTTCGATGATGACAGTCTGAGAAGCAGCATCATCATATAAGCCTGAACGCATAGTGCAGCACACCTTATAAGCATGTGAAGGAATCCCCCTAGCATCATAAGCTTTAAAATTATTCTCACTGACTTTACTACCGGCATGATTAACACGGAAACGTAACCAGGCATCTTTACGCTCAGGCATACTCGAAAACTCAACAGGTAATGTACCAGAGCTGATAAAGTCCAATATCCTAGGGAACGACTCAAGTCGCTCACCCAAAGTATGGTGCGGCCCTGCAACTGTAATATTATCAGCCCATGGCAGATATGATGACGATTGTGGTACCACCAAGTCACTTTTAATTAATGACTCTTTGCGAATATAGGCGTTGAGCACCTCAACATGCTCAAGTTCACTGCCATCTACAGAATTTAATAACCAAAGAAAATCACTGCCGGGTTGGATTTCATTGGCCTGAATGTTTCCTTTTGCCATCGTGCTGCCAATGCCAAGCAGCCACAACGCCGCATTGCTACCAAAATGTGGCGTTGCCAAAAAAACCAGCCGCCGAACAGGGGAATCACTATGTTGAGAAAGATAGTGGCGCACCATTAATCCACCCATGCTATGCGCAATGACGTCGACTTGCGTAAATGGTGCGAGGTATTGATCGAACTGCTCTTCGATCACCTCCAACGGCGGGAAGCGATTGGGGTAAATCGCGGTGCGATAGGTAAATAGAAAAATATCCCGCTGAAGCATCATCTCAAGAGCTATCAAGCGATCCGGTGCTGGCCATGTACCTTCGTCACCATTCCAGCCATGCACTAGAATCAAAGGGGGGGCATCAGGAAAGTCTTGCTGCATCTGTTCTTCAGCCTTAACCCAGTTGGACCACAGATTAGCCGTTACCTCTTCACTTGTCTTCATTGTACAGGAGGATGTTATCAACAGCGTAGTAATCGTTGGAATAAGGAGAAACAAGCGCATCATCATCGAATCATTACCGATTCCTCCAGCTATGCCAAACAGTGAAATCAACAGACTTGGCAATTGGTGATACATGTGGTCGTATGAGACGCATGAAAATGATGTTTGATTTCCTCCCCGTTATACTATTTTTTGTAGTTTATAAGATGGTAGATATTTATGCTGCTACAGCTGTATTGATTGCAGCCTGCGCGGTGCAGACTATTGCCCACCGATTAATGAATGGACATTTTGAAAAGTCACATGTTATTACACTGGTACTGGTCGCTATCTTCGGTGGACTAACCCTCTACCTACAGGATGAGAACTTTATCAAGTGGAAACCAACCGCCATCAACTGGCTGTTTGCGGTCATATTCATCGGCTCCCAATTTATCGGTAAGAAAACCATCGTTGAACGCATGATGGGTTCCACCATCAACCTGCCCTCACTCGTATGGACAAAGTTAAACATCGCCTGGGCACTGTTCTTTATCGCTCTCGGAGCTCTAAATATCTACGTTGCTTTTTCATTCGACACCGACACCTGGGTCAACTTTAAACTATTCGGTCTGATGGGTTTGACATTCGCATTCATCATCCTGCAAAGTATTTATCTCATGCCTTATCTCAAAGAAGCTCAGAACGACTCCAAACCTGAATCATAATCTGAACTGAAAGCTCTCTGAATAGCCGCTTAAGCTATTCATCAGTAGCCTACGAAAAAGCCATGCCTCGACGACTTCTCATCTGATGAAACGTTAACGGTATAAGCGATTCCTTCCATGTTTTCTTCCAACATAAGGGTAAGAGTGCTTTGACTCGTTTCTTTTATCGAGACGTTGAAACGAACTCTTGCCTAGTCTATCAACACTATGAACTAAACAACAACGGGGATGGCATAGCTTTGAGCGAATGTGAACAGAGCCATATTCCGCTGTATCAGCTTTTCCTTCTAGCACTACACTCAACCATTCAATTCTTCTAATGCACGATCATAAACTCAACTGCAACGATCTATAGTTTATATAGCAGACTCGCACTATCTATCTTTATTACCCACGAGTGAAATGCATCAGATTAGACATCGGCGACATATTTATATATCTATCATTTATGTCAAAAACTATCTATTTAACGCTCAATATCGCTTTTTGATAGGAACCTGCATGACAGTTTATCTTACAACAAACTCTAAACAATTCTTATAATTTCCTTTTAAAATCAACAAAAAAAAGGCCCCGCAATGCGGAGCCTTTTGAATAATCAGTTGTGAAGGAGCTTTATACTTCTTCTGCTTCTACAATTTCAGCTACTGTGACTTGATCAACCAGTTCAATGACAGCCATTGGAGCAGCATCACCAGCACGGTAACCAGTCTTGATAATGCGAGTGTAACCACCAACACGATCAGAGCATGCTGTTGCAACATCACCGAACAGATGATCTACAATCGGGCGATAACGCAATTTTGCCAGCGCCTGACGACGGGCATGTAAATCACCACGTTTACCCAAGGAGATCAGCTTTTCAGCATATGGACGCAATACGCGTGCTTTTGCTTCTGTTGTTTCAATGCGACCATGGGTCAACAATGCTGTAGCAAGGTTAGCCAATAGTGCACGGCGATGGCCAGAGACCAGCCCCAGGGAACCACGATGTTTACGATGTCTCATCTATTTATCCTCTTTATCCTAAATCAGTCTTCCAGCGCTTCCGCTTCTTCTTGCGGTGGCCAGTTGGTCAATTCCATGCCCAGTTCAAGGCCCATGTTTTCCAGTACTTCTTTGATTTCATTCAAGGACTTGCGACCAAAGTTTGGCGTACGAAGCATTTCTTGCTCATTACGCTGCACCAGATCACCGACGCGGAATACATCATCAGATTTCAAGCAGTTCATAGAACGAACAGAAAGGTCGAGATGCTCAATTGGCTGGGCCAATAGATTATCAAGACTGTCATCCGTTTCTTCTTCTACAACAGCTTCATTTACAGCAGAGAAATCAACGAATACAGCCAGCTGTTGCTCAAGAATAGCAGCAGCTTCATTGATCGCTTCCTGTGGTGTTAACGAACCATTGGTTTCGATTTCCATGATTAGCTTATCATAGTTCGTACGTTGGCCAACACGTGCTGATTCAACACGGTTCGCTACACGACGGATTGGAGAGAAAGAAGCATCAACTAACAGCGAGCCAACAGCGCGCTCTTCAATTTGACGTTCACTCGCAGCATCGTATCCACGTCCTTTTTCTACAACAGCTTCAATCTTAAGGTGACCATCATCATTCAGATGAGCTAAAACCAACTCAGGATTAAGTACCATCAATCCACCAGGACACTGAATGTCACCAGCAGTTACAATTGATGAGCCTTTAACATCCAGAGTAATGACAGAAGCATCATCACCTTCCATACGAATATCGAGCTCTTTCAGAGTCAGGATAATATCCATGACATCTTCACGAACACCTTTAATGGTATCATATTCATGCGCTACACCATCAAATGTTACAGATGTAACAGCTGCACCAGGTAGGGATGACAGCAGCATACGACGCAAGCCGTTACCGATGGTTGTACCATAGCCGCGTTCTAATGGTTCGAATACGAGCTTGGCAGAACGTCCGGGTATTTTCTCTTCAACGCTGATATTGCGCGGATTAATCAATTGCATGAAATGATCCTCAATGATTACTTGGAATAAAGTTCGACAATCAGTTGTTCACGGATACCCTGATCCAACTGATCACGAGCTGGAAGCTCACGATATGTACCCTGACGGGTTGGCAAATCAACATCCATCCACTCAGCAGTTCCACGGTTACCCGCAGATTCAGCAGCAGCATTGATACGCAGATGCTCTTTGGCTGCATCAACTAGTTCCAAACGAGAACCAGTACCAACACGTAGAGATGGGATGTTTGCAATCCGACCATCTACCTTAACCAATTTATGGCGTACAATCTGACGTGCTTCAGTACGAGAACTAGCCAGACCCATGCGATAGATCACATTGTCCAGGCGAGATTCAATCAGCTGCAACAGGTTCAAGCCGGTGATGCCAGGCATACGGTCAGCGTCCTGGAAATAAGCCAAGAACTGCTTTTCCTGCAAACCATAAATACGCTTAACTTTCTGCTTTTCACGCAGCTGCAAACCATAGTCAGAGACTTTGGTACGACGATTCTGACCGTGCATACCAGGCGCATAAGGACGACGCTCGATTGGACATTTGTCCGAATAGCATTTGCTGCCCTTGATATAAAGTTTTTCGCCTTCACGTCGACATAAGCGACATTTAGCTTCCAAATAACGTGCCATTTAATAAACTCCTAAACGCGGCGGCGCTTAGGCGGCCGGCATCCATTATGTGGGATAGGGGTAACATCACGGATGGTCGTAACATTGATGCCAACAGCAGCAATCGCACGCAACGCAGACTCACGTCCACTACCTGGGCCACGAACCAATACGGAACAGTTCTTAACACCGTGATCCATTGCTTTACGTGCAGCTTCTTCAGCAGCTACCTGTGCAGCAAATGGTGTGCTTTTGCGAGATCCTTTGAAGCCGGAAGCGCCACTGGTTGCCCAGCAGATTGCGTTTCCTGCATCATCGGTAAATGTAATAATTGTATTGTTAAAGCTTGCTTTAATGTGAACAACAGCGTTTGCAATATTCTTGCGTACGCGTTTCTTGGTCACAGCAGCTTTAGCAGCTCTTTTAGGTGCAGCCATGCTTTATCCCCTACTTCTTCTTGCCAGCAACTGTACGGCGAGGGCCTTTAACAGTGCGAGCATTTGTTTTACTGCGCTGACCACGAACAGGAAGTCCTTTACGATGGCGCAAGCCACGGTAACAACCCAGATCGGTCAAACGTTTGATATTCATTGTAACTTCACGACGAAGATCACCTTCAACATTAAAGTCTGCATCAATGACATTACGAATTTTATCGACATCACCATCAGTCAGGTCTTTCACACGCATTTCTGCGCTGATACCTGCTTTGGTCAAAATCTGCTTTGAACTGGTTAAACCAATACCATAGATATAGGTCAACGCAATTTCAACGCGTTTTTGAGTCGGAATATTTACACCGGCGATACGAGCCACTTGTAGCCTCCTTAACCTTGACGCTGTTTGTGACGCGCATTTTCGCAAATAATACGAACTACGCCTTTACGACGAATCACACGACACTTATTACACATTTTCTTAACTGATGCTCGGACTTTCACGTCTGGCACCTCCTACAATTACTAAATCGGAAACCGATTATTTTTGCGGTAACTTATTTCTCGCGGTAGCTGATTCGGCCACGTGATAAATCGTAAGGTGAAATCTCCACCGTTACCTTGTCACCAGGCAGAATGCGAATATAATACTTACGCATTTTTCCAGAAATCGTACACAATAATTCATGTTTGTTTTCTAGTTTCACTTTGAACATGGCATTTGGAAGCTTTTCAACCACTTCCCCGGACATCTCAATAATATCTTCTTTAGCCATGCTGTGTCTCTACCACCCGTTCTTTACTATTTATTAAACTTTAAACTAACTTTTTTAATGCAGCGTAAACCACATCCATTTCTCCACCTGCATCAAGCTTACAGAAGCCTTCCTGATGCTGATAGTAATCCAAAAGCGGAGCAGTTTGATCACGATACACATGCAAACGATTTGCAATCACATCTTCGCGATCATCTTCACGTTGATAAAGCTCACCATCGCAGCGATCACAGCACCCTGATTTTAGGGGCGGCGAATACTGCCTATGAAATCCAAAACCGCAAGCCCTGCAAATTAATCGGCCACAAAGACGTTTTAACAAGTTATCTTCAGGTGCATCCATAAAGATGGTACGATCAATTTTCAAACCATGTTTATTGAGCATTGCAGCCAATGCTTCAGCCTGTGGCACGTTACGTGGAAAGCCATCAAGCAAAAAACCAGAGCCAACACCGGCAACGATTTTATCTTCAATCATAGCTACAACAACGTCATCAGGAACCAGTTTCCCGGCATCCATGAAACCTTTTGCTTTGATACCTGCATCTGTTCCATCACGTACTGCTGCACGCAAGATGTCACCCATGGCCAAATGCACCATGCCCTTCTCTGAGGCTATCTTCTCGCCTTGCGTGCCTTTACCGACACCTGGTGGTCCAAATAATACAAGATTCATCACTTACCTTTCTTCAGACGGGCTTTCTTCATCAAACCTTCGTATTGATGACTCATCAAATGCGATTGAATCTGTCCCATAGTATCCATAGTTACGACCACGACGATCAATAACGATGTACCACCAAAATAGAACGGCACCGACAACTCGGAGATTAACCATTCAGGCAACAGACAAACCAGACTCACATATGCTGCACCAACGACTGTAATACGCGTTAAAACACTATCAACATAGTCAGCGGTCTTCTTACCAGGACGAATACCCGGAATAAAACCACCATTCTTCTTCAGGTTGTCAGCTGTATCTTTAGGATTAAAGACGATAGCCGTATAAAAGAAACAGAAGAAAACAACCAAGGCAGTGAAGAGAAGCATGTATAACCATGCCCCCGGTGAAAGAATCGCCGAGATGTCACCCAACCATGCAAAGCCTTCAGTGTTCTTGGTGAACTGCGCAAATGTTGCTGGCAGCAAGATCAAAGAAGATGCAAAGATTGGAGGAATCACACCAGCAGTATTGACTTTCAACGGCAGGAAAGAGGACTTACCACCATATAGACGGTTACCCACCTGACGTTTGGCATACTGAATCGGAATGCGACGTTGCGCTCTCTCAAACCAAACAACTAGTGCTGTCACCAACAGTGTCATAGCAAAAAGCAACAAGACTGTGAACGGTGAATACTCACCAGTACGTGCCAACTCCAATGTTCCACCAACAGCTGCAGGTAGACCTGCTGCAATACCTGCAAAGATGATCAAAGAGATCCCGTTACCAATACCACGCTCAGTGATCTGTTCACCCACCCACATTAGGAACATAGTTCCTGTCACAAGTGTTACTACAGTCATTGCTCTAAAAGCCAAACCAGGATCAATCACCACCGATTGACCTGCCACAGTAAACTGTTCCAAACCAATAGAGATCCCTATGGCCTGGAATGTCGCCAGAAACAGTGTACCGTAACGTGTATACTCAGTAATTTTACGTCGACCAGATTCGCCCTCTTTCTTGAGCTGTTCCAGTTTCGGAGACACAACGGTCATCAACTGAATAATAATTGCAGCTGAAATGTATGGCATGATACCTAAAGCAAAGATAGTAAGCCGTGAAAGCGCTCCACCGGAAAACATATCAAACATACCCAACAATGAACCTTGAGCCTGACTAAAAAATTGAGCCAGTACCCCTGCATCAATACCAGGTACCGGGATATGTGCGCCAATACGGAACACAATCAACATCCCTAGTGTAAATAAGATACGGGTTTTTAGCTCAGGAATTTTACCAATATTGCCAAAACCGCCCATAGAGCCTGCTGCAGAGTTGGCCATTGATTACGCCTTAGCCGTCAGATTAAGAGTTCCGCCAGCAGCTTCAACCTTAGCAGCTGCAGAAGCTGATGCAGCTGTAACCGATACAGTTAGCTTATTCGCAGTCAAATCACCGTTACCCAGCAATTTAATTGGATCAGTAGCATTACGTACCAAACCAGCTTCAAACAATGCTGCCGGATCAACTATTACACCATCATCAAAGCCATTAAGCTTATCCATATTTACGACTTGAAAGTCATTATCTTTCAAAGGCGTAAAACCACGTTTTGGCACACGACGTATCAAAGGCATTTGTCCGCCTTCAAAACCACGTGCAACTTTACCGCCCGAGCGTGATTTCTGACCTTTATGGCCACGACCACCAGTCTTACCGTTGCCGGATGCGATTCCCTGCCCTTTACGTTTGCGCGTAAAACGTGAACCTTCATCGGATTGCAATTCATTCAACTTCATTGTTATTCTCCAGACTCAATACGTACAAGGTGTTTGATCTTTTGGACCATACCGCGCACTGAAGGTGTATCTTCCAATTCAACAACCTGATGCATGCGACGAAAGCCTAAGCCCACCAATGTTGCTCTCTGGTCTTTGGCATAACCGATGCCGCTTTTAATCTGACGGACACGAATTGTATCTTTGCTTGCCATCTCTAACTCCTGATTCAGTGTATGAATTACGCGGACTTGCCACGGCGATCAGCGATCTGTTCCGGGCTCTGCAGCGATTTCAAACCATTAAAGGTAGCACGTACAGTATTCACTGCATTGCGAGAACCCTGCGATTTAGTCAAAATGTCTTTAATACCAACAGCATCAAGAACAGCACGTACTGCAGAGTTTGCAATAACGCCAGTACCTTCTGATGCAGGTTTAATCATGATGCGGCTTGCATCTTGAATACCAGTGACCTGATAGTGAATCGTGTCGCCTTTACGTGGCACATGAATCAATGACTTCTTAGCAATATCACATGCTTTACGAATCGCTTCAGGTACTTCTTTAGCTTTAGCATGGCCAAAACCAACGTGACCATTGCCATCACCAACAACCATCAAAGCTGAAAAGCTCATGCGACGACCACCAGAAGTAGTCTTAGCAATACGGTTAATGGTGATCAGTTTTTCTGTCAGATCCAAATCTTCTGCGTTGATCATCTATAATCTCCTAGAACTTCAAGCCGGCAGCGCGAGCGCCTTCAGCCAATGCCTGTACACGGCCATGATAAGCGAAACGACCACGATCAAACGCAACCACTTCAAGACCTGCTTCTAGAGCGCGTTCAGCAATCAATTTTCCTACAGCTTCAGCACCGGACTTGTTGCCACCGGTCTGAACAGATGCGTCCTGACTGGATGCTGCAACCAATGTTGTGCCATTAGCATCATCAATGATTTGAGCATATACGTGGCGAGCTGAGCGGAAAATGCTAAGACGTAAACGTCCACTTGCTTTAACACGTGAGCGAACCTTACGGGCACGGCGCACAGCACCATTTTTTTCATAACGTTTTAGGGCCATTTATCTATCTCCTATCTCAAGAAAGCTTACGCTTTCTTGCCTTCCTTCATTGCTACGTACTCGTCAACATAGCGTACACCTTTACCTTTATAAGGCTCTGGTGGACGGAAAGCACGAATTTCTGCAGCTACTTGGCCAACTTTCTGTTTATCAATACCACTGACAACTATGAAACTTTTATCTACGTTTGCAGCAACACCGTCTGGCAAATCGTAGATAACCGGGTGTGAGAAGCCTAGGGAAAGATTCAACGCTTTACCCTGTACCTGAGCACGATAACCAACACCGCGTAATTCAAGTTTCTTCTCAAAACCTTTTGTAACGCCTGTGATATTAGAAGCTATCAGTGCACGAACCAAACCGTAAAATGATTTAGTCTTCTTGGTTCCCAGATCAGAACAAAGCACATTCAAATTATTACCGTCTTGCTCTACAGTGATACCTGAAAATAGAGGTGATTTTAATTCACCTTTGCTACCTTTGACAGTGACTGAGTTAGCATCAATGCTAACTTCAACGCCAGCAGGAAGCGTAATAGGTTGTTTACCAACACGTGACATATCTTACCTCAAAAGACCGTACAAAGAACTTCGCCGCCCACATGTGCAGCACGAGCGCTCTTGTCGGTCATAATTCCCTGTGATGTACTAATCAAAGCAACACCATAACCATTCTTTACACGTGGCACATCATCAGCAGCAGCATAAACACGGCGGCCTGACTTGGACACGCGTTTAATCTCCTGAATCACTGCTTTACCTTCATCATCATAACGAAGAGTAAGGCGTAAAAAGCGATGACCTTTATGGTTATAGGCTTTTACTGCGCCAATGTAACCTTCAGCTTTGAACACTTCTGCCATAGACAAAAGCATATTACTGGCAGGCATTTCAATGCGTTCAATCCCAGCTTGTTGCGCGTTACGAATACGCGTCAACATATCGGCTATACGATCCATCATCATAATATAATCCCTCTCACCAGCTCGACTTGACCATGCCAGGAATTTCTCCGGCAAGGGCGTGTTTACGCAGGCAGATACGGCACATGCCAAGCTTACGGTACACTGAATGTGGGCGACCACATAATTGACAACGCGTATAAGCGCGAACTTTGAATTTTGGTTTACGATTGCATTTCACAATCATTCTAGTTGAAGCCATGCTGCAGCCCTCTTATTTACGGAACGGCATGCTGAACTGTTTCAACAAAGCGCGTCCTTCATCATTGGTATTAGCGGAGGTGCAGATGGTAACATCCATACCACGTACTTTATCCACTTTATCATATTCGATTTCCGGGAAGATGATCTGTTCCTTGATTCCCAGAGTGTAGTTGCCACGGCCATCAAATGATTTAGGTGATACACCTTTAAAATCGCGGATACGTGGAAGTGCAACATTGACCAAACGATCAAGAAATTCCCACATCTGATCACCACGCAGTGTCACACGACAACCGACAGGCATATCATCACGCAACTTAAAGTTTGCGATAGATTTGCGAGCCCGAGTCACAACCGGTTTTTGACCGGTAATGGCAGTCATGTCGCTCAATGCACCTTCAATCAGCTTGGAGTTCTGAGAAGCTTCACCACAACCCATGTTTACAACGATTTTAGTAACCGCTGGAATCTGCATAGGATTGGTATAGCCAAACTCATCTTTCAAAGCTGGTGCTATGGTATTTTTATATATCTCTTTCAAACGAGCCATCGTTGAATCTCCTAGCTATCCAGCACTTCACCGCAAGAGCGGCAGGTGCGGACTTTGTGGCCATCTTCAAGCGTTTTCACGCCAAGACGAACACCAGCTTTACATTTAGAACAAAAGTACTGCACATTGGAAAGATCCAAAGCTGCTTCCTTCTCAACAATACCACCGCTGCTGTTCTGTGTTTGGCGTGTATGACGCTTAATCATGTTAACTTTAGATACCAGTACACTGTTATCATCACTCAACACACGAATCACTTTACCACGTGCACCTTTGTCACGTCCGGCAATCACTACCACTTCATCATCTCTGCGAATTCTGGTTTTCACCATATCAGTCATCTCTCTATCGCCTCACTTAGCCGCTTACAATACTTCAGGTGCAAGAGAGACAATTTTCATATATCCCTTACCACGAAGTTCACGAGTCACTGGCCCAAATATACGGGTCCCTAGTGGTTCATTCTGCTTGGACAACAATACCGCTGCATTTTCGTCAAAACGGATGGATGAACCATCAGTGCGACGAAATTCTTTAGCAGTACGTACAACAACTGCACGCTGAACCTCACCCTTTTTCACTTTACCGTTAGGCATCGCTTCCTGGACAGCTACAACGATCACGTCACCAACACTGGCATAACGACGCTTGGAGCCACCGATTACCTTGATGCACTTAACACGCTTAGCACCTGAATTATCTGCAACCTGCAGTACGGTTTCTGTTTGAATCATATCAAAACCTCCTTACAGCTGCTCAGCGCGAGTTAATACATCTTGCATCACCCAACGCTTGCGACGTGAAATAGGAGCAGACTCGATAATACGAACTTTATCACCGATATTGCATGTATTTTCAGCATCATGCGCCATATATTTTTTATGCGAACGAACTGTTTTACGATAACGAGGGTGTAAGAACTTGCGCTCCACCTGCACAATCACAGTCTGCTCAGCTTTATTACTTACTACTACACCTTCTAGGGTGCGCTTGTTACTAGTTGCTTCGGACATCGCTCTATATCTCCTTAGCTGCGCTGAGCCAGAATGGTTTTGATACGAGCGATTTCACGACGTACCTGGCCAACACGGGCCGTATTATTCAATTGCATGGTTGCCTTCTGAAAACGCAGCTTCATGTGCTCTGCACCCAGTTCATCCATACGCTCATTCAAATCCGATTCAGTCATCGAACGTAAGTCTTTTGCTGTTTTTGTATCGCTCATCGTCCAACTCCACGCACGACAATTTTAGTGCTGATCGGCAATTTAGAGGCTGCACGTTCTAATGCGCCACGTGCCAACTCTTCATCCACACCATCCATTTCATACAGGATACGGCCAGCTTTTACAGCCGCAACCCAGAATTCTGGAGAGCCTTTACCTTTACCCATACGAACTTCAGCAGGTTTCTTTGAAACTGGAAGATCCGGGAAAATACGAATCCACACACGACCCTGACGCTTCATATGGCGGTTAATAGTGATACGAGCCGCTTCAATCTGGCGAGCAGTAATACGGCCTGGCTCCATAGCCTTCAGACCAAACTGGCCGAAGTTCAAGCTAGCGCCACGAGGGCTCTTGCCACGAATGCGCTGAAGCTCTTTGTGATGTTTACGCCAGCGGATTTTTTTAGGTTGCAACATGGTAACTAATCCTCTTTATGCGTTATCAGCTTCGGTATTGCCCAGCTTAATGCCGTTAAATACCCAAACTTTAATACCAATAATACCATAGGTGGTATTGGCTTCAGCAGTACCATAATCAACATCAGCACGCAATGTATGCAATGGCACACGACCTTCACGATACCATTCAGTACGTGCGATTTCAGCACCACCCAAACGACCGGCACAGTTGATACGAACACCTTTCACACCCATACGCATAGCTGACTGAACAGCACGCTTCATGGCGCGACGGAAAGCCACACGGCGCTCCAGTTGAAAGGCAACATTCTCTGCTATCAATTGAGCTTCTGCCTCAGGGCGACGAACCTCAACAATGAACACCTGCACTTCACGGCCAAACTTCTGAACCAATTCGCGGCGTACTGCATCAATCTCAGCACCTTTCTTACCAATCACAACACCAGGGCGTGAGGTATGAACAGTAACTTTGATCTTATCTGCAGGACGCTCAATTACAATGCGTGAAACACCTGCATGTTTTAGGCGAGCCTTAACGTGGCGACGTAACTTAATGTCTTCGCGCAGCTGGCTACCAAAACTCTTATCATTAGCATACCAAACCGACTCCCAACCACGGGTAATGCCGACACGAAAGCCAATTGGATTTACTTTTTGTCCCATATCAGTACCCCTTTAAGCGCGTTCACTGACAGAAACTGCCAGGTGCGAGTGACGGTGAAACCGTTGACGCATACGTCCCATACCTTTTGGACGATAACGCTTTAATGTCATACCAGCATCAGCAGTTGCAGTAGACACAAACAATGCATCTACATCCAAACCATGATTCTGCTCGGCATTGGCAATAGCTGACTTCAACACTTTTTCAAACAAACGTGCTGATTTATTTGGCGACAATGCCAATACGGCCAAAGCGCGATCAACATTCAGGCCACGAATGGCAGTAGCCATCAAGCGAGCCTTTTGCGGGCTGATGCGGCTGTTTTTATGCAGCGCACGAACTTGTTCAGACATGCTTCTTACCTCTTCCTAGCCTTTTTATCTGCACCGTGACCATAATAGGTACGGGTAGGTGAAAACTCACCCAACTTATGACCCACCATATTCTCAGTAACAAATACAGGAATAAATTTGTGACCATTATGAACCGCGAAGTTCAAACCAACGAATTCAGGTGAAATTGTAGAGCGGCGAGACCATGTTTTGATCACGCTTCTTTTTTCAGCTGCTTTCGTTACGTCAACTTTCTTCTGTAACGACGCCTCAATGTAAGGACCTTTTTTTAATGAACGAGCCATGCCCTACCTCACTTCTGATTGCGGCGGCGAATAATGTCACGGTTCGACGCCTTGTTCTTAGCACGAGTCTTGCGACCCTTGGTTGGTACACCCCAAGGTGTAACCGGATGACGACCACCTGATGTACGGCCTTCACCACCACCATGTGGATGATCCACTGGGTTCATGGCAACACCACGAACGTTCGGACGAATACCCAACCAGCGTGAGCGACCTGCTTTACCAACCTTACGGTTAGAATGATCACCATTACCCATCACGCCGATAGTAGCCAGACAACGAAGATCTACACGACGAAACTCGCCTGAAGGCATCTTCAAAATAGCCTTACCACTCTCTTTACCCATTAACTGAATAGAAGCACCAGCACTACGAGCCATCTGGCCACCTTTCTCAGGCTTCATTTCGACATTGTGTACTTGTGTACCAACACGAATATTTGCCAATGGCAGTGCATTGCCCGGACGAATTTCTGCATCTGGACCACTATTCACGATATCACCGGCACGTAAACCCTGTGGAGCCAGGATATAACGCTTATCACCATTGTTATAAACTACCAATGCGATATGCGCTGTGCGGTTCGGATCATACTCAACGCGCGACACCTTACCTTCAATACCGAAATTGTCACGCTTGAAATCAACCATGCGATACGAACGCTTGTGACCACCACCACGATGGAAGGATGTAATGCGTCCATTATTGTTACGCCCACCTGAATTAGTCAGGCCTTTAGTCAGGCTTTTTTCAGGCGCGCCCTTGTGCAACTCTTCAGTTACAACAGAAACACGACCACGATTGCCGTTTGTTGTTGGTTTTAATGCCTTCAATGCCATCGTTTATACCTCATCTGCCATTTCGAGCGAATGCCCTTCAGCCAAACGAACAACAGCCTTACGATAACCAGAACGGGTGCCAGAATGCTGTCCACGACGTTTAGGTTTGCTCGGCATATTGATTACCTGAACTTTATCCACTTTTACTTCAAAGATAGACTCTACTGCTGCCTTAACCTCAACTTTGGTTGCGTTGCGAGCAATACGGAAAGTGTACTGGTTCGCTTCGCCTGTACCTGCATAACTTTTTTCTGTTACAACAGGCTGACGCAGGATGTCAAAATTATTAATAGTTGCACTCATGATAGACGCTCCTCGAGCTTATCAATTGCAGCCTCAGTCAAAATAACACGCTTACTCTTCAACAGATCATGAAGGTTAAGCTGACCGTCCAACACCAATTTGGCGCCAGGAACATTGCGACTGGACAACTCAAGATTATTATTCGCTTCACCCAATACAATCAAACCAGTGCTTGCTTCAAGTGAACTCATCACTTCAAGGAAACCTTTAGTTTTTGCTTCTGCCAATTCGATTTTATTCACAACAGTAATTTTACCTGCACGAAGGCAATCGGACAGCACCAGACAAATTGCGCGGCGACGCTCTTTCTTATTAACACGCGAATCAAAAGCAGTATTAGCCTGTGGGCCATGATGAGTACCACCATGACGCATCTGAGCCGCACGGTTAGTACCCTGACGAGCACGACCAGTACCTTTCTGCTTGAATGGGCGCTTACCGCCACCGGACACTTCAGAACAATCTTTCACTTTAGATGTACCTGCACGCTGGGCTGATGCCAGAGATGCATATACACGGTGAACAAAACCATTATCTGATTCCAAACCGAAAACAGCAGGATTCAAATCACGTGTGCCAACTTCTTTGTTGCTTTGATCTACTACAGAGATAGACGACATATTACGCTCCCTTCACAGCAGGACGAAGTTCAACGATTCCATTACGTGAACCTGGAACAGCGCCACGAACAAGAATGCGATTCTGTTCTTCATCAATACGTACTACTTCGATATTCTGAGTAGTGATGCGCTTATCACCATAATGACCTGGCATTTTCTTACCTGGGAATACACGACCAGGCCATTGGCACTGACCGGTTGAACCCATCTGACGATGTACTTTCTCAGCACCATGGGTAGCACGGCCACCAGCGAAGTCATAACGCTTCATAACACCGGCAAAACCACGACCTTTTGACGTGCCAGCCACGTCAAGCTTCTGGCCAACTTCAAAGACTGTAGCTTTAAGCTCTTGGCCCAACTGATAATCGGCATCTGCAGCAACGCGGAACTCTTTCAATCCGCCAGTTACTTCCTGACCTTGCTTAGCAAAATGACCTTGCAGAGCACGTGAAGTAACACGCTTAGCTTTACCAAAACCAACCTGAACAGCGTTATAGCCATCCTTGTCAGCACTGCGACGTGCAATAACTGTGCACGGCTCAACATTCAGAACAGTTACAGCGACAGCTTGGCCATCTTCTGTAAAGATCTGAGTCATGCCCGCTTTACGGGCGATTAATCCAACACTCATGATTATCTCCCGTTTATAGCTTGATCTCGACATCCACACCGGATGGCAGATCAAGCTTCATTAGCGCGTCGACTGTCTGCGGCGTTGGTTTATCAATGTCCAACAGACGTTTATGGGTACGGATCTCAAACTGCTCACGAGAATCCTTATATTTATGTGGTGATTTAATAACACAGAACTTACGAATCTTTGTAGGAATCGGAATTGGTCCGCGCACTTCAGCACCGGTGCGTTTTGCTGTAGCTACGATATCTGCTGCACTCTTATCTAGAATACGATGATCGAAAGCTTTCAGGCGAATACGAATACTTTGAGTTGCCACGTAGGTCCCCTTTACTTAGTGATGTCGGTAACGACGCCAGCGCCGACCGTACGTCCACCTTCGCGGATTGCGAAACGAAGTTCCTTATCCATTGCGATTGGTGTAATTAATTCAACATCCATAGAGATGTTATCGCCAGGCATGACCATTT
>JAJFLH010000037.1 GCA_021772775.1 Mariprofundus sp. | reverse complement strand
GATTTGTAACTCAAACACACTCTTCAATACAAGCTTTATGGGATTGGACGATTAACCAATAAGTGGAACTCCGGCGATTGATTCGTGGAAAGCGACAAGACAGAGGATTGCCACTATAGAGCAGCCCAGAACAATAAGATCTCGCGGATGTAATTAGTAGCGCAACAAAAAGCCCGGTAAACGCCTAAAGCTTACCGGGCTGCCAATAACTAAATGAAATAACTGCCGCAGCAATTAATAATGGCTTATTAATATTCAAACACTTGATTTATTTATCAATTCACCCATTTCTCTACATCAATCTTAGGGTTTATATATTATTTGCTGTTGCAGCCATTTTTGTGGTCTGATCGTGAATTATGGCGGTGATCACTACCATGACACTTCTCAATATGTTTATTCTGTAATTTCTGCACACCTTCTGTCTGTTTCACAGGCATACAACTAACCATGCCCAATAATAATGCGATAAATAAAACTCTAATCATGATAGTTCTCCTCTATCTTTAGTAAATAACTCATACAAACACGGCAGCACGAACAAAGTTAAAATAGTGGAAGAGAGCAACCCTCCGACTACGACTGTTGCTAATGGTTTTTGAATCTCTGAACCGATACCTGTGGCTAACAACAATGGAACAAGGCCAAGTCCTGCAATCATGGCAGTCATTAATACTGGCCTTAAACGGCTTTCGGCACCGTTTCGAATCGCCTTATTGATATCTAGACTGGACTCTAAGTGTCGATTGATTGCATCAACCATGACCACACCATTGAGTACCGCCACACCAAACAATGCTATGAAGCCAATACTTGATGGTACGGATAGATATTGGCCCGACACTAATAAAGCCAAAATACCACCAATCAACGCCATTGGTACATTGAGCATAATCAATGCTGCCTGACCCACAGAGTGAAACATGAAATAAAGTAGTAAGAATATCATCAGCAAAGATAATGGAACGACAACCATTAACTTAGCTTGTGCTCGTTGTTGGTTTTCAAATTGACCACCAAACACTACCGTATAACCTGTAGGCAGATTAATTTCATTTTGAATACGCTTATCCAACTCTGCCACAAGGCTACCCATATCACGCCCTTCAACATTACTTTGAATAACAATACGGCGTTGTACATCATCACGCTTAATCATTGGAGGGCCCTGTTCCACATCAATACTTGCTACATCCTCCAGACGCACCCATGCACCTGTTGCAGCTTGTAGAATAAGACTTCCAATCGCTTCAGTACTGTTACGATAGTCTTTATCCAAACGCACATAAATATCGTAACGTTCATTGCCCTGAATGACTTGCCCCGCAGGTGCACCACCAATGGCATCAGCAACCAGCGTCATGACATCATCCACAGGGATACCATAACGGTCTAATTTACTGCGATCAGGGCGGATGACCAACTGAGATTCACCTGCAATTTGCTCCATCTCCACATCACGAGTGCCTTCGACACTCTTTGTCAGTTTTTCAATCTCTTTGCCTTTTTCTGCCAAGACTTTCAGATCGGGACCCAAAAGTTTAATCGCGAGTGCAGCTTTTACACCTGATAAAAGCTCATCAACACGCATAGCAATCGGCTGCGTAAAGGAGAACAAAAGTCCTGGAACAACTTCCAACTCTTCACGCATTAGATTTTGTAAATCTTTTCGGTTGCTTGCACTTGTCCACTCTGAAACAGACTTTAGGCCCACGAAAAGCTCAATGTTTGACACAGGTTCAGGGTCACCACCAATTTCTGCGCGACCTGTCCGAGCAGAAACATATGTGACTTCTGGGAAGTTTTCTGCCAACACACCTTCCAGCTTTTCACCTACACCTTTGGCAAAACCCAAAGAGGAAGATGGCGCTAATGTCACTCGAATGGCAACGGTTCCTTCTTCCAGTTCAGGTACAAACTCAGTACCAAGAAAGGGTACTGTCATCAGCGTAAGTACGAAAGCGACTGCTGCGCCACCGACTACTGATTTACGTTTTTTCAATGCCGATTTAAGCAATGAATGATAAGCACGAGAGATGGGCAACAACACAGGGCTTTCCTTATGAATAACTCCCTTGGTAAACACATAAGTTGCCAATACAGGCATCACAAAGATAGCCACTAGTAACGATGCAAACATGGCAAAACAAATAGATAATGCCATTGGTGTAAACATCTTTCCTTCCACACCTTCAAGCGAGAATAGAGGTGTAAATACCAATAAAATAATCAGCACTGCAAACAACACTGGGCGTGCCACCTCTTTAGAGGCTTCCGTGATTCGTATGCCTATACCTCGTTGCTCATGGGGAAGTTTTTCCAAATGCTTAAAGATGTTTTCCACCATCACTACAGAGCCATCTACCATCATACCGATAGCAATTGCCAGCCCTCCTAAACTCATCAGATTAGCTGAAATTCCATAGTATTGCATGGCAGCCAGTGCTGCCAAAATTGAAATTGGTACAGATAACAATACCAAAAATGCAGCACGAACATTCATCAGAAATAGAAGTAAAACAATGATAATCAGAGCAAAAGCTTCCAATAGTGCCTTTTCTACGGTCCAGACTGCCTTATCAATCAAATCGGATTGATCATAAAAGGGCTGGATAGTAACGCCTTTTGGCATAGACTTTTGCACAATTTCAAGTCTTGATTTCACATCATCAATGGTGTTTTTCGTATTGGCACCAAAACGTTTCATCACAATACCAACAACAACTTCACCCAGTGGTTTGATACTACCATCACCAAGCCGTTCCGTCATGGTCACTGCACCTTGGCGAATCTCACCGCCAAACTCCACATCAGCCACATCGCGAACACGAATAGATATACCATTCATCGTTTTAACTGGGATAGAAGCAATGGCCTGAAGACCAGCTTCACCACCAGGAACCCAACCAACACCACGAATCACCAACTGTTCATCACCTTGTGGAAGATACCAGCCTCCGGCATTACGATTATTGGCTTCGATAGCTGTGACAACATCATCAACATGCAAACCATAAGAGAGTAATTCTTCAGGGTTTACTTGCACCTGATATTGGCGCACTTCACCACCATAGGATAAAATTTCTGTTACGCCTTCCACAGGCATAAGCATCAATTTCACCACCCAGTCATTCAACGCCCTAAGCGTTAGAGCATCAAAGCCTGCTTCCGGATCTGACTTGATAATATACTGAAATACTTGCCCAAGTCCTGAAGTGTTCGGTCCGATTTTTGGAGTTCCTGCCCAAGCTGGTACGGTCTGACTGGCATCTTGTAGCTTCTGAAAAACTAGCTGGCGAGCAAAGTAAATATCCGTTCCTTCTTTAAAGGCAACCGTAATCACAGAAAGTCCCGTTTTAGAGATTGAGCGTACTTCTTCAACATCTGGAAGTGCATACATCACCGCTTCAATTGGATAAGTAATGAGTTGCTCCACCTCTTCAGAGGCTAAGCCTTGTGCTTCAGTATTAATCTGCACTTGTACATTGGTGACATCAGGAAAGGCATCAAGATTAAGTTTTGGTACTACCGTTATCGCATAAGCCATCGATCCCAGCAGCAATAAAAGGATAAGAAGGCGATTGTGAGTTGCTAAATCAATAAGTTTAGAAAACATATAAGCAACCTCAGTGGTTATGTACTTCAAAGCCGGATTTTGCCAGCTCTGAAGCAAGGACAAATGCGCCCTTAATGACAACAGATTCACCTTCTTTCAGGCCTTCTATAATTGGAACATAGCCCATGCTGGCTTTACCAACACGAACCTCTCTGCGTTCAAAATGACCAGGTTCTTCCTCAATAAACACAATCAACTCGGTACCTTGTCTCTGAATAGCTGCCTCAGGTAATAACAAGGACTCCTCGCCCAAACCGGTTTCAATTTCAGCGCTCACAAACATGCCGGGGTGCAAAATATCTTCGGGGTTTTGTACTTCAAAGCGGACACCAACCGTGCGAGTCGTCTGATCAAGCTGATGATGGATATTGATGACTCGTCCCTTATGTCGCGTATTACTATTTTTCACTGAAACAATGCCAGAATGACCAACCTGAAGGCCATTTATTTGGGCTTGGGATAGTTTCACCTCAACCCAGACGGTTGATTCATCAACGATCTGCATCAATCGAGTGCCTGCCGCATTGTGCTGACCTATACGGAAATCATCTGCTATAATCGTTCCTGAACTTGGAGCATAAAGGGTTAGCTGACCATATTGCTTTAAACTAATCAGGGAATCGATTTTTTTCCCTGACAGACCATACGAGGATAGTGAGGCACGAGATGCAGCAAGGTTCGCATGAGCTGCTTGATGAATACTAGCTGTCTGTTGGAGCCGTGCTTGCGACATAATTTTTTCTTTTGCTAGACCTTCAATGCGTTTTAGATCCTGCTTGCTTTTACGGTATTCGGCTTCAGATCTCAAATAATCTGCCTGTGCCTGCGCCAGAGCTGAGCTGGTAATAGTCACAAGTTTTTTACCTTTTTTGACTTCATCGCCCAGACGCACGTGACGGGCATGAATAACTCCATCAACCAAGGTGGTGATATCCGCCAGTTTATAGGCGTTGAAATCCACACTACCTGGAGCATTTATGACCTGCACTTCAGGCCGGTACTGAATCACTTCGATTTCTATACCCGCTTGTTTGGTCTGAGCTGGTGTTAACTTGATCGCTCCAGCTTCTTCTGCATGATCGTCATGCTCTCCATGAGCATCATTTTTTTCATTTTCATGGCCACCTTCGTTATGACCATCATGACTTTCATGGGCGTCATTTTTTTCATTTTCATGGCCACCTTCGTTATGACCATCATGACTTTCATGAGCGTCATTTTTTTCATTTTCATGGCCACCATCGTTATGCTCATCATGACTTTCATGAGCATCATTTTTTTCATTTTCATGGCCACCTTCGTTATGACCATCATGACTTTCATGGGCGTCGTATCCAGCCTCTTCATGTCCATGATCTTCTGCGATGGCAGGAACACTTATAAATAACATAAGTGTCGTGATTAACGCTATTATTGTTTTCATTCTTGGCTTCCTTGGAGAATATACTCTGGGTGGCCTAGCACTTCAGCCAGGCGAATACGGGCTAACCAGCCCTGTTTAACAATTGCTGCGGAATTAATGCGTGACTCAAGTATTTGGTTGATATGCACGACCACTTCTTCGATCTCCAATTCGCCAGCATCGAAAGCTATTTTGGCCAGTTCGATATTATCTGGAGATGAACTTTTTCCTTCAACCTTACTCATTTCTAATAGTGCTTGCATAGCAGTGGTATGATTAAATAATGCTTCCTGAACCTCGAGTTTCACCCTCTGTTCAAACCATTCCAATTCGGTTTTATATGCTGATGCCCGAGACAATGCCGCCCGATATGCACCTTTGTGGCTGTTTAATACTGGAATGGGAATCGTTATCCCCATAGAAATGAGTTGTTCACCAGCCTCTCGCCCTGCCATCAAGCCAACAGTGACATCAGGAATGCGATTTGCACGTGCAAGATCTGCCTGTGCTGATTGCTGGGCAAGCATCTGCACCTTGACGGAAATATCAGGTCGAGATCTCATGGCTATTTCAACAGGTTCGGACAATGGTCGCCAATTTACGCGCAACTTAGGCAAATCCGGTTGAATGTCTTTAATATCACCACCTGCACCGACTGCCATCACATACATTGATACATTCATGGCATGTCCCTGTTTAGCTTGAGCTTCAGCATTTATAGCCTGAATTAATGATGCTTTAGAAAGGTTCACATCCAGTTGATTGGCTTCACCAAGCTCCATCTGTCTGACAATAGCTCTATGCAACTGCAACAATGTCCCTGCCTGCTTGTTTCGCCATACAAGCTCTCGTTTTGAGAAATGCAGCATCACAAGCGCCCTGGCTGCATTGAAAGAGACTTGTTGACGCATTGTGTCCGATTTAAACTTTGCGGCCTCTACAGTCGCCTGAGTAGACAGCTCGCGATATTTTTGCTTGCCCCCAAGCTCGATCCCTTGTGATAACGTGATGTAGTAATCGTTTGATGAACCACCACCATTTAATCTTCGTCGCTGTGGCTCAACAGAAATCTCAGGATTATATGCATAGGAACTTTGTTCCTGAAGCTCACCTTGTGCTTCATCAATCTGCATTTTGGATACTTTTAACATTGGGTGTTGCTCTACAGCAGCATCCATTGCTGCCTTCAGTGTTACTCCGTTGGCCGAGAATGGGTGAATGCATAATAGCATTCCGATCATTAAAAATCGTATTTGCACAGTTTCCCCCTGTGAGGTTAATTTAATTTAATTGGGGAAGCTGACCTCTAAATGGAAGGAGCAAGCGCAGTCTATTTTAGACCGTCCTTATGCCATCAAATTAGAAAATCAGCAGTGCAGTAGCTTTGGAGGGTGTTCTATTAAGGATGGCAGGCTCTTCAAATAAGCCTCTGACAATGCGAAATGATGAGGCATAGAAGCTGCAGATATCGAATCAGCCCGCTTATCATCAGCCATAGTAAACGAATGTGACGCGTGAACATGGCATCCATGGTCGTATGAATCTTGTTCATGATCTGCGCCATCATCATGGATATGTTCAGCAATATGGCCTGTATCAACTCCGGCTGCATGCACATGGATAGCAAATCCGCATGTGAATACAGAAAGCTGTAAGGCAAAGAAAGCCATGAGGGCCAAAACACGCATACCGACAATATAGAACCACATTAATTTAAATGCAAGCAAGAGAGACTTGTCCTGCCTAAAATATTAGTTCAGAGGTTCAGCCCTCACGTCTCTTAGAATTGAAATGCCTCCACTGATAACCACAATAGAGATAATCAAGCCAATAATCAGATCAGGTAACGGTGAAACAAGGAAGCTCACCAATACACCTGCAGCTATCACTCCAATATTCGCAATCACATCGTTCTTGGAAAATATCCAGCTAGCACGCATATGAATCTCACCTTTGCGGTGTTTAGCGATAACAAACAAGCATGCAACATTGGCTATGAGCGCAACAAACCCAACCATGATCATAAACATTGGCTCGGGGCTGCTACCAGTAATAAACCTTCGAACCACATCAACTGCGACTCCAAGACCAATAAGAATCTGGAAAATGCCACTTAGCTTTGCAGCATGAATTTTAGCCTGTATGGATTTTCCTACAACATACAGACTAACACTATAAACCAGTGCATCAGCCAGCATATCCATGGAGTCAGCGATTAGTGCAGTAGAATCTGCCATCAACCCGGCGATAAACTCTGCAATAAACATAAACCCATTAATGAGCAACAAAACAACTAATGCTTTTCGCTGCTCTATATCGTCCAGACCTTCATTACAGTTACAACCGGCCATAACATCTCACTCCATCATCAAGTGACGCATCAATAGATATCATATTTCGCCCCCTTTTGATCTGTCGGGCATGGAACATCCGCGTAACTACAAAATACACAACTATCACTTATCTTTGGCATCCATCGAGCATTGCATGTGGGGCAATCCCAAAAACAGAGATAGCCATCTTCTGGCATTATTTCTTCATGTTCGGCACCACAACCTGGGCAAGTAATATGAGCCTTTATTACAATATCCTTTTTCATATTTCCTCCAACCAAAAATCTATTGCCTGTTAGAGGGCTGCCTCAACAGCCCTCAAGGCTTCCATCCAATCACGGGTAAATGGGACGCTACCCTTTAGTAGGGTACTAGCGAATAACTTACCTGTTTGTTCCTTAGCGAATGGCTGTTGTTGGCCCAGACTGTGTGAAAACGCTGATCATTAATGGTATGATTATCTCATAACATTGGTGGGGTGTTTTCATGAAACGTTTTGTTGAAGGCGAAAGCCGCAACCAGAGTACATTGTTCCCTGAACTACTGGATGATTATGTTAGTGAAGATAATCCGGTTCGCGTGATTGATGCCTTTGTTGATGAACTTGATCTGGGTGGGCTTGGTTTCGGTGGCGTTGAACCACATGCGACAGGCAGACCCGCTTATAGATCGATGGGGTCAGACTCACTGCTGTCCCAGATAATTTAAGATCATAGTACTAGCCTCATTTGAGCTGAATTCGACGGTTTGGGGTCTGGTGGTTTAAACAGTTCGATCATCCCTCTTTTGACGAACAGGTTTAGTTGCAGCAAGCGAATGATTTGCATCAAACTGTGCTTAATCGAGAATGTAAACTTCATCCATGCAAGCATGAGATAAACGCACAGCGCAACCATGACCTGAGTGATGACTGCATTCATACTTATGCCCAAGAAGCTTTTAATTTTCAGGTTCTGTTTAATCCATTTGAAGAATAGTTCGACCTGCCAGCGCTGTTTGTAAATTGCGGCGATGGTGGTTGCTACCCAGCGAAATTGATTGGTGATAAATGTGAATATCTTGTCCGTTTCCGTATCCCTAAAAACCACTTTTCGAACTGGATATAGATCGTACTTGGCTCTTGTAAATTCTAAGTGGGTAAGCAGTAATTATTCACTTTGGAAAAATCCAGTTTTCCAGTAATTAAACTGAAGTTTCACCTTTTTTTCAACTTAATGGGTCAGACCAAGCTAAGCTGTTAATTCATTTGAATTAGTGCTGAAATATCTACTGTCTTTCGGGCTTAGAAGGCCCTTTTTAGGGGGGGAATGGAAGCTGTAAGGCGTGATACGGAAACGATTTGTAACTCAAACACACT
>JAJFLH010000036.1 GCA_021772775.1 Mariprofundus sp. | reverse complement strand
TCTGATACCGTTGCTCTTGGGTAAGCTGCGTGTAGTTCATTCTTTGTCCTTTGATAAGTCGTGTTTGAAAAGCGCAAGGCTGCTACCGCAGCTTGCTCCTTCAAACCCTTATCAAAGTTGCACTTACAAGTTGAATCCGCGTTTTATTAAGGTGACTGCGTACGGCTATAAGGCGGCTATATAAGAATATGGAACTTGATAAGTGGCCTCTTTAATAGGCATTAGTTTAGGATTTTACTGACGATATCATGCAGATCACCCGAGAGGACTTTGCTATCAACTATGCGTTGAAGCTAGGCGCACTCAACGTACTGCATGAGTGCGCGCACCAGGCGTTAAGCAGCTGCGGGTTGAGTTTGTCGAGCGCCACACCTGATGGCGATAAACTAGATAATCACTGCTATCTTAGCCATCAATGCAGGGAGAATTGATTATGATCTTCATTGGTGGCGAGGCTTTTGCTGACGATCTCAAACACATCCGGGGATAGTGCTTCGCTAGCGGCGATGCGCTGAAGTTGATGATACATCAGGCGGCTACGAACGGGCTCAATGCGTTTCCAGTTGATCAGGGCGCGCACCATGCGTGAGGCAACTTGCGGGTTAAGCTTGTCTAGCTCCAGCACCTGATCGGCAACAAAGGTATAACCACTGCCATCCACTGCATGAAAACGTGCGGGGTTACGCATGGCAAATGCACCAATCAGGGCACGCACTTTATTGGGGTTGCGCATATCAAACTTCTCATGTGCCATGAGTGCTTTTACGTGCGCCAGTGTGCCCGGTAGTGATGATGTGGCCTGCACTGCAAACCATTTATCCATCACATTGGCATCATCCATCCAGCGTTGTTCGAAGCTGGATAGTGCAGCGCTTCGTTCAGGGCAATCACAATTGCTCAGCGCAGAGAGGGCTGCAAATTGATCAGTCATATTGCTGGCCGTATTAAATTGCTCTGCGACCAGTGCTGTGGATGCTTCGTCATTGAGTACCGATAGATAGCTAAGACAGACATTTTTCAGGCTGCGCTGCTGCATGGCTTCATCATCCATGCCTTGCGCTGGCAACAAGCGTTGGTAGTGACTCTCCAGATCAGTACGCAGATGGCTGGCAAGAAAATAGCGCAGCTGCTGACGTGCATCATGAATCAGGGCGGGTGCAAAAAATTCACCGGCATTTTTTGAACATGCTTCAGCTATATCGGCTTCTGATGGCAGTAACAGCGCTTCGGCTTTCAGAGCCATGTCCAGCTCCTCATCCGCTAGCAGTGCGGCAAAGGCCTCACTGACGATAGCCGTAGGTTTCGAATCATCGGAGATCATATTTAGCAGTGTCTGCATGGCCAGAGCTTGTGCTGCTGCCCAGCGATTAAATGAATCACTATCGTGAGACATCAAAAAGGCGTGCTCAGCCAGCGTGTAGTTGTATTCCAGCTCAACAGGGGCTGAGAATCCACGCAGCAGAGAGGGTAGCGGTTTAGCAGTGACATTGATAAAGCTGAACGACTGCTGCATCTCGGTAATCAACACTGTTATCGTTGTACCTTGCGGCTCGTCCTCTTCTGCCAACTGTAGTTGCAGTTCTGTGCCATCGGGCAGTAACAGGCCCAGCTCAAGTGGAATCAAAAATGGTTTTTTATCGCTTTCGTTGCTGCATTCATCATCCCACTCATCACTCGCGCCTGTTGCATGGGCGGCAGGTGAAAACTGCTGACAATGCAGTGTGCAGCTCTTGCTATCGGCATCATAATCCATGCTCACCGACAGGCGTGGTGTGCCGGCCTGATCGTACCACTGTTGCATCTGGGAGAGGTCACGATTATTGGCATCAGCCATGGCCGCGAGGAAATCCTCGGTGCTGACTGCCTGGCCGTCATGGCGTTTGAAATAGAGATCCATGCCACGTCTAAAACCATCTACTCCCAACAGGCTCTGATAGAGGCGTACCACTTCAGCACCTTTCTCATAAACCGTGACGGTATAAAAGTTATTAATCTCCATATAGGAGGCTGGACGAATAGGATGCGCCATTGGCCCTGCATCTTCGGCAAATTGGTGGGTGCGCAGCAGGCGCACATCTTCAATGCGTTTTACCGCATGCGAATGGGTATCGGCGGTAAACTCCTGATCACGGAATACCGTCAGCCCCTCTTTCAGACTGAGCTGGAACCAGTCGCGGCAGGTGATGCGGTTACCTGTCCAGTTATGAAAATATTCGTGACCGATCACAGCTTCAATGGCCATGTAATCTCCATCGGTGGCCGATTCAGGGCTGGCAAATACAAGACGTGAATTGAATACGTTCAAACCTTTGTTTTCCATCGCGCCCATATTGAAATCATCAACGGCAACGATCATGAACAGATCAAGATCGTATTCGAGATCAAAGCGCTTCTCGTCCCACAGCATGGCGCGTTTGAGCGATGCCATAGCATGACCACATTGATGGATATGGTGCTCTTCAGTAAAGATACGGAGGGTAATATCACGTCCGGACATCGTAGTGAAATGATCTTCAACAGAGGAGAGGTCACCTGCGACGAGTGCGAAGAGATAACAGGGCTTAATAAAGGGATCATGCCATTCAGCCCAGTGCATGCCGTTATCCAACTCGCCCTGGCCAATAGGATTACCATTGGAAAGAAGCACAGGGTTGCTCTGCTTGTCGGCTACAATGCGCACGCTGAATGGCGCCATCACATCAGGGCGATCCTGGTAATAGGTGATGCGACGAAAGCCTTGTGCTTCACACTGGGTGCAGTAGTTGCCACCGGAGCGGTATAGCCCTTCGAGCGCTGTATTGCCCTGCGGGTTGATGCGGGTGGTGATTTCCAGCTCAAATGCATCAGGGATGTTGCTTATATTCAAACCATGATCATGCAGCTGATAATCATCGGATGAGAGAGTCTTACCATCTAACAGAACAGAGAGCAGCTCCATGTTGTGGCCATCCAACATTAGGGGCGCAGCAGGGTCGGAAGCTGCAGGGTTACGCCGATATTGAATGCGTGATAGCACTTCGGTGGCATTGGGCTGTAGCGAAAATGTAAGTGATACCTGGTCGACCAGAAATGCGGGGGCCTGATAATCTTTCAGATAGATTGTTTGTGCTTGGTCCATGGTGTTATGCCTCTATTTTTAACCACCAATCAATTTCAGCGGTTGCGATGATTTTGTTATCACAGAAGACGTTGACTGGGATGGTAAGAATGGTTCTTTTGCGGCGTTTCAATGTGTCGATGCAGTGTTGCAATGTGGCGGGGCTAACGTCTGCTTTTGCACTGCACTGCTGCATGGCCGGACGTTTGTATTCAATGGCTGCCTTTTTGACCAGTACAATGGAGTGCGGGAAAAGGGGCAGTAAATTTAGAATGAGATAATGACCACTGGCACCCTCAGCTAAAGCATGAATAACAGAAGCATGCAGGCTGCCGACATGATTGAGCAGGCATGGTTGCTGTTTGAGGAATACGACATCACCATCCGATTGCAGATCAATATGCTGATTAAATGGGAGCTGGGTGATTTGCATGGATTAAGTTAACAGTGCGCCACGCTTTAGCTGAGCACCTCTAAGAAAATCGATGGCCGGCATGGCTTTTTTTCCTTCGGGTTGTAACTCAGTGATGCGATAGACTGATCCTTCTGAACAGGCGATATCCAGGCCTGCAGCTGTCTCGACAATCGTTCCAGGCATATTGTGATGTGTTGCCGCTAAAGGTTCTCCAGAAATCAGTTTCAACCATTTACCATTGCACTGGCTGCGTACGCCTGGGCGGGGGGAGAAACAGCGAACCAATCGATCTATGTCAGAGGCTGTTTGTGACCAGTCGATGATGCGCTCTTCATTGGTGATCTTTTTGGCGTAGGTGATGCCATCTTCAAACTGTGGCTCTGGTAGAAGGCCTGCAGCAATTTTTGGTAGCGTGTCGATGAGCAGTTCAGCGCCCATAGGGGATAGTTTGAACCACAATTCAGAACCGGTAGTTTGTGCTGTAATCGGTAGGGTTTGGCAGCTATAGATACCGCCGGTATCCAAACCCTCTTCCATCTGCATGATGCAAACGCCTGTTTCGTTATCTCCGGCTAACAGAGAGCGCTCAATGGGAGCCGCTCCACGCCAGCGTGGCAACAGTGAAGCGTGCACATTGACCGGTGCAATGCTGGGTGCATCTAACCACGATTTCGGTAAAATCATGCCAAAGGCAACGACAACTAAAATATCGGCCTGTTTGCTCTCTAACCATGCCAGTGCTTCATCATTATCACGTAATTTTTCAGGTGTGATGACATCAATGTCAACATCGAGCGCTGCCTGTTTGACTGCTGACGGTGTGAGTTTCATGCCGCGCCCTGACTTACGATCCGGTTGTGAGACTACACCGGCGACATCAATACCATCGGCTTCAATTAAAGCTGTCAGGCAAGGAACAGAAAAACCGGGTGTGCCGGCAAATACTACGCGCATACTTTCTCCATGTTTTTATATAAGAAACTATTCAGCATCATTGAGAACTATCAATTTAAAGCATGACAAGCAGGAGGGGGAGTGCACGCTTGTCACTAATCTGTATTCATATGTGACTATATATGACTTATTCTTTGAATAACTTCCGCATCTTTTTGGTAATCATATTACGCTTTAAAGGAGTGAGGTAATCGATAAAGAGCTTGCCAATCAGATGATCGAACTCATGTTGCAGGGCAACGGCCTGAAAATCATCGAAATCCTTCTCGTGCTGCTGCCCATCGATGTCAAACCAGCGCAGTCGAATCGCCGCAGGCCGTTTTACATCGGCATAGGTTTCCGGAATAGAGAGGCAACCCTCTTCCCATGTGGCCATCTCATCGCTATGCCAGAGAAATTCAGGATTGATCCATACTTTCAGATCACGTGTGCCACCGGGCCTGTCGGGATCATGGCGCACTTCATCACTGCGCCAGAGGGTATCTGTGACAGCGATCTTTAAAGATACACCAATTTGAGGCGCGGCTAAACCAACCCCTGGCGCATCATACATGGTGTCAGCCATATCTCTGATGATCTGTTTTGTGTCGTCGCTGAGTGGGAACGTCACCGGTTTGGCTATTTCGCGCAGACGATCATCCGGATGAATTAATATCTCTTGAACTGCCATTAGAATGTACCACCGTTCCAGCCGAACATAGCGCGTTCGGGGGCTGCAAACTCAATATAAATACGACTGCTATCAATGCCTAATTCAGCTTGTATCAGCGTGCATAAGTTGGCGGTTAGATCTGCTGTCTGCGTTGTGTTCAGGCCGAGACTTTTGAGCTCTAAAAAGGCTAGCGGAGCATCAGTGCCGGCAAATAGCATGCTCTGATTGTCGGAGAGTTTGACCATGACATAGGATTCGGGTTTGCCCAATGCAGAGGCTATCCCGGATGAACAGCAGCTCAGAAAAACAGAACTATCAGCCACTTCGACATTGGTGTGTATGAATAAACAGGGCATCAGCTGGCATCCTTGGGTGAGTTACCCTCATTGGTTTTGGTCTCATCTGTTGCTGGGATGGCTGCTTCAGCAGCAGCCTCAGCCTGTTGCTGGGCCTGTCGCTCCAGATTACGTTTAGCCTGCTCTACACGCAGTGCATTTTTTTTCACACGCATATCTTTGGTGGCATAAAAACCCGCCCACCATAATAGTACAAAGATAACGGCTATAATTAACCAAAATGTCATTCCACTCATGAACTTATCTCCACAGCACTAACCTCAGCAGCAAGTGTTGCCAGTGCAGGTTTGGCGGCATTGCTACGTTTTTCACTACGACGTTTCAAATAGCCATTAAAAATATTAATGGCAGCCAAAATAAAGCCCAAGGCAATAAAGGCTCCTGGTGGCAGGATGAACATCAGTACGTCGGGATAGGAGGCGCCGAAAACAGCAAAACCAAACAGTTCACCCTGCCCCAGAATTTCGCGTACACCGCCGAGCAGCAGTAGGGCAAAGGTAAAGCCAGTACCGATAGCAATGGCATCGACGAAGGAGTCAGATACGGAGTTCTTGCTGGCAAAGGCTTCTGCACGCCCAAGAATGGCGCAGTTGACTACGATCAATGGAATAAACAGACCGAGCACCAGATACATTTCATGCATCCAGGCATTCATAGCCATTTCAACAACGGTAACAAAGGCAGCAATGATGGTGATGTAAGCTGGGATACGTACGTTTTTTGGAATCACACCACGCACCATGGATACAACCAGATTGGAACCAATCAGCACCAGTATGGTAGCAGCTCCCATCCAGAAACCATTTTCAGCCGATGTAGTGACACCGAGTAGGGGGCACATGCCGAGCAGTTGAGCAAAGACAGTATTGTTGTGCCAAAAACCATCGGAAAAGATGTCAGATTTATTCAAGACCAGCTCCCGTTTGTTTGTTGCCTGTTGTTGCTTGCTTCATGATATTGGCAAGCATCACGTCGTGATGCGTGTGGAAAAATTCCAGTGCCTGTTGCACCGCTTTGACAACTGCGCGTGGCGTGATGGTGGCACCGGTAAACTGATCGAAATCACCACCGTCTTTTTTCACTTTCCAGCTGATGCTGTCCAGACTCTGACCGACAAAACTCGCCAGCCATGAATGATTGTTGGTGATGCCATCCCCCAAACCCGGCGTTTCACGGTGGTGGGTGATACGGATGGCATGAACAGCACCATCAGGGCGCAGCCCAACAAGAATGCGAATGGAACCGGAATAGCCATCGGGTGCGATGACTTCCCAAGCTAAACCCGTGAGAGAACCATCATCACTTTTGGCGGGATATATGGAGCTCTTCTCAATGGTGATTGCCTCGGCCTGAGCATCGTTGCTATGGGCGGGTAGTACCTGCTGCAATGCCTTATGTAGCGCCGCTTTTTGTGCTGAAGCAATGGGGGCGCGGGTGAATATGTCGGTAAGGCCGGTGACAGCTGCAGCAATGACTGCAACGAGAGATAACGCGATAACCATACGGATTTGATCTCTGTCGATCTTCACTGTTTTTTACCTGCATTCTGTTCATCGACATGGTGGCCAAATACGCGTGGTCTGAAATAATGATCAATCAAAGGAACCGCACAGTTCATAAGTAGTACAGCGAACATCGCACCTTCAGGATAACCGCCAAAACTGCGGATGCTCCATGTTAAAACACCACAACCGATGCCAAACACGATCTGCCCCATTGGCGTGACCGGTGAAGAGACCGGATCGGTTGCCATAAAAAAGGCACAGAGGATTAGCCCACCAGCGAACAGATGAAACATCGGTGAGGCGAATTGATCAGGGGCAGCCTGATTAAAGATAGCGGCTAGCAATAGCACGGTACCGATATAAGCGAAGGGGATGTGCCAGGTGATGGAGTGGCGCGCCAGCAGGAATATGCCACCAATGAGCAGTGCTAGAGCGCTGGTTTCACCAATACTACCGGCTTCAAAACCAAGGAAGGCATCGAGATAACTGTAATCATAAGCTTTGAGTGCTTCAGCTACTGGCACACCAAGCGTCGCTTCTGTTTTAACATGGCCCAATGGAGAAGCCATGCTAATGGCATCGAGGCTGAGTTGGCTTGTTGCCAGCAGTGCATCGGTGCCTGCAAAGAATATTGTGGCACAGATGGAGAAGTCGTACAGATCAATGGCGGGTGCCATGGCAGACATGGGCATGATCCATGTCGTCATGCTTAAAGGGAATGAAATTAACAGAATCACGCGGGCGGAAAGGGCTGGATTAAAGATATTATGGCCTAAACCACCATAGACCTGTTTCCCCAGTACAATGGCAAAGACACTACCCAGCACAGCCATCCACCAGGGCGTTGCCGCGGGCAGAGTGAGGGCGAGGAATAGACCGGTTAGAGCTGCTGAATTATCCAGTACTGTCGAGAGTGGACGATTCATCATTTTTAGACAGACCGCTTCAGTCGCGAGTGCGCTGAGCATGCAGCTGACAATCAACAAAAATGCTAACCAGCCGAACAGATAGATACTGACAGCTGCGGCTGGCAGTAGTGCAAGCATAACGGTGAACATCATCATGCGAATCGAATCGCCACCATGAGCATGCGGTGAACTGAGCATAATCAGAGACATCAGCTCTTCTCCTCTGGTTTTGCAGTGGCGGCCGGGGTGTTGTCTGTGGCGCTGGTTAGAGTGTTTGTTTCAGGCTCTGCTGCCGGTTTTGGAGCATGTGTTTTGCGTACTTTAGAGCGGCGTGCAGCTTTCGCGGCCTCTTCCTGTGCTAAACGTTCATCTCTGCCTTCAGAGCGCTGACGTGATGCTTCGGCAAAAGCCTGTTCACGACGACCTAAAGCAATCTGTCCTTTACCATAACGGAAATAGTGCACCAATGGGATATTCGAAGGGCAGACATAGGAGCAACTACCGCACTCAATACAGTCAAATAACTTATAGTCTTCAGCTTTATCGAATTGATCGCTACGACAAAAGTCAGCCAGCAGATTGGGCACCAATGATGCCGGACAAACTTCACTGCAATGGCCACAGCGGATGCATGGACTTTCAACCGTATGCGCGCTCTGCATAGCATTTTGACTCAAAGCAAGAGTGCCGGAAGTCGACTTGACCACTGGAATATCAGGATGACGCAGACGCTCGCCCATCATCGGGCCACCGTGAATGACCTGGATATTGCTAAAGTCTTCTAGTCCCTGCCGTGCAAACAGCGAGCGGATAGGTGTGCCGAGTCGGACCCTAAGATTGGCAGGGTTCGGTAAGGCGTCGCCACTGACAGTTACGATACGTTCAGTCAGTGGTCTGCCCAGCATGACAGCATCGCGCAGCGCTTTGGTGGTGCCTACATTTTGGCATATAACACCAATATGCATGGGTAATTTTCCGGCTGGTACTTCACGACCGGTCAGGCTATAAATTAACTGTTTTTCGCTACCCTGTGGATAGCGGGTGGGTAATACTTTTACCTGTACACCGTCCATACCCTCTTTTGTATCAAGGGCTTCCTGCATGGCTTCGGCGGCATCGGCTTTATTGTCTTCAATGGCAATGATGCCAGAACTGCTGCCGACCATATGCATGATGATCGCCATGCCATCGAGAATATCGGAGGCTTTCTCTACCATCAAACGGTGGTCGTTGGTCAGATAAGGTTCGCATTCGATGCCATTGAGAATGACTGTTTCAATCGGAAAACGTTTGTCCTGAACCAACTTGATGAAAGTAGGGAATACCGCTCCACCTAAACCAGCCAGACCACACATGCGAGCGCGTTCACGTAAGACGGTAGGATCTACATTTCGCCAGTCAGTGAGCGGCTCAAGGCTTTCATCGGCCAGATCATCACCATCGGCTTCGATAAAGATCGATGGCATGCCCATGCCGGATGGGTGAGCAATAGCATGCTCTTCAATTTTAACCACGCGGCCAGAGGTGGAGGCATGTACTGGAACAGAGAGATAACCTTCTGATTTGGCTATTTTTTGGCCTCGTAGCACTTTGTCACCCACACTGACCAAAGGAGAACAGGGGGAGCCGATATGCTGTTTCATCGGTAAGATGAGTACAGGGGAAATGCCCACATCTTCAATGGCAGATGCGGCCGATAGTTTATGCATATCCGGATGAATGCCACCGGAAAAACTGTGTGCCATTAGACCCATTTTGCGGGCTAGTGTTCTAAGCATGGCCGGCATGTTGTTCCCGCCTTTCGTGACCCAGTTGAGAGCGTTTGGTATCTGGCAATGGCCATGCCCAATGTTCAATGAGTTCAGGTTTCACCAGCATATCGATGCAATCTACCGGGCATGGTTCAACACAGAGCGTGCAGCCAGTACAGTGATCACCGATCACGGTGTGATATTGTTTTGGTGCCCCGATAATGGCATCAACAGGACAGGCTTTGATGCAGAGGGTGCAGCCGATGCACTCATCTTCACGCACAAAAGCCAGCATCGGAGCACTGGCTTCCTCTTCCAGTTCTTTCGGTTCCACACCCATCAAAGCGGCGATTTGTAACATGGTGCGTTCACCACCGGGTACACAGTGATTTACATCGGCTTGAGCACCGGCGACTGCCGTTGCATAGGGTTTACAACCCGGATAACCGCACTGACCACATTGTGTTTGTGGTAGCAAGGCATCGATGTTGTCGATCATTGGATCGCCTTCGATATGAAATACCTTTTGGGCAATGGCCAAAACGATGCCTGCACAGAGTGCAAAAGCGCCGAGGCTGCCCAAGGCATAGAGTAGGCCTGTCATAGATTCTGTCATCATCGAAGCGAACTAAACTTTAACCAGGCCGGAAAAGCCCATGAATGCCAAACTCATCATACCTGCAGTAATCAATGCCAATGGTGAGCCTTTGAAAGCCGCAGGTACCGGGGAAACGTCAATGCGTTCGCGAATACCGGCAAACAGAATTAGTACCAGTGCAAAACCAATGGCTGCACCACCGCCATATAGCGCTGAGGTTAAAAAGGTCTGTTCCTGCTGCACATTAAGAATAGCCACACCGAGTACAGCACAGTTGGTGGTAATCAAAGGTAGGAAAATCCCCAGTGCCTGATAGAGAACAGGGCTGGTTTTATGGATCATCATTTCAATCAACTGCACTAAAGAGGCGATGATCAGGATAAAGAAAATAGTTTGCAGATACTGTAATTCCAATGGAATCAACACATATTGCTGGACCAGCCATGAAGCGGTTGAAGCCAGGGTCATCACAAACATGACCGCGAAGGACATGCCAATGGCGGTTTCTACTTTGCTGGAGGTACCCAAAAAGGGACAAATACCGAGGAATTTGGTCAACACATAGTTGTTCACCAGCACCGCGGAAAGCAAAATTAGAGCGAATTCAGTCATGGCGCGGGAGTATAGGGCGCTCTCCTATCGCCGTACACTGTTGAAAACCCACACTTTTTTATGCTTGCTGGGTACACTTGTTAGATGCGTGGCATTTATTGGACAATTGTAATCCGGATTTGATGCATGGTGCGAATGTGAATGTATGTTTCATAGGCTCTATTTTACCCTTCGACGGCTGAATGGTTGGCTTTGCTGGTGAAATCAAAATCTCTCGTGACTTTTTATGCTCTTCGAGCTGAAGGTCTATGAATATAAATTACAAACGTTAAGATGCCGCAGGCTGGAGGGAACACATGTCTAAAGCATTTCAAGATCGTATTATTATGGTTACTGGCGCATCCGATGGTATAGGCCAACATGTTGCAGCTGCCCTTGGTGAGGCTGGTGCATCAGTTATTGCCATTGGCCGCAATGAAGATGGTTTGCAGCAAACAATGGAACGCATTGAAGAGCTTGGTGGTCGTTGTCTCTGTGTGCCTTTTGATCTGACTGATTTTGATAATTATGGTAAATTGTTTCTCAGCCTGAAAGATCAGATTCCGCATCTTGATGGGCTGGTACACTGTGCCGCATCAATCGATCGTTGTGCACCAATGCAATACATCAAACAGGATGTGTTTAGAGAATCGCTGGATATCAATCTGACAGCACCGAATATGCTAACACAGATGATGTTGCCGCTGCTTAGACGGGCTGATGCTGCCTCTGTTGTTTTTACCACTTGTGACATGGTCGATGAGGACCAGAACAACTGGCATGCTTATGGCATGGCAAAGCGGGCTTTAGCATATGCTGCCGCGATGTGGCAAAACGAACATGAGGAAAAACCTTATCGTTTCAATGCATTGAATCCGGGTCTTGTACGCACAGCTCTGTTTAAACGTACGTTTGGCGGCATGCACCCTAATGAAGTGCCTGCAGCAACTACTGTAGTGCCGGCCTATCTTTATCTACTTTCCGATGACTCAAAAGAGATACGTGGTCAAAGCCTGCATGCCAAGGATCTTATTAAAGAATAACGAAATATTGATCTCATTCGTTTGAGAAATCGGGGCAAATAACTGCGATTGAGTCCGAACGTAGGGAATGGCCTGAAACTTGCTGCTTTAGCTGCCATGACTATGGCAAAAATATGTTTTCTTCTATTATGTATGGTACTAACCTCATCTACTGTTTCAGCTGCAGAACAATTAGAAATCAAGGTGGCAATTGATGCAGAATATGCCCCTTATGAGTTTGTAGACTCCGACGGCAAGATCAAAGGATTTCTTCCTGATCTTCTGCGGGAAATTGAAGCCACTGCTGGAATCAGGTTCACATTTATACCTATGAGCTGGCCTGATGCTGTCAAAGGCCTTGAAAGCGGCGAAGTTGATCTGATCAACATGATTCGTACGCCTGATCGAGTGAGTAAATATGAGTTTTCTGAACCGCATAGTGGTATTGATCAATCACTGTTTCGAAACAGATACAAAGCAGGTATTGAAGGCTTAGACTCAATCTCCGGCGCTATTGTCATTTTACAGCAACACGATATTGCGCTGGAAAAACTATCTGATCGCAATGACTTTGAGCGCCTTATTGTTAAAAATAAACAGGATGGTTTCATTAAACTGAACTCAGGCAAGGCCGCTGCATTTTTTAGCGCCACACAACCAGGACTCTATTTTATTAAACAGCATAATTTGACAAATGTTGAATTGGCAGAAGTGAATATTTGGCCGCAAGACTTCTGTTTCACAGCAATAAAGGGCAATAGTGCGATGATATCACTGCTGGATAGTGAATTGGTCAAATTAAGAGCTTCTGGCCGTTATGACGAACTTTTTAATCAATGGATGATTAAACCAGATAGCTGGTTTGTGAAGTATGGGCCGTCAGTCCTCATGCTTGCCTTGGCTCTGTTTGTGTTGTTTGCCGTTGTTTTTATATGGAGTGTAACACTTCGACGTGCTGTAGATGAGAGAACAGCCGAGCTCCATGATAGCGAAAACGTTATCCGTACACTTTACCAGTTATCGATTGAGTCACATTACAATTTAGAGGAGAAAGTTCATAAATTACTGGAGTTAGGCTGCAATCGATTTCATCTGGAAATTGGTATTATGTCTCAAATCGTCAAGGATGATTACGAGGTTGTATACAGGCACTGTCCTGCTGAGATAGCGCTGAATGAAGGCGATCATTTTGAGTTGGGCAATACTTACTGTGCAATCACCATGAAGGCCAATGGCCCTGTTGGTTTTGAGCATGTAAAAGAATCCGAGATAAGAATACACCCAGCCTACAAGGCTTTTGGACTCGAAGCCTATATCGGAACGCCAATTATTGTTCAGGGGCAAGTTTTTGGAACCCTGAATTTTTCTAGTCCGGCTCCGATGAAAAGAAAATTTGAAGATGTTGATATTGATGCGCTTCAACTTATGGCCTCATGGATTGGTAATGAATTGTCCCGAACTCAGAGAGAAATGGAGATGCGTAAACTGTCTCAGGCCGTTGAACAAGCTGGAGAGTCAGTCATGATTACGAATAAAGAGGGCACTATTGAATATGTGAACTCTTCATTCACAAAAATAACCGGTTATTTGCCTGAAGAAGTTCTGGGCAAGAATCCGAGAATTCTTAAAAGTGGCAATCAAAGTAAAGAGTTTTATAAGAGCCTTTGGCGTACGATCTCCAGAGGAGAGGTCTGGCATAGTGCCGTTGTTGATCGACGCAAGGATGGTTCACAATATCCAGCTTTGATGACAATTTCGCCCATTTTTAATGAAGATGAGCAGATTACGCACTATGTGGGTATTCAACAGGACATGACAATGCATGAATCCCTGGAAGAGAAGTTTCGTCAGGCTCAAAAAATGGAGGCGCTTGGAACACTGGTTGGTGGCATCGCCCATGATTTCAATAATATGCTGGCGGGTATGACTGGTAATCTCTATCTGGCTAAGAAAAAGGTCGCAGGCTTTCCTGATGTAGTGGAAAAACTGGATAGTGTGTCTGCTTTAAGCTTTCGCGCTGCTGAGATGATCAAGCAACTGCTGACATTTGCCCGAAAAGGTGTGGTTGAGATGAAACCTTTCGGTTTAACCTCATTTATTAAAGAGGCATCCAAACTGAATACATCAAGTATTCCTGAGAACATTCATACGCAGAGTGAATTTTGTGCTGAAGAGCTTATTGTAAGAGGTGATGCTACTCAGCTTCAACAGGTGCTGATGAATCTGTTAAACAATGCACGTGATGCTGTCGAAAATGTATCTGATCCCGTCATCATGATGAAGCTTGAAGAGTTTGAAGGGGATCAGGAGTTTATGGATAAACATCCTGATATGAGTGGCAGCCTATTCGCTCATCTGATTGTCAGTGATAATGGTTCCGGCATAAGCAGTGCTGACAAAGAGCACATTTTTGAACCCTTTTATACCACCAAGGGGATTGGAGTTGGGACGGGGCTTGGGCTTTCCATGGCCTATGGGGCGGTGCAAAGTCACGATGGAATCCTCGAAATGGAGAGCACTCAGGGGGTAGGAACTACTTTTCATATCTATCTTCCGCTGTTGGAGGAGCACAAGATCGAATTGATAGCGGATGGTAGCGTAAACGCACTGCCTGGTCATGGTGAATTGATACTGGTTGTTGATGATAATGCTGAGATCCGTAAGACCAGCCGAGAGGTACTAGAGAATTTAGGATATAAGGTGTTGGTGGCTATTGATGGCCTAGAGGCGATTGATACATTCACTCAGCATCAGGACGATATTGCGCTGATTATTATGGATGTTGTTATGCCCAGAGTGGGGGGCCTGAAAGCTTTTGAACGCATCAAGATAGTTAGCCCTGAAGCGAAAGTGATTTTTGCAACCGGCTATGATAAAGATGAAACATTGAAGGGTGAAATGCCTGCAGATAAAACCCTGATTCTTTCTAAGCCCTATAATATCGTAAAATTAAGTCAAATGATCAGAGAACAGCTTGATGCGTGAGACGATATGCATACGGCTCTGTCATTTAGCTGAGCCACGATGTTTTGTGAAAACTGAGGGGTTATCCGTTCTTTTTGAAATATTTGAAGGTATCCATGGCATCAAATAGCAATGAGATTGAGATGAAAGCAGATAGTACGATTAGATAGTGCCGGAAGGCTTGTTCAGCTTCTGGGATCTGAATAAATATATAAATCAACAGAGGGATCCACAGGATATGGCCTAGCCCCAGTATTTTCTCAAAACCAAAATGTGAATAAAGCAGCATCATGATCATTGCCGATGCCATAAATGTGATGAAAATAATTTGTGCCAACACTTCATGCCAGAAGAAGAGACTGGCCATATTGACCATCATCAGAGCCGATACCCATAGAGGTATCCATAGCGGTTGTTGCATTAGTTCTACAAAAAATAGTAATGGGTTTCTCATTTGACTTTCATCCTCAATTTTAAATACTTGAACGGCTCGGTGGATAAGATTATTTGCCCTTCCACTGTTTTGTTGCGTATTGGTCTGAGGGGAATCAAATTCATTACAGGGAGTGTTAGATCTCGAAAGCCTGTCCGTGAATGCTCAGAACATAGTTTGTAGGATATGTAAGCACTTGTTTACTCTCTGTTTGGCCATGGCGATTTGTTTTCGTCGGCGGCCTTTTCTCTCAGCATTTCGAGATACAGTTCTTCCACTTTTGCGCGTGCCCAGGGGGTTTTGCGCAGAAACTTCAGGCTGGACTTCACAGATGGGTCGTTATTGAAACAGCGGACTTTGACAAGGATCCCCAGTTCACCCCAGCCATAATATTCAACCAGAGTGGTGACCATCTTCTCCAGGGTAATGCCGTGCAGAGGATTGTTTTTTTGAGTTTGTACTTCAGACATGAATCGAACCTATGCAATGTTTCAGTAATAGTAAAAGAGAGAGTGTTTAAGCGTAACATAGCTCTCTTATTCTTCTGCATTGGTGTTCAGTTGTGATATGGCAGATAGATCTTCCAGTGCTGCGTCGAAGTCATAGCCGGAGAGATGCTGCCTGAGCATTGAAATATGCTGATTCGTTGCATGATCTCCCAGAGTTGCGCTGAGTTCATCGAGTAGATCAACAGCATCGCCATCAGACTCTTCTAATAAGCTTCTCATCTGAGTGATGAGCTGTTTGGCTGCTGCATGATCTGTAGCTGGAGCTGTTTTTTTAGTTGTAGCGATTGTTTCGCATAGGGGTTCTATGCTGTCGATAATGTATGAGAGCTGCTGCTCTGCAGCTTGCCATGTTGGCAGATCAATAGCTTTACCGTTTGTAAATGAAAATTCCAATGTGCGGATATGTGCTGCGAGCTCTTTGGCTCCAATATTGCCAGCTAAACCTATTAAGGCATGCGCTATAGATGCCGCCTGTTCAAAATCACTTGCTACGGTTGCGGCTTGCATATTCTGCAAACTATCAGCTTGTGAATGACGAAATTTACATAAAATAGCCGCATACAACTGTTGGTCACCCGCAACCCGTTGCAAACCATCTGAGATATCAATGCCACGCAGTGCTGAAAAACCGATATCATCATTGGTCTTTGGGCTCTTCATGGGTAAAGGTTCTGCAGTGATGGCTGGTGCTGAAATTGTGATCCAGCGTGACAAGGTGTTGTAGAGGGCGTCTGGATGAATGGGTTTGGTGAGATGATCATTCATGCCTGCTTCGATGCACATTTGTCGATCTTCGGGCATGGCATTGGCGGTCATGGCGATGATCGGAAGCTCATTGAAACGCCCATCGGCACGAATGAGGCGGGTGGCTTCAATGCCACCCATGACAGGCATCTGCATATCCATCAGAACACCATCAAATACCTCGCTCTTAACGGCATCAACAGCCTTTTTTCCGTTATCGACGATGTGCAGACTTACACCTGCTTTGGATAACAACCCTTCTGCGACCTGCTGGTTTATTTCATAATCTTCAACCAATAACAAGCGTGTTCCTTGCAGCGACTGCATGGTTTGGGGTGATGGTGTTTTTGTAGCTATAAAGAGTGGATTGCCTAAGCCGAATTGTATGTTTACATGGAAACAACTACCTTGATTCGGCGTGCTCTCAACGACGATTTTGCCCTGCATCATGTCAACCAGTTGTTTGCAGATGGCGAGCCCCAATCCTGTGCCGCCATAATTGCGCGTGGTCGAAGCATCGGCCTGTGTAAAGGCTTCAAACAGATGTGACATCTGCTCTTCAGCCATGCCTATGCCAGAATCGGAGATGCTGAAATGAAGATCGATAGTTGATTCGTTTTTTTCAACCACTTCGACCGTGATACGCACATGTCCTGAGGCTGTAAACTTCACCGCATTGGTGGTCAGGTTGAGTAAAATTTGCCCCAAACGCAATGAATCACCATGCAATACAGGTAAATCAGCTGGAGAGTCAAAGGCAAAGTCGAGACCTTTCTGATGTGCCTGGACACTTGCGATGCTTTCAACATGATTCAGCGTCTCTTGTAGCTGAAAGTCTGTGGCTTCCAATACCAGTTTACCCGCTTCGACTTTAGAGAAATCAAGAATATCATTGATGATTTTTAATAAGTTCTCTGAAGCGGTGAGAATCTTATTTAAATACTGGCGCTGGGGAGCTGCTGTGGCCATATCCTGCGCCAGATGTGCCATACCTATGATTGCATTCATCGGGGTGCGAATCTCATGCGACATATTGGCCAGGAATTCACTCTTTGTTTGTGTTGCAGCCAGGGCTTTATCACGGGCTTCGGCTAACTCATGGGTGCGTTTTTCTACTTTCTCTTCGAGTGTATGACTGTGCTCTTCCAGTTGAGCATACGACTGTTTGAGGGAGGCTGCCATATCTTCCAGAGATACAACCAATAGACCAATCTCATCATCACGGCGTGTACTGATATGGGCTGTGGCAGAAAAATCACCACTGGCGAGTCGGTTGGAGAAATGCACCAGCTTTTGAATGGGATCAGTCCAGCGGCGGGCAAAATAATAGACCGTTAATGCCCCCAGTATGAGAAAGATCAACGACGTTAACGAGGTTTTGAATAAGGCATCTTTGATCTCTTGATGAATGCGTAGCTGCGAAGATGCCAAATTGTTATTCAATTCATCGCGTGAAAAACCAAGGCGTAATACCCCCCATTGCTCCTGATGCCGCATGATTGGTACTACGTTTTCCATGAAACCATGATCTGCGAAAATAAAATCATGATGCATTTTTTCTGTTTGTTTTGCCGCTAAACCTGAAATGTCACCGGATAGAATATGTTTACGTAACTCGGCATCCACAAGGTCACTGCCGATGGCTATCTTTGGAGCACCTCCCTCCATCAATATGACATAACTCAAATCATCAATATCCCGGATGACATTACGAATAAACTCATTGGCCAGAGTAAGGCGATAGGTTGAAATAAGTCGTTCGATATGACCTGACATCTGGCTGCTAGCCTTTTCAGCTTTCTTATGCAGCTGCTCTTCAAGAAAAAAAGTATGTGAGGCAAGCGCGCTATTCAGACTATCCTTTTGTGCAGAGATCTGTAACACGGTTAACAGAACAACCATGGTCACAATCATGCCGACCATGCCAAGCATTAGTCGCCAACGCATGCCGCGCTGTATTTTTATGTCGCTCACACCTTGTCTATCATGCATCCTGGATTGTAACTCCCTAGCCTGGAATCTGTGTTTATGGGTTTAAATAACGGATAGCCTCCAGATGTTCAGGGTATCGTACAAGCACGCGTTTATATGCGGCATAGGCTTTTTGTTTGTCGCCCTGCCATGCATGTGCACGGGCAAGATAAACCAGAGCTAAGGTGTCGGTGGGATAGTGGATGCTGACTTCTTTGGCATGTTTTTCCAGAGTCTCCCATTTGCGCAAGCCTTCTTCGCAGATCATCAAACGGATATGGGCTGTATAATTGAGAGGGGAGTGCCCTATGACCTGTTTCAAATAACGCACTGCACTGCTCCAGCGTCGCTGAGCCATAAGAGGAAGCGCAATGCCTAACCGTGCATCTACAGAGCGATTGTTGCGATCAAGTGCCCGTTGGTAGGCCTGAATGGAGTCATTGAAGTTGCCTTGCAGATAATTGAGCCATCCATAGCGTATCAGAGCAAATTCATTTTCAGCGCCTCTGTCTATAAATTGATAGATGACTGAGGCGGCTTTTTCATATTCGCCATTGGCCTCTAAAGTGTAAGAGGTACTCCAAGGACTTTTGATTTCAGCACTGTAAACGGTGGTGGTGAAACTGATCAGCACAACAATAATTGATGTGATTGGAAGCAATATAAACTTTAACATGATGCTCTCCTTTGCATTGAACATTACCATTGTGTGGATAGATTAAGGTAACCATAACGATTGCTGTAGGCATCAGAAACTGTGTTGTTCAAATAACGTTCATTTCCTCCGACCAGCATTAGACTGAGCTGTTCTGTTAACTTCCATTGTAAAGCGACAGAGACGGAGCCACGCTGAATGTCTGTCAGGTTGTAAACAGCGGCTGCATCGTTATCAACAGCGTAAATTCTTTCGCCTACCAGTCCCGCTATTTGCATGTTATCTAGTTTATGCCATGAACCGGGATCAAACCAATGTGTCCATTTGGCTTCTACAGCGGTGGTGCTATTTTTGTTTTGGGCACGTAATGCGTTGGATGGATCAATGAAGTAGCCGCGTATGCGTATCCAGTCGGCCAATGCATTAAAGCCAAAGCCCAGTGTGGGTGTGAATTGATGTACTTTGAGGTTGTTCTGATAGGTTGAATAGGCATAGCCGAGATCAGCATAAAAGCTTTTGTCATAATTCAAAAAAGATATTTGTGGCGCAATGACACGCACATTGTCGGTGTTTCCACTGGCGTCATTATTATTTATACCATGCCCATCCAAACGCAGCGTCAGCGGGCCGGGAATGGCATCGAGGTAGGCGTTGTAGTGCAAGCTTCCGTAATAGGATTGTTGTTTGATATCATTGGTGACATTTCTGAATGCGAGTTGGGCGTAATTCGCACCCAATGAAAAACCGCCCAGATCAAGATAATCCGCATTAAGAATCAGGCCGCCGCCGGTAAGGGATTTGCGCGAAAGAGAACCGCTGTAACTGCCATAGATGGCTTGAATATCTGTTTTCAGTGTCCAGTCACTCTCTTCTGCCATGGCTGTATGCTGAACAGAGAACAGGCTGGCGATAAAGGCCATCAAAACCATGTGCCGTTGTATATTCATATTATCCTCCAATTTTCATTTTTTTGAAATTCATCGTATTGTTCATGCCTTAATTTTCCATGCTGGAATACCGGCATCTGCTTTTTGCCCTACTTCCAGCAGTGTGGCCTCAAGGTTTCCTGCTGCACTATTGATCGAAATGCGTTTGCATCCCATGCGGGGTTCAATACTTACTGATGACTGCGCTTTGATCTGTTGCCCTAAACTAAGAGATAAGCTGTGCTGGGCCGATTGTTGCCAATATTTACCATCCCATTGACGCTCATAACGGCTGTCGATGCCACCGCCCAATGGGCGTAATAGTTTACCCAGCCAGTTCTGTTTCCAGCTCATGGGTAGCAGCTGCATCGAAGGTTGATCGTTCCAGTTTAATTCCCCTTCCGTTAATGGCATCAAACCGAGCGCCAGTAACCATGTATCTAAAAATACATCTTTAGGCCCCTGGCGATCATAAAATGCCAGCAGATGATCTTGTGAAGTGAATGCAGCACTGGCACCTGAATCTGCAGTCAGGCGTAACTGCCCCGCTAAATTGAGGGTGACCAACAGCTCTCTTTTTTCTGATCTATTGCCATGTGTGACCTGATAACAAAATTTCCTGCCCACACTTAATCTCAAACTTTCGACCAGTGCCAAGTCAACTTTGGGCATCATGATACGCTCTCCCTCAGTGGGACGGGAAAACAGTTTGAAGTCTGCGTGAGTCGTGTGGTTTGATGGGGAGTCTGTTGAACTATGATCATTGGATTGATGTAATACTGTGGTTAAGTGGAAAGGGTGGGTGGCTGAGCCAAGCGCTTCACCCCATTGAATATGCAGATGCAGATGCGGCTGAGGGGAGCGGCCAGAACTGCCGCATTCAGCAAGCTGTTGCCCGGGTTGCAGATATGCCCCTGTTTTTACACACACACTGCCCTGTTTTAGATGTGCGAGCAGGGCATAGAGGCCATTAGGCATACGGATCACTACATGATTGCCCCAGTTGTTTTCCAAATCAACCTGGCCGGGAGGATTGTCTGGTAGGCTATCCAGTGTTTTTACAACATAGCCACCAACCGGAGAAAGTACCGGTAGACCAAAACAGTAATAATCCACCAAGTTCACACCATCGGTATGATAGCTCTGTTCATCTTCAACAATGTAAAAGTCGAGTGCGTGTTGCCATGGCGCTTGATGTGTATGTTTTCCATTAAAGCCCTGATAAACCTCCCAACGACCATAAAACGGAGCTAGCACAGGAATACTGTTAAATTCACCATGTCGAACCATAGCCAGACGTGCTCGTTCGGCACTTTTTTCTGGAAGCGTCGGTGCATCCAAAGTAAGCTGTAAAGAATCAGAGGCTGGCCTGTGGGTAAGCGCAAGAAGAATAGTCAGTGTGGTAATTAAAAAGGGTAGGGCCATCACCGGTAGGCCGTAAACCAGCATAAACGTTTCAGAGGCAGAGGTGACAAGCGCAGCAATAACTGCACCTACCATGGCCAATAGAAAGGTTGGCAAACTGGGTACGGTAAATAGACCACCGAGTGCCATAGCCACGAGAATAAAATTAAAGCCATTCCATGCCACCAGATCGGGATGTGGACTGCCGGAGAGGAATGCATAGGCCGAAAAGCCGCATAAAAATCCTGCGACGGCCAGCAGAGCCAGATAGCGTGATGAGATCAATAGCCCTGTAAACAGTAGCAGTCCAGCCAGTGGATGGGGTGTGAAAAAAGCCGAACCGAGTGCTGTAAGGAGCTGATCTATAAAGGGTGAAATCAATCCCTCATTGGGAACCAGTGGCACCAGATAACGGCTTAATGTGCCATAGCTGTGTGCTGCCAGTGTTACCGTCAGGGCAACGATCACAAAAGGCAGGCTTAAGACCGGCAATCGGCCCAGGCGCCATGCTATATCAGCCATGGCAACGGTAGCGAAGACTGCCAGTACTGCACCCAATACAATCAGCACAGCCAGATGAATATCGAGGGTGTAGTATGCCCCAAGTGATAGGCCGACCAGCAGGCTGTTGTATACATGCAGACCGCTTTCCAGATTCCTGAATTTCAATAGTCGGGCCGTTAACATACCCGTTATTGCAGCCAGTAGCCCTGCAAAACCAGCATTGGGAAACCAGAAGGTGGCAAGCAAAAAGAGGCTACCAATCCAAGGCTTCTCAGCAAAAAGAATTGCCCCATAGGCTCTGAACAGGCCTGTGGCTGTTTTTGTCACAGAGGCTTTCAGCTGGTTTTGCAGTGGCGTGAAGAGCAAGCTTAATCGCCCTGCTGTGGTTCAACCGAGCAGAGATGAGCAGGAACGCTCTCCTGTTCGGTCATCACATGCAGATCTTCTGCAGTTCTCACAATCGAGACCTGATTGCCGGCATGCACCATCACCACATTGGGGCGGTATTCAATAAACTGCATCCATTGGGTGTTATTATAAGCGCCCACATTACTAAAAATAATGGAGTCACTGACATTTAGTGGTGGCAGTAGTACCGATGCACGCATGATATCGATATTCATACATAAGGGGCCGTAGAGCACGGTGTCTTCTGGCACGCCTTCGAGTTGGCGCGTCGGTGTGACCTGATGATTGTACCAAAACCCGGTAAACAGCAGATTCACACCTGCATCAATGACAACCGAACGTCTGCCATCGGGCATGCGTTTATTGGCGACGACAGATGAGACCAGAATTTCAGCATCATCAACAACGGCTCTGCCGCTTTCCAAAATAAGGCGAGGTCTGCCCTTGCCCTGCAGATCACGTTCGCGGGTAGCATCATTCAGTGCAGTGCAGATCGTTTCGGCATACTGATCCATGCTTGGTACTACCTGTTCCGGTGGCAAATAGGTGCCTTGCAAGGAGTTCATGGAGGCAAAACCGCCACCAATATCGATGCTTTCGATTGTGCAGCCAGTTAGTACTTCTACCTTATCCATAAAAGCACACATGATTCGGACTTGTACACCATAAGCGCGAGGATCGAGAATAAATGTGCCCAGATGACTGTGCAGACCACACAGGTTGAGATATTTGCTATCACCGAGAATGCGGGCTGCATCGAGGGCCTGACCTGATTCGATATTAAAACCGAAACGACTCCATGGTTCGGTGAATCCTGTGTCGAAATTGAGACGCATGGTGACATCAACTTGTTTGCCTGCCGCTTTGGCAACATCTTCCAATAGATAAAGTTCATCGAGATGATCGATATGAATACGTGCACCTTCTGCAACCACGCGCTCAAGGATGGGACGCTCTTTGTGCGGGCCATTAAAGAGGATTTTTTCTGCAGGCATGCCAAGCTGGCGGGCTTTTTCATATTCGAATGCTGAAACTACTTCGGCCCATGCGCCTTCCTGATGCAGGGTGCTGCAGACAGCTGCCAGATAGTTAGTTTTATAGGACCAGCTGTAGATGACATTGCCATAGCGCGTTTCAAAGGCGCGCAGAAGTTTGCGCACATTATTACGCAGACGTTGTTCCGACAGAACGAATAGCGGTGAACCGTACTCTTCTAAGAGGGATGCAATGGGAACACCTTCAAAGCTATCCTGATAATGACCACCGCTGACACTGCCAAACTTGTTTAACGAACCGATGCGGTGCGGTGTTAGCGTGGGTTTGCTCCATCTCTTTTTTTCACTTATTTCATGCGTTGCATCATTCATAATTTAGCTCCTGCCCATTTTCTCTGTTCACATCTGCTATATAACGGCCATGCATGGCCATGGCTTCGAAGGTACTCAAATCAATGACGGTCTCTTGCGCGTAACGAATCATCATCATGCCTGTTTTGGGGGGCTCAAATAAACTCTGTTTGTTCATGATCAAATCCACTAAACCCGCTGGTAGATTGCTGCCTGCCTCAGCTGCAAGATAAATCCAGGCAGGGAAGCGGGGGTTGATTTCAATCAGCAAGTATTGTCCGTCTGACTCCTTGAGCATTTCCACTTCCAAAGGGCCTGCCCACTGCAGTGCCTGCACCAGTTTCAGCGCATCACTCTCCAATCGCTGATCCTCAATAGTGACACATGACCAGGCTTTACCTTTATCGGTGACGGCCTGTTTGCGCATCATGACAGCCCCAAGCAGTTCACCTTTGCCATCTCCAATGGCAGTCAGGTTCACCTCATGGCCTTCCACATAACGTTGCACCAAAACCGGATATCCCCAGCTGGCGGCAATGTTTCGAAATGCTTCGGCCCCTTCATCAGCGTTATGCACAATAGTGGCATCGTAAAAGATACCTTTGACCACCATCGGATAGCTCCAGTTGTCATCATGGCAGCGATAAAAGAAATTGGCGCTGGTGATGTTTTTTGTCTCCGGGTATCGGATGCCGGCATTTCTTGCTAGTTCCCCTAATCGATCTTTATTGCGATCACGCAACTGGCTGACATCAGGAATGAGCATACGAATGCCCAGATGTTCAAATTCGTGATGCAGGCGACTAAAACTTAATAGCTCAGCATCCAGACAAGGAATAAGTACATCAATCGACTCTTGTTGCTGAATATAATCCATACGCTCCATCAGCTGCTGCTCACCGGCCGAAGGGTAGGGCAGTAGATAGGCGGCATCACAGATATCATCCAAATACAAACCGGCATCGAGTACGTCATAACCCAAACCTATGATACGCACTTGATCGCCGTGTGCCAGACGCAAACAACGCGCTACGGCAAGACCGGGGCCAGGATTATCTGGCTTGGCATTCATGCCGGTGACAGCGATGGTTATTTTTTTATCCGATGCTTGATTCATTGCAGAAACTTGCGCAGTTGGCTGGAGAACTCGGTGATATCACGCGCAGCATCGGATTGACTGACTTCGAAATCGCGTGCAATAGCCACCAACAGAGCTTCGCTATCACTACTGTGTTGCAGAAAACGCAGCGCATATATGCCTGTTTCATTGGCTGTGAAGCTCTTGCCATTGACCGGGTCAAAGACAAAGCCGCTATCATTGAGTGCTAGCCTTTGCATAATATCTTGTGATGGAAACGTGTTGTCTTTGATCTCGTTTTTTTCCCAAGGTAATTGATTCATGAGATGCTCCTTTTGCCAGTCCCGCTCAGGGTTGTCGGGGTTCCAGGCACGATAAATCGATTGCATCAGATGATCGATAAGTACATCCGATGTGACTCCTATGGGTGTTGAACTCATTAACTCAATTCGGGTCTGTATGACCCTGTTGAATTGCAGACGGTACGAGTCCAAAAGTTGCCGTAAATATGGTGTGTCCATTGGCTGGCAGCATAAAAAGTTCAATAAGACTTTTTGTTGAAATAGCTGCTGTAGCAGATAGATCAGACCACTTCGACCGGCAGGCATGGCATCAAGCAGAAGGCGCAGTTGATCGCCGCGAGTCTCTACCCAGGTTGCCAACATGACTTCTTTGGTAGAAAAATGACGAAACAGAACACCGTCAGAAATGCCGGACTGCCTCGATACACGCTGGGTGGTTATAAATGCCAGTTGATCCTTGCCAGCGATTTCATCGATAGCCCGAAGCACCTGTTTCCAACGCGTTTGTGCAATTTTTGTTTTCACTTCAATTCACCCATAAGGCGAATAAAAAATGAGAGTATTTACTTTCACAAGCATTTATTTCACCTTTTTTACCTTCATAGAGGAGGTTAATCGTTTCACAAAAAAGATCATAGGCTGAATCTGTTTTCGGCGCTATGCTTGGCCTATGACTCTACATAAAGATCTCTCCGTCTCTTTTGCAGGACTTAAGCTGCAAACACCACTTGTACTACTCTCTGGCTGTGTCGGCTTTGGTGAGGAGTACACCCATATCGAAGGTTGGGATAATCGCGATATTGGCGCGGTGATCCTCAAAGGCACGACATTAGAGCCGCGCATGGGCAATGCACCGCGTAGGCTGTATGAGACCCCTTCGGGTATGCTCAATGCAATTGGTTTGCAAAACCCCGGTGCGCGTTATGTGATTGATAACATCCTGCCAAATTTGCCGCATGATGAGACGCAGTTCTGGGCCAACGCAAATGGAACCAGTCCTGAAGAGTATGCCGAGATGGCACGTATCTTTGATGATTCACCCGTTACCGCTATTGAAATTAATATCTCCTGCCCCAATGTGAAAGAGGGAGGGGTACATTTTGGTAATAATCCGGCCATGGCTGCACGTGTAGTTGAAGCGATGCGTCCGATGACGAAAAAGCCTCTGATTACCAAGCTCTCTCCAAATAACGCCGATATTGCAGAAACTGCACGTGCAGTCATTGAGGCGGGCAGTGATGGTCTCTCCGTGATCAATACATTGGTGGGCATGGCAGTCGATATCAACAGTCGAAAACCGATCATCGATAATGTCTCAGGAGGTCTCTCTGGCCCTGCGATTAAACCGGTAGCGTTGTGGAAAATTCATCAGACGCGGGCGGTGGCTGCTAAACATGGTATTCCAATTTTGGGGCAGGGTGGTATTGCCAATGCAAAGGATGCCGTCGAATTTGCCATTGTTGGTGCTGATGCCATCGGTGTGGGAACTGGCCTTTTTTATGATCCCTTGATGTGTAAGAAACTACTCGATGGCATGTCCGAATATCTCGAACAGAATGATATGGATGCTTATGCTGATCTCGTCGGATCACTTGTTACGAAATAAACTCTTTTTAACACTCTGCCTGCTCTGTTGTGCTGCAGTGCAAGCAGAGGCAGGAACACTCTCGGTTATTGGTAAGTCGCGCTGGGTACAAGTCGCTCATGTGTTTGATGGTGATACATTCCGTACACGAAATGGTGAGAAAGTGCGTTTGCTGGGGATCAATACACCTGAAATTGCGCATGGAAGTCAATCCAGTGAAGCCTATGGCATTAAGGCGAAGCGACGACTGAGGGCCTTGATAAATGGTCAGTTGGTACAGCTGCGTACCGACAGAGAAAAACGTGATAAATATGGTCGCACGCTGGCTCAAGTCTATTTGCGTGATGGTCGCTGGATCAATGATATCATGGTTCGCGAAGGGCTGGCGCATGTATACAGCTTTGCACCTAATTTCTATTGGACCGATTCATTATTAAAGAGTGAAGCTGCTGCTCGCAATGAGATGCGCGGCCTGTGGAAGTCATCCCGGTGGCGAATTATGGATGCTTCGGATCTTCGCAATGAACACATCGGACAATTTCATCTGCTGCGCGGTTACGTTGATGCAGTGCAGCCGTGGCGTTTTCGATTGGCAAAATTAACGATCACTGTACCGCGTATATCACGCCAGTGGTTCACTCCGGCTGATCTGCCAAAAAAAGGAGACAAGGTGATTATTGCAGGTGTGGTTCGTATCTCATCTACTGGTAATCTCTATCTGAGTATTCACTCCCCTCACGAAATTCGCTGATAGCTATCGTCGGGAAATTGATCTTCGTGAGTGAAATTGTAATAATTGATGCATGATATATTTCCGCCTTCTTAATATTACACTGCTACTTTTGCTTGTCTCCTGCGTGACTAATCCTGCCACCAAGACCAAAGACTTTGTGATGGTGAGTGAGAATAAGGAGTTGGAGCTGGGGCAACAGGCTGCCGCTGAAATCAATAAAAGCCTTGTTCTATTGGATGAAAAAGATCCATTGGTACGTTATGTGGATCGTATAGGTCAAAAAATGGCAGCTATCGCTGATCGACCAGAACTCTTTTATCGCTTCCATGTTGTTGATGATGATACCATCAATGCCTTTGCTTTGCCCGGTGGCTACATCTATATGCATAGAGGTCTGCTTAATCACATGAATAGCGAAGCTGAGATGGCGGCTGTATTGGGTCATGAGATTGGCCATGTCACAGCACGCCATTCGGTGAAACAATATTCCAAGGCTCAGGCCTATCAGGTGGGAGCCATGATTGCATCTGTGTTTGTGCCTGTTCCGCAAGCTGCGGGCATGCTTTCTGATCTGTTGGCGACGGCTGTTATCAAAGGCTATGGCAGAGAGGCTGAGCTTGAATCAGATGAGTTATCTGTCAAATATCTAACACGTGCTGGTTATGATCCTAACGCTACCGTTGGTATTCTTAAAACGCTGAAACGATTGCGGGATTTGAATGACAAAGAGACAAAAGATGCTGGTGATAAAGTGCAGGAGTACCACGGGGCATTCGCCAGTCATCCAAAAACAGAAAAGCGTATCAAAGAAGCTATTGCGCAAGCCAAGTCGACTCAAATAGACACCGTGTTGGATAATCACAACGCCATGCTGGCTGCGGTTGATGGCTATCCCTATGGTGATAGCCCGGAGCAGGGCGCTGTAGTTGGTCGTCGTTTTTTGCATCCAGATCTCGGTATTCAGCTAAAGTTTCCAGAAGAGTGGGTGATTACGAACACGCCTGCTTCACTGAACGCACGCTTGCGCCAGAAAGATGTTTATTTCCAGTTGCAGACAAAAGAGCTGAAGAAACGTGAGACTCCAACTGAACTATTAAAACGTAGTTTTCCGAAACGCCATACCAGGATTATAAAAACCGGGCAGCAAGCTGGTATGTCATATTCTCATGCCGAAATTACCATGTCTGCTCCGCACGTCAGCACAGCCAAGATTGATGCCTATATTTATATCAAAGGGCGTCGGGCATTTGTGATGTTGATGTGGAGTGCACGCAAAGAATTTATCGATTATATGCGCGCGTTTTCTAGTATTGCACAGAGCTTTGATACCTATATGGCAGAAGGTGAGGGTGATATTCCACGTATCTCTCTCTACAGATGGAAGCTGGATGACAGCTGGGAAAAACTGGCCATAACAAACAATCATATCCTTGGTCGCTTTACCGCAGAGAAGTTGGCTGCACTCAATGGTATGGATGTGGACGAGCAGCCCAATAGTGGAGATGTCATCAAAACAGTTCATTAAAGGCTTAAAGTTTCGGCCTGATTCTTGCTGATCCAAATTATAATTAAGTAAGAATCATAAACATTTGATTAATTCAACTCGTTTGGGAGGACCCCATGGCCAATATTTTAGTGACGGATGATTCAAGTTTTCTAAGACGTAGGACATGCAGTATTCTGAAGTCTGGTGGCCATAACATTACTGAAGCCGTTAATGGCATCGAATGTATGAATCAGATTAAGCAAGGTGCTCCAGACGTTGTGTTTCTTGATTTGGTGATGCCTGAGATGGATGGTCTATCTGTATTGGCAGCATTGAAGGAACAAGCCCACCCTGTGCCTGTCATTGTATTGACGGCGGATATTCAAGATACAATCAGAGATGAATGTTTACAACTTGGGGCTGTTGGTTTTATCAATAAACCGCCGAAAGAGGCTGAAGTATTAAATGCCTTGGACGTTGCTCTCAATAAAAAAGCTGCTCTCTGTAGCAAGGATGTTGTATGATGGATATTTCAGTTGAGCAGAACGATGCACTGACCGAGCTGATCAATATCGGTGTCGGGCATGCTGCTTCAACATTAAACTGTTTGATTAATCACACCATACGTTTGACTGTACCAACGGTGGAGTTTCTTAGTATTGATAAAATAAGACATAATCCTCCAATTGGTGATGGGGACGGTATTTCATCCGTTTCTATGAGTTTTCATGGTGACTTTGATGGTAATGCATCACTTATGTTTCCCTTGGTGTCAGCCAGAACGCTGGTGGCTGTATTGACTGGCGAGGAGCCTGATTCAGCAGAGCTGGATGACTTGCGCTCAGGTACATTGGCAGAAGTTGGTAATATTCTCCTTAACGGAGTCATGGGCTCATTGAGTAACATGCTGGCTTCTACGCTGGATTATTCAGTGCCTATATATCAGGAAGTGCCAGTGCAGGATCTGCTGGGGCATCAAGAGGCAGAAGCTGTGCTTATTGCCCGTGCCAATTTCTATATTGATGAGTTATGTATTGAAGGAAATATTCTGCTGTTCTTTGAGCTTGGCTCATTTCAGAGTCTAATCTATTCCATTAATAAGGAACTCATGGCATGAACAATCTAGGTCATCGTCAGTCCGATTTGGTTAAGGCTGATCAATTTCCGCTTCTCGATCATATTGGCAGTGGAATTTTGGCTATTAATCGTGATGGAACGATTGTGCTTTGGAATAATAATATGGAGCAATGGACCAAGCGTCCCCGTCAGCAGGTACTCAATAAGAATTTGTTTGAACTCTTCCCAAATACGGCTGCGGATGTTTTTAAGTTGCGTATTGATCAGGTTCTTAAGGGGGGAGCCCCAGTCATATTTTCAGCCCAGTTGCACCATCACTTAATTGCTTGTCCGTTGGCGCATGGTGAATTCAGAGCACAGTTGGTTACTGTGTCATGGTTGCAAGAGCAGCGAATTGCCCTCTTTACGATTCAGGATCAAACCGAGCAATTGAGATTGATTGAGCAATATAAAACGTCGGCTCAATTGTTGAAAAGTGAGCTTGATCAAAGGCTAGACCTGGAAAAGAAAAATATGCAATTGGCTGCTGCTATTGATCAGGCAGGCGAGGCCGTGATTATCACTGATGTACATGGTCAGATTGAATACACCAACCAAACATTTACAGATCAGACTGGCTGGGATACCGATGAGATTAGAGGTCGGGTATTTTATGAGACCCTGTTTGAAGGAAGCACTGATGGTTTTAGCCAGCAGTTGAAACTTAGCCTTGAAGCAGAAGAGGCTTGGGTGGATAGGCACGATATTGTCCGTAAAAATGGTACAGGTTTTATCGCTTCAGTGAGTATTGCCCCGATTCGAAATGTCGAAGGTGATGTGACGCATCACATCATTATTCAGGAAGATATTAGTCAGCAGGTATCACTCGAAGAAAAAATGCGTAATACTCAGAAACAGGAAGCACTTATTACTCTGATTGGTGGCATTGCACATGATTTCAATAATCTGCTAGCAGGCCTAGTAGGACAGATTTACCTGGCTTCAAGAGAAGTGGCTCATCTGCCAAAGACCGCAGAGCGCATGAAAAAGGTTCAGGCCACGACCCAGGAGGCCTCTGAAATTGTCGCGCAGCTGCTGACATTTGCTCGTCAGGGTGAACACCATGCTAAAGAGTTTTCACTTAAACCTTTCATCAATGAATTTGTCAAATTGGCTCAGCATAGTGTGCCGGAGAATATTAGGTTTACATCAAGCTTTGAGCCGGGGGCGGTCAATTTTCGCGGCGATGCTGGTCAATTGCAGCAATCTTTACTCAATATTATTCATAATGCGGTTGAAGCTTGCAAAGAGATTGATGCGGCTCATATCGAGATTAAACTTACGCCCTTCAATAGCAGCGAGCATAACGATTTATTGAAGAAATATCCTGTGCTCAGGCATGGGAACTTTGCGCACGTGTTAATTCGAGATAATGGTAAAGGCATGCCCGAGAGTATGCTGGATCGTATTTTTGATCCGTTTTTTACGACCAAACAACTGGGTAGTGGTTTGGGTTTGGCCATGGTTATGGGCTGTATTCGCAATCACCATGGTATCATTGATGTTGAGAGCAGGCTTGGTCGTGGTAGCTGTTTTCATCTGTTTTTGCCGGTACTCATGCCTGAGAAAACAGCTGCAATAGCGCATGATCAGCAATCGAATAGAAGTGCAAATATTTTGCTTGTTGATGATGACAACAGGGTGCTGGAGCCCACCAAGGAGTTGCTCGAATGTATGGGACATCATGTTACCTTGGCTACCGATGGACGTGCGGCTTGTGAAATATTTGAAGGGAAATATGATCATTGGGATATTCTTATTACTGATATCGTGATGCCGCATATGGATGGTGTAGCAGCATCCAAGCAGATGCGTAAATTACGCCCTGATCTGCCGGTGATTTATGCTACGGGTTACGATCAGTCTCTGGTAACAGAAGAGACGCGTAATTTGGACAATACCATTCTTATCAGTAAGCCGTTTAATCCAGATGATCTTGATGGGCTCATTGGCAGAATGGTGAAATAGGGGGATAAAGAGGGAAGGCTCCCTTACTCTTCACAACTAACTTGTTTACACCCTCACATCTGTCATGAGTGCTGAAATCATTTGATCTTTATGTTCAGGGAAAAAGTGTCCTGCACCTTCAATATGATGAAAACGAATATTGCTCTGTCCAACCACATTGGCGCGTACTTGTTCAAATGGTACGATTTCATCAGCGGTGCCTGATATCACTGTAAAAGGTCGTTGATCACCCTGCATGAATGCAAATGACCATAGATTTACTGCCGGTGCGACAGCAAATAGTCGGGATACCCGTTTGTCTCTTCGTGCTGCTTGCAGACCTGCATAACAGCCAAAGGAAAACCCGGCCAGCCACAATGGGCTATCCGGGTGTTGTTTATGCAGCCAGTCTAATGCAGCTGATGCGTCATGAGACTCACCACGGCCTTTATCCCATTCGCCTTCTGATTTTTCTACACCACGAAAGTTAAACCGTAATACAGAACACCCCCTGTCTTCAAATGCCCGCGCTATCCAGTAGACCACCTTATTGCGCATGGTGCCGCCATATTGCGGGTGGGGGTGGCAGACAACAATGGCGGGTTTTCCAGCTTCACCTTTTTGATACAGCCCTTCCAGTTGACCTGAAGGGCCAGCCAACATGACCTTTTGATGTTGGTGCAGTGTCATTTGAATAGTTCACCATAGCGCTGTTCGGAGAAGCCCACTTCAATGTTATCGCCAACGATCAGTACGGGTCGTTTGATCATTGAGGTGTGCTCAGACATCAATGCGATAGCTTTCTCGCTATCAATACCGCTCTTTTGATCTTCATTTAAACGACGCCATGTTGTGCCGCGTTTGTTCAGCAATACTTCCCAGCCGACCTGTTCAGTCCACTGCTGTAGCTGTGCTGCTTCAATACCCGCTGTTTTGTAGTTATGGAATTGATATATCACGCTATGCTGGTCGAGCCAGCGACGTGCTTTTTTAATCGTATCGCAATTGCTGATGCCATACATTGTGATCATATTATTTCTCCGTTCTTGTTAGGGTGTATTGAGCGAATATTTGCTTCAGGGGGCTGCTTTTATCGAGATACAGCGATAATAGTTCCAACTCTGCAGGCTGTTGGATATCACCGTTGAGTATGGTGTGAAAAGCATCACCCGCCAGCAGGTTTAAGCGGCTAGTTAGAAATAGGCGATCCAGCACCTTTGCATTTAATAGTGTGCGATGTATCTCTGGCCCGGCAATCATATAAGCGCTGCGATACTCTTGTTGGATTAATAGCTTCTTTAGTCGTTTGCCTTCAACCTGCTGATTGCCGGCGATCAGTACCGAGATGCCCAGGGACTGCAGTTGATTGATTTTCTGTTGATTTGCTTCTTCGCTGGTGCAGATGATCACACGTCTATCTTCTAGCTGTGCCAGAGCTTCGAAAGGGATATCTAAAGAGTTTGAGATCACGACAACATCAGGTTGTTTGTTCAATCCCTGTTGTCTTCGCCAATTAGCCAGATCGGCGTATTCAGGTGAGGTGCCAACAGGCAGAAGGTCCTGTGCTTTACCCTTAGCCAATTGACGAAAGTAGCGTGCTGAGGTGATCATCACATCTGCTTGCGCCGCAAGCTCTTGATAGAGTCGCCAATCACGTTTGTTTGCAATACTGGCAGGCACCATGAACTCACCTGACTCGGCATCGCGCAATGAAATGCGGCCATCCACGCTGGCGATGTAATTGGCATAAATCAGTAACTCTGATGGCGCAGCCTGCTTGTGCAGGTTTAAGCTCAGATAGAGATGCTTCAGAGGCAATTTCTGCGGTGAAGGCGGATACAGTTGCAGAATATCAGTCATGGATGGGAATCTATACATCCACTAAAGAAATGTCAGACGGCTCGCTTTTTTCCACTCGGATAGCTGTTTTTTTGTGCAGGCTGAGCAAAGAGGGCTGGTATCATCGCCGTTTCATCAACTGCTTTCGTGAAGTAAATATCAAAAGTGTCAAAAGTGAATATATAGTAAAAACCGTTGAAAGTGACTTTTGTTTGGTTATATTGGGGCAATCATAATTATGATCCTTAGTTGTCAGGGGGAGAGCATGTATATTACTACCGGTGAAGCGGCAAAACTTTGTGGTGTAAAATTAAATACCATTAAAAACTGGATCCGTCAGGGTGATATTGCCGCTGTCCAGACTCCAGGCGGTCATTGGCGTATTCCTCGTGCATCATTTCTCACATTTATGGAAAAGTTTACTGCGCCAGCCATAAGCAATAATGCTGATACTGTCCTCTCCCCTAAACGTATATTGTTGATTGATGACGATCTGACAGCGCATGAATTGATGATCGGCGCGTTGGAGGTTGATAATGCCGGCTATGAAGTCTATTCGGCTCATAATGGTTATTCAGGTCTGATTGAAATTGGGCGGCTTCAGCCAGATCTAATCGTGTTGGATATCATGATGCCGGATATCAATGGTTTGGAGATCATCCACCGGCTCAAGGGCGATGAGCCACCGCTAGCTGAAGCTAAAATTGTTGTTGTTACAGCAGCCTCAGACCGGAGGTTAGTCGTCAATCGCATCAATACGGCCAATCCAGAAGCGTTGCTGTTTAAGCCGCTGAATCTCAAGATATTTATTAACACGGTGCACACCGTTCTAGGTGATGCCAAGGCATCGCTTCAAGGTGGATTGGGAATATGAATAGCTCGAAGCGTATCCTGATGGTGGATGATGATCCTACGCAGCTGGAGCTGTATGAGGAGGTTTTATCACTTGATTATCACGTGTTTGTGGCGCATTCGGTGGCAGAGGCACTCAAGCTGTTGGCAAATGAGCAAGTCGATGCAGTTGGCTGTGATTACAATTTAAACGATGGCAGTGGTTTGCAGGTGATAGAGTGGATAGAAATTCATCGCCCTGAGCTGCTGGCAAGCACCGTGCTGATCACCGGTGATTTGAATCCATCGATAAAAAGGTTGGGCGTATCTCTACTTCACAAACCTGTTCCGATTGATGCGCTCTTGGATGTTTTTGATGCATGGCTGGTGGCAAAGGATGAAGCTGTTTGGGAGAATCAAACATGTCACATAAGATAAGTGTCAAATTTGCTCTGTTTTTGAGCTTGTTGCTTACAAGCTTATTGGCCGCTGGTCTCTATTGGATTGATATGCGGGGACAAACATTAATGCAACAAGATGAGGTGGAGCGGGCTGCAAGTACAGCGGATACGGCGATCAGTAGCCTGAAGAGTATCATGCTGGCAGGGCGCGGGGATACTGCACACGGTTGGTTGGAACGACTTACTGCTCAGTCATCCATTGATTTTGCCAAGATCTATCGACCAGATGGTGTTGAGGCGTTTCGTGATTTGAAAACAGTTGCTGCCGTGAATGCATTCCTTTCCGAGCAACGCTTTCAACGTGAAGCTATTGCTGGTGCTGCTCATCTGGATACGTCCTTACAGAGCGAGTTTGACAAGGTTGTGCGAGAAGGGCGCCAGAGTAATCTTCATAAAGAAGGGCAGCTGACTGTGCTCTATCCGGTGCGCGGTGATCAGGTCTGCCTGGCATGTCATGGTTACACACAGAATGCATTGCGCGGTGTGCTGGTGCTGAGTGTGCCAACATCAGCGACGACCACCCGTATGGAAGAGTTGTTGGCCGATACGATGATGATTTTTTTGGCGATGATGCTGTTGTTTATCGCTGTTGCAGTAGCTTTTTTTCGTACTCAGATCATCCGCCCGCTAATGGCTCTTAATGCGGCAGCTGAAACAGTGACACGGGGTAAATTGAATTATCGCATCGACTCATCGCGAAAGGATGAGTTTGGCATGGTTGCAAATGCATTTGACGAGTTGGTTGGGCATGTGGAGTCCAGGATAGATGGAGAGGCCAAGCAGAAAAAGCGGCAGGAGCTGCTGACTGAAGCGGTGATTAGTCTGTCCCGTCAGAGCGCAAAAGAGGATATTTTACATCATGTCGGTGAATTGGCCATGGATATGGTCAGAGCGCGCTATGCGATGGTGACCTATACCGACATGAAAGGAGAGCATCATCTGATTCCTTTGGGGATCAGTGAGAAGCAGGCAGCTGCAATTTCTAGGCTACCAGTAGGTAAAGGTTTGCTGGGGCTGTTCTGGAATGGTCATGAACCGGTGCGGATCAATAATATCGCTTCGCATCCAGCCAGCGTTGGCTTTCCCGAAGGTCATCCGCCCATGCAGTCACTGTTGGGTGTACCGTTGGATTTTGCTGGGGAGACACTTGGCGCAATTTATTTAAGTGATCGTACGGATGGCTGTGATTTCGATGAAGATGATGAACGCGCAATCATAGTGCTTGCATCAGCTTGCGCGATTGCGCTGGCTAATCAACGCAATGCGCAGTCGGAATTGGCGGTCGTTAATCGTCGCCTACTCTCCAGAGAGATCGAACTGGAATTGATAAATGAGGAGCTATCTCAGGCCAATGAGGCGAAAAGTCAGTTCTTAGCCAATACCAGTCACGAGCTGCGCACACCTCTCAACGCCATTATTGGTTTTTCTGAATTGTTGAAGAACCCGCGTATGGGCAGCTTGACGGAGAGACAGAGTCGCTATGTGGATCATGTACATGTCAGTGGTAAACGTTTGCTGACTATTATTAATGATCTACTGGATATCAGTAAAATTGAAGCTGGCATGATGATGATTGATGAGATTCCCTGCCTGCCCGGACAGATTGCAAGCGAGGTGCTGAATGAGCTCATTCCGCTGGCTTCAGCTAAGCAGATCGCGCTGACATTGAAGGATGATTGCTCAGACAGTGAAAAGGTGATTCTCGATGCCGGAAAACTACATCAAATTATTGTCAATCTGGTTGGTAATGCCATCAAGTTTACGCCTGAGGAAGGGCAGGTCGAAATCCTTGTGCGTATTGAAAAACCAGATGCGAATAAACGATCTGTAACGGTGGCGGTCAGGGATAGCGGCTGTGGCATTGCTGTTGAAGATCAGGAGAAGATTTTTGAACCCTTTGTGCAGGCCAGTGGCGGTTTGAATCGTGTGCATGGTGGCACCGGTCTGGGCTTAGCTCTTACACGGCGCCAGATTCATCTGCTAGGAGGTTCGATTCGCCTGGAGAGTACACCGGATGAAGGCAGCTGTTTCAGTGTTGAATTACCGGGTGAAGCGATCCATGTTTCACAGGATCAATCAATAACTGAAGGCTTGATTCAAGATCAAGATATGGAACAAGTTGATGAGATGATCGCTGAAATAGTACCCATGAGTGGCCCACGCCCTAAAATAGTGGTTGTTGATGAGGATACGCTGCGTACGACTGCTGTGATTGCTCTAATGGAGCAGCAGGGCTACGAGGCTTTTGCATCAGATATATTGAATGCTGCTGAACAATGTGAGTCCTTGTGTGCCTATCTTATTATGCTAGGGATTCCAGCCGATGATAAACAGCTGCATCACAGGCTGGAGGCATTGAAAACATATAAGGAGACCCGCAACTTGCCGGTGATATTGATTGGTGGTGATGCCGATGCTATGGAGTTCTCGATGGGGCCGGTTGGTGTGATGGAGAAAGGTATTAAACATCAGGATCTGCTGGATCTTATATCCCGCTATTGTCATTACATACCGGCTCGTACGGAGGTGCCGAGTGTGCTGGTTATTGATGATGAGGCGACGGTACGCGAATTCCTCAGAGATACACTGGTATCAGAAGGCTTCAGGGTTTTGCTGGCACGCGATGGTAAAGAGGGTATCAAGGTCGCTGTGGAGAGAGAGCCGGATATGATTATTCTGGATTTGATGATGCCACAGATCAGTGGTTTTGATGTGATTAGACAATTGAATCGACATCCGGTCGCAGCCCAAATTCCGGTTGTGATCTACACAGCTAAGGATCTGACGCGTGCAGAAGCACTACATTTGGGACAGGAGGCAGAGCGTGTGCTAATCAAGGGCGCCAATGGGCGTGGTGATCTGCTGCGCCAACTGCAGAAAATGGAATTGCTCTATCCGGTACGCGCTCAGTTGATTGATCCTGTATTGAATTGCTTTAACTCACGTTATATGGATCGGCGTTTGGAGCAGGAAGCGTCCAACGCCAGTCGACATGGACTCAAGTTCTCGCTGCTGTTTTGGAAGATTGATCATTATAATGATTATGTTGGAAATTATGGTGAGCGTTGGGCTATCGCAGCATTAAAAGAGATCATGGAAACGGTTCAATCTGTGACGCGCCGGGGTGATATATGTGCACGCATGGATGAAGATAAATTTATGTTATTCCTACCCGGGGTTACGACTCTTGGCGTTGTGCGGGTGGCTGAGAAATTGCGCTTGCGTATCCGGCATCAACGTTTTTTATTGCCCGATGATCAAGCCGGTGAGCTTAAAGCATCTTTTGCCGCAGCCCACTTTGGCAAAGATGCCGAAGATATAGGCGGTTTGATGCAATGCCTTGCAGAACGATTAGCTGAAGCGGTCAATGCAGGTGGGGATGTGGGTTGTTATGGGGGGGATGTTTAATGGCTAAGATATTGATTGTGGATGATAATTTATTGAATCTCGAATTGGCCGCTGATGTGTTGGAGTTGGATGGCTTTGAAGTGATGACTGCGAGTTCAGGGCGGCAGTCGATTGAAATGGCAGTGCAGATGCAGCCAGATCTGGTGCTGATGGATCTGCGTATGCCTGAGATGAGTGGCTTGGAGGCGATGCTGGTGCTAGATGCTAATGCAGCGACATCTCATATTCCTGTGGCGGTGTTAACTGCATCAGCTATGAAAGGTGATGAAGAGCGATTGTTAAATAGTGGTTTTTCAGCTTATCTGCAAAAACCTATTGATCCATCGAATTTTTCCAATCAAGTGGCCGCTCTGTTGGAAGGGTAAGGGCGTTGATCTGATTGCTTATAAACTTCTTTCTCTAGCTAGTTTATTGGAGGCTTGTTTGCAAAGCCGTAGAGCGAGCTTACTGACCGGCTCAGTCATTGCGAGACAGCGATTACGATCAATCAAAGGGTCGAAGAAGCTATGCTCAGGGTTATATTCTATCAACCTAGCTATTTGAATAGCCCAAGTGGTTAGCTGCCTAAGCTATGGGCTGCTTTGGAGATCCGTTGCACAGCATCTTCCAATGTGTCCTGGCTAACGGCATAGGAAAAACGGACATGTCCGGGTGAGCCAAAGGCTGTTCCTGGCACAAGCGCAACGCCGGTCTCATCCAATAGCCATTCGCAGATAGCTACATCATCGGTCAGTGCAATGCCCGATGATGTGGTTTTACCGATCCAGGCTTGAACAGATGGAAAGACATAAAATGCCCCATCTGGTGTAATTGCATGCATGCCGGGAATGGCATTGATTGCAGCAACCAACCATGTGCGACGGACTTCATAAGTGGCAACCATTCTGTCCAATTCATCCGTTGGGCCATTGAGGGCAGCAAGTGCCGCTTTTTGCGCAATGGCATTGGGGTTGGATGTGCTCTGGCCCTGAATCTTGGTCATGGCTTTGATGATTGCACTCGGTCCAGCACAGAAACCAATACGCCAGCCGGTCATGCAGTAGGCTTTGGATACGCCACTGAGGGTTACAGTTTGATCTTTCAAATCAGGATTAACCTGAGCGAAGGTGGCAAATTCTTTACCATCAAAGAGGATCTTTTCATACATATCATCGGTTGCAACAATCAACTCGGGATGTTTACGCACTACATTACCAATGGCTTTTAACTCTTCAGCAGAATAGGCCATGCCGGTTGGATTGGAGGGGGAATTGAGGAACAGGATTTTACAGCGATGGCATAATACTTCATCCAACTGCTCAGCCGTGATTTTGAATCCAGACGCGGCAGTCGTCTCTACAATTACCGGTGTGCCTTCCGCTAGCTTTACCATATCCGGATATGAGACCCAATATGGTGCCGGAATAACTGCACGCTCTCCGGGATTCATGACTGCCATTAACAGGTTGAAAATGCATTGCTTGCCACCAGAAGAGACAAGGATGTCGTCGGCACTGTATGAGAGGTTATTATCCCGCTTGAACTTTTTAGCGACAGCTTGTCTCAGTTCCGGGATGCCTGCAACGGCTGTATAGCGAGTGAAGCCTGAGTTGATCGCTTCAATACCTGCTTCACGGGCAGCTTTAGGTGTCTCAAAGTCAGGCTCTCCGACGGAGAGTGAAATAACACTTTTGCCTGCTGCACGCATTTCAGCTGCTTTGGCAGTAATGGCCAAGGTGGCCGATGTTTTAATTTGTTGGACGCGAATAGATAGTCTTTTCATGACATTATTCTGCCATGCTGTAAAAAGATGCTCAAGTACTATTGTGCTTGCCAGTGGATTTGAGGCAGATGGCTATTCATCAGGTAGTAGGTTTTATCAGCTCTATTTTGCACCTTACCAGATATCTGAAGATCAGGCGTGATGCTCGACTTGCCTCGGTAAGTCTGTTTATGGCGAATCAATGTGATGCCATTAATATCTGTTTTATTTTCACGAATTTTAAATCTGAATTCCAGTTTTTTGAAAGCATAATGCTCTTCTAGTATAGGAGTGCTAATCCCCAACTGTTCGGTGAGTGATTCAGCCTGTTGGTGCTGCTGCCAGTCACCACTGTAGATTAATAGATCGCCATTACTTAGCTGCCAGTTTTTTGACCACGGCAGTGTGCTGCTAGGAGAGATGAGCCCATTGAGTTTGATATTGGCATGCAAGGCTCCACGCATATCTGCCTGAATCCATTCATTTAAACCCTGTAGTTGATCCAGCTGAATTTTTTTGCCGCGTAAATTACCTTTAATCTTTAAGCCATTCGGGCCGGGTGATAGTGCCAGCTGATCACTGCTGATTGAACCATCTGCCACTCTGCCCTGTAGTTTTTTTAGAGATAAGGTTCCCTGAGAGAATGTGTAGTTGCTGTGGATATTCTGCCAGTTGTTGTTTAACAGGATTAATTCAGTTTTCTTAAGCTTGCCGCGTAGAGATATATCGTGCCAATATGAGGTTAATGTTGGATATCTGTCCCAATCGATGCTGCTGGATATGATATCAATGTCACCTCGTTTCTTTGCAAAGTGAAAACTCCCTTTTAGTTCTGCCTGGCCGTATATTCCCTTGATCGACATTTTTTTACTGCTGAATAGTCCTTTTTTAACAGCTATATCAGCATCGGCTTGCCATGTCTGGGGGCCAATGTTTCGGAGCAGCCACGCTCCATGCATTGTTTTAGTCCAATGTTCGCTGTTTTTCCACGAAGTTTTGCCACTTCCTGTAAGGTCACCGCTGAAGTTTTTTACTGCTTCGGGTAGTGCAACGCTATGTTTATGCAGTGAGTCTAAGTTCAATTTTAGTTTATCAATGACTAGTTTTTGCCGTTCTTTTTTCTTTGACCAGTTCAATTGAGCAATGCTGGATGCTCCCAGCTGACATTTCGACATGTTGATGGCATAGGGCCGGGCATCAGAAAATTGGATGTTTGCTTGGCAGGTGGCCTCTACTTCAGCTGCTTTTTTTAGCCATGGGCTATAGTTAATCTCTGTGGATGTTGCATCCACATCCAGCTCTAGTTTTTTACGCTTATTGTGCTGATGCAAATGCACCGAGCCTTGAATGGTGCCATGGGCCTCTAAATCAGGTTCCAGTTTCAATGAAGAGAGCAGTAGATTGGCCAGTGGTTGCCATAATTTGCTATCAGCATTGTCCGTTGTTATCTCCATATTTTTCTCACCAGAGCTTTCCTGATTGCTCTCTACATTGATCACACCAGATATGTTTGCTGATGTGATGGCTGATTTTGCTGACCACGTTGTTGCATGACTGGATAGTTCGCTGATATCAAAGTTCAGGTCAGGTAGGGCAATGTTTTTATCATTATGCAGAAAACTCGCCTTCTTAAGTTTTAGAGCCGCCGTACCTTGCCATATTTCATCGTTCCATTGCATGGAAGCCAGCAGATGTGTCGAAGCTGAAATGTTACGATGAAATGTAATGCTGCCGGGTATAAATGGGTGCCAGCGCTCGATGGCAATGTTTTTGGCATCCAGTGTTGTGTTGCACTCATTCTGTTCACATGAGCCTGCAATCGCGATCACCGCTTTTTTATCCAGATGGATGAAGCTATCTTTCCACACCAGCTTGCCATCCATAGGGTGATTGAGTTTACCACGTAGCTTGGCGGCTAAATGGGTGAATTCATTTTCAAGCATCATTTCACCGAACAGAGCCCATCTCTGATGATTGCTCATATCCATTGTGAGCGAACCACTCAGCTTGTTACCTTCGCCTTCAATCCATGTCAGTAATCGCGCCGGTACCAGAGAGTGGAGCTTGGTCACAGGCATATTGGCTAATTTCAGTTTCCCGAATGAAGAGTCAAGCTGACCTTGATGAAACAGTATTCTGCCATGCCCACTGACTTCCTGATGTTCATCCTGTGCATTTAATTCCCACAGAGTTTCGTGTTCAGTGCCAATGCCTCTAAGCTCCAGCTTTATATTGTTAAGCAGAGCGATGCCATCGACTGATTCAATGCGGCTGCGAATTAGGTGGATGCGTTCAAGCGGCAGGTTTGAGATCGATGCCGCACTAAGTGCCAGTGAGTCGGATTTGAGTTTGAAAACGGCATCATGCATATCAAGCTCATTGATTTCGAATTTTCCCAGTAGCAGTGGCAGTAAGCGAATACTTATATTGATATGTTTGGCCGTGATTTGAATGCTAGGGTGATCAAGCTTTACCTGATTCAGTCTCAAGCCGATGCCATGCATGAATGTTAAAGAGCTTGTCTCAGCCTGCATGCTGGTGGATTCGGCATAAACACTTAATTTTTCTGTTAAGCTGTTTTTTAGTGCGCTGGCGTCCAGGCGGAACCACAGCAGGCTAAGTAGAGCCAAAGCAATAGTGCTGACAATAAAGCCGTTTCGCACTCTCTGAGTCATATTAAGCGATGCGCCAGTTGAGTAAATCTGCGTCAATCATTGTTCAGTACTGCAGGTTGTTGTAGCGAGGGTATTGGAACGGCTCATGAGAGCCGTCCCGGTATATCCATAGCTCTTGTCCGGCAATATCAAGAGACGAGGAAAAACTATTCATCATGGAGTTTCAGCAATATAAGTTTCAATCTCTTTTCATCCACTCCTTAAGCCAAATGTTTTTCCTTATTTCTCTTCGATGTGAAGAGTTTGGCTTTAGCCTTTGAGCAACTCTGCTAAACGCTGATTGACCATGCCTGGATTGGCTTTGCCGCGTGATGCTTTCATCACTTGGCCAACAAAGAAGCCCATCAACTTATCTTTGCCACCGCGATAGCCCGCGACCTGATTCGGATTGGCTTGCATCACTTCATGAATGATCGCATCAATAGCACCGGTATCGCTAACCTGTTTCAAGCCTTTGGCTTCAATAATGCTATCTGCATCGTCATTTGAAACCATCATTTCATCGAGAATGTCTTTGGCACTTTTACCTGAAATGGTGTTGTCGCCAACACGATCGAGAAGGCCAGCCAGACGCTGTGCTGATACGGGTGAACTCGCCAGATCTTTGCCAGCTTCTTTCAGGCGACCAAGCAGTTCATTGGCCATCCAGTTCGCACAACGTTTTGGATCTGCCGGGTGAGCGGCGACCAGTGACTCATACCATTCCGATGTTTCACGTGTCTGGCTCAATACATCGGCATCATAAGGTGAGAGGCCATAGTCTGTTTCAAAACGCTGGCGCAATTGGCCAGGTAGTTCAGGCATGCCTGCTCTAATCGCATCAACGTGTTCCTGTGTTACACGCAAAGGTGGCAAGTCAGGTTCCGGGAAGTAACGGTAATCATGTGCTTCTTCTTTGCTGCGCATCGGACGGGATTCATTTTTAACAGAGTCCCACAAGCGGGACTGCTGAACCACTTCACCACCATCTTCAATAAGCTCAATCTGACGATTTACTTCAAATTCGATGGCCTGCTTGATGAAGCGGAAGGAGTTCATGTTCTTCATCTCTGTACGGGTACCAAAAGGTTCGCCAGGACGACGCACCGAGACATTAGCATCACAACGGAACTGGCCTTTTTCCATGTCGGCACCAGATACGCCAAGGAAACGTATGACCTGATGCAGCTGTTTGAGATAGGCAATGGCCTCATCTGCAGAGCGCATATCCGGTTCCGATACGATTTCCATCAAAGGAATGCCGGAGCGATTCAGGTCGATATGTGATACCGCATCGAGGCCTTCATGCATGGATTTCCCAGCATCTTCTTCCATGTGAATGCGGGTGACGCCGAGACGCTTTTTAACACCATCTTTGCTGGTGATGTCAATATGACCACCTTCAACAATTGGTACAGTGAACTGGGTGATCTGATAACCTTTAGGCAGATCCGGGTAGAAATAGTTTTTGCGATCAAATTTCGATTCCAGATTGATGTGAGCATCGATAGCCAGACCTGTTAAAATACTTTTGTCGGCTGCAACGGTGTTGAGTACCGGTAGTTGGCCGGGCATGCCGAGACAAACAGGACAGGTTTGGCTGTTCGGTTCAGCACCGAATTCAGTCGAGCAGCCACAAAATGCTTTGGTGTCGGTATTGATCTGGCAGTGAACCTCAAGTCCGATAACGGTTTCCCAACTCATGACTCACCTCCATTGGCGTTGAATTCAGCTGGATGCTGAGTGCTCCAGTCTGTTGCAAACTCATACGCTGAAGCTGCTGAAATGATGGTCTCTTCACGCCATGCCGGGCCAATCCATTGTAGGCCAACTGGCAGGTTTTGTGCAAAACCACAGGGCTGTGACAAGCCTGGCAGACCAGCCAGATTTACTGCGATGGTGTAAATGTCAGAAAGATACATGGTCAGTGGATCGTCTGTTTTTTCACCGAGTTTAAAGGCGGAGATGGGAGATGTCGGAGTAGCAATCACATCGACCTGTTCAAAGGCCTGAATGAAATCCTGCTGGATGAGGGTGCGCACCTTCTGAGCTTTGAGGTAATAAGCATCGTAATAACCGGATGAGAGTGTAAATGCGCCGGTCAAGATGCGACGTTTCACTTCTGAACCAAAACCTTCGTCGCGTGAGCGGGTGTACATATCAAGCAGATCCTCCGGATTATCACAGCGGTGTCCGAAACGTACACTGTCATAACGTGAAAGATTGGCCGATGCCTCTGATGGTGCGATCACGTAATAGGCTGCGACTGCATACTCAGTATGAGGCAAGCTGATGTCGATAATTTCAGCCCCGAGATCCTGGCATTTTTTCAATGCATCTTCGACAGTCTGGCGCACTTCAGCATCCATGCCATCGATAAAATACTCTTTTGGTTTACCGATTTTGAGGCCTTTCATATCCTGCGCTTCGCAGGCTGCCAACCAATCAATGATTGGAGCATCTGCAACCGATGTCGCATCGGCAGCATCATGGCCAACAATGGCAGCAGTAATCATCGCAGTGTCTTTTACATTGCGGGTCATAGGCCCTGCTTGATCGAGTGAAGAGGCAAAAGCGATAATACCGCGGCGTGATACACGGCCATAAGTTGGTTTAAGGCCGGTGATGCCAGTAAGTGCAGCTGGTTGGCGGATTGAACCACCAGTATCGGTACCAAGGGCTGCGGGTGTGAGTGCTGCTGCAACTGCTGCTGCAGAACCACCGGAAGAGCCACCCGGAATACGGTCTGTATCCCATGGGTTACAGCAGGGGCCAAAGGCCGATGTTTCGTTAGATGAACCCATGGCAAACTCATCCATATTGGTTTTGCCAACCAGTATGGCACCTGCTTCTTTCAGCTGGCTGATAACATGGGCGTCGTAGGGTGCATGGAAATCTTCGAGGATGTTAGAGCAGCAGCGGGTAGGACCATCCTGAGTACAAAAAATATCTTTTACAGCAATCGGTAAACCTTCCAGTGCACGTGCGCCATGTTTGGCGCGGTATGCATCGGATGCTTCGGCTTGAGCCAGTACATCGGCGGCATCAAGATGAACAAAAGCATTAAGCTTGTCATTAAAGGCCAGAATACGATCAAGGTAGAGCTGTGCGACTTCGACAGCTGTGGTTTGGCCGCTGTTTAAACGGTTCTGAATATCTGATAGAGAGGAAAATGGCATTATTCGATTACCTTCGGCACAACATAGAGGCCTGATTCAATTTTAGGAGATGATGCTTGCAGCTCTTCGCGACGATTGACGTTGGTCACAATGTTGGCTCTCAATGGCATCGCAGCATCATGCGGGTGTGCAGTGGGTTCAACACCATCAGTATTTACTTCACTCAGCTGCTCAACATAACCAATAATATTAGCCAGTTGGGGGCCGAGTTCTGTCGCCTCGTCATCCGTCAAGCGAATGCGGGATAACATCGCTACTTTCTTTACATCAATATCCATAAGGTTGCCTCATCGTAAAATCGGAGCGAAGCATAGCCAGAAAATGGGTTCGACTCCACTCAAACAACATCTGTTTTATTTCGATATTGTATTTGCAGTCACGAATAGAGTGATGTCATAGCGAGATGCTAATCGATGCAGGAGAATTCTTCTCTTTTTGTGATGATGAGAGCTGAATATAAAACAAATTATTTGAGGTGCTGAATATGCTGGTCATAGTGAGAGGCCAATTATGTTCAAGCTGGATAATAGTGAGTTGGCCGAATAAAACTAGAAAAGCATATACTGTTTCCGCATTTAACCTATACTGCTGGCCGTATTTTCGAAACGAAACAATATGGGTTAGCAGCTTAAACAGAGGAGAGTCATCATAACTTCCATTCAATTTCATAAGCTCATGGTCTTAGTGATAAGCATGGTCTGTTTCTTGCCGATTCAGGCAGAGGCTGTGACGTGGATTCCTGCGACTGGGCCAGTGGCTGGGCCGATTGTCCGATCTGTTGTAATTGATCCGAATGCACCAGCCACACTCTATGCGGGAACGCAAGGAGGTGGTCTGTTTAAAAGTATAGATAGTGGAGTGAGCTGGACTGCGATGAATACGGGATTGACGAATAGCAATATCTATTCAGCTGCGATTGACCCTGCTACGCCAACCACACTCTATGCCGGAACCAATGGTGGTGGTCTGTTTAAGAGCACGGATGGCGGTGCAAACTGGGCTGCGATCAATGTAGGTCTGACAAATATAAGTGTCTATTCCGTTGTGATTGATCCGGCCACGCCGGCTACACTCTATGCGGGAACTTTTGGTGGTGTGTTCAAGAGTACGGATAGTGGCGCGAACTGGGTTGCGATCAATACAGGGCTGACAAATACAATGATCTATTCAGTTGCCATTGACCCGAATACACCAACCATACTCTATGCCGGAACTGTGGGCGGTGGTGTCTTCAAAAGTACAGATGCAGGTGTGAGCTGGAGCGCGATCAATACAGGGCTAACGAACACAATTATCTATTCAGTTGTTATTGACCCGCTGACGTCAGCCACTCTCTATGCAGGAACAAATGCTGGTGTCTTTAAGAGCACGGATAGTGGTGCGAACTGGGTTGCGATCAATACGGGGCTTACAGCGACAACGGTTTATTCTATTGCGATTGTTGTGAGCGATCCTGCCACGCTCTTTGCTGGAACAAATGGTGGTGTATTTAAAAGTGTGGATAGTGGTGTGAACTGGATTGCGATCAATACAGGGCTTGCGAATATGACTATCTGGTCAATCGTGATTGATCCGACCACATCTGTTACACTCTATGCGGGAACAAATGGTAATGGCGTTCAGACGGGGAGTAATACAGTTCCCGTTGGTAGCGTTTCTATTGATAATGGAAATGCTGTAACTGCTAGTACGACCGTGACCTTGGCTCTCACATGCGGTGATAATGTGGCTTGTACTCAGATGCAGTTCTCTAACGACAATATAACCTGGAGCGTACTGGAAGCCAATGGGGCAAACAAAACCTGGACGATGTCGGCCGGTGTGGATGGTGTGCGTACTGTCTATGTCCGTTTTACCGATGCGGCAGCAAATGTCTCTAATGCTGCAAGCGACACAATTACCCTCGACACGCAGCCGCCGGCAGCACCTATAATTGTAGCGCCGGGCAATAACGTATTTACGAATAGTACTGCCAGGCCAATAATCTCTGGTACGGCAGAGACGAATGCCTCAATCGAGGTTAAAGATGGCGCGGTCTCACTAGGACTAATCACCGCGGCGGCCGGCAACTGGAGTCTGGCTCCGGGTGGCGCAACCCTTAGTGGGGGAGTTCACTCTTTTTCTGCCATAGCTACCGATCAGGCAGGTAATACTGGAGCTGCATCGTTGGTCTCTACATATGTAGTGCATGTGACTCTGCCGGTCATTACGCTTAATGGCGTCACACCTGTCAGCGTGGAAGCGGGTTCAGTTTATGGCGATGCCAAAGCAACAGTGGTTGATAATATTGGTGCCACCAACGCACTGTTGGCTGGTGTAAGCACGGTGAATACAGCGCTACCGGGTGTTTATACGGTGACATATAACTACACCGATGCAGCGACGAATGCAGCAATAGCCGTGGTTCGCACAGTCAATGTGGTTGATACCACTGGGCCTGCTGTAACGCCTCCCGCTAATCTCATCTTGATAGGTGATGCTATCTTGGGGGGAGTGGCAGTTACTGATGCGCAGATTGTGGCATTTTTGAATAACGGCAGTGCGACAGATATTGTTGATGGTGCAGTCACCCCGATAAATGATGCACCAGCCCTTTTTGCTAACGGCTCAGCAACCATCGTGACCTTTAGTGCGACAGATGCACTGGGCAATACCTCGACAGGCTCAGCAATGGTAACTGTCACTGATCCAGCTGCCACAGGTAACAATGCTCCGGCCCCATCGGGGAATGGTTTGACCATTGCGCAGGCTTTGGCGCTTGGTTTTGATCCAAATGCTGCAACGGTAGATGCTGATGGAGATGGTATTCCAGATGCAGTCGAAGTTGGTGATCCAGCTAATCCGTATGATCAGGATGGTGATGGGCTCATTGATGCGTTTGAAACTGGGGCAAATACGCTGGATGCATCGATTGCTGCAGGTCTGCCAGTGGCCAGTGGTACTGTGAATATCTCCAGTCCGGGCCAGGTGGTTAGTAATGTTGCATTTAGCCCCAGTGGAGCAGGTCAGCCTGCCGGGATATCGTTTCCGTTTGGGGTTGTTTCGTATAACACGAGTGTTTCTGTTGGAGCCAGCCAGGCTATCACACTCTCTTTTAGTAATGCTCTGCCAGCGAATTTAGAGCTGTATAAAGTAGATAATGCCGGTGCGTATAGTCTGATCCCGAAAGGTGCGGGTGTGGATCAATGGGTTCAGATCAATGGCAATAGTATCGTATTAACATTGCTGGATGGTGGTCTGTTTGATCTGGATAGGGTCGCGAACGGAATGATCGTAGACCCTGTGGGTGTAGGTTCATCATCACTGGTGGTGGCGAAAGTTATACGTGATGGTGGTTGCGTGATGAATCCGGTACGTAATTCTGTTGACCCTCTGTTTCCTGTCATGGTGGTGTTATCGATCTTTTATCTTATTTTACGGCGTGATCAATCAGGATTGGGGAAGCTTCGATGAGAGCTTATAGATATATAGATCTGCCTCTGCTTGGCTTGATGTTGTTGATAAGTCCTGTGGTGGCTGAAAGTGGTTCTGTCGTTGAACATTTTCGGATCGGGATTGGTGCTGGTGCAGCGAAGGTCTCTTCAAAACTACCTGCTCAAGAGGCATATAAAGCAACTGTGCCGACTTATACTTTGAGTGCTGGTTATGCCCTTATGCCTGATTTGGAGGTTGGGGTGATGGTGTCTGGTAGCACGAGAAAAAAAGCTTCCCGTGGCACCAGTTCAATTGGCATACGTTTGGAGCCCCGGCCCAGTGCGTATATGCGTGTGCGCAAGTTTGGCACCGGTAAACTAGGTGTGCATGGCTTAGTGACACTGTCGAACGTCAGACAACGTATAGTTAATGCTGTCGATGGTAATATTATATCAAAACGTTATTTGGGACTTGGGCTCGGGGCTGGTGTTTCGTGGAAAGTGACACCGAAATTTATTGTGGATGCCGGCTTATTTATGCAGGGGATTGCATTGACCCCTAAAGCTGTTGGCCTCTCTTCACCAGGGGTGATGGTTTCTCTCAATTATGGCTTTGGTGATGATCAGAGAGAATATCTGAATCAAGAACAGGCTCAGCCAGTTAAGTCGGCAGTGGTAACTCCTGAGCTTCAAATACAGCCTCAGCCAGTCATTACTCAATCTGAGCAGCAAGTCGATGAAATCAATGACTGGAGAATGCATTTGGAAGATCTGAATTTCGGATTTGATGGCCATACGCTTAATGCTGAGTCACTACGTCTGCTGGATCGTATCGCTGAAGGTTTAAAAATAAATCCTGTATTGATCATAGAGATTGTGGCACACACAGATAGCCTTGGAAGTGCTTTGTATAATCTTCAGCTATCTTTTAAAAGGGAGAGGGCGGTTAAAGCCTACCTACTTGAGCGCGGTGTTCCTGAATCGCAGTTGAAATCAAAGGGCTATGGTGCATTTAAACCGATAGCTGATAATGCAACAAAAGCAGGAAGGGCTAAAAACCGTCGGGTGGAAATGAATGTGTATGAATATTCTGTACTCGATTAGCTCTCTGGAGATTAGATTTTCAGACACATCGATGCCGAATTCATGACCCGTTTCTCAGTCATGGCGGCCTGAGGAATAGCTATGCAAGATTCAAAAGAACAGATAGCGCAGCTTAGTCCTGTTTTAGTAGGCCTTATGGGGTCTGGGAAAAGCAGTATTGGGCGACGTTTGGCGAAACATCTCAATGTACCCTTGATTGATCTGGATGAATATATCGTTGAGAAGGACGGTCGCTCTATTCCAGATATTTTTGAACAGGAGGGCGAAGCTTTCTTCCGTCAGTTGGAGACAGAAGCCTTGCGTGAGGTGTTGGGTAAAACGGCGGTGATTGCTACAGGTGGTGGTGCTGTTATGTCGGAGGAGAATCGGCAGCTTTTAAAAGATCATCCGCCCGTGATATGGCTTAAAGCAAGCCCCAACTTCCTAGCCAAGCGCATTGATGGGGATAGTAACCGCCCTTTGATTGCCGGTGGTGATACTCTCCAAAAGATAAAAGATCTGGCTGATATACGTTATCCTTTATATGAGGAGTGTGCGGACTATACGTTGCCGCGCGGAGATATGAAAAAACCGGAAGCGTTGAATTCGATCATTGTTTTTCTGACGCGATGGAAAGCGTAATGATAAGAGCCTTCAAATGATAGGGGGCTAATGCACTGTTAGCGAACGTTTTATCTCTCTCTGCGATCTGGGTGGCTACCTGAGTCTTCTGCTCTTCGTTTGAAATCAGTACTGCGCCTGTTGTGCACAATGTGCTCTACCAGTTGATTCATGAATAGTGTGATGCCAATCAGAATGATGGAGGCTGAAAATAGCAATAAATCTCTCATGGTGGCAAAATCCATGCTGATCGCCACTTCAAAGAATTTAACGACCAGAATCATCAGAATAACTTTGCCGAGTCGTGCTTTCAGATCATCTAAGCTATTGATTTTGAGCAGGTGTTGAGCTGTGCTGGAGTCATAGGCCTGAAAAATTTTACTGACATAAAGCTCAAAGATGCCGTAAGAGAAAATCAGCAATACAATGGCCAAAAGAAAACCATCAATGACTTCAACTGCATGGCCGACAGTATCTGCTCTTAATGCTTCGCGAGCCGTGAGATCCGTAGTTTCCATATATTGCAGCACCAAATTGCCCAGGTGGTAAACATCTACAGAAGCAATATAGAACATCACAAATGAGGTGAGCATACCACCAACGACGGCAAGAAGAACCGACCAGCGACCACTCCATAAAATAAATTCAAATACCTGTTCAAAAGTGCTTTCTCTGTTTTTATCGACGCTCATGACTCACTCGCTATGTTTTCTTTATCATTGTTTTGACTATGGTCGTGACTTCTTCGTTTGGGGTGTCTATTGGCGTTGTATTCCGATTTTCCATGGCGTGGTAGGTGTACAAAATATTCGACGACTTGATTCATGAACAGGGTGATGCCAATCAGGATGATGGATGCTGCCAGCATCAACAGGTCTTCTGTTGTTGTGACGTGCATGCTGACGGCGACTTCAAAGAATTTAACTACTAAAATCATCAAGATAACTTTGCCAAGACGTGCTTTTAAGTCATCAAGGTTGTTGATCCTCAATAGATGTTCAGATGCCTCATCGGTATATGCCAGTTCAATCTTACTGATGTATAACTCATAGATGCCGTAAGAGAAAATGAGTAAAACAATTGCCAGTAGGAAACCATCGATAACTTCCACAGCATGGCCGATGATATCTGCTCTTAACGCTTCACGAGCGGGGGTGTCTGCCATGGTGGAATATTCGATAATAAGTTCCAGCAGGTGAAAAACGTCAACCGAGGCAATATAGAACATGATGGTCGCGGTGAACATGCCTCCGAGTACGGCGAGCACAACAGCCCATCGGCCACTCCATAAAATATCTTCAAAGAAGCATTCAATGGGGCCCTGGTCATGCGCTGATTTTTTAGTAATCATAGAGTTCTCCGAAAAGGAGCTGGCAGATCATATATCATAGGGGGTGATGAGTTTTAGCGCCTATGTGGAAGAGTGCCTTTGCTGTCTTTGAAATAAGTAAGCAAGATTATTGCCAGTTGTGATGAATGACGTTCCGGTGAAACTCTGTTTTTGGCGGCTTTTGATGCTGCTATTTCACTTTCTGTTGCGAACATGCTGCCAGCGGGTAGCTTGCCGCTCCCTTGTAATTTATCTTCTGGAGAGACCGTATGGCTTCGATCAAACAGGCACTAATCAGTGTGTCAGACAAAACAAATGTAGAAGGTTTTGCCAAATCATTGGTAGATCGTGGTGTGAAAATATTATCAACAGGTGGCACTGCCAAGTTATTGCGCGCCGCCGGTGTTGAGTGCCGTGATGTGTCGGACTATACCGGATTCCCGGAAATGATGGATGGACGTGTCAAAACACTGAATCCGAAAGTGCACGGTGGCATTCTGGCGCGCCGCGATAATGATGGTGATCTGGCGTCAATGGATGAGCATGGCATTGAGCAGATCGATCTGGTCTGTGTGAATCTTTATCCCTTCCGTGAGGCTGTGGCCAAAGAGGGCTGCACTATTGAAGATGCGATTGAAAACATTGATATCGGTGGCCCTTGCATGGTGCGTGCCTCAGCCAAAAATCATAAATTTGTAACTATTGTGGTTGATCCATCCGATTATGGTGTGATCCTCAATGCTATGGATAACAATGCATTGAGCGAAGCTGTACGCCGCGCATTGGCTACCAAGGCATTTGCTCATACGGCAGCTTATGATGGCGCGATTGCGAACCATTTCTCAGCACTGAATCCCGATGCCTCTACCCGTAAGTTTCCTGATATCTTTACCCGTCAGTTTATTAAAACTGCTGATACACTACGTTATGGTGAAAACCCGCATCAGGACGGTGCTTTTTATGCCGATGTAGAAGATGAAGGGCTCTCTATGGCTGACTGTGAAGTGATGCAGGGTAAGGCGATGTCGTATAATAATATTGCTGATGCCGATGCTGCTTTTGCATTGGTTCGCGATCTGAATGATGAAGCAGTTGTGATCGTTAAACATGCAAATCCATGTGGTGTGGCGATGGGCTGTGGTACGCAGGCTGAAATTTATGAGCGTGCACGCGCGGCTGATTCAGTGTCTGCTTTTGGCGGTATTGCAGCTTTTAACAGTGAACTTACAGAAGATACTGCCAAGTTGATTGCGCAAACATTTATGGAAGTGGTTATTGCACCCGGTTTTTCCGATGCAGCGCGTGAAGTCTTAAAAGAGCGTAAAAACCTGCGTCTGTTATTGGCTCCATCTGTTGAAGCTGTGTCTGGTGGATTAGAGTTTAAACGTGTGAATGGTGGCTTATTGGTGCAAGAACGTGATGCGCACATTCTTGATCGTGATGCCTGCAAAGTGGTGACCAAACGCGCCCCGACAGAAGCTGAGTGGAACGATATGCTGTTCGCCTGGTCTGTTGCCAAGCATGTGAAATCCAATGCGATTGTATTTGTCAAAGAGGGTGTGACTCTCGGTGTTGGGGCTGGACAGATGAATCGTGTCAATTCAACCCGTATCGCAGCACATCATGGTGGCGATACCCTTCAGGCTTCAGCCGTTGCATCGGATGCATTCTTCCCATTCCGTGATGGTGTGGATGCACTGGCCGATGCCGGTGCAAAAGCAGTGATTCAGCCGGGTGGCTCAATTCGTGATGATGAAGTGATTGCAGCAGCAGATGAACATGGTTTGGCAATGATCTTTACTGGCATTCGCCACTTCAAGCATTAAGGGGAACAGATGGGACAAGCTATGAAAGTATTGGTTGTTGGTGGCGGTGGTCGTGAACACGCCCTCTGTTGGAAATTAAACCGTTCGGACTCGGTGGGTGAAGTTGTCTGTGCGCCGGGTAATCCGGGCATCAAACGCGAAGCACGCTGTGTTAATGTTGGTGCTGAAGATGTTGACGGCTTATTGGCTTTGGCGGCAACTGAAAAGCCTGATCTGGTTGTGGTGGGGCCAGAAGTACCGTTAGTGGCTGGTTTAGGTAATAAATTGCGTGAAGAGGGTTTTGCAGTATTCGGGCCGGATAAGGCTGCTGCAAACCTTGAGGGTAGTAAGTCATTTTCCAAGCGTTTGATGCATGACGCTGGTGTACCCACGGCGCGTTTTGAAGTGCATGTCGATGCTGATGAAGCCGTCGATACAATCCGTTCATGGGGTGCTCCGATTGTTATTAAAGCCTCCGGTTTGGCGGCAGGCAAAGGTGTGATTGTTGCCCAGACTGAGAAAGAGGCCATTGTTGCAGCGCGCGATATGCTGGCAGGCAATACCTTTGGTGATGCCGGTTCGCAGGTAATTATTGAAGAGTGTCTGATTGGTGAAGAAGCTTCGTGTCTGTTTATTGTGTCTGGTGATACGATTCTACCATTGGCATCCTCGCAAGATCATAAAGCTCTTCTCGATGGTGATAAAGGGCCGAATACTGGTGGTATGGGGGCTTATAGCCCGGCACCTTGTGTTACCGATGCGGTTGAAAACGAGGTGTTGGAAACGATTGCGCGACCTATCATTGCAGCGCTTAAAAAGAAGGGCGCAGAATTTATCGGTATATTGTATGCCGGTGTGATGCTGACAAAAAATGGACTGAAGACTTTGGAATTTAATGTGCGTTTTGGTGATCCTGAATGTCAGCCATTGATGAGCCGTTTGAAGTCCGATCTTGGTGAAGTACTGTTAGCTGCTGCTGAACGTCGCTTGGATGGCGTGGAACTAGAGTGGGAAGCCGGTACATCATTGTGCGTGGTAGTTAGTTCGGATGGTTACCCGAGTAGTTTTGAGAAGGGACAACGCATTGGCGGTCTGGATGCGGTTGAAGCGGCTGGCGCAACTGTCTTTCATGCCGGTACGGCAGAAAAAAATGGTGTTATTGTGAATGCTGGTGGACGTGTCCTGGGTGTAACCACTGTGGCACCTTCAGTGAAAGAAGCTCAGACAGCAGTATATATGGCATTGGAAAACCTTGATTGGCCGACTGGTTTTTATCGTCGTGATATTGCTTATCGAGCGCTAGCCCGCGAAGAAAAATGATTTATATCACGAAGAGATAAACTGGTTTTGAGCTTGTGTGTCTTAGTGGTAAAAAGTTTTTGTAAAGAAGAGGTTAATAATGGAAAATATTAAAGTTTTGATTTTGATGGGTAGCGCCAGTGATATGCCGGTGATGAAAAAAACAGAGGCCGTACTGGATGCTTTTGGCGTACCGTATAAAACAATGGTGCGCTCAGCGCATCGTACACCGGAAGCAACTGTGCAGGCGATCAAAGATGCTGAAGCGGCAGGCTGCAAGGTGTTTGTCTGCGCTGCAGGCATGGCGGCTCATCTGGCCGGTGTTGTATGCTCTAAAACAGTGAAGCCGGTCATTGGTGTGCCGATTGCATCGGGTCCGCTAAATGGTGAAGACGCGCTGTTGTCTACCGTGATGATGCCGCCTGGCATGCCGGTTGCGACTGTTGGCATTAACGCTTCCAAAAATGCAGGTTTGCTGGCTGTGCAGATGTTGGCGCAAACGGATGAAGATCTGAGTGATAAGCTTAAAGCTGATCGCGCAGCACAGGCTGAAGCTATTCTCGCGGCAGATTAAGATCTCTTCGCGCCTTATAAGTAGCATTCAAGGCGCGGAAAGTTTCAGCATTATTGCGCACAGATCGTTGGTTAAAAACGACCTGTGCGTGCAAAGTAATAGTAGCTACAGATCAGTATCGTTCCGGCATATTTTAGCCGGAATCCATCATGCGGAAAAGCTGTATTCTTCCCGCGGGGGGCTCTCTATGCCCTCGGATTCTCCTTGCCTGATGAAACCACTCAGGAAGCAGGTGAATGCCGAAGGTAGAGAAGCTAGCTTGGGGTATGACGAATAATCGACTGTTTAGCTTGCTTCTTATTTACCCAAAATCAAGGGAAAAGCAGGCAATTTACTCTTCTAGATAAGTACGTTTGAGGCAGAGCTTGAGTGAATCAGGGCTGAGCGGAACGGTTACGATGTTTCTTCGTTGACGCTGGGCCTAAATCAGGCCACTGTTTCTCCGCACGACAGGTTGCTGGCTAGCCTGAGTGACGAATCCATCAACACGAACAAAGGAATACATATGAGCAAAATCGATATCATCGGGCAAGAGTTGCCTAATATGCCTTGGCAGGACAAACCGCAGGACTCTCAGGAAGTGGTCTGGCGTTATGACCAGAATCCAATTATTCCGCGCAATCCTTTTCTTGGTGCGAATAGCACGTTCAACAGTGCTGCTGTTCCGTTCAATGGCAAGTTTGCAGGTGTGTTCCGTTGTGACTCAACTGCGCGTGAGATGCAGCTGCATGTTGGTTTCAGTGATGATGGTATCAACTGGAAGATCAATGATGAGCGCATTCAATTCATCAATGCAGACCCTGAGGTGAATGGTTGGGAATATGGTTACGACCCGCGTGTGGTTTGGATCGAAGACCGCTATTATGTCACCTGGTGTAACGGTTATCATGGGCCGACTATCGGTGTGGCGTGGACGAAGGATTTTAAAGAGTTCCATCAGCTTGAAAATGCATTTCTGATCTTTAATCGCAATGGCGTACTGTTTCCGCGCAAGATCAACGGTAAATATATGATGTTGTCACGTCCAAGTGATAATGGCCATACACCTTTCGGTGACATTTTTGTCAGCCAGAGTCCGGATATGGAGCATTGGGGCTGCCATCGTCATGTGATGGGTACTTCCGATGGCTGGCAGTCCACTAAAATTGGCGCAGGGCCAATCCCGATTGAGACCAATGAAGGATGGCTGATGATTTATCACGGTGTGTTAACCTCCTGTAACGGTTTTGTTTACAGCTTTGGTGCCGCTTTGCTTGATCTCGATGAGCCATGGAAAGTTATTCATCGTTCCAAAAATTTCCTCATTGCACCGTGGGAGCAATATGAGTGCGTGGGTGATGTACCGAATGTTACTTTCCCCTGTGCCGCTTTGACGGATGCACCGAGTGGCCGTATTGCGATCTATTATGGCTGTGCTGATACTGTGACAGGCTTGTGTTTTACAACGGCGCAGGCGGTGATTGATCACCTTAAGGCTGGCAATTAAACATTGAGTGATGAGAGCCAGCGCTCTGCGGATCTGAGGCCGGCCGCAGGAAAGCTGCCGGTTAAAACCAAACTGGGCTGGGGTGTAGGTGGTTTTGGTGAAAATATTGCTAACTCCGCCATCCTGTCGCTGGTTTTTCCGATCTTTAATGTAGCACTGGGCTTTAGTACACTGGCTATCGGCTTGGCGATGGCTGTCTCCCGTATTCTGGATGCCATCATTGATCCGATTATTGGGAACTTGACCGATAACACAGAATCGCGCTGGGGACGTCGTCGGCCATGGATGTTTGTCGGTTCGATTCTGATGACGCTGTTTTTTACAGCTGTCTGGTTCCTGCCCTCACTGATGCCGCAGTTGCCTAAACTAGTCACGGTACATCTGCAGCATGGGCCTGTTATTGAAGCTGCTGAGCAGAATCAAAAAGCCGCCGCACTGCATGATTCTCTGTCGTGGTACGGTGTTAGCAGCAAGGATGTCAGACTTTCAAGCGATGCTACTTCCGGCAGTTTCAATGTCGTGTTGAAGTCGGCACCACAAGCGGCCACCGCATTTACCATCGAATCGGTGGCGAATGGGGATGCGACAATTCATTTGAAACTTGAACCCTCGCAATTGATCTTTACGTCGGAGAATTGGCAAGCAGCTCAATCTGTAACGGTTACGGCAGCAGTCTCCAGCGAGGCTAGCGCAGAAACCACCGCTGGCCTGCGCATTTTGCCGAGTGCTGATGTGCTGGATAGCACTTTGTTGCACCAATTTGGGATCACCTCCTATTCATCACTGAAGATGTTCGGGGCATTTGCACTGGTCTGCCTACTGTTCTATTTCAGTTTCTCCGTTTTCGTGATTCCCTATTCGGGGCTGGGTATTGAATTGACTGACGACTATTCAGAGCGTACCAATCTGCAAATCTATCGTTTAGTCGCTTCATTTTGCGCCAGTCTGCTGGTCGGTTATCTCTACCTTTGGTCACAAATGGCAGGGGCATGGCTGGGTGGTGATGAGGTGCTGGGTGTACGCATTGTCGGTGTCTGCATCGGCCTGTTGGTGTTGGTCTCTACTATGTTACCGGCTATTTTATGCCGTGAACGCTTTGCATCGAGTGAACGTAAAAAGGAGCATCTACCGCTGTTCAAGGCCATAAAACTTACCGCCACGAACAAGAGTTTCCGTATGTTGATGGGCTCGGTATTTGCGGTGTTTATGGGGCTGTTCTTTGCACTGCCATTTATGACCTACATCGGCATCTTCTATGTTTGCGAAGGGGATAAAATGTTGGCCGCTGAGATTGGTGGCGTGATGACTGTTATTCAGGTTACTGGCCAGTTTCTCGCCATGCCTCTGATCTCATGGGCGAGTGAGCGGCTGGATAAAAAGACTATCTTGTTCACTGGTTTGAGTATCTCCATTGTCGGATATGCATCAAGCTGGTGGTTGTTCACACCGGAAAATCCATGGCTGCAAATTATTCCTGTCGTTGTAGCTGCTTGGGGGTTGTGTGCCTGCTGGGCGGTAAACGGCTCGTTTGCGGCTGATATTTGTGATGAGGATGAACTCAATACGGGTCATCGCCGTGAGGGTGTATATAGCGCTGTATTTGCGCTGGTTTATAAAACCGCTATTGGCATCGTAGCACTTGGCAGTGGCGCGCTACTGGCCTGGGCAGGCGTAGTAGGGCAGGAGACAATGCTGAGCGATGATACGCTGCTGAAGGTGCGTAGTGCATATTTAGCAATTCCAGTGCTGTTTTTGAGCCTGGCTGTCATATCGATGTGGTTCTATCCGCTTACCCGTGAACGTGTGGCTGAAATTCAGGCAGAACTGCGCTCAAAACGGGGGTAAAGTGTCGAAGCCCACTATTTAAGCCTATGAGTTTTAGTTTTTTATTCGGACTTTTGACGAACGTCTTTTAGCAGATCATCGGTTGCCACTCTTCTATGCAGCCATTGGGCCCACTGCTCTGCAGCAGCTCTAACTGCAAAACAGCCGCATTAATGGGAGTGTTTATCGAACCAGACATGCGCCTGATAGTTACACCTGCGGTTATTTTTCTGATCCTTAATGAACATCATGACAGACTCCGTTTTTTTAATAATTATATTATAATTCAATTATATATCAAGAGGGGAGATAGGGTTATCGGGTAAAAAACTAGTGCTTCATTGTATCTTCAAGCAACTCTATCGTGTTATGCGCGAAAGTCTCAATCGGGGTGGCTATTAAAGCTATGGATTGTCCCCAAGGGGCTGTTCGTGTTCTTTTATTTATTTTAATATCTGTTGTGGTTGCAGTCGGTTTGTATAAATAGCATTAAGCTTTGGCGAACTCTTTTAACTTTTGCGTTTCAAATGTCATCAAACTCTCCAGGCACAAACCGATTAGCGTTTGATCTTTAGTTTCAGAGCACTGCTGATCAATATAGTGCATCCACATTACGCTTGCTTGGCATTCAATACCGCTGTTCAATAGCCCTGTTTCTGGTAGGTGGACATTAACAGTCAATTGCTGAGAGATAGAATACCAATCGGAATTGGTGGTAGAAAAGCATAAACCATTATCTGAGATGTTACTCATTTCGGCAAAATCGGAGAATTTCTCAGCCTGATTTGACCAGCCAATAATCTCGACAGGAAACTCAATCGAAAACCTTTTAAAGTTTCGGAGCTCTTTATACTGATGATGATCGTACATGAGGCACCTCTCTATTCAGTGGATTATCGCTCCACCAACAAGATATGTGCCAAAAGTCTGATGGGCTTGCGGGGTTCAGGTTAGAGGCTGTTATGAAGTTGGAGTTCAAACATGATGAGCTAATAATCAGAGTAAGCTGTGCTTCTAAAAGAGGGTAAAAAAAGCCCCGGAGGGAGGGCCGGGGCTCTATTTTTACACATCAAGAGAAAAAATGATTGTCTGGAGGGATCAGGGAGGGGGAGAAGTTCCGCTCCAGACATGGCGAACTTTAGAGCCCTCACGTTAGACTGCCATGAATGAAGTATGAATATATTTTCATGATGTGAGGTGTCTGAAGTGCTCACGCATTTTGAGTCATTTCTCCCCAAATTAGGGCGGAATAGCACTTTCCTTGTCAAAGTTAACTTACTTTTTGTGGCCGGTTTACGAGTCTTCTGTTTATTGGCGCAAGCTGACCAGCAACAGATCCTGGCGGGCATAGAGCCCATAAGCGCGTTTAATGACATTCAAACGAGCCTGTATTTCAGGGGATAGTTCGGCCATGTAGCGCTCGGGGACGACGGCTACTCGCTTTTGTTCGAGCCATTCCAGTAACTCCTTTGGTGTGATCAGTACAGGCAAGGTGTTATTGCCATGATAGAACAGCATCGAAGGTTGAAAGTAACGGTAGCCTGCCAGACTTCCCTTGGCGTAACCGGCTTCGGCAGCGCTTTGAGCCAAGGTGCGGGGGGCCTTGTGGTTATCAATTCCGGGTAGAGCCCAGCTTGCCAGTATGATGACCATCATAACCATGCCTGCAGTGATCAGCTGCAGTGATTTTTCCCGCTGTCGCCAGGCGATGAGCACGGCTAGCAGTACTGGCAGGAAGCTGAATGCATAATACCAGTCTCCCGGCCATTGATGTTGCAGGGCGAATCCACCGCCGATGAGTAGGGCAGCAGAGATGATGCCAGCGCTCCACAGTAGATAGCGGTTCACTGTTTCCCTGGCTGTATCGCGTAGCCACATGGCCATCAACAAAATCAGCGCTGGCATGACTGGTAACATATAGTTGGGTAATTGGGTTCGGGCTATAGTGAAAAATATGAAGAACACGCCGACCCAGCTGATCAGAAAGGCACGCATCGGCTGTTGCTTCAGCAGCGACGGTCTCCATGTAGAGTGGATCAGGGTGCCAATCAGGATACCTGTCCATGGGAACAGGCCGAGTAAGAGGCTTAGCAGATAAAAACCGGGGAAGCCCTTATGCCCCTCCATCGGAGCGAGGAAACGACCAACATTATCGGTGATCAGAAAACGTTCTACCCATTCGCCATCAGTTTGCAGCCATACGGCGATATACCATGGCAGCGCCAGAGCGAAGATAATAAGCAGGCCGCGTCCAATGTGAAATGATGACCATTTGCGCAAGTTCCCTGTTAACAGTAGCCAGGTAGCGAGAATCATGCCCGGCATAGCGACCGCTACTGGTCCTTTGGCCAGCACAGCGATGCCAAAGCAGGCATAAGCCAACCATAACATCTTTTTCGGTTTGAACTCCTCAACACAGTAACACAAACCGGCCAGTAGTCCGGTGCAGAGAAATAACAGAAACACCGCATCAGGTGTAGCGGCTCGCCCAATGACGGTCATATGCAAGCTAGTGATGAACAGGCCACCGGCAATAAGACCATATTTTGCGCCGAGCAGGCGACGAGAAAAATAGGTAATGCTTAGCATTAACAGCGTGATGCATATTGCCGAGGGTAGACGGGCTGAAAACTCGCTGACGCCAAACAAGCTGTATGAGGTGAGCATAAACCAGTAGGTTAGAATAGGTTTTCCAGTGCGTAACTCGCCATTGAACATGGGTACCAACCAATTGGCAGCCTCCAACATTTCTCGGCTGCAGCTTGCATTGATCGGCTCATCAATGTCCCAGAAGGTGTGGCCCCCCAGCATGAATAGTAACTGAACTGCGGCGAGCCCGATCAGCCAGAGCCAGGGGCGTTCGATCATCTGATTGACGGAGATATGCATCATGTTTTGATATGGATGATAAAGGTGGGGGTAAGTAAATTCAGAGATTTACGAATAGTGCGTTTGATCAGCATGTAAGGGAAATAACCATACAGATCAGCATCGGGAGCAATATCACGCACCTCATCGAGGGAGAAAAAGTGAATATGATCTGCGCGCTGCAAGCGCTCTGGAGGTAGTCCGAACAGAGCGAAGAGGCGGAAGAACCAAGCGTAGCTATTGGGAGTGGTCATGATGATCTGGCCACCGCTACGGGTAATGCGGCGGAATTCACTGATGCAGTGAGCTGGATCTTGTAGGTGCTCAATCACTTCTGAGCACCAGATCAGGTCAAATTGATTATCTTCAAATGGCAATGGTTGATTGGCATCCATGCTGAGGCACCCCTCAAATCTCGGTTCAATATCGACTGAGGTAACACTGTAACCGCGTTGGGTAAGAAAACGGGTCTGTTCTCCCATGCGTGCGCCGACGTCAAGCGCTGACTTTCCTTGACCGTCAGAAGGCACGAGTCGCAAGGCAATCTGTTTGCCCTCGGTGCGATCGGCTACCGATTCCTGCCCCAGATCAATGGGTATTTTTTTCAGCAGGTCTATCAAAGTGGAAGCCATTTCTTCTCCATGATGCAGTCTTTAACTCGCTGAGAAGATGTTCATCAGCAGGATAATTTTAGCGATTATTTATGGTGCTTGTTGTTACTCACTGGTGCTCTTTTGGATTACCAATGTGCCGAAGTATAGCTCTACGGGTGTCTTTCCATCCAGTGCCGGTGTGTTTGGGGAGATTTGTGAGGTGCCGCGGCTCTATATCACTTCATATTGCCTCGTGTTATTTTGAGCCTCATATTACAGGCGTGCCCTGACAAATTTACGTGCAATCTGTTGAGATAACATGTCCAACCGTTTACTTAATGGGAAAGTGCTAATGAAGCCGCCACCCCCCAGACTTGTTGAAATCGTATCCGATGCAATCACCGTGCCCTCTTTGGTGATCCATACTTTGATTGTCATCTCGTCGCTCCCGGCGAAAGGATCAAGTAATAAAACTGCCGCGATTTTGCGCAAGCGAATCTGTTCGATTTCCAGATGCAAGATGATATTTTCATCTTCCTTCCAACGGCCTGTTTTACGCAATTGATCCTCAGTGTTTTTTTTAAGTCCTGACAACGCTCGGGTAAATATCTTTTCCGATAGCTTTTTATCATCATGTTTCAAATGAATAGACCTGACTTCGGATATAAAGTCGCTGACAGCTAATAGACGTGTATCCGTCTGTTTTGCTTTGCCATGCAGGCTTTGATGAGGGACACAGCCGGCCAGCAGTAACAGTGTCATCAATAAAGCAGTAACAAGGTCAAACTTCATAAGGTACTGTCGCATCTATTTTATCCCCTGAATATATATTACAGCAGTGAAAGCACGTATAATAATGGGCATAACCCTCTACATCATCTGCATTAAATAAAGCGTACACACTTTTAATCAATCAATGGCGTTTATATCATTCTGTATCAGGAGTGTATTCCAGAGGTGATGTTGATATGCTTCATGGCAGTGGTGTTGATCTGTTGATTGTTAAGAGGCTGTTGAATGGTTGTTGTATTATATAAGGTGTATGAATGTTTGAAGGTGTGTTTTCCCTTTGAACTAGACGCTAACTATTGTTGTGATGTGTAAAGTGAAGGGTAAGAGCGTGAGTGGTAAGCTTCGGGCTTTGCGAGTTTCCAAGGTATTGAAACGAGGCGGCTGTATTGCGCATGCTACGGACACATTACCAGGCATTGCGGCAGATTTGCATAGCAAACAGGCTGTTCAGCGGCTACAATGTTTCAAGCAGCGGCAGGGGCCTTTTTTACTGTTGGCGGATTCTATAGGAACAGCGTTGAGGCAGGCGCGTTATATCTCTCCTGTTTTGCGTAGGTTGGTTCATTCTTCATGGCCTGGCCCTGTGACACTGATTATTCCGGCTAAACCTGGTCTTCATAAAGCTTGTTATAAAAAGTCAAGCATGGCGATTCGTGTGGATACCTCAGAAGAAACACGGGTTTTAGCGAATACCTGTGGTGGTCTGTTGCTCTCGAGTAGCCTGAATCGAAGAGGGAAAAGCACAAAATCAGCGGATCGACGAACGCAGCTGCGTTTCGCTTCATTTCTGAGTGCAAGGCTGACTGGTGACTCAAGTTCAGGCAAAGCCTCACAAATCATGCGTGTATGGCGCAATGACTGCACCATCCTTAGAGCATGACGCGGCTTGATTGAATGGCTAACATGCCGCGCATGCAATCCTTCTCTGAATCACTAAAACTACTTTGGCAACGGCTTGGTTCAATGTCGTTGGCTATTATTCTTCTGATGGTCTTGGCTATCGCATCGGTCATTGGTACGGTGTTATTACAAAACCAGAGTCAAATGGACTATCTGCAACAGTTTGGGCCGTTGTGGTATTGGGTGTTCCGCTCATTGGGTCTGTTCGATATGTACCACACCTGGTGGTTTCTTACCCTGCTTGGTTTCCTGATGGTATCGCTCTCATCCTGCCTATGGCGCAATGTGCCGAAAATGATGAAGGATATGCGGACACGCAAAGGAACAATTAACGAGCGTTCGCTGGGGCGTCTGGAGTTGCAGAAGAAGTGGTTGTTGGCATCTGAAACATCCATTGAATCATTGCAGGAGAAGTTCCGTGGCCGCTTGTATGGTTGGGAGTTTAAACAAGTAGAACAAAATGGTGTGCATTATGTGAGGGCTGATAAAGGGCGTTACCATAAATTGGGTTATATCAGCGTGCATGCAGCGATGTTGATTATTTTGATTGGTGGCTGGATGAGTGTGGAGTTCGGTTTCCGCGGTAATATGGCGGTGCCTGAAGGTGGCAAGGATCATACCATTGAGTTCCTGAAGGGTACTGATACAGCTACATTGGATATGCCATTTGAAGTGCGTTGTAACTCGTTTGTGATTGATTTCTTTCCAACAGGTGCTCCCAAAGAGTTCCGTAGTAATTTAACTATCATTGATGATGGTAAGGAAGTGTTGACCTCCGATATCATTGTGAATGATCCGCTCTATTATAAAGGTGTCTATATCTATCAGGCCAGCTTTGGTGATGGTGGTTCAGATATCACCTTTAAACTATTCGGTATGGATGGATCAGGCGATATTGGTCAAGCCAAGACCAGCGTCTATAAGAGCTGGACAGATGAGAAGACTGGTGTGACGATCAAGGTTAACGATTTTAAACCGTACAATGTTGAGAATATGGCCGGTCCGGGCGAAATTGTGAACTTTAAAGATCTCGGCCCATCGGTGATTTATGAGATTCGCGGGCCGGGTCTGAAACCTGCCAAGATAAAAGCTTATATGGACCCGTTTATTGATATTAATGGTAATAATATGGGATCATGGTTGCAGATTTCATTGACTGGTGATGCGGCTGATTATCAATCAGTTGGACTGGGGCTGGACTTAAGCAATCCTAAGGAGTGGGCGCTGTTTCATGCTTTTATGAAGCGTCTCTCTTCAATGGATATCACGAAAGACAAGATGACCGAAACACGTCATGCATTTAAATTGGCGATGACCGATGTCTTTGGTGATGAACGGCCTGAAAACTTTCAGGATATGGCAGTGCGCACCATGGAAGCGATGCAGACCTTACCCAAAATGCCGTGGCCATTTATTCCAATGCTGGATGATTATACACATGTCTATTACACCGGCCTGCAGCTGGCTAAAGATCCGGGGATGAATGTGGTTTGGGTAGGTAGTGCGATTCTGACGATTGGTCTGTGCATTATGTTTTATATGCCACATCGTAAATTATGGTTGGTTGTACGCTCTAAAGATGACGGAATAACCGTAGAATTTGCAGGTTTAACCAATCGAAATCAGATGGCATTTAAGCAAAATTTTAATGAACTGTTCACGCAACTTGATGAGGATTTCAGGCCTAAAACTTAGTTAAGGAGTAACTATATGATTAGCAGTACAGCTGAAGCATCTTTTTATAGCACGATGAATGTAGGGCGCATCGCTCTGATTCGTTTTTACGCTTATATTGGTTTAGCACTCGGTATCTCGGCGATGGCCATGTATGGTAGCAGCGGATATGATGAGGATGCATTCCTCTATCAGATTCTCAGCATGCAAGGACTACTTTGGGGTGGCACAGGTGCACTGCTGGGTAGTGGTTTGGCAGTGATTTTAGCCACTATGAAACCAGCTATGCTGCAAGGCCGTGTGGCGGGTAATACCGTGCCATGGGTAGATGGCATGTTGTTGATGGTTCTATTGGCTGTGATTGCGGCTCAGTTTGAACCTGCACGTGAATTTATTACCTATGAAGACCAGTCCAATCTGCTAGCACCTAGCATTGTTATGCTGATGAATATGCTGCTGCTCTTTTCAGCTGTAACATATATTGCTTATCTGTTTGCGCCTACTGAATTTATGGGGCGCCTGGCAACAGGAACTGCTTACCTCGGTATTTACGCTGCTGGTGTTGCTTTGTTGCTGCGTTGGCATGAATCTTATCTGTTTGATATGGAGATTGGTCATGCTCCTGTATCGAACCTGTATGAAGTGTTTATTTTTATGTTCATCATTACCGCTGCTGTATATCTGTCGTTTGAACGCCGTTATCAGGCGCGCGCTATGGGTGCGTTTGTGATGTCGATCGTTGCAGCCGGTGTGTTCTTTGGTATCTGGCTGGATTCAGTAGGGCAGGGTTTGATTAAACCACTGGTGCCTGCACTGCAATCATACTGGATGAAAATTCATGTGCCGATGAACTTTGTTGGTTATGGCTCTTTTGCAGTGGCTTGTGGAGCTGGTATGGCCTATCTGGTGCGTTACAGATTGGAAGCCAATGGCGGTACTGCGAAAGTGTTGGCTGTTTTCCCAAGTCTGGAGCAGCTGGATCAATTGGCCTATAAAGCGGTGGCTGTTGGTTTCCCTGCTTTCACGTTGGCAACTATTCTTGGTGCAGCATGGGCTGCTGAAGCATGGGGTGGTTACTGGTCTTGGGATCCTAAAGAGACCTGGGCACTGATTGTCTGGTTGGTTTATGGCGCTTATCTGCATGCTCGTGTTTCTCACGGTTGGCATGGTAAGGCTCTGGCCTGGTGGGCAGTAGCTGGTTTCTTGGTGACAGTGTTCTGCTTCCTCGGTGTGAATATGTATCTTTCAGGTCTTCACTCGTATGGTCGTCTCACCTGATTGATCAAAGCTGTGCTATACTGAGGCTGTTTGATTAACAAACTGAGGGGCAATATATCATGAAACCATTGCGTAAAATTATTTTCCCTGCAGCAGGTATGGGTACCCGTTTTTTACCCGCGACGAAAGCCAGCCCTAAGGAAATGCTGACCATTGTTGATAAACCCTTGATTCAATACGGTGTTGAAGAGGCATTGAGTGCGGGCATGGATCAGATCATCATGGTAACCGGCCGTGGTAAACGTGCTATTGAAGATCATTTTGATATCTCGGCCGAATTGGAAGCCAATCTCAAAAGGGCTGGGAAAAGCGCACTCTATAAAGAGGTGTCTCGTATTGCGCGCATGGCAGAAGTAGTCTATCTGCGCCAGAAAGAAGCACTCGGTTTGGGCCATGCAGTACTATGTGCACGTCACTGGGTTGGTGATGAAGCATTTGGTGTGTCGCTGGCTGATGAATTGATTGTACATTCTAAACCAGCCATGCAGCAACTGCGTGAAGTCTATGAGGCAACAGGAAAGTCGGTGGTCGGTTTGATCCAGGTGCCTGCCGATCAGGTTTCAAAGTATGGCATTGTGGCCTATGAGGCTGAAGCGTCTGGGCTGTTGCGTTTGACCGACATGGTTGAAAAACCTGCCGCTGAAGACGCGCCATCGCGTATGGCGATTGTTGGTCGCTATATTTTCACACCGCGTCTGATGGAGATTTTGGCTGATGTGAAACCTGGTGCAGGTGGCGAGTTTCAACTTACTGATGCCATTGCACTGCTGGCTAAAGAAGAGCCAGTCTATGGTGTAGTGCTTGAGGGACAGCGTTTCGATGCGGGTAACCCCGAAGGTTTTCTGATGGCAAATACACTACTTGGCCTGCAGCACGAACAGTATGGTGAATCACTGCGCAAGCTATTGAAAGCTCACCTGTGATGAATCAACGCAATATTCTGGCACTGGATACGGCCTGTGGCGACATCTCTGCGGCTATTGTCAAAGATGAAAAAATATTTACTTCTGAACCGGCTGAAAACCCATCTGGAAAAACACGTTCGACCACTATTGTTCCTATTCTTGAGAGTCTACTTAAAGAGGCTGACTTGGAGTGGCAGCAACTGGATGCTCTGGCATTGGGAGCGGGACCAGGTTCATTCACTGGCCTGCGTATTGCCGCAGCAACGTTGGCCGGTATAAATAGTGGTTTGAAGCTACCCGTTTTTCATCTCTCATCGCTAGTTTTGACAGCTCGACAGGTAGATACAAAGGAACCGATTTGGGTGCTTGAAGATGCCAGGGCTGGCGAGGCTTTTGTTGGCCGTTATCACAATCATCAGATGAGACAACCGGATAGCTGCATGCGCTGGGGTGATATCGAATCACTTCCTCCAGGTGATTTCTGTTGTCATGGTGAACCACCTGTTGAATTGCCGGGCTGGACACGCGTGCCGCTGACGCTGTCACGCAGCACTGCTTTGGCTAATGAGACCATATCAGCCTGTTCTGCAGTCCTAGATGAAAATATGCCGATCTACCCAACACCGATCTATTTACAACTATCACAAGCGGAGCGAAATGCCCATGCCTGAGAATAATAAAATACGCGTTCTATTTGTTTGTCTGGGTAATATATGCCGTTCACCATTGGCTGAAGTTGTGGTTAAAGGTACGGCCCAAAATAGAGCTATTGAACATTATCATTTTGAATCAGCCGGCACCGGTGACTGGCATATTGGTAAGGCTGCGGATCGTCGTTCTGCCAGCAAAGCAACCGATTATGGATTGGACCTGAGCAATCATCGGGCCCAACAGATTACTGCGCAGAAGATTAAAAAATGGCACTGGTTTGTGGCTATGGATCAAGCCAATTATCAGGATCTGTTGGCGATGGGGGCAGATGCGTCCCGCGTATTGATGATGCGCCAGTTTGAGAATCCTTCAAATATCCCGGATGTTCCAGACCCATATTATGGTGGCCCGGAAGGTTTTGAAGATGCTTATCAGATGCTATCGGCTAATGCCGAGGCCTTGCTCGATCACCTGGAAGAACAACGCTGATTTAACACTGCAGAAGAGATAAATATGCAGAAATATTTACAATCGAATAGATATATTGATTGGAACCATGCAGATATTATTTCAACTGCAAATATGCTCGCCTAAGGGAGTACAAGCCCTGAAACAGTAGCAAATCCTGTTTTGAACTTGTCCGTGATGAGATCAAGCACAGCTGGGATTATGAACTGAATCCGGTGACATGCTCGGCATCTGATGTACTCAAACAGGGCACAGGCTATTGCTATGCGAAAAGCCATCTACTGGCCGCTCTGCTAAGGGCTAATGGTACCCCAGCAGGGATCTGCTATCAGCGGCTGACTATTCGGGATGACAAGCCGCCATTCAGTCTGCATGGACTCAATGCGGTCTGGTTGGAAGGTATCGGCTGGTATCGTATTGATGCCAGAGGTAATAAGGCGAGTGTAGATGCGCAGTTCTGTCCGCCGGTCCAACAGCTTGCCTTCCAGATCATCACCGAAGGCGAAGCTGATCTAGCCACTATTTACGCAGGGCCATTGCCGGAAGTGGTCAATCTGTTGACCGGAAGTTCGACTTGGCAAGAGGTGGCGGACAATTTGCCGGATATCAGTATCTGACAAAGTAGGGAGGTGTTGATGAACGATACAGTCAATGGCCTTGATGGAAAACCGCGTTGCCGCTGGTGTGGAGCTGCACCGGAGTCTCTCGATTATCACGATAGCGAATGGGGCTTTCCGGTTAAAGATGATCAGCGTCTGTTCGAGAAGATCTGCCTGGAGAGTTTTCAGTCGGGTCTGAGCTGGCGCACCATACTCGCCAAGCGGGAGAGTTTCCGTATTGCCTTCCACCATTTTGATTTCAACAAGATCGCCTGCTTCACCGAACACGATGTCGAACGTCTACTTCTTGATGCAGGTATTGTCCGTCATCGTGGCAAGATCGAAGCGACCATCAATAATGCTCAGCGCGTGCAGGAACTTATCAAACAGGAAGGATCGCTAGCCGCTTTCATCTGGTCTTATGAACCCGATGCCAAACAGCTTGCAGAGCCACAAGCTGCATCCACCTCAGAAGCATCAATTGCTCTTGCCAAAGAACTAAAAAAACGCGGCTGGAAGTTCGTCGGCCCGATCACCATCTATGGCTTCATGCAAGCCATGGGTCTGATCAATGACCACGTGAAGGACTGTGCAATCAGAGCCAAAGTTGAGAGCGTCCGTAATTCGTCAGACGACCAAAAAACTGACAGGGCTTAAGGGGAGGCTACCATAGATTCTAATTATTTAACGTTCAGCTAAAGGGTATGCCGTGAAGTGGAGCGTAGCAGGCCGAAGGACGTTTGATGTGATTAGTTATGTCTCACTACTAATCAAGTACACCATTTTGCGCTAAATTGAAGGTTATATATTCAATTTGCATCCCCCTTCCCTCCATACTTGCAGGTTTTCTAAAATGGACGAGAGGAGTCAGAGATCCAACTGCTGACGGATCATAATGCTTAAATCTTCAATAGCATAGGGTTTATGGACCAGCAGGCCATCTAGCTCCACATCTCCTTCATTGGAAAAAGATTTATCATCATAACCGGTAACGAACATCACCCTGGCCAAAGGATTTAAACCTTTAATCTTGCGTGCTGCCAAAATACCTCCCAGCTTAGGCATGACGGTATCGAGAAGTACGAGGTCTATTTCATCCTTGTGATACTCATATATGTCTACTGCCTGTTGACCATTCATAGCCTGAATACTTTATAACCCAGACTCTCCAGTACTTCGCAGGTTGCAATCAGGTGGCTCTCTTCGTCATCCGCCAGTAATATGCATTCACCGTGACCCGGCGCAGCCACATCTTCCACTGTTGGAGTGGTCTCCGCTTCTGCATCAATGAGAGGTAGATAGATATGTAAATTCGTACCAGCCTCCGATGCTGATTCAACCTCGACTACTCCTTTTTGACCGATGATTGAGCCATAGACCATAGCTAAACCCAATCCGGTGCCTTTGCCAACTTCTTTGGTGGTAAAAAAGGTTCGAAAATATGGGGTAAATCTGATTCGGCGATACCATGGCCGTTATCACAGACACTGATTTTGGCAAAAGGCTCGGCGCTGCAATCATGTTTCTGCTTAAAGGCTACATCAACATTATATTTTGTAACTGTCACACTGATATTTTGATTTTGTTGGCCTTCAGTGGCATGAAACGCATTGTTAATAAGGTTTAAAAGTACCTGATGCAATTGAGACGCATCACTGTAAACGACTAGGTCTTCCTTGCTTACATCATATTCAAGCCTCACATTTTCGGGCACGGAAACACGATTCAGCTTAATTGCCTCTTTGATAAAGGGGCCAAGCAGTACTGGAGCTGCTTCTACTCGGGTTTTGTGGGCAAAGGTAAGCAGGTTGTTTACCGTCTCAGATGATCGATGTGTTAGTTTTTCAATGCGATCAAGTTTTTCGAGCACATCAGGTAGATCCTGTGTTGCCCGTTTAGCCAGATAGAGATTGCCAGTGATGCCTGCCAGCGTATTATTAAAGTCATGGGCAATGCCTCCAACCAGTGTGCCGATAGCCTCCATCTTTTGTGCTTGATGAAACTGTTTGTCCATCAATAAATGCGCCTCATTACTCTCCTCATAACATTGCGCCAGCACTGCCACTTCATCTGGAAGGTGGCTCATTAATTTGGCTTTATCCTTATGATTTAAATCATCACGCATGATCTGTCGGATATCATCGATTGGTTCAATGAGATGTTTACGTAAGGAAAAATGCAGTACCAGTATCGAGATGGAGAGGAAGAAAAAAGTACTAGCACGGTTCCTGCTGTTGACGCATAAATGGCCCTTAAGACAGGATTTTTATCGAGAATTAATACCAGTGAATCGGCATGACCGGGAATGTTGGCCGAAAACAGCATGAGGTTACTTTGACCATCGACAGCTTATCTTAGCTGTTGTGCATTCATGTTAGAAGAAATATTAAGGCTGGGAGGTTTACCATCTTTGATCGCAATCTGCGCCAGTAAGCCTGATGCATCCACCAGTATAATGCCGGTAATACTTCCATCCTGAATCAGTGCTTCTGATTCTTCAGTAATACTGGTTATATCTCCCTCACTCAAGTGTTTGGAGAATTCTTCAATCTGATAACGCATGCGGGTTTCAGCCATCTCAGAAACCATATAATTGACCAGATTATCCAGCAGAAGAACGAAGGTGATAGCAATAATGGTAAGGAAATATCCAGACCAGATGAGAACGTCTTTGATAAGATCCTTTCGAAGCGTGTGATGCATTTGAACTTGATCCATAGTGCCAATCAGCAAAGATGAACAGGCTAATATAGTCACATTCTCTTATAATATGGAGTATTCATCTCATTCTGCAGGGTATGCAACTCAAGTAAAAATTACTTAATTAAGTATGAAATGATTCAGGGTTAGAGTGCATGGATACTTCAGGAGCGTACAAGGGTCTATACGTTAGTTTTGCCGAGTCATAGGGGGGACGTGTTATTTTCGAATACTTGGGATGCGTGAATCAACTGATTTGAGGGCTTCCAGCTCAGGCGGCTTTGCTTAAGCCTAGAAGGTATTCGACATTGCCTTTGGGGCCGTGGATGGGGGATTCGGTGATGCCGATGATTTCGGCACCTGAGAGTTCGGATTTGACCATGGCGGTGACGCGCTCGATGGCCCATTGACGCCATTCATCTTCACGCACTACGCCTTTGACTAGATGTTTGGGGTCGACTTCGAACTGGGGTTTGATCAGGGCGACACACCAGCCATCTGTTTTGACGAATGGCCATGCGTAGGGCAATACCTTGGTCAGCGAGATGAATGAGGTGTCGATGACCAGCGCATCCACCGATTCGGGAACCAGTTCGGGAGAAAGTTTGCGCACATGTTTTTTTTCCAGATTGATGACGCGTTTGTCGTTCTGGAGTTTGTAGTGTAGCTGGCCGTGGCCAACATCGAGGGCATACACTTTATCTGCGCCGTTTTGTAGTAATACATCGGTGAAACCTCCGGTGGAAGCGCCGACATCCAGGCCGACAATGCCTTCGGAACCAAAGGGAAAAACCTCTAGGGCCTTCTCAAGTTTGAGGCCGCCGCGTGAGACATAGCGCAACACTTCGCGCACTTCGATCTCAGCGTCTTCTGCCACCAGATTACCGGCTTTGTCTGACTTTTGACCGGCCACATAAACCAGGCCAGCCATAATCAGACGCTGGGCCAGATCAGTAGATGCTACCAGTTCACGACAGACCAGTAGCTGGTCTAATCGTTTTTTCTTAACTTTAGCTTTTGCCATTGAAGCGCTTAACTGCGCAGCTGTTTGAGAATGCCAGCCGAATCGAGTTCCAAGTCACGCAGGATCTCATCCTGAGTACCGTGGGCAGGGAATGCATCCGGCATGGCGACATGTTTGAGCGGGCCACTCCAGCCGGCTTGTAGTGCGAGTACGGCGATCTGTTCACCAACACCACCAGCAGCGATCCCCTCTTCAATGACCATCAGCATTTTGCCCGGTTTCAGATTCTCGAGAATAGCAGCTGTATCAAGTGGTTTAACAAAACGCAGGTTGATCAGCGTCATAGCCTTACCGTCTTCTTTGCGGAGTGTCTCTACAGCAGCCAGTGCATCACGTACGCGTGTGCCCACCGCAATCACTAAGCCATCATCACCCTGTTCAAGTGTTTCTGATTTACCGATTTCAAGCAGATCGGCGCTCTCTAAATCAACGCCATAACCATTGCCTCGTGGATAGCGGATGGTTGCCGGGCCATCTAGTGTAGCAGAGGTGAGTAGCATGGATTTTAGTTCGGCTTCATCTTTTGGAGCCATTACTGTCATGTTAGGCAGGTTACGCATGAAGGCGAGATCAAAGGTGCCTGTGTGTGTGGCACCATCAGCACCCACAATGCCGGCACGATCCAGACAGAAGGTGACAGGTAGATTCTGAATACAGACGTCATGGATAATCTGATCATAAGCGCGTTGCATAAAGGTCGAATAGATCGCCACATAAGGACGGCGACCGGAAGCGGCTAAACCAGCGGCAAATGTTACCGCATGCTGCTCGGCAATGCCGACATCGAAACAGCGATCAGGATGGCGTTTTTCAAAACGAGAGACCCCTGTACCAGCAGGCATAGCAGCTGTAATCGCTACGATATTGGTATCCTCATCAGCCATATCAGCCAGTGTGTCACCAAACACCTGTGTATACGTCGGTGGTTTGCCATTACTTTTATGGGGTAGGCCGGTCTGAATATTGTAGGGGCCAAGGCCATGCCAGGTTTCAGGATCATCCTCAGCAGGTGAGAAGCCCAACCCTTTTTTGGTCACCACATGTAGAAGGATAGGGCCATCGAGATCTTTACAGTTGCTCAGGGTTGGAAGTAGGTGATTAAAGTCATGGCCATCAACAGGGCCTATATAACGAAACCCCATCTCTTCAAACAGGGTGCCTGGTGTGATCATGCCTTTGACGTGTTCTTCGACACGTTTGGCTGCATCGAGTGCGCCGGGTAACTTTTCCAGAATACGTTTGGCTGTGTCTTTGGCCTGAGTATACGGTTTGCCGGTAATAATACGGGCGAGATAGGAGGACATAGCACCGACATTTGGAGCAATCGACATCTCATTGTCATTGAGGATCACCAGCAGTCGATTGTTGCGTGCGCCAGCATGGTTGAGGGCTTCAAATGACATGCCTCCGGTCAGAGCGCCATCACCAATGACGGCGATGACCTGGTTGTTTGCACCAACCAGATCGCGCCCACAGGCCATGCCATAAGCGGCAGAAATCGAGGTGGAAGCATGCCCTGCACCAAAGGGGTCGTGTTCGGATTCGCTGCGCTTAGTGAAACCACACAAACCACCATACTGACGGATGCTTGGCATACCACTCAAACGTCCAGTCAGAATTTTGTGTGGATAAGCCTGATGGCCCACATCCCAGATGATTTTATCTTGGGGCGAATTATAGATGTAGTGCAACGCGATTGAGAGTTCAACAACCCCCAAGCCAGCACCCAGATGGCCGCCAATTGGGGCCAGTGTTTCCACCAGATATTGGCGCATCTCTTTAGCTAATCGTGGTAGCTGATCTTCATACATCGCTTTGAGATCAGCGGTGCTATGGATCTTTTCTAGCATAGGGAATGTCACTGACCACGCTCCAAAATATAATGCACCAGCGAACGCAGGTGATCGGACTTGTTGTTATCGGATCTATTGATGTTTACTCCTTTTGAGTCTGAGGCATCAATAGGATCACAGGAGGTGATGGCTATTTCGCGCATCTCATCGGCCAATTCACGGGCACGTTGCAAGCCCAGTACAGATACATAAGTGGCTTTGTTTTGAGCCTCATCCTTACCGGCACTTTTACCAAGCGCTGCAGAGCTGGCTGTGGCATCCAATATATCATCGGCAACCTGGAACAGTAGGCCGACCGATTTTCCGTAGCGAGAACAGGCCTGTAAACGCATATCGTCGGCATCAGCCAGCAGTGCACCAGCTTCACAGCACCAACGCAGTAGTGCTCCGGTTTTATGCAGATGAATGCGCTCGACAGCTAGCATATCCATGCCTTCTGTGTCGCTTTCCGCCTGCATATCTAAAACCTGTCCGCCAACCATGCCCTGGCAACCGGCCGCAATAGCCAGAGAGTGAATCAACCTACAGCGCAAATCGCTGCTGATCTTTGCAGCTGCCAGCAGTTCAAAAGCCAGTGTCTGTAGAGCATCAGCAGCTAGAACAGCGGTCGCTTCATCAAATTGTTTGTGGCAGGTCGGATTGCCGCGTCTGAGGTCATCGTCATCCATGCAGGGCAGATCATCATGGATCAATGAGTAGGTGTGGATGCATTCAATAGCCAGTGCAGCAGGCATAATGCGTTCCAGGTCAGACAGATCCAAGTCTGTATTACTGCAGGCCAAATAAGATTCGATCAGCAGGGCAGGGCGAATACGTTTGCCGCCAGCCAATAGGCTATAACGCATGGCTGCAAGCAGCTTTGGCGCAACCACGGATGCACGCATGTCGAGCATGTTGACCAGTGCTAGTTCCACATGCACAGCATGTGTAGTGAGAAATTCAGGTGCTTGCATGGTTTATTGATCTGTATCGTTGTCTAAGATTTGCAAACGTTGTTCAGCTTGATCTAATAGAGATTCACAGCGGCGGGAAAGCTTTACGCCCTGCTCAAATGCCGCGACGCTCTCTTCCAGTGGCAGTTCACCCGACTCAAGCTTTTCAACCAAACCAGTCAGTCCATCAAGAGCCTCTTCAAATGAGAGTTTGGTAACATCTTTTTTGTGACTCATGGTTGGCAGCTCCTAACCCTTGAACTATGTCTAAATCCCACAGCATAGTGAACAAGGTCGGTGGATTCTAAGCTGCGAACTCCCTTGGTCAATGCGAAGCCGTCTTGCTAGGCTTCTGCGATGCATATTATTCGCCATCAGAAACAAGAATATCCGGCTTCAATTGCTGAACAGGAGGCTCTGGTTGCCGCTATTCTGGCTGCTAAAGCAGAGTCGAGTCTGATTTTCACCGAGCATCCACCGCTGTTTACCATTGGCACTTCCGGTTCCGAGCTTGATGTATTGCATAAGCAAATTGATGGTGAACCTATTGATGTTTATTCGAGTGGACGTGGTGGAGAAGTAACGTATCACGGGCCGGGGCAGTTGATCTGTTATGTGGTTGCTGATCTGCGTCAAAAACAGGATTTGCATCAGCATGTGTTTCACTTGGAAGAGATGATTATTCGCACGCTGGCCGATCTTGGTGTGCAGTCCGGGCGTGACAAACGGGGCATCGGTGTTTGGGTGGATGGGAAAAAAGTTGCTGCAGTCGGTGTGCGTTGCCGAAAATGGATCTCTTTTCACGGTATTGCTTTGAATATTAATCCGAATCTCAGACATTTTTCGGGTATTGTCGCATGTGGCATGACAGATAGTCCGGTTACTTCCATACAGAAACTTGGTGTTGATACTGATCGAGAGCAGGTCGAGCAGCTTATTACTCGCCACAGTTCCTTATTCGATTAACTGGACAGTGGTCATTAAACCTCTGGCGGCAATAATGGTGGGTAGTCCTGTTTTTCACGCATGGTATTGACCGCATTAAAGATCAGGGGCTTTCGAATGATTGAGCACTCTAATCGGTATTTACCCGGATAGTTCATAATCATTAAACCGAATAAGATGCTGAGTAGCCCCTGACCAGGGGTGAACAACATGATAAGCCCAACGATTAGTAGAAGTGATCCAAGCATGTTTTTTATGCACATAATCAGCAGATGAAGCAGGGGGTGACGTCGTCTCTGTCGTTGTTTTTGATGTCCAAGCACGGTGAAATAATCTACCGGAATGCGTGCAACAATCAGAGGTATTGCTGCGATACTGAGCACAAACATGGCGATGGAGCCAATCGCGAGCCAAAAACCATAATCGTTTAATAAAACGAGGATCTGATCCCAGAGTTCAATCATTGCAGTCTGCCTTGTCTGTTTTTCATGGTGGCAACTATGGCGAAAGTTGCCTGCCCGGCAAGTTTGGTCATCAGGGAAAGTTTTTCCCGAAGAACGGAAAACATTTCCATGTTAAAGTCCATGTTGTGACTTAATTTATTGATATTGCGTGGTTTTATTGATGGCCCGAAACCTGCTCTAGTTTGACATGATTGAACAAATAAATGGAGCCGGCCTATCCGGTAAAACTGGAAAGTCCACAAAGCAGGGCGCAGGTGGTTTGTTTTCTAAATTATTGGCCATGCTTGAAAAGAATGCGGAAACCTCGGGCAAAGGCAAGGGGCTTCAACTTCAGGAGGGTAAATCAATCAAGGGTACAGGTATGATTGATTCGACTGAAAAGACAGACCTTTTGAAAGGTACAAAGGGTAAAGATGGGCTGGCACTAATTACAAAAGAAAAGTCAGACGCTAAAGAAACAGATGAAAGTGCAACCGCTGGACTGGCAGGCCATGTCATTATTAATCAGCCGACAGCACTCAATAAGGGTGATAAGTCGAGCAAGGTTTCCGTTTTGATTGATGGAGAGCTTAAGGAGAAAACTTCTGCGAAAGTTTCAGTGGGCCTTAATGAAGAAATTGGCAATAAAAACCTTTTAAATAAAGGCATTGAAAAAGGCGTTGAAAAAGGTGCTCAGATTGATCCGGGTTTAAATCAGAAGGCTCAAGTGCTGATCGGAAAAGGAGACGATGTTTCTGCTATTCAGCAACAGGGCGTTGTGGGTAAGCAAGCTCAGGCTGGTGCTGTAATTAAATCTTCGTTAACGGCAGACAATAAGAGTGCTGCGGAGCTGACTGCACCTGTACCAACGGCAGAAAAGGGATCTGTTTCTGAACAGGCTGTGAAAACGGGGCCGTCGGCCACTTTTGCCAAAGTCGCTGTTACGTCTGCGAATCCTCAGGGTATGGCTAGTGAACCTGAACTTGATGTTGCTGCCAAGGCATTGATTGAAGGGGAAAAACAGGGCTCTTCTGCGCATCCCACGGGTGAGAAAGTGGCTCTAAAAGCCTCTGCGAAAGTCTCAGCTGAAGCCATGAATATAGCCGTAGGTGCACATCTTCAACAGGGAAAATCAGTGCAAGCTCAACAGCCTCAACCGGTTCAGTCTGGCACTACTGCTACAGCGATTGCATCTGGAGCTCAAATCACCATGTCTGAATCTTCTATGGGAGATTCAGGTTCTCAATCTTCGGATCAGAGAGGTGGGCAGGGTAGTCAATCGCTTACTTCGTCGTTGGGTGATGTGAAATCAACAGGTTATTCGTCATCGACCCAATCGAACTTCCAGAGTTATTTGACCACTAAGACACCACCAAGCATGTCTCTGTTTGATAGTATGAATCATATTGCTCAGTCGGCAAAAAATGGTCAGACACGTTTAGAAATTCAGCTGGAACCGCATAACCTCGGAAAAATACAGATATCTTTGCAAAGTGACGCTGGTAAACAGTTACAGGTGCATATGGTTGTGGATCAAGGTATGACCCGTGCGGCTCTTGAGCAGCAGTTACCACAACTGAGAAGTGCATTAGCACAGCAGGGTTTTGATCTTTCCGGTTTCTCCATGGGCTCACAGGATCAGCAGGCTTCTTCTGGTGGTGATGGAAAGGGCCAGCGGGCAGGTGGATTCAGTCAAGATGCTGAATTGCCTATGGTTGATGCTTCAGTAGCACAACCGCAACAGAAAAACACAGGCTCTGGCCTGAGTATCCGGGTCTAGGAGGATCATATGTTAGCACCTACAGTGAGCAGTGCGGGATCAACAGCCGCCGCGAGCCCGACCAAGCAGAACGATATTGGCCAAAAGGATATTTTTCTGAAATTGCTGGTAGCGCAAATGGAAAATCAGGATCCTCTGAAGCCACAAGATGCCACCCAGATGTCATCGCAGTTGGCACAGTTCAATATGGTTGAACAGCAGACGGCAAGTAATAACTTTCTGGAGCAGTTGGTAGCAGCACAGGGTGGTGGTTCTTCTGCAGCTCAGCCTACGACTGGAGCTTCCTATCTGGGTCATAGCGTGACTGTCAATCAGAGTCAGATCAATTATGACGGCACGAATCAAAACTTTTCAGCTGTGTTGGATGAGCCTGCAGTTAATGCAATTGCTTACATCTTTAATCCCGCTGGTGAACCTGTGAAAACTATTTCAATGACCAATTTGAGTGCAGGGTCTAATCAGATTGTCTGGGATGGCACAACCGATTCGGGTACGCAGGCACCACAAGGTGCTTACAGTGTCGAGTTTAGCGCGCTTAATGTTAATGGCGGTACCGTGCCAGCGTCTATTCAGCGCTCCGGTGTTGTCGATGCCGTTCGTTTCACGTCAAACGGTACTGAGCTAATGGTGGGCGGTGTAGCCGCATCACTAAATAATATTACAGAAATCCGCTTGTAAGCGGCAATCAAATTTAATAAGGAGTAAATCATGGGTATTTATAATGCACTCTATATCGGCGCTTCCGGTCTATCATCTTTCGGTGAAGCTGTGCGTGTGGTTGGTGATAATATTTCCAACGTAAACTCTCTGGGCTTTAAAAGCCAGAATGTGAATTTTTCAGATGTGTTATCACAAACGGTGGGTGTATCACGATCCAATATCGCCAACCAGGTAGGTAACGGTGTGCGTATTGGTTCGATTACACGTGATCAGCAACAGGGTTCGTTGCAAAATACAACCAGTCCTACGGATATGGCGATTAACGGTAATGGCCTATTTGCCATGCGTGATCCGGCCACTGGTCAGTTATCTTACACCCGAGCGGGAGCCTTCATTCTGGATCAGAATTTTAATCTGATTGATGCCCAAGGTAATGTTGCTCAGGGCTTTCCTGTGGATCAGGTTACCAATACGGCGACTGGTAATGTCGGGGATATCACCTTCGCCAATCTGGCTGCGCAAGCTCAGGCTACTACTACGGTTACCGCCGCAGTTACACTCGACTCTAATGCAGCAGTCTTGGCTGCCGGTACACAATTTAATGCTGCTGATCCAGCCACCTATCACTATAAAACAGAAGTGAATGTCTATGACTCACTGGGTCAGACTCATGCTACCAGCATGCAGTTCGTTCAGGTGGGACAGGATTCAGCCGGAAATATCGTATGGGATTGGCACGCTTCTGTTGATGGAGCTGAATTAACCGGTGGTACGGCTGGTGTTCCAACAGTAGTCGGTGGCGGTGCCGGCTCGCAGTCAACTGTCTCTGCTGCTGGTGCTGCAGTTGCAGATACCACTACCGGTGCATTCACAACGTCTGGTGTAGGTGATATTACAGCTGCGGCAACCACGAACTGGGTAGCCAGCGCTGTAGGGGCAACTTACACAATGTCCACGAATGCTGCAGGTGTTGTTACTGTAGCATCCAGTGTGGCCGGTGTAACCGGTACCGGTACCTGGGCGTCACTTGGTGCTGAAAACGTCACCCTATCTGATGGCACGATTGTTGCCCTTACCTATGGTGCAGCCAATGCTGGCGGTATTCAAGGTACAATGGCGGCAACAACTGGTGGTACTGCTGCGGTTGCACCTGTTGTCACGGCGCTTGGATCACAAACCCTTGTGTTTGGTCCTAACGGTGAATTGATTAAGGAAAACTCTCCAGTACTGAACTTTGCCTGGGGTGGTGCAGCACCATCTAATGTGACTATGAATTTCGGTAATGCAGCAGGTCAGGGGGCTCTCTATCAAGTCCTGGCAGCGGATTCACAGCAAATTACAGGTACAGGCCTTGAAGCTACAGTGCAAGTGGCGGGTTCATTCGCCACACGTCAGATGACACGTGACGGTTTTGCATCAGGCTTCCTGGATAAATTGGAAACGGACTCTTCCGGTAAAATCTTTGGTGTGTTTACTAATGGTCAGCGCCGCGCACTCTTTCAGGTTGCTCTGGCTAACTTCCCGAATGATGCTGTGCTTAACCATATTGGTAACAACTTATTGCAGGAGAGTATTGCATCAGGTACGCCGGTACTGGGTCTGCCCGGAGCCGGTGGTATGGGTACCATCTCACCATTTGCACTGGAACAGTCCAATGTGGATCTGGCAGCCGAGTTCGTCAAGCTGATCATTATTCAGCGTGGTTATGAGGCCAACTCAAAAACCATTCTGACTACTGACCAAATGTTATCATCATTAATGCAAGTGAAACGTTAAGATGACTTGATCTAATACTTAGCGCATTGCGCTGCATTAAACAGGCAGAAGGTTTATCCTTCTGTCTGTTTTTTTTTGTAAGTTTAGAATGTTTAGTTGTCGATAATGTTCAAAGCTGTCTCAGCCAAGTGAGCGCCATAGCTGCGGGCAGCAGCAAGGGCTGCGTCACTGATGCCACAGGGCATGCCTTCATGATTTCCGGTACGGCCATAAGGGCCCCATTGTAGACCTCCATCAGCATAACCGGGTAGTGATTTGGGGAAGCCGATCACAATCATGCCATGTTCGAGAAAATTGGAATAGAGTGAAATCATGGTCTGTTCCACACCGCCGCCGGCACCACCAAAACCGCCACCGGTTACAAACAGACCACCGACTTTTCCTTCAAGAGAACCATCCATCCATAGTTTTCCAGCTTGATCGATCAGTTTTTTCATTGGCCAGGCCATTGATCCCATATGCACAGAGCTACCAAAGACAATGACATCAGCATCGATGAGATCATTCAAGTCGGTCTCTTCACAGCTCTTTGATATAATCCTTATATCGCTTTGACTGGCTCTCATGCCAGCAGCAATAGAGCTCGCCATTTTTTGCGTATTGCCGTAATCGGAATGGTAAACAATGAGTACATTCATAATCGTTCTCCTGATCGAAGGAGAACTCTATTCAGATGGTTATAGCTGTCTATCCGGGGCAGGGTAATCGCATGAAAACAACCTCTGTTTTACTATCATAATTCAGCATATTTTATCGGCAGGTTCTGCGCATCCATGCGGCTGCGGCATTTGTGTATCCTGCACGTCACAGATTGTCACCTTGGCGAAAGTAAAATAATAGTGTGAAGAAGTGTTTATAATGCTTTATGGCTGTTTGCATTTCCTATGCGTCAAGGTGAATCGAGCTTGCGAGAGAGAAAGTAGCCTGGGTAACTTAGCGGTGAACGCTTTTAAGCCTTTTATTGCGTCGTCCCTGCTATCCGGACGCTGCATAAGCTCTCTTTCTTGGTTAGCATGCGCACATGGAAGATCGATTGATTGAACTGGAAACTAAAATATCCTATCAGGATCATCTGATTGGCGAATTGAATGATGTGGTGGTACAGCAACAACGCCAGATTGATCAGCTTGAAAAGCAGGTTATGCGTTTAAATGAGCATTTTAAACAGGCCAGTGGCTCAGGCTTGGCAAGAGCCGATGAGGACGTTCCACCACCGCACTATTGAATGGGTATCGGATATGGTGCCGTGAAGCTATAGTTGCGGCATCTTAAAAGTAGGTGACAAACATGTCTGAAAAACCATGGGGCGGCCGTTTTGAATCCCCGACTGATGAATTTGTAGAAGCATTTAATGCCTCCATTGATGTGGATGCGCGTATGTATGCAGAAGATATTGCAGGCTCTAAAGCGCATGCCAAGATGTTATGCCAGCAGGGCGTGTTGTCGCAGCAAGACTTGAATGCGATTTTACGTGGGCTGGATGATGTTTTAGGTGAAATCGAAAGTGGTGAGTTTGAGTTCACTGTTGCACTGGAAGATGTGCATATGAATATCGAATCACGTCTGACGGCTAAAATCGGTGATGCTGGCAAACGCCTGCATACCGCTCGCTCTAGAAACGATCAGGTTGCCACCGATACAAGGCTATATTTGCGCCGAAGAACTGATGCAATGGTCGTCCGCATGCGCCATCTGCAAACTGTTTTGGTAACTTTAGCTGAGCAACATGCCAACACCATTATGCCAGGTTTTACCCATTTGCAAACGGCACAACCGGTTACGCTGGGGCATCATATGTTGGCTTATGTGGAGATGTTTGAACGTGATGCGGGTCGGTTTATCGATGCGCGCCAACGTATGAACCAGTGTCCACTTGGCTCTGCTGCTTTAGCGGGCACAACATTCCCTATTGATCGCCACATGACTGCAGCTGCATTGGGCTTTGATGGCCCCACTGAAAACTCTCTGGATGCGGTGTCAGATCGTGATTTTATTATGGAACTGCTTGCTGCCTCGGCAATTTGCTCTGTGCATCTGTCGCGCTTTTCTGAAGAGCTTATTTTGTGGATGAGTGCCCAGTTTGGTTTTATTGATCTGCCCGATGCTTTTTGTACTGGCTCCTCGATTATGCCGCAGAAGAAAAACCCTGATATGCCGGAGCTAGTGCGTGGTAAGTCCGGTCGCATTATTGGTGGGTTGGTGGCGATTTTAACCACGGTGAAAGGTCTGCCTTTGGCCTATAACAAAGATATGCAGGAAGACAAAACTGCCGTGTTTGATGCGCTCGATAATCTGGAAGGATGTTTGCGTGTATTTGGCGATATGTTGCCAGGTATGAAGGTTAATGAAGCAGTGCTGCACAAGGCTGCATCATCTGGTTTTTCTACAGCTACAGATTTGGCTGATGCACTTGTGCGTGCCGGTATCCCATTCCGTGATGCACATGAAATCGTTGGTAAATCAGTAGCGTATTGCATACGTGAAGAGATTGAGCTGCATACGATGGATGAAAGTGCTTGTGCTGCAATTGATGCACGTCTGGACGTAGATATGGTGCGCGCACTTTCCGTCGAAACATGTGTGGCGGCGCGTGATCATATTGGTGGCACTGCACCTAATCAGGTGTTGTTACAGGTTGAACTGTGGCAGCAACGACTGGCCAAGGATAGCAGAACTGGAGCAGGTGAATGATGATGCAGAGATATGTAAAAGGAAGTGTTCTGCTCTGTTTGTTGTTGGCCTTGGCCTTAAATGGTTGCGGTCGTAAACAGATGCCGCAGGTGAGTAATGAAAGTTCAGTGATACCTCAGATCAGTGATTTGAGCCATGAGATTACCGTCAATGTGTTACGTATGGAGTTTACGCCTGAAGGTGATGCTCAAGGTGTCGGTTATCAGATTGATCGCACTCAAATGGATCCTTATTGTAAATGTCCGGGTTTCTGGCGCCGTTTCTATGAGCGACCTGCTTTAGCTAGATATGCGAATAAAGAGACATATAAATTGATTACTTTGAAAACGAAGGGCGTCGAATATCTCTTTCGCATCCGTGCTGTTGATGCCGCTGGTAACCTTGGCCCATGGAGCAGACCTATCCATGCGCGTTTTGACGGCTTAAAAAAGCAATAGGGGCCTGATCAAGTGGATCATAATAAACAATCACGTCAGGTTCGGCTTGAGCAGTTGGGGGCATATCCGTTTGAACGATTAAAGTCCCTGTTTGCTGGTCGTGCTGTTAATCCTGAACTTAATCCAATTGATGCAGGGGCAGGGGAACCACGTTTACCATTGCCTTCTTTTGTTGCCACTACACTGGCTGAGCAGCTGGGCGGATTCTCTAAATATCCATCTACAGTTGGTGGTTTGCCATTGCGTCAGGCCATAGCCTGTTGGCTGGAACGACGCTTTGACCTGCAACATGTTGATCCGCTTACTCAGGTGTTGTCGGCCAATGGTACACGCGAAGCACTGTTTGCCATCGCGCATGCGCTGATTAACCCGGAAGCAGACAAAAAGCCGTATGTGTTGATGCCCAATCCTATGTATCAGATCTATTTGGGTGCGGCTTATACTGCCGGTGCTGAGCCTCTGTTTTTACCCTGTACGGCTGAAACTGGTTTTGCTCCGGATTTGAATGCGGTGCCGGAAGATGTATGGTCTAATACGGCTTTAGTCTATGTCTGTTCACCATCGAATCCTACCGGCTGGATTGCCGATGCAGCATATTTTGAACAGCTCCTGGCTCTGGCTGATAAGCATGATTTTTATATTGTCTCGGATGAATGTTATTCAGAAATTTATTGGCAGGATAGGCCGGTAGGTCTATTGGAAGTGGCAGAATCTTTGGGTCGTGACGGTTTTAGTCGTTGTTTGGTGATGAACTCTCTGTCCAAACGTTCGGCTCTTCCAGGCATGCGCTCAGGCCTGATTGCCGGCGATGCGGAGCTGATTGCCCGTTTTGCCAAAATGCGCAGTTATACTGGCCCTGCTACCCCTTTGCCTTTGCAGGCTGTTGCGGCAGCGGCATGGTCAGATGAAACTCATGTTGAACAACATCTCGATGTCTACCGCCAGAGTTTGAAGGCGTTTTTTGATGTCTATGGCACGGATGATGTGAACATTCCAGCCGGTTCCTTTTTTGTCTGGTTGCCTGTGCCAGATGAAGAAGCTTTTGCTGTGGCAGCATATGAGCAGCAGTCGGTGACGATTCTGCCAGGCTCTTATCTCAGTGCTGATGATGACAACGGTGTGAATCCGGGTAGTGGTTATATACGTGCTGCTCTTGTTGATGGTCCTGAAAAGGCGGCAGAGCTTGCCGGTCGTTTAAAAGTAGTGAGGCTATAATAATGATTGTACCAAATGCAGTTGAAGAGAGATTGCGCCAGCTTGCTACCAGTGGTGATACGCTGAATTGTTATGTCTATGAAACCAGTGCAATGCGCCGTCATATCACCTGTTTTTCACGCATTATGCCAGCCGGTGTTGAAGTTTTTTATGCCATGAAAGCCAATCCGCATGCTGCATTTTTGGCTGCTGCGAAAGAGTCCGGTGCACGCGGCATTGAAATAGCCAGTCTTGGTGAAGCAGAAAAAGCAGTTGCGGCAGGTTTCAGCTCGGATCAATTGATTTATACAGGCCCTGGCAAATCACCGGAAGAGCTTCGCTGGGCTGTTGAGAAGGGCATTCGCACGGTACATATCGAATCGTTGACCGAAGCACACAGGCTTAATGCGATAGCTGTAGAGCTTGGCAAAACACAGGATATTCTGCTGCGCATTAATGCTGATTTTGATATCCATGAAGCGCAGACGACATTTTCCGGTGGTTCGAAAAAGTTTGGTGTTGATGAAGAGAAGTTGGCGACTATTTTACCTCAGATTTTGGCACTTGAGTCATTAAACTTTCGGGGGCTGCATGTCTATGCTGCATCGGGCGTGCTCAATGTTGCTGATTTGTTGAAGAACTGTGAATTGGTGTTCGGTATGGCCAAACAGATCGAAGCTGATTATGCCGGTGTTGTGTGCGATATCATTGATTTTGGTGGTGGTTTTGGCGTGGACTATCTGGAGAGCGGTCATGATTTTGATCCGCAGGCTTATGCCGATGGTTTGGCTGGTTTGATCTCCGAATATGGCTTTGAAGGGCGCACCTTCTTTTTAGAGCTGGGTCGTTATTTGGCGGCTGATTCAGGTTGGTTCTGCACAGAGGTTCTTGATATCAAAGAGTCTCGGGGCAAAAAACAGGTGATCTGCGCTGGTGGCATCAATCATTTCCGCAGGCCTGCAGCACTGGCGATTAATCACCCCTTATCGATTATACAGATGGGCGTTGATAAGCTGTTTGATGAGCAGGAGTCGGTGTCGAATGAAGCGGTCTATTTTGGTGGCCCGCTCTGTACAGGTGCTGATAAGCTGGCCAATAATGTGCTGCTTGAATCCGTTAATGTCGGAGATATTGCAGTATTTGGTTTAGCCGGTGCTTATGGCTTGAGCATGTCGAATGTCGAATTTCTCAGCCATGAACGACCACAAGAAGTTGTTATAAGTTAGAGCGATATTTTTCAAGCTGGATTGCTGAGCTTGAAAGGTTATAATCGTCTAACCACACTATAAAAGTAGACAAGGATGAATCCATGAATCATTTACAGACAATAATCGATAGCGCATGGGATAGCAGGGCCGAATGGGATTTGCATTCTGCTTCAGCTGAAGTGCGCGAAGCTGTGGAACATACCATTCAACTGCTGGATTGCGGCGGTGTGCGTGTGGCAGAAAAAGGTGAGGATGGTGTCTGGGTGACACATGAATGGCTGAAAAAGGCTGTGTTATTGTACTTTAAACTGCATGATAATCAGGTGATCAGTGGTGGTGGCACCAACTATTTCGATAAAGTGCCTCAGAAATTTGCCAACTGGGGCGAAGATATGTTCCGTAAAGGCGGTATGCGTGTGGTACCACCTGCAACAGTACGTAAGGGTGTTTATATAGCTCAGAAAGTAGTGTTGATGCCATCCTATGTGAATATCGGTGCCTATGTTGATGAAGGTACGATGGTAGATACATGGGCGACAGTCGGTTCCTGTGCCCAAATTGGTAAAAATGTACATCTTTCCGGCGGTGTTGGTATCGGTGGTGTGTTGGAGCCATTGCAGGCTACGCCTACCATTATTGAAGATAACTGTTTTATCGGTGCGCGTTCTGAAGTTGTTGAAGGCGTGATCGTGCGTGAAGGCGCAGTACTATCGATGGGTGTATATATTGGTAAATCTACCCGTATTTATGATCGTGCGACTGACACAGTAACATATGGTGAAGTACCGCCATATTCAGTGGTTGTATCTGGTTCTATGCCGGGTAAATCCGGTGGCCCGAACCTGTACTGTGCTGTGATTGTGAAAACAGTTGATGAGAAGACCCGTTCTAAAACAGGTATCACCGAGTTGCTGCGCGAATAGATACTTTTTTGAAAATAGATTCATAACAAGAAGGGGGAGAAAAATGCCATTAAGTAAATTAGAAGCTAGTGTAGAAATAAACCGTCCTATCGCTGATGTTATCGCTTTTGTCGATGACAATACGAATGATCCAATGTGGCAATCCTCGGTGTTGGAATCAGAAAAGAGAACAGATGGTGAGCCGACAGTTGGTACGGTTTATTATATCAAAGAGAAGTTTCTTGGTCGTGTGATTGAACAGGAGTGGGAAGTTATAGCTCGTAATGCAGATGGCAGCTCATGGTCAGCCAAAAGCACTACCGGCGCATTTCCGATGGAAGCCACGATGAAATTTGAAGGCGATGCCGAGAAAACAACGATTAAGCGCACCCTGAGTATCGATGTTGGCCGTTTCTTTAAAGTTGCATCACCTGTTGTAGGTCATATCGCCAAGCGTGAGCTAGATATGGATTTCGCAAACCTGAAAGAGCTACTGGAAGCAGGCGCTTAAGATCCTCTGTTTGTAATGTTTGAAAAGGGCCCCGTTTGGGGCCTTTTTTTGGTTCATCGCGGGTTAGCGGGAATCATGGACTTAGCTCATGTCTTTTGATCGCCCCTATGCATAATCTGAACGACTGCTTTTGGCCACTTATCACTTCGTAGACAACTTAAAAAGGTTCCCTGACTTTTAAAAAGTCAAAAAACATAAACCTTGCTTTGAACTTTTTATTAATACCCTGCTTGGCTGAACTGTTGTCGTGAGTCGCTATGTTAGTGAT
>JAJFLH010000035.1 GCA_021772775.1 Mariprofundus sp. | reverse complement strand
ATGAGATCGGTGTGGTTGAATCTATTGAAGGGGATCATGCGCCACTACTAAAGGTAGGTGATATCGTGGTCAGAATTGATCCACACTATTTCCGACCTGCCGAAGTTGAGACCCTGTTGGGTGACCCAAGTAAAGCGAAAGCGAAGTTAGGTTGGATCCCTGAAATTACAGTGCAAGAGATGTGTGCTGAGATGGTGGCTGAAGACCTTAAAGTTGCCAAACGTTACTCCCTGTTGAAAAAACACGGCTATGAAATGCCTGTGGCCGTGGAAGATTAATTTAAATACTACACAACAAATTGGTCGTTTTTTATAGAATGCTTATTGATTTAATATGAAGATTAGAGGGTGTTCGTGAAGTTAGTATCACAGTGGGTAGGGGATATCATGGATAAAAATGCAAAGATTTATATAGCAGGGCATCGAGGCTTGGTTGGCTCTGCGATTGTTCGAGCCCTGCAGGCTAAAGGTTTTGAGAACCTTTTATTGAGGGCTTCTGCTGAACTTGATTTGCGCAACCAGGCTGCTGTAGATGCATTTTTTATTAGCGAGAGTCCAGATTACGTTATTTTGGCCGCAGCCAAAGTGGGAGGGATTCTTGCCAATGACAGATATCCCGCCGACTTTATTCGCGATAATCTGCAAATTCAGACTAATGTGATTGATTCATCTTATCGTTTTGGGGTGCAACGATTATTATTTCTTGGTTCGTCATGTATCTATCCGAAACTTGCTCCGCAACCCATGCCAGAGTCATGCCTTCTTTCCGGTGAGTTGGAGGCAACGAATGAATGGTATGCCATTGCCAAGATAGCCGGTGTTAAGATGTGTCAGGCCTATCACAAACAGTACGGTTTTGATGCTATTTCAGCGATGCCAACCAATCTTTATGGCCCGAACGATAATTTTGATCTCGAGAAGTCACATGTGTTGCCTGCTCTGATTCGCAAGTTTCATTTGGCGAAGTTGGCTTTGGCTGGTGATATTGATGCTATGAAGGCCGATGAACTGCGTTATGGGGAGATACCTTATGATGTTCTCTCTTGTCTGGGCTTAGAGAGAGTGGGTGATGATCTGTTGCAGATTAGCAATCATGCTCCTCAAGTGAGGCTTTGGGGTACAGGTTCACCGTATCGTGAATTTTTACATGTCGATGATATGGCCGATGCTTGCCTTTTTCTTATGATTGATCAGCAATCAGCAATCAATAGCTCTCGGCTTTATAACGTAGGTGTTGGGTCGGATATTACTATTCGTGATGTTGCAGAGCTGGCGCAAGGCATTGTTGGTTTTGAAGGTGAGGTGGTGTGGGATGCATCTAAACCGGACGGGACACCTAGAAAATTGATGGATGTCAGTCAGTTGAATTGCTTAGGCTGGAGGGCAAAAATATCTCTTGCAGATGGAGTGGCTGATGCATATAAAGCTTATCTTGCTGATGCGTAATATTTTAGAGGCTGGTCTTGAAAAGAAGAGGTCGAATATGTTTTGTTCCGTTTATGCCTAAGTTTTGGGTGGCTGTTTCAGTTGGACTTTGTGAAAAAAGGATCAACATATGATAGCTGGTACGAACGTAGTGTGGCATCAGGCAACGGTTACGCGTCAGCGCCGAGAGGTCCAGAATGGGCACCGAAGTGTGATTCTCTGGTTTACAGGTCTGTCCGGAGCAGGGAAGTCGACTTTGGCGCATGCTGTTGAAGAGAGTTTGTATCAGTTGAATATTCGCACTTTTGTGTTTGACGGGGATAATGTGCGGCATGGTTTATGTTCGGACCTTTGTTTTTCTGATGAAGATAGAGAAGAAAATATCCGGCGTGTCGGTGAGATGTCGAAATTGATTATTGAAGCGGGCGTGATTGCGATGACTGCGTTCATTTCTCCTTTCCGAAATGATCGCGACAGGGTGCGTCGATTGGTCGGCGATGGTGATTATATTGAAATTCACTGCCGTGCTTCAGTCGATGTATGCGAGTCACGTGATGTAAAAGGTTTATATGCACGTGCCAGGGCTGGTGAAATCAAAAACTTTACCGGTATCTCATCGCCTTACGAAGAGCCCTTAAATCCTGAGTTGGTGGTTGAAACTGGTTCAAGGCCATTGAGTGAGTGTGTTGATCAGGTGCTGAGTTATTTGAAAGAAGTGTCTGTAATAGAGGCTTAGATGGAAAAGAGATCGTAACTATTCAGCACTGGTGCCAATCATGGTCGAAACCTATTTAGCACAGAGGTGCCTTAGGCAAGTCAGAGCTAAATAGGTTTCGAACTGAATGGCGCCTCCTCCCACTATGCGGCATCCTAGTCTAAGAATAGCTGTTTTTTTGCAGCTAAGGGTGCGAAACGGAATCACTGTTTGGCCATGATACATTGAATGTCTGGTTATCCTCTGCGTAACTTTGCGCCAAGGTGAATCGAGCTTGCGAGGGAGAAGCTACCCTAGGGCAACTCTGCGGTGGGTGGTTCTTATTTTGTTATTCAAGAGTTACAAGAAATCAAAAGTCTGCCAGATTCCCTATGAGGCTCAGCTAAAAGAATCGCTGGCAACTAAGTCATCAGGTGAATGCCGCCTGCGGCAGAGAGTGTTCCCTGGGGGGGGGGGGGTGAATGCGCACGAATCACCACGAATAAAGATATTAAATCAGTGGGGATTACTCCCCTAGGGGAGTTTCTCTAGCTTCGTCGGTCACCTCCAGGTATCAGTGGCTAAAGAATTTCATGATTGCTTATAAATGTAGTGATTTCACACCATCTTTAAAAACAGCGCCACAAGAGTCTCGTTACTAATTAAGTTTTCTGTGATCCTGAGTGGATTGCCGTGGATGAGCTTGGTATGTAATTAAATGGATTATTAATTCGTGTGAATTCGTGGAATCAGTGGCTGAAAACGATTTAAGGTTATTGTATGAATAGTGCCGAACTCTCGCTGGTTTCTTTATCTGCAACAAATCCCTCGCATCTTGGCTTCTGTGATATTTTTTCGGCGTGTTTCAGTTTGTTCGTTAGCGCTTTTGGTTAATAGCTGCGATCAGAGAATTTGATAGGGGCTCTGTTCTTAATTAACGCAATATATGAATTATAGTCTATAGTCATTGATTATAGGTGTCTTTGCGAGTAGCGTTGTCGCGGTTTTGTGGATGGTAGCGTGTTTCCCTAGCTATAGTCACTGGTTGCAGGATGCTGCCTTTTAGACCCTATGGATTAAATACATACAGGAGTCAGGTATGCAGCAGATGAAACAAATTGATTATACAGCATTCGGTCGGGGATGGGCGTCAGCAGGCGCGTTGTTAATGGCGCTGTTATTTAGTCTTGTGATCAATATTGGTGTTGCGCAAGCTGCTTTGATCTTGAATATAACTGCGACGGATGATGATGGCGATGGCGTTCTAAATGTGTCTGATGCTTTTATCTCTGATCCAGCTGCCAGTGTGGATACAGATCTGGATGGATATCCTGATAGCTTCCATATGGTTGGGGGTGTTCAGGCGGTGCAGGCGGACTCTACCACTGTTCCGAAGCTTTCGATTGATAGCAATCCACTGGATGCAACTATTGGTGGATTAGTTAATGAGTTGTTCCCTTCGACTGGTGCCTTTCCAGCAGGTTGGACTTTATTAAGTGAAACACACACTTGGACGAGCCCGCGTGGAACTCCAATTTTGACAGTTACGCCCAATAACCTGGCTTGGGTAACCACGTCAGCTGCTGTGCAAGCTGCTGATGTTACCGAGGGCACGATGGGGGTGTCTGCTTTTTCGAACATCCATAATTCGGTTACTTCGTTTGAGATAGAAAAAACTGTGCTGGCAGGTGATCTGACATTTGATTTTAAAATAAATACTGAAGCGGTATACGATTATCTGGAATTTACTGACACGATAGTTAATCCGGGCGGTACGACCACTGTCGTTGTGCATACTGCAGTAGCTAAATGGGATGGGGAACTTGCATGGCAAGGTGCGAGTTTCCCGCTTTCTGCAGGTTTACACCGTTTTAAGTGGACCTATACAAGGGATGGTGTAGGCGGGGCTGCTGTATCTGCAGCGGGGATACCTCAGGATACAGTATTTGTTGATAATGTGATTTTCCCAACAGACAGTGATGGTGATGGTGTGGTGGATCGGGTTGATGCTTTTCCTAGCTGTATTGCTGCGAGTGTAAACACGGATGGGGACGCCATGCCGGATGCTTTCCATGCAAATGCAACACCAGCCCAGCTTGGAACTGCAGCTTGCAATACTTTAATTGAAGATCTAGATGACGATAATGATGGCTTTACTGATCTGCAAGATGCCTTCCCTCTAGATGCATCTGCCCATATCGATAGTGATAGTGATGGTGATCCTGATGCCTGGCATCTTGATGGGAATAATGTAGTTATACCTACCACCACAAATCTGCACTTGGATATTTTTCCAAACGATCCTGCAGCGAGTGTGGATACCGATGGTGATGGGGACCCGGATAAGGATAATTGGCATGTTGTGAATGGTGTTGACGTAGTTTCAACTTCAAATCCAGCACTACATAAGGATTATTTTCCAAATGACGCAGCCGCCAGTCAGGATAGTGATGGTGATGGTTATCCTGATGTTATACATGATACAGCTACAATGACGGGTTTAAGCGTACAGCAAAAAATTGATATTGATGCGGCAGTGGCCATTACTACGCTGGTCGTGGATGCTTTTCCGACCAATTCCCGTGATTGGTTAGATGGCAGTGGTGGTGAGGGTGCTGCAGATGGCGTTGGGGATAATTGGGAAATCTTCTATTTTAATAACACGACTACTGCAACTTCAATAAGTGATTTTAACAATGATGGTAAAAGTGACAAAGCTCATTTTGAAGATGGTACTTTTCCAGGCTCGGCTGGTGGGATTGCTGCAGGGGCGTATAGCTCCCTGGTATTGAAGTCTAATGGTGTTGTGGAGGGCTTTGGTCGTTCACCTGAATCAGTAGTGGCCAATGGTCTTACCGATGTGATTGCTGTTGCAGGAGGCATGAATCATTCACTTGCACTGAAGGCCGATAAAACTGTCGTCGCATGGGGTTCAAATCTAAAAGGGCAAGCTCCGGCTAATGTTGGTTTGACAGGTGTGGTGGCGATAGCTGCTGGTGATAGTCACTCTCTGGCTCTAAAGTCTGATGGAACAGTCTCAGCTTGGGGTGATGCTGCAAATAATAAGCTTGTGGTTGCCACTCTTCCGGTTGGAAGTACCTCTATAACTGCGATTGCCGCTGGTGGTAATCACTCTCTGGCATTAACAGATGCTGGGGCAGTGATAGGGTGGGGGGTGAATACCTCGCTTCAGATTAATATACCTGTCTTTGGGCAAACGGTGACTGCAATTGCAGCCGGCGCTACACATTCTCTAGCGCTATTGGCCGATGGTACTGTCGTTGGCTGGGGTGCGAATACACTGGGTCAAACTACAATTCCTACTGTTTTGGCAGCGGCCCCTCTACCAAATGCGCCGACAGTGTCTAAGGTCGCGGCAGGGGCTTATCATTCTCTGGCACTTATGTCTGATGGAACAGTCTTATCATGGGGCTACAATACCACTTTGCCGCTAACAACTGCGGGTTCACTGGCAGTTCCAGCTAAATACGCAAGTGCTGCAGATCCCGCTTTCGCGGCGGTGAGTAATATTTCTGCCGGACTGGCTCATACTTTGATAGTAACAGCCGGTGGAACCGTGGATGCTTGGGGGGATGACTCTTTTTCTCAAGTGACAGCAGCACAGGGTTTACTCGTCAGTGATTCGGATGGTGATGGTTTTCCTGACGCAAGTGATGATTTCCCGAATGATGCATCAGCCCATCTGGATACAGATAAAGATGGTTACCCTGATGCATGGCTTCAAATTAATGGGGTTGACGTCGTCTCTACTACAGGTTTAAGACTGGATGCTTTTATTAATGATGCCGCAGCGAGTCTTGATGCTGATGGAGACGGGAACCCAGATGAATGGAATGCTGGAAAGACACAGTTTGATTCAACTACGAATCTAGCGCTTGATCTGTTCCTTGGTAACAGTCGTCATGGTGCTGACACTGATGCTGATGGGCTTTCTGATGAGTGGGAAATGTTGAATTATGGAAATTTAGCTGCAAGCCCTGCTGCAGATAGTGATAATGATGGCATTGCCAATATTGATGAATTTAATAATGGAACAGATCCTGTGGCGGTAGAAGACCGGCATTTTGAGTCGCAGCGCAGGCTTCCCCCCATTGTTGAGCTATTTGATATGCCGGATACAATGACTGTTGCTACTGGATCATATACTGTAAATATGCGAGTGGTGGGTTATGATCTTGGTTCTTATGAAATTGTAATGGCCATATTTGATTGTACCAATGTTGCAGCTGGTACTTGTGGCTCAAATTATAATGATGCGAACAGGTGGGCGCCGATAACTATGACGCCGCAAGCGACTACACAGTCTAATTGGTCTTATAATGGTATTTATGCTAACGATACGACTTATCAAGCTACTGTTGTGATACCTGCCTTGAATATAAATAATGGTGCTTGGGCTACTGCGCCAGGGACAGAGATAGCGGTTCGTTTCTATCAAGTTAGTGCTGCAGAAAAGGCGGCGGGAAATACAAATGTTTCGCTGCTTATTCCAGGTGGCGTGGCGACTAACTATTACGATACAACAGGTCGTCGTATTAGTAAGCGTATTACGCCGTAAGTGTGAATAGGAGCTAAAGATGAATAATTTGATGAAATGTGGTCTACTGCTTCTGGCTATTCTCTCTTTTTCAGGGGTGATATTAGCTGCTACACTTAGTGATCCTAGATATAGTGCGCCTGGAAACGATAGTGATGGTGATGGCCTGCCCGACAATTGGGAGCAATATCAAACCGGGATAGCTGGAGGGGCTGGCTTGGTTGATATGAATGCGACTAGTGATACCGATGGTGATGGTTATAGTGATTTAGTTGAGTTTGAAAGGGATACGGATCCTCTCGTTGCTCAAAGTACCCGACTAGAGGCGCAAAACCGTATTGCACCAATGATCGAAACGCTGAATATACCTGAAGTTATGAAGGCCGGGCAGTCGTATCAATTAGACTGGTCACTGGTGGGTTATGAGGGCGGTTATGCTACCCATATTGCGATGTTCGATTGCACAAATGCAGTGTTTCCGACATGTGGAGAGTTCTACATTTCACCCTTGTATGGAAAATCAGTTACCAGTACCCAGACATCAACTGCACCTTGGACATATGGTGCAGAGGTTGCGAGTTACTTTAACTTTACTGATTTTTTTACTGTACCTGCAACTCGAGCTGATGGGTCTCCATGGCCCAGTGCAGGCACAGCTATCGCGATTCGTTTTTATCAAAAGAGTACAAGTACGAGAGATGCGGGTAAGCCTGGTATTTCATTGTTGATACCTGGAGGTCTAAGTAATGTATATTACAGCACCACAGGCCGTAGGGTTCAGAAGAAGATCTGTCCTTCTGGTGGATGTACTCCATAATCATCACTGTTGAAGGAGAATAGAAATGAAGAAAGAAACTTTATTGTTAGCTTTTATACTATCGCTATGGTTGTTGGCTGGGTGCTCTCAGGGGGCCAGTGATGCAGGCCCGACTAACCTTGTTTCGACTACAAGTGCTATAACTAATGCGGCTACTGCAACTAATGTTGCTGCGGGAGCTGTAGCGCAAACAGTTACGGTTCACCCTTTGAGTATAATTTTGAAAAGTGGAAACAGTGCGCAGTTGGATTGGGCACGACTCAGTACGGTAGTTGCCTATTATGAGTTGGAAGTTCTAGGAGATAATGGCTATAGTAATCTTCACACTATTCCAGGGGGCAAGTTTAGATTTTTTGATACTGCTTTAACTCAGAATGTTACCTATACATATTGGCTCAGGGCTTATGATCTGAATAAAGTGCATTTGCACAGTTATAACTCATCGGTTCGAATCAATGTTTATTCATCTGTAGCAAGTGATACAACGTTATGATTAAGGAGCAACTATGAAAGAAGATAAACAATCAACTGAAAATAAGGTCGCTCCTGGTGAAAGTAAAGAGGCCCTGACAGAAGCAGGTCAGCGAAAGCGTGAGCTTATTAAAAAATTTGGTAATTATGCTGTAGTGGCTCCAATAGGTATGTATGTATTGATGTCGCCTAAGCGCTCTGCTGCTGCGGTGTCTGGTCCAGATGCTCTACCTGGTGGGCTTTTGTAATTGGAGTTTAAGTGGTGGCCCTCATCAAGTAGGGGGGGGAATATAACTAAAATTTTTGGATTTGCTATTGAAGAGTCGTTCTCGCGATAAAAAAAGGTGGTTAACGAATCAATATGAACGATGAGTTACCATGGCAACGATTACCGTCTTCGGTTTCTGGAATTACAATTTTTCTTCACAATCAAGGTCTTGCTGTCCATTCAAAATATAGCGATACTCTGTATGGATTTGAGGGGGTCTCGGCGAATATTTTTTTGCGTTTAGAGCAGGGTGAAAGTGTTGAAGAGATTATGGCTGACTGTCCTGAAGAGAAAAAAAATGATATTTTAACAGTATTGAATTACTGTGAAAGGATTTTAAATAGTAGGTTTCTATCGAACGCAGTTGGTTATGTTGCTGCAATAGATTATCCTGATTCGTTGCCATTATCGCGTGTGGATGGTAAGTGTTATAAGCTTCTCGGGACCTGTTTTCAAATTAGTTCAGGGTCTGACCTCTGCTTGGATGCTATTTATGCAGAGCTGGTCCATATTGAATGTATTGAAGTTGAGTTTATACCAGAGATTATATTTGAGTTTGTTCCGAACGAAGAGATGATTACGGTATTGAGCAATGGTAAAGAGTTGCATCATGCGCTGCCCTTTTTACAGCTTTTTCCCTTTTTGTTGGACTATATGCGAACGGTGGCATATCAGCGTCTCCCATATTTGCTGACTATACATTCGGCGGCACTATATAAAAATGATCTCTGTGTGCTATTGCCTGGTGTTTCCGGAGCTGGGAAAAGCACATTAACGTCAGCTCTGCTTAAACAGGGATATCAGCTGCTATCTGATGAGGTTACAGTGGTTAATCTGAATGATTTGGGTGTCTATTCCATACCGATGCCGATTACCCTTAAGCAGGGGAGTTGGTCACTATTACAATCATTATATCCTGAATTGAAAGAATCATCGATTCACTGTCGTTTTGATGGGCAGGCGATACGTTATATAATGCCGCCAATGGTAGAGAGGGGCGAAAAAAAAAGAATATTTGCAACGCATATTATTTTCCCGCGGCTCTGTGATGATTGTGCTGGCGAGCTTAAGCCCTTAACAGTGCTGGCAGCTTTGGCAAAACTTGATACCTGTGGTTATCAAATTCAGGATGAACTGGGTGTAGGAAAAGCAGAATCAATATTGAACTGGCTGGCTGGCTTGGATGCTTATCAATTAAGTTATCAGCATTTTGATCAAGCTATTGAAGCTATTGAAGGGCTATCGTGAAGCCATCAATCAGTCATGGGGAGAGTGTTCGATTTCTTTGCGCTTGTCTTAGTCCCGCCAATAATAGTGAGGGTTTGAAAGATAGGTTGCCGTGCGAAAAGCAATGGTTAAAGATTATTGCGTTGTCTAATTATTTTTTATTAACACCTGCTTTGTTTGTCTCACTTAGGGATAAGGGGTTGTTGGATAAGGTTGATGCAAAGTTAGCTGGTTTCCTTTGTGAGGTTCATCGGCATAATGATATACGTAATCAGAAGCTGCTACAGCAGATGCACTCTGTTTCCTCGATGTTGAATAGGCAGAATATTAGACCTGTTTTGCTAAAAGGCATTGGCTCGCTGGCAGAAAACCTGTTTAGTGATCAAGGCTGTCGTTCAATGCTTGATATCGATTTTCTTGTTGCGGATGATGAATTGGATGCTGCTGATGAAGTTATAAAAAGTGCAGGCTACTTTAATGCTGACGTTCCTTCTGAGCCTTCAGATAAACATTTACCCAGACTCTATCATGATGATGAACTTGCCGCTTTGGAGATTCATCATAAGCTGTTATCCAAAACCGGAGGTGCTCTTCTAAAGAGCTCATCACTCATTGATCACTCTGTGAATATTAGTCTATGGGGAGAGAGCGTGGCTGTGCAGGTTTTATGTGTTGAGCATCAAATTATGCATAATATTCTACATTGCCAGCTTGATAATAAATGTTTTGATTATTGTCAGCTTGATCTGCGGCAGATGCATCACTTCGCTATATTGACATATAAGTACCGTCATCAAATTGACTGGAAGTTCATTGAAGATGGGATGGAGGGGTATGGTGATGTATACCAAGCTTATCTAGAAAGTGTTAACTCTCTATTCTTTTTGGATAATCCGATTACCGATGAAGGTTTTAATGCGAGTAAATTTTTAGATCGAGCTTTAAGTCGGACAGGGGTGAGGCTGGGATGGTTTGAGTCGCTTCGGTCGGAGTTCTCACCTGGAAGAGTTCGCCGATTATATGGGGCTATGACTTTATTTGGGGTTATTTGGTGTACAGTGAAGCATGTTGCTAAAATGGTTAATGTACACATTATTCAAGGTGGGTTTAAAGAGCGAATGAAACGATCTGCTCGGTATCGTAAGATTGATGCTATAGAAAAAAATTAAGGCGTTTGTTTACGGCATGCCTTGTTCTTGCTGGTAGTAGCTCAATGTAGGAATCCTCATATGATATAGGGCAGCTTTGATTTAAGATTGATATAATATTAGTTGGAGTTTTTTCATACAATTAATGTTATTTTGATCTATACTGAGAAGAATGAAAAAAGTGATGATTCTCTCTGGTTGGATCTTATTGGAATGTCAGGAGAATAAAATGGTTTTTTTCCATATGCGGTGAGTAGTATCTTTATAATTAATTGTGTAAGGTTCGTCAGCTATTTGGTATTGGGGAGAAAGATGAAGCGTCGTTTTTGTGTGCTCGTTTTGTTAAATTTTGTTTTTCTGGGGGCGGCTGAGGCCGCAGCTCAGGAGCCGGTTCCCGTTCTTTTTGGCGGGTTGAAAATATATCCGGCTTTGGATGTGAGAGAAGAGTATAACAGTAATGTTTTTTCGGCTGATACTACAAGTGCAAAGACTAGTAGTTTAATCTCAACGATTAGCCCATCTTTGGAAATTGGTACCCACACTGATTCAAGTGATGTTAGTGTTCATTATCAGTTTGATAAAACCATGCATAAAAGTGTCAGTAAAGCAGATACTACAAGTCAATCAATTGCTCTCGATGGTGCTTTTAAATTATCAAAACGACTTAACACCAGAGGCTATGTTGATTACAAAAAAACAAATGAATTAAAAACTGTAGATCAGGTTTTAGGGGCTCCTGCAATTGTGTTACCGGATAAGTTAACAACCTCCAGTCTGGAAGGAGAGGTAAGTTATGGGATACGTGGAATTATTGCTTTGTCTGGTGGTCTTTCCACGAAACGATATGATGATTTGAATCGTGGTAAAGATGGTGATGTAGATACGATGAAAGCAGGCTTTGCCTTATCATTCCCGGTTCGTACTAAAGGTCGAGCACTGTTTGAGGCGCGTTATATTAGCAATAACTTTATCTATGCTCTAAATAAATTGGATAATACTGGGCAAGCTTATTACCTCGGACTTGATTGGGACAATAAATCTAAAACAACAGGTCGTTTACGACTTGGTTATTCATCGACCTCATATAAGCAAATAGCTGGGGGAGGCATTTTTAGCTGGGAACTTGGTGCTAGCTGGCTTCCTAGAAGTGATTCAACGTTGAGTATTAATAGTTCAAATACAGCTGTGGGAAGTGAGGCTGAGTTTGGTTATACTGTTTCTAATGCGAATAGTCTTTCGTGGGATCATGTCTGGTCTGGAGCTTTAAAACATAGTACCTCAATTGGTTATGATATCACTAAATATAACTCTACTGCAGTTGCTGGTTTTACAAACTTTAGTCACAAGGAAACGATGTGGCATGCCTCTGTTGGTCTGGATTATAAGGTACGTCGTTGGCTTAGGATTGGTGGAGGTTATAATTTTTCCAATAGGACTTCTGACCTAGCTGTGGGAGGAGTTGCCAAACCAGTTTATCGTCAGCATATTTTCTCACTAGATCTAACAGGAACTATGTGATCCCCTATTCCGGTTGCTGGCGGGTTGTGTCTTTTTTCATGAAGTGATGACTGTATGATATTTGTTCTGGCATGTTCTGTGCTTAATTGTGATTCACAAGCGTATATATGAAGTTGTTAAGGAAGGTTGGATGAATAAATATACTGGCTGGCTGGTTATCCTGCTCTGTTGCCTCTCGTTTTTTAGCTATTCTGCCTTTTCCAACGAAGTGTCGGTCGTTGATGACTTTTTAGATGAAAGTGTGGGTGAAGTTTTAGGCAGGGATGGAGATCAGGAAAAATATATACCACTAGATAGTAGCACTAATGAATATCAGCTTGGTTCGGGTGATAAAATTAAGATCCATGTATTTGGACAGCCCGATATGGATGTTGAGGTGCGTTTAGGGGCTTCGGGCGATGTTCGTTATCCATTTCTTGGTGAAATTCATGTTATCGGTATGACGCTTCCTGGTTTAGAGAGGAAGATAGCTGGTGATCTATCCAATGGTTATTTGGTTAATCCACAGGTGCGCGTGACAATAGAGGAGTATCGACCATTTTATGTGAATGGTGAAGTGAATAACCCTGGGGCTTATCCTTATCAGCCTGAGCTGACTGTGCGAAAGGCAATTTCGCTTGCTGGTGGTTTTACTGTGGATGCTGACAGAAATAAAATTTTTTTGATTCATAGTGCTTATGCGACTGGTGAGGGGGTGCACGCTTCGCTAGGCGAACGGATGATACCGGGGGATACGCTTACGATTGAGAAGAGTTTCTTCTTTGTGAATGGTGAAGTGAAAAGCCCAGGGAAATATTCTTATCAACCGGGCATAACATATCGTATGGCAATTTCAATGGCTGGTGGGCTGAAAGATAAGTCAAATGAGGATAAGGTATATGTGATTCATGAGGGGCGGGGGAAAAAAACGATCCATGTTAAAGACCTTAATGGTGAAGTCTTACCGGGCGATGTGATTACTTCAAAGGAAGGTTTTTTCTAATGTCTGATGCTGGAGGATGGAAACAAAGTCAGCAGATGCAGGATGGCTTTGCGGAAGCAGACTTAGATCTTACTCAATACCTTAAGGTCATTAAGCGTCGTAAGTGGAGTATTGTTTTATTTGCGACTCTTGTGACCTTTGTTGCTAGTTTGATCGTTTATTCTATGGTGCCTGTTTACAAGGCGACAGCTACTATTTTGATTGAGCCTGAACGGCAAAAAAGTTTTTCTCTGGAGTCTATGATAAGGTTCCGCAGTCAAGCTAAAGAGTATTATTTGACCCAGTTGGAAATTTTGAAGTCTCGTCATCTGGCTGAAAAAGTCATTGTCGATTTGAATTTGGCAAACTCTGCTGATTTTGTTGGGGTAAAAGAAAAACCGGGCTATTTTTTATCATCAATGACGAAATGGTTTGCATTGACGCCTAAGTCGGGGATAGTGAATCAACAACCCGATCCAGCAACTCTGATGGATGGATATATTCTCAAAATACAGGGTGGAATGTCGGTTAGACTGATTCCAGAGACTCAGTTGATTCAAGTGACTTATCAATCAACTAGCTCTAAATTGGCTGCAGATATTGCCAATGGAATAGTTCAAGCCTATATAAGTGACCTTCGTTCTGCACGTGCTGAGGTGAGTCGTTCGTCCACGGCTTGGATGGAGCACCGTCTGCTGGTGCTGAAAAAAAACTTGCAAGAATCGGATCAGCTGCTTCAGACATACAGGGAGCGCCATGGCTTAATTGATGTTCAAGGTGTTGGTACATTGGCTGAAAAGGAGTTGCAAGAACATACCTCCAGGCTTTTAATAGCCCGTACTAAATATAAAGAATTAAGTGATGTATATGGCCCTAGGCACCCCAAATTGATTGCGGCTCAATCAGAGATGGTGGAGGCAGAAAGCTCACGGGCGAGGATGGAGGAAAAAATTCATTCTATTGGTCGGAAGGCTGTGAGGTTACGTGAACTACAAGGGAATGTGGATAGCTACAGAAAACTGTATGAAACTTTCTTGAATGGTCTGAAGGAAGCGGCTCAATCTATGGAACTTGAAAGGGTAAATGCGCGAATTACAGATGCTGCGGTGACACCAAGAAGTCCATTTAAGCCTAATAAGAGATCAATTGTCATGATGGTTTTCTTTGCGAGCCTCATGTTTGCTGTGTTGTTGTCTTTTTTGTATGAAGCGTTAGATAAGACATTTAAAAGCACTGGCGACCTTGAGGAGAGGTTAAACCTGCCTGTTCTTGGCCTACTACCTCTCGTGAAGGGAAATAGAATGAATAGAAAAGAACAGGCTTTTGCGATGCTTGATCCAAAGTTGACATCTTTTTCTGAAGCTATGCGTACGATCCGTACGGGTTTGGTGCTATCTAGTTTAGATAACCCTCATAAGGTTATTTTGGTGACTTCATCGGTGCCAGGGGAAGGGAAAACGGTTGTTTCGTGTAACCTCGCCATAGCAATGGGCCAGATGGAGAGGGTGCTTCTTATAGGAGCCGATCTTAGACGTCCATCGCTTGCTAGGGTGTTTGGTTTGCACGAAGAAAAGTTGGGAGTTAGTTCTATTGTAGCGGGTACTCACAGTTTTCAGGATTGTATCAAGCATATTGATCAGATTGGTATAGATGTGTTAGCCAGTGGGGTGCTTCCACCAAATCCTCTGGAGCTGCTCTCTTCTTCGCGATTTTCCAGTATGATTGCTGTGCTGGAAAATCATTATGACCGCATTGTGATTGATTCTCCTCCACTGCAGGCTGTCAGTGATTCGCTCGTTTTATCTAAATATGCTCAATCTATAGTATATGTTGTTGAGGCTGATTCTACACATGAAAAAGCAGTGAAGAGTGGTGTGAACCGTCTGCTTGAATATGGTGCTCCCATTACTGGTATTATTCTTAATAAATTCAATATCCAAGAAGCCGGTAAATATGCTGATGGTTACAGTGGTTATTATGATCAATATGGATACAGTGAAATCAATTCGTGAAAAAGTGGTTGTTTATACATTGCTTGTAAATGAACCGACTCGTTTACTTAAGCATCAGGAGTGTACTGCAGCGAATCGTATGAGACATGATTGATATTCATTGTCATCTGCTCCCCGGAATTGATGATGGTGTCACTGATCTGAATCAATCATTGGAGTTAGCAAGATATGCAGTGGCTGACGGAATTACACATATGGTATTTACACCACATATTCAGCCTGGTGTGTTTGATAATAACAGAGAAACTATTTCTATAGCTTTTGATTTGTTTGTACTTGCTTTAAAAGATGCGGGTATTAAATTAAGTGTAGCTATGGGGGCTGAGGTTCGTCTTTGCCCAGAAATTCTACCAATGTTGATGAATGATGATATTCCACTGTTTGTTGATTTAAACGGGAATAAAACAATATTGTTGGAATTGCCACATAGTCATATTCCACCTGGGACAGAGCAATTAATACAGTGGCTGTATAGGCATCAGATTAGGGTTTTGATTGCTCATCCTGAACGTAATAAGGATATTATACGTAATTGTAATAAGATTCGGCGGTTTGTAGATATGGGGTGTAAATTACAGCTAACAGCTGGTTCGCTTGCGAGTCGATTTGGTGACTCCAGCCGTTATGCAGCGGAATTCATGATGCAACAGGGTTGGGTTACTCTATTGGCAACTGATGCCCATAATCTGAGGTTTAGGCCACCACAGCTTTCTGATGCGGTATTAGCCGCAGCACTAATCATAGGGGAAGAGAGGGCTCGTACTCTTGTATATGATAATCCGCTGGCTTTAGTCAGTGGCATGTTTGTGCATGATTGAAGGCGTGATGGGTAGTCAGAGCGATTTTGGTACGAATAAACGAAGGCTTATTGCTCTATTGTTGTTGGTGGCTCTTGTTTTTTTGTCTGTAAAGTCTGTTTTGTCGGGCCTCATTTATCTCAATCAATATTATGTGAATTTTACATTGGATCACTGGTATGAGAGCAAAGAGCTACCAACACTGAATGAATGGAAGGAGCTAGAGTTATTTGCTCTCTCTTCGATGGATGGAAATGAACACAATGCAACGATGTTAAATGCAGTAGGGCGTGTATATGATTTTCGAAGTGTGAGAATGGAAAAAAAATGGGATGAAATAAAGCTTTATGGAGAAAAGTCGGTTGCGTACTACAGGCAAGTTACTCAGCAGCGACCAGCATGGCCATATGGTTGGATGAATATTGCCCTGTCAAAGGCGCGTTTGGGGGAGCTGGATGCAGAGTTTAAAAGGTCTCTGCTGCAACTTCTGAAAACAGGGCCATGGGAGGAGGCGACTTTGCCATCCATAATACAGCTGAGTCTGTTATCTTGGCGACACCTTGATACGCATAGCCGTCAGCTAATTCTTGAATATTTTATCACAGCAGAAGGGAATAGGGGAGGGGAAGTTTTTAAGGCAGTGAAATCTTCTGGTAGGCTTGCTCTTTATTGTGCATTAGTTACACGAGGGGTGGCTGCGACTGGGGTGTGTCAGAAACGATGAATCCGATAGGGCATCAGGATCGCCTTTGTGTGTTTTGCTCTTCTTGCATCAAATGAGTACTGTTGCTTTCAAATACTTCTCATTACTCTATCCAACTTATCTCCAGCCTGATAACTTCAGGAAATGTCATCTCCCTCTATTCAACAAACGTGCCATGTGCAGCGCTTCTGGTTTTGCGTGCGCACTAAGCCGAAGCAGGAGACGCTTGCGCGTGATCAGTTGCTTAATCAAGGGCTCGAGGTTTATCTTCCTATGGTGAATGCGCGCATTACCCATGCGCGCAAGGTGAGTTGGCAGCCGCGCCCATTTTTTGCTGGTTACCTGTTTGTACATCTGGCAAAAGAGGAGCAGCGCTGGACGACAATTCGCAGCACAGTTGGTGTGCATGCTCCGGTATCTTTTGGGGACTTTTATCCGCCACTGCCCAATGTGGCGATTGAAATGCTTCGATCAAATCACGATGAAAAAGGTTTTATTGCCATAGGTAGACCGATTGAGGCGCCATTTATAGCAGGAGATAAAGTGCGACTGCATGATAGTTCACTAAATGGTTTTGAGGGTGTATTTGTAGAGATGCGTGGTAATGATCGTGCCCTGGTTCTGCTTGATTGGATGCAAAAGAAGATGCGCATTGAAACCAAGCTTGAAAAGCTGGACTTACTGATGTGATTGAAATGTTTATCTTGGGCTTGATATTTCTTGATTTTTGTCTATAACTGATCTACAGAACTTTTTGGATGGGGTTAATTTTATAACTGTTTTGAATCAGGTTTAATAAAGGTGATTGATTAAGCATTATGCTTCAACATATAGTGCTAAAGTTGGCCTTTCGTTTGTGGAGTAGGGCATGATGATAACGAGCTGCCTTGCTTGGTTATAAGTTGTTTAATGATTTTGCGCTATAGGCTGTTATGCACCTGTAGTGCGGTAGCGTGCGAGGTAGTCAGTGGGTATGTGTCTAGCCACTGGCTTGATTACCAATCACAGATTAAAATGGAGCTTTGAAGATGAAAGATAAGGTAGTTGCAGTAGTAGGTCTAGGTTATGTCGGATTACCGCTTGCCTTGGCGTTTGGACGTGTGATGGCGTCAATCGGGTTCGAAATCTCAGCAGAGAAGGTGAAGGCCTATAGAGATGGTTTTGATCCAACAGGCGAAATGGATAAAGAGCTGTTTATCCGTGCTGAACAATTGAGTTATACAACTGATGCAGCAGAGATTAAACAGGCCGACTTTGTCGTAGTGGCAGTACCTACACCTGTTGATGAGGGACATAAACCTGATCTTACTCCAGTCATTAAAGCCACTGAAACAGTAGGGCGTAACCTTAAAAAAGGTGCGATTGTAATTTTTGAATCGACGGTCTATCCGGGTGTGACTGAAGAGGTGTGTGTGCCGATTCTTGAGCGTGAATCTGGACTTAAATGCGGTGATGATGGGTTTAAAATTGGTTATTCGCCGGAACGTGTGAATCCGGGTGATAAAGTAAATACTTTGGAAAAAATTGTGAAGGTTGTGTCCGGTCAGGATGCGGAAACTCTGGAGTTAGTCGCAACACTGTATGAACTGGTAATTGAAGCTGGTGTACATCGAGCCGCTACCGTGAAGGTTGCTGAAGCCGCCAAGGTAATCGAAAATACTCAACGAGATTTGAATATTGCCTTGATCAATGAGCTCTCGATTATCTTTGATAAGATGGATATCGATACGCTGGATGTGCTTGAAGCCGCAGGCTCCAAATGGAACTTCTTACCGTTCAGGCCTGGCTTGGTTGGTGGTCACTGTATTGGTGTCGATCCTTATTACCTAACCTATAAGGCGGAGGTGCTCGGCTATCACCCTCAGGTGATTCTAGCCGGTCGCCGTATTAATGATGGTATGTCAGCATATGTAGCTCAGCAGACAGTCAAGCAGTTGATTCAGTCCGGTGCATGTATCATGGGTTCGAAGGTTGTTGTACTGGGGCTGACGTTCAAGGAAGACTGCCCAGACCTACGTAACTCCAAGGTGGCTGATGTAGCACACGAGCTGGAAGAATATGGTTGTAATGTATCTGTGCACGATCCGCTTGCTGAAAGCGATGAAGCGCAGCACGAATATGGCATTGCTCTGACCCAGTGGGATGATCTGCCAATAGATGCTGACGCAGCAGTACTGGCTGTCGGGCACGCTGATTACCTGGGTAAATCAATTGATGATTTACTGACTCCTCTTAAACCGGGCGGAGTTGTTATTGATGTGAAATCCGCACTTGATCGCAAAGAAGTCGCCAAAGCAGGTTACAGCCTTTGGAGGCTGTAGGCGATTTAATCGCGGCCAAGTGAAATGTGAGGTGAAAAGGAAACATCATGATCTCCATGTTTGGCAACTGGGTATGCAGTTAATAAAACATACCTATGATTTGACTAAATCATTTCCTGACAGCGAGAAGTTTGGGTTGATTAGCCAAATGCAGCGTGCAGCTGTTAGTATTCCATCAACAATGATTCAGGAAGCAGCATTGCACGCGTTTAGCGCCCTGCAAGGGGAGTACACACGATGTGTAAATGAATATTGCTGAGGGAGCAGCGAGATCTGGTGGTAGAGAGTTTCTCCAGTATCTTTTTATTGCTCGTGGCTCCTTGAGTGAGTTAGAAACGCAGATTTTAATTAGCAAGTCACTGGGATATATCGATGAAGTTGAATCGGTTATGTCTCATATCAACGAATTGTTCGCAAAGCTTGGTGGACTGATTCACTCCATACAACAAAAGGTAGTAAAAAAAATGACACTTCACATCTCACATCTTACCCCTCACGAAGAATCTTCAGCGGCTTCGCCGCAGAAGATCCTTGTCACCGGCGCAGCCGGGTTTATTGGTTCGCATCTGTGTATTCGTTTGCTGGAACGCGGTGATGAAGTGGTGGGGCTGGATAATCTCAACGATTATTATGAGGTTAGTCTGAAAAAGGCTCGTCTGGCTCGATTCTCAGATCACGAGAATTTCAGCCTAGTGAAGATGGATCTTTCTGACCGTGAGGGTATGGAAGCACTGTTTGCTGAAGAGAAATTCGATAAAGTGGTGAATCTTGCCGCGCAGGCTGGGGTGCGTTATTCGATTGAGAATCCGCAGGCCTATATCGACAGTAATATCGTGGGATTCACCAATATTATTGAGGGATGTCGCCACACCAGTGTGAAACATCTGGTCTATGCTTCATCATCTTCGGTTTATGGGGCCAACGAAACGATGCCGTTCTCGGTGCATGATAATGTGGATCATCCTTTATCATTGTATGCTGCCAGTAAAAAAGCTAATGAGTTGATGGCGCATACCTATTCGAACCTGTTTGATCTGCCAACCACCGGTCTGCGTTTTTTCACTGTCTACGGCCCTTGGGGTCGCCCTGATATGGCTCTCTTTCTTTTTACCAAGGCAATACTAGAGGGCAAAGCCATTAATGTGTTCAATCACGGTAAAATGAGACGCGACTTTACTTATGTAGATGATATTGTTGAAGGCGTGATCAGAGTGCTGGATAAGACCGCGACAGCCAATCCTGAATGGACAGGCAAGGCCCCTGATCCTGGTACAAGCAAGGCTCCCTGGAGGGTGTACAACATAGGCAACTCCAGCCCAGTCGAGTTAATGGATTATGTTGGGGCCATTGAAAAGGCATTGGGCATGGAAGCTAAAAAGAACTTCATGCCACTACAAGATGGTGATGTTCCTGCCACCTATGCCAATGTGGATGATCTTGTTCGCGAGGTCGGCTATAAACCCGATACTCCAGTGGAAGAGGGTGTTGCAAAGTTTGTAGCTTGGTATAGAGAGTATTATTCAGTTTAGGAGGGGGTTGATCTCGTTGTTTATAGATTTTTTATATGAGAAGTCTCTGTGAATAATAGGCTGTTTCGAAGTACCTCTGGTGAACCTCCTAGACCAAGAAGAATATTATTGTGCTACTTTTACGTATGGAAATGAGATTGTGAAATGATCTATCAACTGAGTAAAAAAGTATCAATCAAAGTAAATATGGTGATGCATTTAACTGTTTAAGAGGAGGTTACTCTTCAGTATAGTAAGGGGAAATAGAACATTGAATTTCGTAGCAGTTTGTAAGAAAAATAAGTTTATTTATACTATTGGTCGCCAAACTATGACTGCTGTTAGGCTGCTTAGGTCATTTGTTTTTCATATTGGATGCATATTGTTTACTTTAGTAGAGCGAGTTGGCAATTCCAGTTACTTTAGACCGATGAAGTTTGCAGGGCTTCAGGAGGAAGTCGCTCTGACTCTTATAGGTCAAGAAAAGTATGTTATCAGTACAAATGATCAAGTTATTGGTCGCCGACTCTATCTTAGCGGTGAGTTTGATTTTAATAAATTCATAGAAGCATGGAAATTGGCTGGCTTAGATGGGCTTCAGGGGGAGTTACTTTTAATTGATATAGGGGCCAATGTGGGTTCAATAGGGATTCCTGCTGTTAATAGAGGTTATGCATCACATTGCATTGCGTTTGAACCTGATCCATTAAATTCCAAATTACTAAAAACTAACGTTATGCTGAATGATTTAGGAGATAAAGTTGATGTTTTCCAAATTGCTCTAGGTAATAGTAAGAGTGAAATTCAATTTGAGTTAAGTAATACAAATTATGGTGATCATCGTATTCGTTTAAAGGAGCTCTCAAATGATGAAGACCTCTATGATGAAAAAAATCGATCGACTATATCTGTAATGATGAATACATTGGACGAATATACCGATGCTTTCAAAGATGGACCGTGTTTTCTATGGATGGATACGCAGGGATTTGAAGGCTACGTTCTTCAGGGTGCAAGTAGCATTTTACAGAAGAAGATACCCCTAGTGATGGAGTTCTGGCCTTATGGGCTGAGGCGCAGTGGTAGCTATGATGCGTTACTTGATAGTCTTGAGGAATCGAAGTATGAGCATTTTATCATTCTTGATTCAGAAGAAAAGAAACTGATTCCGATGAATAGAGAGGCATTAATCAAACTATACGATGAGATGGCGGTTGATGATAACTTTACAGATATTTTGCTTTTATAAAGAGGATATCGCAGTTATCTGTTTAAAGATCATTGGAAGGCTTCATCTCCAGAATTGAAAGTTTTAGCCATTAAACTGGCATTAAGTTATGAAAGTAGTGTCTTCAACAAACGACGAAATCGCAATATTAATGCGTTAGACTATGGGCCGTTTGCTTCACTTTCCGGCATGAATAGATTATTTGGTAATTACAGGGGATAATATCCAATGGCAGCAACAAAAATCATCAAAAGAATGGTCAACTCCATAGGATTGGAAGCGGTCAAAACTTCCACGTTCAACGAGCTGGTTCTTGATCGACAAAAGTTAAGAGAGTTATCCTCATCCGTTCAGTTCTTAAAGAATATTTCTCATGAAGAGTCACTTAAGCGGTCTCTGATGATTGCTGATCTGGCGAAGGCCCAAATAAATCAGGATGTTTTTGCTCTTGTGATGTCTGAGTTCAAAAAGGACGGTTATTTTGTTGAGTTTGGTGCTACGAATGGAATTCATTTTAGTAACTCATGGCTTCTAGAGAACGAATTTAAATGGCAAGGAATTCTTGCTGAACCTGGTAGAAGCTGGCAGAAACTCTTGCATAAAAATCGAGAATGCAAAATATCGAATAAATGTGTTTGGAAAGAATCCAATGAACAACTAATTTTTAATGAAGCAGTAGATGGTGGGTTTTCAACCATCGATAGTTTATCGCAATCAGACGATCATTATGAAGTAAGAATGGGTGGAACCAAATATGAAGTGGAAACGATTTCATTAAATGACCTTTTGACCTCATTTAATGCACCAAAAGTAATTGATTATCTTAGCATTGATACTGAAGGTAGTGAATACGATATTCTATCTACATTTGATTTTCAGAAGTGGTATGTTTCTATCATAACTGTTGAGCACAATTTCACAGAACGCAGAGAAAAAATTAAATCATTACTCGAAGCTAATGGATATACTAGGGTTCTGGAGCAGCTCTCCCAATTTGATGATTGGTATGTTAAATCCGACATGGTCGATGATGTAGAGAAGAGATTTAACGTTAAGTAACAGAGCTCGTTTTGAAGCGTATTATTTCCCTTTCATCAGTCCCTCCTAGATTTTCATTTTTAGGGCCAACGCTAAAGAGTCTTGCTCTGCAACAGGATGTTGATGAGGTTCGCCTCTATATACCGGAAACCTATCATCGTTTTCCCGAGTACACTGGAAACTTACCTGATGTGCCTGATGGTGTGACGATATGCAGGATAAAGGAGGATCTAGGGCCTGCTACGAAAGTACTTCCTGCTGCACAAGACTTTCGGGGGCAGGATGTTCAGCTTCTTTTTTGTGATGATGATCTGATCTATCCGAAAGGGTGGGCGAACAAACTGTTTCGGGCGCAAGCAAAGAGGCCGCATGTGGCGATAGCAACAGTCGGGCGAATTTATGCGACGCCATCCTCTGTGGGTAAAAGCAAAAACCAACCCAGAGCGCGACATCTTCAACATCATCAAGACCTTATATATCGGACAGCATGGTTAATGCATAGGTTGTTTGGATTCAGACGGCCTTTTTGGCGGCCAACTATTTTTCCGGGATATATAGATATCCTATTTGGAGTCGGAGGGGTTGTTATTCGACCTAATTTCTTTGATGATGAATCTATGGTGATTCCTGAAGAGGTTTGGGCCGTTGATGATGTATGGTTATCAGCTCAGTTAGCGAGGAAAAATATAGCTATCTACAGTCCATGGCGTTTTCCATGTGCAGATTCTGGCGAGCAGTCTAATTATGCTTCACTGCTAGGCTCTGAATTTGGTGGAAAAGATCGACAACAGTTAAATCAATCAGCAATTGCACTTTGTCAGGAAAAATATGGTGTCTGGACAGAGTAATTCGTGCCTTTGATATATTTGTCATTTGGGATCAATATCTGATAGCTTGAAGAAGGTAAGCTATTGCGTGAGTTGTTCCAACTTTGGTTATAGCAGGCTACCTAGCGGCAGACATTCACCATATGGACTGCGTTTGATCCTAGGTCAGAAAATTAGTGGCTAGCTGATCAGCCACATTATTTATAAATAATAGGTGATAATTGAATTTACAAAATCTCAGGCTCGTTCCAAGCATTATTGTTACGACCAAGCGATATTGCTGCCAGATTGAATTAGATAATGTTTCGAGGGGCCTCATGTGTCTTTAAGAGAAAAGACCTTCAGTGCTGTACGCTGGACTTCATTATCAGCCATTGTGAGGGGGGTTATTCAGTTTGCCCAAGTTGCGATCTTGGCCAGATTGTTAACCCATGAAGATTTTGGCTTAATGGCAATCATTTGGGTTGTAATTCAAATGGCGAATATTCTTGTTGACTCAGGGATTGGTGCGGCCTACATGCAAAGAAAAGAGGTGACAGAAGAGCAGAGGTCCAGCCTATTCTGGTTTAATGTTTTTCTGGGGTTGATTGTTACCTTGATGATGGTTTTAGCTAGTCCCATGTTGGGTTGGTTTTTTGGAGATGACAGATACACAACTCTCATGATGCTCTGTGCTCCTACGTTGTTGATTAATGCGCTTAGTATGCAACTGGTGTGGACAGCAGAAAAAAAACTTGAGTTTAGATCCGTGTCTATTATGCAGATAGCATCTACTGCGATTGGATTTGGCGTGACGATGCTAACTGCATTCGGAGGATGGGGTGTTTATTCATTCATTGCAGGCTCGATCATTGCTTCATTGGCTGCCACTGCATTTGCATGGAGATATTGTTCTCTTGGCTGGCGCCCCCAGTTACGGTTTAAGTTTAAGGAAATCGAATCATTTGTTCGCTTTGGCTGGGCACTTATCGGAGGGACAATTGTCTCTATTCTAACGGCTGGGGCCGATCTGCTGATAGGTGGTCGAATGGCAACTGCCTCCCAGCTCGGTTTGTACAGTGTACCTCGTAATTTGATAATTCAGGTCCAGATGTTGCTGGGCTCTGTTATTGCACGGGTAGGGTTTCCTCTTACCTCACTGGTTCAGGATGATATTCCCAGAGTAAGAGGCATTTTATTACGCTCACATAATATTCTTGCATCTCTATGTGCCCCTCTGTATGTGGGGCTTTCATTTTTTGCCGAAGATGTGGTTCAACTTACGTTGGGATCTAATTGGAATGAATCGGTGGTTATTCTTCAAACGCTCTCGTTATGGGGTTTTTTCAAGATTACTGCTGCTCCTGATGCTAGTTTGACACTGGGGGTAGGCAGGGTGGATTTGTTATTGAAGTGGAATATCGCTTCACTATTTGTGGTTCCCCCTGTACTTTGGGTGAGCATTCATTATTATGGATTAAGCGGTATGTCTTTGGCTATGCTGGTACTGTTTATTGCTTTGATATTCCCAAGGTGGTTAGTGTTCGTTCGCCCGATATGCCAAGCGGGGCTATACGAATATCTCAAATCTTTCTTAAAGCCATTTTTTATATCTCTATTGGCAATATCCTCTGCTTATTTTATTGCAATGAAATTTGATGGGGTGGCAGCACATTTAATCGTGGGAGTAACACTTGCTTCAATATTTTACTTTGCAATTTGCTGGAAGTTTAATCATGAATGGATGGGAGAGGTAATGCAGCTATTGGGACGAAAAAAAACAGTTTCGATATAATTCTGAATCTTACAGGTTGAGGGATAAAAAATTGAAAGATGATATGATCAAATTTCACGTCGATCATCAGAGTGAAATTAATGTTGATGAGTTCGAAAATAAGGAAGATTTCGTGTTGTATCTCATACACGCCTTTGCCTATTTAAAGGCCTCCATGCTGGCAAGGGAAAAGGTTGTATTGGATCTTGGCTGTAATATCGGTTATGGCACCGAGGTGGTAGGTTCCGCAGCAAAGAAAATTACTGGAGTAGATGTCTCCCCCTCCTCAATTGAGGCTGCGAAAAGAAGGTATGCTGACCGGGATTTTGATTTCATGGTGATTGATGGTGAGACGTTGCCATTTGATGACAACTCTTTTGATATGATCGTCAGCTGTCAGGTCATAGAGCATATCTCTGATTACGATCAATTTCTTTATGAAATTATTAGGGTCTTAAAACCTGATGGAATTGTGTGTTTCACAACACCCAATGCAGCTATAAGACTTGATCCTGGTATGGAGCCATGGTATGAGTTTCACGTAAAGGAATTCACCGCCCCAGATCTTAGTGAAACACTGAAACGATATTTTTCATCCGTAGCTGTTTATGGTCTTGTAGCTGAGGATCCCATTCAATCCATTGAAAGAAATCGCGTTACAGCAATAAAAAATAGCATGCGTAACCCAGAAGCTTCGTTAGGGTTAAAAGAACGGGTGAAAAAGTTATTGCCCTCGTTTGTCATGGATGGTGTTCGAGGCATGAAGAAGAAAATGTCGCCTGAAAGTGCACAGAACATCATCTTTGATAGTATATTTGTTGATTCTATGCTGAAGAAAAGGCTTTGGTACAGTGATGATGAGCTTGAATCAGCGTTGGATTTACTCGCTATCTGCAGCAAACAGGATGTAATTAAGGCTGATGTACATAGACAACTGTGTGAGAGGCAGCTGTTAGGTACCGAGAGGTCTTCATCAATTAAGATCAGGCAGAATGAATAAGTATCATGGTTACCCTGCTTGTTCTATTGATTAATAATCGTCCAAAAAAATCAGAGGCTAGTGTATAAAATGAGTGTAATTAATAAATGTAAGCAGCTTATTAGAAAACTGACAGGTAAGGGATTTAGCTCGGGTGAGTATTGGGAAAAGCGATATAAAGCTGGAGGAAACTCCGGTGCGGGTTCGTATTCAAATTTGGCTCATTTTAAAGCAGATCTTATTAACGCATTCGTTGAGGAGAACGGTATTGAAAGCGTTATTGAATTTGGATCGGGAGATGGAAATCAGCTAACGCTTGCAGATTATTCTGGATACATTGGGTTTGATGTGAGTGAGCAAGCATTAGCCACATGTCGAGAAATGTTTAATCATGATCAAAGTAAACAATTTTTGAATACTAATGAATATGATAATCAGCAAGCTGATCTGGTATTATCACTGGATGTGATTTACCATCTGGTTGAGGATTCAGTGTTTGATGTATATATGAAAAATATGTTTAGCGCCTCCAAAAAATGGGTCATTATCTATAGCTCCAATTATGATGGTTTTGGAAATACCCATGTGCGCCACAGAAAGTTTGCAGATTGGATTGAAGCTAACCGCCCTGATTTTTTCTTAAAACAGACAGTGAAGAACAAGTACCCCTATTCTGAAGATGACCCTGAGCATACATCATTTGCAGATTTTTTTATATATTCTCGATAATGGGCAGTTCTAAGAGGAGAAATGCCTAATGTTGGCAGGAACAATTTTACGGTATTCATTGATTTCACCATAAGTAGGTATTGATCAACCAATAAGACAAAAGAGCCCACTGGGTGTAAGCCTAATGGAGGTTTACCTATTATAATCTGTCCTGTTTAATTATACAAAACCGATGGTATCCCATATCTAAATCGGTGGTTAATAAATTTCACGTTGTGGAATAAATATTTAAATATAGAGAGTTTTTCCAGATGTCAAAAGCAAAAGTGCTTCACATCACCAATTGGTACCCTAACCCATGGCATGATCATGAGGGAATATTTGTTCGTGAGCAATTTAATGTCTTTTCCAAAGCTACGGACTCAAGACTCGTTAACGTTCAAGTTAGATCAGGTAGTAAATGGTTTGAGTACAGTTATTGTGACTATAGCGATTCTGAATGTGGTCACTATGTTCTGACAAAGTTCCAGAGATCTAAAGTTGTTCATCTTATTAGCACGATTCTTTTGCTGTGGGTCTTGAATAGAGAAAATGTAAATAAATATGATTTACTTCACATTCATGTTGCATATCCATTACTAATCCATTTTCATTGGTGGAAAAGATGGTTAAAAAGCAGAGTTGTGATTTCAGAGCACTGGACTGCATATCATCTGAATTTCAATTTACCAAAGAGTACAAGAAAACTCGAAGGTATAAAAAAAATATTCCACCAACGAATTCCTGTCATAACAGTCTCGAAAGCATTGTTACACGATATTCAGGAGTTTTCGGGTGCAAGTGATTTTAAGAGTTATATTCTTCCCAATGTGATCGATCAAAATATATTTCGCTATTATGATCAAAATCAGCAGTTGGCTATTCCCAAGTTTTTCATGGTAAATCTCTGGAATGAGAGAAAGAACCCATATCCTGTTATCGATGGTTTTAAATCTTTATCTGATGAAGGATTGAATATGAAGCTAATACTAGGAGGGCATGGTTCAATACTTTCAGACATGAAAGAATATGTCAGTTCACAAGGAATGAGTGAAATTGTTGAATTTCCAGGTTCAATGACAAAAGCGGATATTGTAGATACACTAAAAGAATCCGATGCATATTTATGTTCATCAACATATGAGACGTTTTCAGTAGCTTGTGCTCAAGCACTATGTTGTGGTGTACCGCTTATCTCTCCACCGATAGAGGCGATCATGGAATATGCAGATGAGAGTTCCATGGTATCAGTTGAAAATAATAATCAGCAGGGGTGGGCAGATGCATTTCGTAATTTTATGGCTAAGAAAGAGATGTTTTGTCGAAGGGAAATAGCAATAAGATATACCAAGAAGTTTTCGACTGAAAGCACTATGAAGAACTATGCTCAAATAGTTGATGAGGTTTGTGGAAGAATCAATAAATGAGAAAATACCTTATAATTAAGTTGCCTACCTGCTGCAAATTAGGTCATAAATCTCTACAGCTGCTCTTGTGATCTTAATTATTTCACCAGAATCATGGGGAGCTCATACGGTAAGCAAGCAGCATTATGCTATTACCTTAGGCAAGGCTGGATGCAGAGTACTGTTTCTCAATCCTCCAACTAAAGGATTGGACGGGATACAGGTTGAAGCCACTGCGGAGCACTCTGATGTGTTTGAAGTGAATACTCCGCCTGTTGCTAAAGGCTTACGCTTCTATCCAGCAAGGTTTCGAAGGTGGATTGAACAGCGCTGGCTCGAGCGTTTGGAAAGAGAGATTGGCGGCATCGTGAAAGTTGTCTGGTTATTCGAAAACTCTCGATTTTTTGATATGAAGTTCGCAGGGGAGCGTTTGAAGATTTATCATCAAGTTGATTTGAATCAGGACTTTCAGGTTGAAAGAGCGGCTCTGACTGCAGATATCTGTTTCTCAACGACAGATTTTATTAGCCAAAAGCTTCAAGCATTTAATAAACATACTTACAAAGTGCATCATGGTGTTTTTGTCGCTAACAATAGCCGCACATTGCCGGATAATTTGGTTAATAACTTCTCATCGGGGAAGATGCATGCAGGCTATATTGGCAATTTGGATATTCCTTATGTTGATGTTTCCTTGCTGTCAGAGCTGGTGAAGTCCTTCCCTGAAGTAATTTTTCACTTTGTCGGAAGTTACAGTCAGACAGGAGAGTTATATAGAGCCTGTTCAAATGCAGGTAATGTGATCTGGTGGGGACGTGTGGAGAGCACTTTGATACCTGCTATTTTAACGCAGTGTGATATACTTTTAATCACTTATCTGGCTGAAAACTTTAGGGAGCAACTTGCCAGTCCACACAAGATGATGGAGTACCTCGCAAGCGGTAAAATAGTCGTGGCGACTTACACCGATGAATACAAAGATAAACGTCAGCTGCTTGAAATGGTCGATGATTCGCGGGACTATCTAAAGACATTTTCCAGAGTTGTTGAAAACCTGGGTGAATATAACAGCCTGGAGAAGCAGGAAGTTCGTATTGAATATGCACAGCAGCACAGTTATGACAGACAGCTCGATAAAATTTTCGCATTACTAAAAAAACATGATCTGGATAAAAAGCTATTGGAAGGGAGAGCATAAGATGAAGCAAGAAAAGAAGGTAATCATCTACCTGTATAACAGGCTTTTTGATCCACTCATTCAGAGTAACTTCTGGTTATACATTAAAGACTATCTGGATGATCCGGAAAGTTCTGTGCGCTTCCACCTCATTACTTATGAAGATGAAAAATTCCCTCTTACTCCTGATCAACAAGAACTTGTAAATAAATGGAAGAATCAAGGCTTAGAGTGGACTGCGCTTACTTGGCATCCGGGTATGGGTCTAAAGCAAAAATTTATAGACCTTTGGAATGGACTGCTCGCTGTACGCAGGCTTCGTAGTAAGGGCTTGAAGCATATTGTTACTCTTGGTTCTGTTGCCGGCACTTTTGGTTATGTGATAGCGCGTGTGCTTTTCATGCGTTTGTTTCTCTATCAATTCGAGCCCCATAGTGAACTTTCACGTGATGCAGGTGCATGGGCTGGGGATAGCCCCCAGTTCCGTATCTCATATGCTCTGGAGCGGAGAGCAACTCATTTTGCGACAGTGATCGCCTCAGGCACACGTTTTATGCGAGAGCGGTTGAAGGATGAGTGGGGAGTCAAAGGCAAGTTTATTCAGATTCCTACAGTTGCTAATGACCGCAAATTCAACATGGATCAAAGTTTGCGTGCTAAAGTTAGGGATGAACTTGGGCTGAAAGATGAAAACAAGGTAATATTTTATCCCGGTAAATTCGGAGGGCTTTATTATGGCGTTGAAACGGCTTGGTTGTTTCGCTGGCTCTCGGATATAGATCCTGATTTACGAATGTTGGTTGTGACTCCTCACACAGATGATGAAGTTCATGCCCTTTTCGATACGGCGGGTGTAGCACGAGATCGTTATTTCATTCGTCACAGTAGCTACGATGATATTCACCGCTACTACTTCGCTGGTGATATTGGGCTCATTACCATTCCGCCTGGGCCATCGCAGTTCTTTCGCTCATCAATTAAAGTGGGTGAATATCTCTGTTCAGGTATGCCTTTCATTAATCCATGGGGAGTCTCTGAGGATTACCTTTACGCGACTGAGAAGGATGTTGGTGTAGTTGTAAAAGAATTTAGTGAAACAGAGGTCGTTGATGCATGGCCGAGAATTCGACGCTTCTTCGAAATGGATCAGGAACCTTTGCGTGCACACTGCCGCGAGGTAGGGCTTGGCTATCGTGGATTTGATGCACTGAATCCGCGTTTTAAAGAAGCCATTAATTGTTTAACGGAGAATAGTAATGAAAGTTGAATATAAGCATGTTTTAGTCACAGGAGGGGTTGGCTCCGTTGGTCGTGCAATGGTTGAGCGTATCCTTAACGAGCACCCTGAAGTTGAAAGAATTACTATTTTTTCACGTGATGAACATAAGCAGATTGATATGGGGCAGGAGCTTTCCGCTTATTCAGCCAGGCTACGGTTTGTGATAGGTGATATCCGTAATGATCGAAAAATTGAGGATGCGACTCGCGGTGTTGATGCCATTATCCACGCTGCAGCGATGCGTCTGGTTCCTGCTGCTGAGAGTAATCCTTTTGAGGCTGTAGCCACAAATGTAGTAGGAACAAATAATTTAATTCGTGCCGCAAGATTAAATGGGGTACAACGCGTTGTGGCAATATCGAGTGATAAGGCTGTGAATCCAACTACAGCGTATGGTGCTACAAAGTTTCTGATGGAGCGCCTGTTGATTGAAGCAGATGGCGTGGGTGATACACGTTTTTCACTGGTTCGTTATGCCAATATTCTGAGCAGTCGTAGCTCAGTCGTTCCTCTATTTCTGCGACTTCGCTCATCCGGAGTTTTACCTATTACTGATCCTACTATGACACGCTTCTCCATTACTATGCGTGAAGGTACAGATCTTATTATGCATGCGCTTACTGAAGGATGGGGAGGGGATATTACGTGCCCTGTATCTCCCTCCTACAAAGTTGCAGATATGGCTATGGCCATTGCCCCTGATGCTGAACATAGAATCATTGGTGCCAGACCTGGAGAAAAGAAACACGAAGCAATGTACAGTCTTGTAGAAGCCCCGATGACATTACGACATGGCTCTTACGTTGTTATCTGCCCGACAGGAGGGCGGTGGAGCCCCAAGGATTATATTGATGCAACTGATGCAGCACCAGTTGATGCTCTTCATGATTATAACTCTGGAGATAATGATGAGTGGATGAGTGTTGATCAGATTCGCTTGCTAATTAAAAAGGAGTTTTGATGGGAGAAGAGCTTTTATTATGAATAGTTTTAATTATTGCCCTCTATGTGAAAGTAAGAAGATTTCGGTGTTGAATGGTTTTGAGGCTTTGCATCTGTTTAAATGTGCCGGTTGTAGTTTTGTCTTTGACTGTCGAATTCCAACAGATGATGAGTTATACGATCACTATAAACAGTACAGTTATTCAATGCTTAAGCCATGTTTGCCTCCGACCATTGCTAGCTATAACAAACTACTCGATGAATTCGAACATTACAGGCAAACAGGGAATATCTTGGATGTTGGGTGTGGTCAGGGTGATTTTCTCAATGAGGCTCGCAAGAGGGGATGGAACGTATATGGTTGCGAATACTCAGATGCAGCCATAGCGCTTTGTCATGGCAGAAACCTGCCGGTTCAGCAGGGTGAACTTACCTCTGAGATGTTTCAAGATGTTCATTTTGATGTGATTACCACTTTTGAGGTGATTGAGCATATTAATAATCCGAATGAGCACTTTAATTTGATACATGAAAAATTAAGAGCTGGTGGATTGTATTATTGCACAACGCCAAATTTCAACGCACTACTAAGGCATCTGGAGGGGGAGGCATTTCCAATCATTTGCTATCCAGAGCATATCTCATTTTACTCACGCTCTTCATTATCAAAAATTGCCGTCCGGCACGGTTTTATGGTTAAGAATATTGTGACAACAGGCATTGATATTGGTCGTTTAAAGAGGCAGTTATCAAAAACAGAGGTCGAAATGAACCAGACCGAGAAACGATTGGCTGCGAAAGCTCAAACAGATTCTTTTAGGCAGCAGGTGGAGTCAAATAAATTACTTGGTTTAGTAAAAAATGTAATCAATATCTTTCTTTCGGTGACGAAGAAAGGAGATACGATTAAAGGTTATTTGGTAAAATAATAAACTGCCGACAGACAGATGCAACTAGTCTCCAAATTTGTAGATATATTAGAAAATGTAAGTATAGAAGTTTTGTAGGTTAGGACTTATTGGGAGTTATAGAATGGAATTTAGGGATACGAGAATTACACTAGGAAGGCCTTTAAGTGATTACACTAAAGTGCAGTTTTTTTACAGTTACTTTATTCGTAATAACAGGGCACAAATTAATTCACTCCCTGAAAAGGATTATGTGAATATTGGATGCGGCCCTAATATATATGAACAATTCATCAATGTGGATTATCAGTGGAGGCCGGGTATTCATGTTTGCTGGGATATAAGCAATGGGTTACCTGAGTTGAAAAGCGACACCTATACGGGAGTGTATACCGAACATTGCCTTGAACATATTGAATTCGAATCATGCAAAAAGGTGCTTAGTGATGTATATCGGGTTTTAAAACCCGAAGGTATTTTGCGAATTGTTGTTCCTGATGCTGAGCTTTATTTGGACCTTTATCAAAAAGGGAAAGTTTCTGACGACATAGCATTCCCATATATGTCACAAAAAGATGTATTAAATGGATCTACCCCTATGATGGAAGTTAATAGGGTCTTCAGAGATCATGGTCATCGTTTTGCGTATGACTTCCAAACGTTTGCCGCAATGTTGAAAGAGGCAGGCTATATTGATATAAAAAGACAGAAGTTTATGTGTGGTGATGACGATAATCTGTTGGTGGATAGTGAATCAAGAAAAGTCGAGTCGCTATACATTGAAGCGCGTAAGGCTACATGACATATATGCTTTACCATCTTGATTATTATTTTCAGAAGCACACTTTAATACGGTTAAGCACTATCAGTTTATATGCGAACTGAACCACTTATCACTATAATTATGCCAGTTTACAATGCTGTAGCTTATGTAAATGAAGCTGTCCAATCCTGTATAGCACAGAGTTGGAGTAACTGGGAGTTGATCATTATTAATGATGGCAGCACGGATGGCACAAAAAGCCTTCTAGAGAAGCTTGATGACTCACGCATTCATGTGATTCATCAGTCGAACAGAGGGGTTAGTTCTGCACGAAATGTAGGGTTAGAGTTGAAGAAAGGAGAGTATATCACTTTTCTCGATGCAGATGATGTTTTGCCATCTAAGGGCTTGGAAGCTCGGGGCCTTTTTCTGCAGGAGAACCCGGAAGTAGATGTTGTAGATGGCATCATCAGTGTTCGAGATGCTTCTATGCATGATGAGCAGCGTTGCTATCGGCCGTATTACACTGGCAAGTTGTTACCAAGGCTACTTAAGCTTGATGACCGTACCTTTTTTGGGCCATCATATATGCTACGTAGCTCGAGATTGGGAGGTATAAGGTTTGCTGACGGCATGTCACATGCTGAGGATCTTCGTTTCTATATTGAAATAGCCGATAGATGCGATGTCGAATATGCGTATGTAAATGAGATAGTTTATCTCTATCGGAAAAGCGACAGCTCTGCCATGGCAAATTTTGAAGGTTTGGAAGAAGGCTATTTAACCTTACTAGAAAGTGTCAAGGGTATTCAAGGTGCATCTTTATTTGATAAGCTTTATATGAAATTAAAAGTGGCAACTATTCTTTTTCTTTGCTGGCGCTCCAGAGGCGAGTATGCAAAGGCGATTAAGGCAACAGCAAAATGTGTTTTCTAAAGAGGATGCAATGAATCCTGATGATATAACTAATGTTTTTTATAACGATAAGTTGGATACTACTGTTTGAGTGGAAAGATTAAGCCTTCTGGCGAGCCTATGAAAATTTTGTTCTTAACAAAATATGCGCGAAGTGGGGCAAGTAGTCGCTACCGCAGTTATCAATACTTGCCCTTGCTGGAGCAGGCAGGCATGACTAGTGAAGTATCGCCATTGTTTGATGACTTGTATCTTGCTAATCGCTATCAGCACGGAAGTGGTTCGAAGATGGATGTTGTCTATGCTTTTCTTCGCCGTATTCGAATTTTACTAAGTGCGAATAAGTATGACCTGCTTGTTATTGAATATGAGTTGCTTCCCTATTTTCCCGCTCTATTAGAGCGGATGCTTGGTTGGTTCAACATTCGCTATATTGTCGATTATGACGATGCGTTGTTTCACCAGTATGACCATCATCGTAATCCAATAATTCGCAAGTTTCTGAGTGGAAAAATATCGACGGTTATGAGGTTGTCCGAAGCAGTAGTGGCAGGTAATGCGTATCTAGCTGATTACGCGCGTAGGGCAGGAGCAAGGCGGGTGGAGATTATACCGACGGTTATCAATCTTGATCGTTATCTGCTTTCTGCTTCCGAGAAGGGTAGAGAGTGCAATACATTCACGATCGGTTGGGTTGGTTCTCCTTCAACGGCAAAGTATCTTCAATCAATTGCACCCGCATTGGCAGAGGTGTGTAGTGATGGCAATGCAAAGTTGCGTCTGATTGGTTCAGGTCCTGTGGAACTGGTGGGTGTCGATGTAGAGGTGGTTCCCTGGAGAGAAGAAAGTGAAGTGGCTCAGATATGCAGATTTGATGTTGGGATCATGCCACTACCTGATGAAGCGTGGGCGCGTGGCAAGTGTGGATTCAAGTTGATCCAATACATGGCTTGTGGTTTGCCGGTTATTGCTTCACCTGTGGGCGTAAACTCGGAGATTGTCGAACATGGAGAGAATGGTTTTCTCGCGTCCACTCAGAGTGGTTGGAAGCAGGCAGTAGAAACCATGATTTCTGATGTTGAGCTGAGAAAGAGAATGGGTGTTTCTGGTCAAAGCAAGGTGGAAGAGAGATACTGTCTACAAGTAGCAGCCCCTAAACTTATCAAATTATTCAAATCGATGGTTGTATAGCATGTGTGGAATTACGGGATTCATCGAGTCGGGTAGCTGCAATCAGTCGCTGGAAAAGATAGTACGTGCTATGAGCGATGTGCTGCTACATCGCGGGCCGGATGATGGTGGTGCATGGGTTGATGAGTCGAGCGGCATTGCGGTAGCTCATCGTCGGTTATCTATTCTCGATCTGTCACCAGCAGGGCATCAACCGATGCATTCAGTATGCGGGCGATATGTCATCGTCTTCAATGGTGAGATTTATAATCATTTGGAGATCAGACAGCAGTTGGAAAAAGAAAATTTGCAGTTTGCAGTTTGCAGTCCTCTAGGGGAGTCTCTCTTGCCTGACGACAATTCACCTTCTCGGCAGTTAGCGGTTTCACGCGACCAATCATCAATCACTAGTTCCCAATCACAGTTTAATTGGCGCGGCCACTCCGATACTGAGACGTTGTTGGCAGCATTTTCAGCCTGGGGCATTGAAAAGACACTGAAAGCATGTGTTGGCATGTTCGCTATTGCGTTGTGGGATCGTGAAGAGCAGATGTTGACCCTTGCCCGAGATCACATGGGTGAGAAGCCTCTCTATTATGGTTGGCTGGCTGATACCTTTATTTTTGGCTCTGAACTGAAGGCACTGAAAGCGCATCCAGATTTCATCGGAGATGTCGATAGAGGAGCACTGACACTGCTCCTTCGATATAACTATATCCCAACGCCTTATTCTATATATCAGGGCATCCACAAGCTCCCTTCGGGCACTTTTCTCCAGATTCAATGTGGTAGAGATAAGTTACCAATTACTAATCACCAATCACAGCCCATACCCTACTGGTCATTGGCTGAGGTGGCTGAACGAGGGCAGGCTGAGCCGTTTGCAGGCAATGACGACGAGGCTATCGATCTGCTCGAATCAACGCTTGGTGATGCCATAAAAGGGCAGCAGCTGGCAGATGTTCCGCTTGGTGCCTTTTTGTCTGGCGGGATTGATTCTTCTGTTGTGGCGGCACTGATGCAGGAGCATTCAGATAGACCGATAAAAACATTTACGATTGGCTTTGATGAGTCTGACTATAATGAGGCGGTGCATGCCAAGAGTGTGGCAAAACACCTTGGCACTGAGCACACCGAGCTGTATCTGTCTCCGCAGGATGCGCTGGATGTGATTCCACAACTGCCATCTCTCTATGATGAACCGTTTGCTGATTCATCTCAGATTCCGACCTTTCTGGTCGCGCAGATGGCGCGTCAAGACGTGACTGTAGCGCTTTCAGGTGATGGGGGTGATGAGTTGTTTGGTGGGTATAATCGGCACACTTGGAGTCGAACAATACGTCAGAAGACTGGTTGGGTGCCTACGAGTGTTCGTCAAGGCATTGGTTCTGCCATGTGCTCAATTTCTCCTAGTGCCTGGGACGCTTTTAATTCACGCTGTGGATCGTATCTGCCCTCACGTTTTCAAACAGTTCAGATGGGTGAGAAAGTGCATAAACTTGCCGGGCTGCTGAATGCAAAAGATGAATCTGATCTGTACAAACGTTTGGTGTCGCAGTGGTTTGATCCGGCCAGTGTTGTGATTGGCGCGGGTCAGCAGTCGCCAGTTGGCAGTCCCCCAGGGGAGTCTCTCTTGCCTGACGACAATTCACCTTCTTGGCAGAATGAGGGTCTGCTAGAGATTGAGCATCAAATGATGTTGATGGACGGTTTAACCTATTTGCCTGATGACATACTCTGCAAGGTAGATCGAGCGGCTATGGGGGTAAGTTTAGAGACTAGAGTACCTATGCTTGATCATAGGGTTGTAGAACTGGCATGGGCTTTGCCTCTGCATATGAAAATTCGAAATGGACAGGGTAAGTGGTTATTGCGTCAATTACTGTACAAACATGTGCCGCAATTGATGATGGATCGTCCCAAACAGGGGTTTGGTTTGCCTGTGGATGTTTGGTTGCGTGGGCCACTCAGAGATTGGGCGGAAGCACTGCTGGATGAATCTCGGTTAGAGCAAGAAGGCTTTTTCAATGCAGCGGTGGTCAGGCAGGTATGGCAGCAACACCTGAGTGGAGAGAATAGACAATTTAAATTGTGGGGTGTTTTGATGTTTCAAGCGTGGCTGGAAGAGCAATGAACCCCTTAGACAAAGGCATTTACCGTAGAGGTACCTCGGGGCACATTCTCTGCCGCATAGCGGCATTCACCTTGTCGCAAAGTAACGCAGAGGAAAATCGAGAATTAATATGAGAGAAATTTTTGAAATTGCTATCGCTATGTTATGACAATGAGTCATTGGTTCTTGAACCTTTCCCCTTTTTCCTTGCTCCCTGTAGCTTCCTGAAATGATTCCTTATTGGTTTTTGTTTCTGATACCAGCTATGGCAGTAATAGCATCTACAAACTCACGACAGCAGGTAAAAACAGTTCCGGTGCTACTGTTTGCATTTTTTGCTGCGTTGATGATCGGCTTTCGCTTTCATGTCGGTGGTGACTGGAATAATTATCTGCGTCAATTTCATATACTGCATTATTACTCTTTTGAGGATGCGCTAAAAATAGGCCATGATGCCGGTTATACAACGTTGAGCTGGATAATGAATCAGATTGGTTGGGGTATTTATGGCGTAAACTTAGTCTGCGGTGCTATTTTTATGGCTGGGGTTACTGCATTTTCATTGCGTCTGCCCAACCCATGGATAGGTATGGTAGTTGCGGTGCCCTATTTGCTCGTGGTTGTGGCGATGGGATATACACGTCAGGCAGTAGCACTTGGATTTGAATTTTTGGCACTGAATGCTTTAGCCAGAAAAGAAAACTGGCGCTTTTATGCGTTCATCATTTGTGGAGCTCTGTTTCATAAAACTGCTGTAGTGCTAATTTTACTGGGGGTTTTTTCAGGTCCGAACCGTTTCTCATTGGTGCGCGTATCTGTTGGTTTGGTGGTTGCCTACCTAGCGATGAATGCATTTATGGCTGATTATTATGATAATCTGATTTTAAACTATGTGGATGCACAGATGCAGTCTTCTGGTGCAATGATTCGGGTGATGATGAATGTACTGCCGGCAGCCATTTTTTTCATCATATACCGGAAGTGGAGTAGTTTGGCGGTGAGCAGTGAGCACGGCCATGCGAATACAGGGAGGGGGAAGCCTTCATCATCTGCGATTACACTCGATGCACATTGGATACCACTTGCCTGGGCATGTTTAGCATGTTTACCGATGCTAGCTATTGCATCAACTGCAGTAGATCGCATGGCACTCTATCTAGCCCCACTGCAATTATATGTATGGGCGCATCTACCTCTGGTGATGAATAAGTCCAACTTGGGTATGATGATCGTATTTTATCACGCCGCAGTTCTCTTTGTCTGGCTCACATTTGGTGCCCATGCAAAATACTGGCTACCATATCAAAGTGCGATATTTCAATGAGAGGGGGAGCAGTGACTTGTTATTAGTGATTTGTGACCAACCAGTCACATATGCCTAAATTAATTATTATATCCAATACCAGTTGGAACCTATTTAATTTTCGTAGGCCCTTGATGTCACGGCTGTGTGATGAGGGATATGAGGTGATTGCAGCTGCACCGCCTGATGCCTACAGCGAACGTATTGAGAGGGTTGGTTTCCGATTTATTGCGTTACCTATGGACAACAAGGGAACTAATCCAGTTACAGATCTGTTCCTGATGTTTCGTTTGTATCGCTTATTCAGGAGTGAGAAGCCGGATGTGATTCTTACCTACACACCGAAACCAAATATCTATGTCTCTCTGGTCGCTGGTCTGATGTCTATTTCAGTAATTCCCAATATCTCGGGATTGGGGAATGTCTTTATTAGACAAAGTTTTATTACGCGCATCATCAAGGTGCTCTATAGAGTGGCACTCTATTTTCCACAGCGGGTATTTTTTCAGAATAATGATGATCTGCATCTGTTTGTTGAGCTAGGACTGGTTAATGAGAAAAAGGTGCAACGTATACCAGGCTCAGGAATCAATACTGAACTTTATGCACCTGGCGATGTGAGCGAAAAAGGGCAGGGGGGCATTTTCTTACTTGTGGCCCGAATGCTTTGGGATAAGGGCGTGGGAGAGTTTGTCGAGGCTGCTCGTCTGTTGAAGCAGCAATACCCCGAAGCTCGTTTCCAGTTGCTCGGTTTTCTAGATGTGATTAATCCTCAGGCTGTTTCGCGTGAGCAGATGCAGCAGTGGGTAGACGAAGGGGTGATTGAATACCTTGGCGAGAGCGATGATGTGAAGTCTTTTATGCAAGAGGCCGATTGTGTGGTGTTACCTTCTTATCGCGAAGGGTTGCCACGTACGCTGATCGAGGGGGGGAGTATGGCCCGTCCATTAATCGCCACCGATGTACCGGGTTGTCGAGATGTGATTGATGATGAAGTAAATGGTTATCTATGCGAAGTGCAAAATGCTGCAGATCTGGCGGGAAAGATGCAGTTGTTACTGGATCTCACAGAGGAGCAGCGTACTCTAATGGGTAGTCAAAGTAGGAAAAAAGTGATCCGGGAATTTGATGAGAGTTTGGTCATTGATGCTTACCTGAATACGCTTCATAGCATTGATTGACGGAATACAAGATGATAACTGACTGGTGTTGAGAAATGATGTAGCAACAGCGATCAGATGGGTTGCCTTACTGTCTGTTTGCACTCTAATTATTGTCGGAATTATGCTTCCGAACACCTCCTTAGCCTGGTTGCGGTCGGAATATCATTGGATCGGGCAGCCACTTAATTGGATTGAGGGCCTTTGGCCATTGATTGATCTTGTGCATCTCCTGCTATTTTCGTTTCTGGGTGCAGTGCTGCTATTGGTTTTGCAGGGCACTTCGTGGTTAAAGCTGTTTATAGGAGTAGCCTTTTTTGCGATGGCCAGTGAGATTGTACAGTTTTGGGTGCCAGGCCGTACACCGCGGATGAGTGATTTTATAGTGGATATGGTGGGCGTGTTGATAGGGGGGATATGCGTGAACGGCTGTAGGATGGTTTGTTCGCGATGGCGTTAATGTAAACTCTAATCTGAATGACTACAGTGGATCCTTCAATGTAAGTTGTTTACTGCTCCTGCCTCTTCTGTTTGTATCTTAACAACTTCTTTTCACATTGAAAATGACTCTGTTTTACGTATTTAGAAATTTAGTCTAGAATAATATAAACTTTTCAGTCGGGGTAGGTAATTTAACAACATGGAAATTATGAATACATCATGGTTTGTTATAGGGCTCTACTTAGAAGCTATATCTACATCATGGTTGGTCTTGGCGCTGGCACTGGTGTTTTCAATTATGTTGACTCCACTCTCTATGTTTGTGGCCCATAAGCTGGGTGCGGTTGATGAACCAAACCATCGCTCTGTGCATAAAGTTGCAACACCACGATTAGGTGGTATTGGAATTTGTCTGGCTATGTTATTTGCGATGTCCTTTTTTGTATCATTTGACAGATTTATGGTTGGTTTTTTATTGGGGTTGATAGTTATTTTGATAACCGGTCTGCTTGATGATATCAACCCAATGTCACATCGCATTAAATTTGTGGGTGAGATTATAGCCGTTGCTGTTTTTGTCACTATCTCAGGTGTTGAGTTAAGTGGTGTAGGTGACCTGTTTGGTCTGGGAGATATTTCCTTTGGCTCACTCTCTTATATAATTACAATATTTTGTGTGGTAGGGCTTATCAATGCGATGAACCTAAGTGATGGTCTAGATGGTTTGGCTGGTGGAATGGCGGTTATTGCTTCACTTTTCTTTGCTCTGCTAGCGTTTAAAACAGGTAACCATGCATCTCTTATCATTGCTGCAGCCCTAGCTGGTTCACTAACAGGTTTTTTGGCCTATAACTCCTTCCCTGCTCGTCTGTTCATGGGGGACGTCGGAAGCCTGATGATTGGCTATACCTGTGGAGTTCTGGCATTAAGTGTTGTTGATTCCAATACAGGCTTTCAACCTACCCCTATGACAGCGGCTTTGATTTTAGCAGTGCCACTTCTCGACACGTTGATTGTTATGGGAGGGCGAATTTTACAGGGGAAGAGTCCATTCTCACCAGATCAAACGCATCTGCATCATCGCTTGATTGAGGTTGGATTAAGCCAAAACCAGGCTGTGTCGATACTGTATGCTTTGATGTTTTTATACGGTTTTCTGGGGCTGTTATTTTTGAAGCTGAATCTTCCGGATGCCTGGCAATTTACAGCGGCTATCCTGATGGCTTTTCTGCTTTACAGGGGCTTGGCACAATTAAGAGATAACCCTTGGAGTATGGTCTCCAATATTTGGAAGCTGAGTACTGTCCTTAAAAGGTTTGAAAAGAGGCAATTTCAAAGGACTTATCGTGTATGGTTTGCATTTGGCAGAGTAGTTCCTAACATAGTTATGTTGTCATTCCTGTTTCCGCTTGTTGTTTTGCAGGATTGGCGATTATGTTTGCTGCCAATCATTGGATTGTTTTTGTTGATCGTGTTTAGACACTATAACAAGCGTATCGTTGCGATGTTGTATGGGATGTTCTATCTGATTATTTTGGCGATGTTGTTTATTTACGATATGCTGTTGAAAAATAATGTGTGGGATATCTATTGGACAGTAATAACTTCTGTTACGCTATTGTGGTTGATCATTAGTCTTTTTGTTGGGCATGCGAGAGAGCGGTTGAGTATGCATTCCTTCGAAATATTACTGATCTTGATCTCTTGGTTTGCTGTAGCTGTAACCTTACCTGGATTGAAAGAGTATACAGCGATGGCTGAGCATTTAAATTTCGCTTGTATTCACGCCATTCCAATTCTTCTAATCAGTAAGCTTTCAATATTGAACAGCGTATTTGTTAATAAGCCTTTATTACCTCCGTCAGTAGGAAAATAGAGCTTGTGAGCATAAATTGGAGAGGTCAGAGTAATAGAGAATCATTTACTGAGTCCGCTCATTTTTATCTCAGAGGTTCCTTGGTCTAGAGGCATGTTGCTTTCGCTTAGCTTTCTTCACTCATGCCGATGATAGTGGTCGATCTTCATCGATGATCTTCTGCTACCTTTTTGTTTATAATTGAGGTTGTGGCAAATAAACGGAATAGCCAATATGATCATGAAAACACTGCTATTGGCCAGAATTTGTAGGTTGAAATCAACGGCTGAATGGATAAGTAGTGAGAAAGTCCCCATCAAAGATGCAAAGCACATACCTAGCACGAAGGGGTTTCGTCGTGTTCGGAGCAGTTGTATGGCGGTGAATATTGAAAAAAGAACGACACCGGCCAAGAGCGAAAAGCCAATGATACCTTGTTCGACCATGATTTCTAAATAGTCGTTATGGCTATGCCTCCAGTACTCATTGAGCAGTGGCGTTTTATAGCTAGGAAATACATTAAAGTAATTGCCAGCTCCAATCCCAGTGATGAAGTAATCTTTAAGCATTGGGTAGGTAGCAAGATAAGCATCATCCCTGGTCTCTGTTTGTGTGGATGTTTCTGCTAAACGGTTTATGACTTCAGAGGCTCCGACCAGCGATCCAATAACTACAATATCCAAAATGAGTAAGCTGCTTAGAAAGATGGTCGTGGCACGTGGTTTATTTCGCGCGATTGCTAAAAAGAGTATTCCTGTAACACCTAGACTGATAAAAAAGCTTATGTTTCCTCCGCGAGAGTGGGTAAGAACAAGCCCTAAACAGAGCAATATCAGTATAATACGTAGTCGTGCTTTAGAACCTAACAGTAGTTCTGAGATTTCTCTGATGCGTTGCTTCCAGTTTAGAATAAAGTTTCTACTGTTAGACAACATAGTAAGCATCAATCCGATTCCCAGCGCTAGCGCCATTTCAAGGTAACCAGCTAAATGATCTCGGTTTGCAAAGGTGCCTGTTGCGGAGCCGATGGTTGATTGAATTTCCGACTTACTGATAAAAAAGGAATATTCGATCCCAGTTAAGATCATCAGGGCTCCATACATGGACTGAAAAAGAGCACTTAACAAAATTGTATAAACAAGCCACCTTAGTTTCTTTTCTGAGTCAATCAAATAGAGCGTAAGGAGGAATAGAGTGAATAAAAATAGAGCTGTTTGAAACTGATAAAATGTTACTGTGCTATCAAGTGAAATTGAGGCGTAGCTTGTTATTCCACTATGAATGTACAAATCAGTAGCTAAAGGAGAGAGAGTCTGTAGCAAGCTTAAAGGTATTGGCATACATTGTATTAGCAGCCATAATAAGTTTAATGCCAGCAGGACAAGGGTAACATAGGAGGTTTTAAAAGGTGTTGGAATAGCCTGAGGTTGGCGGAGCCACTGAATGATAATAAATCCGGCAATAAAATAGATCCACACTTCTGTGATTGAGGTAGCCCAAGGACGGTTGTTGCCGAATGGTAACGGAAGCCATGCAATTAAAGCTAAATAACAATAAACCAACCAATTATTAATATTTACTGCCTTTATGAAGTAATATATATTATAATGCTATAAGCCTCGGGATCCAAATGCCCAAGTTTTTTACTATAAAGCGCTAGCACCAAGTCGATTAACGCCAGAGCCCGCAAAAGTATTCACTACATTCGCAACATTATATCTTGTAATTAAAGAGCTTGCCGCAGCAATGCTTCGTGGTGCAGCTTCCCCAGCGCCTGCGGCCGTTGCAGCAAGTTCGTTAATGCTATTGACGGAATTCAGTGCTTTTAAATCGGCTCTATAAAGTTGAATAACCTGTTGGATGACAGCTTTAAAAGCAGGGGCATACTTATTCGTAGCCGCCAAGATTTGGCCGTATGACTTAGGGTCAGCGACTTCTGTTAAGGAGGCAATTACTTCTGTGATTGCATAAGGGCTATTCGAAGTTGCATAGTTGTTTAGGATTTGATCAATAGTGAAGCCACTTGCCAGCAGGGCTTTTAAGTCACCTTTCAATGGATCTAAAGATCGAGTTGCAGCATTTGCAGCATTGGCAGCGTTGGCATTTGCGTCTGCCAGTGTGAAATTAGCTGCATCTGCAGAAGATACGCTTAAAAAGATCATAATTAGGCTAGCCAATACTTTTTTCATGGTTGAACTCCTGCTGAATCACTGATAGATGAATTTTGACAAGCATACTTATATTTCATGACTTATACAACGATGTCTGTTATCGCTATGGTCAGTCATAGTGACAGTTTATATCATTCGATGTTTTTGGATGCCTATAGCAAATAGATGTTTTTAATATATCGCTAGTCGACTATATCTCTCGTTTAGTCTTTGCTTTCATGCGAATGTTGAACATGAGTCTGGCCACATCTTTAAAGTGTTTGGCATAGTGAATGGTTAAACCTTCACGTACACTGGCCGGGAGTTCATCGACATCGACTTCGTTGGCTGCGGGTAGAATGACTTCATGGATGCCAAGGCGTTTGGCCGCCAATAATTTTTCGCGTTCGCCACCAATGGCCAAAACATCACCTGTTAAGGTCATTTCACCTGTCATGGCAAGGCGGGCAGGGGCTTGATTTAATGCCAGCGATAATAGGGCAGTCGCTATAGCGACACCAGCCGATGGTCCATCTTTAGGTACTGCGCCCTCTGGAACATGCATATGTACAAATGCTTTGTCGAAGAAGCTTGCATCAATAGCTTTTTTATCCGTGATAAAGCGAGAGAGGTTTGATGTGATATAGGAATAAGCGATTTCGGTTGATTCCTGCATTACTTTTCCCAGTTGGCCGGTGATTTTCATACCGCGACGGTCTCGATGAATGACCGTAGTTTCCAATGTTAGGGTGGTGCCTCCCATCGCAGTCCAGGCGAGGCCAGTAGATAAACCGACTCCCTGATTGATGGGCTGCTCACGGAAGCGCGGTTTGCCGATATACTCTGCCAGGTCGGCGACAGCAATGCGAACTGGTGTTTCAGCGGAACCATCTTCCAGCTTGCGTGCAACTTTGCGTAGGATCTTTTTCATCAAGCCTTCCAGGCGGCGCACACCCGGTTCCCTTGCATAATCTTCCACCAAATGCTGGATGACTGTTTTGGTTAACGACACATCGTTTCGTGTTAATGCATGTTCTTTCAGTTGTGTTGGCCAAAGATGCTTACGGGCAATTTCTATTTTTTCACTGGCCATATATCCAGGCAGACGAATGATTTCAGCACGGTCGAGTAGGGGGCGTGGAACGGTGTCGAGTTGGTTGGCAGTTAATAGAAATAACACCTGCGATAGATCGAAGCGCACATCCAGATAATGATCCATGAACTCTGCATTTTGTTCGGGATCTAGTACTTCCAATAGCGCTGAAGCAGGATCACCACGGAAATCAGAGCCGATTTTATCCACTTCATCGATCATAATGACGGGATTGGCTACCTCAACCCGTTTTAAAGCCTGTACTATTTTACCCGGCATAGCTCCGATATAGGTGCGGCGATGACCTTTTATTTCAGCTTCATCACGCATGCCACCAACTGAAAAGCGGTAAAATGGACGCGCCACAGCATCGGCAATGGCTTTACCTAAAGAGGTTTTGCCCACACCCGGTGGGCCTACAAACAGAATGATTGAACCACCGACAGCTTTTTTACGCGCACCTACCGCAATGAATTCAAGTATGCGGTCTTTTACATCATCAAGGCCAGAATGATGCTGGTTCAGGGAGCGGGAGGCGCTGTTTAAATTATATCGATCACGGCAGGCTTTGCCCCATGGCAGGCTGGTCAGCCAATCGAGATAATTGCGTGTTACACTGTATTCAGGCGAAGCTGTTTCCAGCATGATCAGCTTGTTGAGTTCCTCATCAAATATTTGTTCTGCTTCGTCACTAAACTTGAGTTTACTGGCTTTTTTACGGAAATCATCGATCTCTTTTTCACGCGGGTCTTCGTTCATACCCAATTCGCGCTGAATTTCCTGTAGCTGTTCATGCAAGAAGAATTTACGTTGCTGTTCACTGACCCGTTCATCAATATTGTCACGGATTTTTGTTTGTACCTTGCTGACATCAAGCTCTCTGTTCAGCAGCGATAGCACTTTCTTCAGACGATCAAAAATCGGGAATGTTTCAAGGATCCCTTGCAAATCCTCACGGCTGGCCGTGGTCAGACTGGCCGCAAAATCCGCCAGTCGATTTGGCTCATTCACATCAAATCGCGATGCAAACAGTCGCAGCTCTTCTTCATATAGGGGATTGTGTTTAAGTAACTCTTTGATGGTATTAACGATAGCCACGGTATAAGCGCGTAGATCAACATTATCCTCGTAGGAGGTTTCGCTACGATAACTGGCGAGTACACGAATCGGATTCGTGTTGCTGAGAAAAGCTTCAATTTTGAAGCGACGTAGACATTCAACCACGAGGTGCAGGCCATGGCCCTCAATTTCAATCGCTTTGGCAATGCGAGCGACCACACCGACCTCATAGAGATTTTCAGGGGCATAATCCTTATCTTCATCGCGTACCAAAACCAAACCGACATGTTGGCTGTGACTGTCAGCCAGATCGCGAACGATCTTACCCATCTCATCACCTTCATAAATTAAGGGTACAACTAGCCCTGGGAAGAGAGGTCTATTCGAGACGGGTAGAATGGTTAGCTCTTTTGGCAGAACATCATCAGAACGAACCAAATGAGCCTCTTTGCTTTCAGTGGCTTTGTTGGTTTTCTCAGGAATTTCGGGATCGTGGTCAGCTTTAGAGTTCATGAGTTCCTTTTAAGGTATGTTTCATCTGTTTTCAAGGCTTGTATTTGCACACTGGTGACCTCATATATAGGCTGAATATTATCACAAAGGAGTTTTCAATGCAGTGGTTCAAAGGTATCTTTCTATTAATCGTTACTAATTTATTGATTTTTTTCACATTAGCGATTACTGGCACCATTCTTATCGACTATGTTTTGCCTCAATTTGGCATCGATCTACGCGGTTCAGTTGCAACGCATGAATTTGCATGGGCTATGGTGTTTGGTTTTGGTGGCGCATTTATTTCTCTGTTTATGTCCAAATGGATGGCCAAGCGTGGCATGCGCATGCAGCAGGTTACCTCCCCATCGACTCAAAAAGAGAAGGTGGTATTTAATACTGTTGCCGAATTAGCAGAGAGGGAAGGTATCAAAATGCCAGAGGTGTGGGTCTATTGGGATGATGTGCCCAATGCTTTCGCCACTGGCCCAACGCGGAATAATGCCATGGTAGCTGTCTCATCCGGTTTGGCGATGAACCTATCGGATGATGAGCTAAGAGCGGTGGTTGCCCATGAAGTGGGCCATATTACCAATGGTGATATGATGGCGACAACGCTACTGCAAGGTTTGATGAATACCTTTGTATATTTTATTGCACGTATGATTTCGCGCCCATTGATGGAACGCAATTACTGGATGGGTTTTGCAGTTTATATGCTGTTACAGTTTGTGTTGTCGATTCTAGCCATGATTCCAATTTGCTGGTTCTCGCGTCGCCGTGAATTTCGTGCTGATGCATATGCTGCAAATGCAGTGGGTGCTGCATCGATGGCTGCGGCATTGCAAAAAATTGAAATATTGTCTCAACAGACATTGTCATCTGAACACAGAGAAGAGGGCATGAGTGATGATGCTCTGGCTACAATGAAAATTCATGGTCAGTCCAAGGGTATTGGACACCTGTTTTCTACGCACCCGCCAACGGCGGATCGTATTGCTGCATTGAAGGATTTACCAAAGTAGCGATTAATCTGCAGAGTTGATGATGTGCAATGATAATGTTGAAGGCATAAGCTTTATTTTACTTAAGTAGTGAATGAACGGAGGCAGATGATGAAAAAAGTATTGATTGGTGTGACTGCATTAGCAGTGATTATTGTGGTAGGCTTGGTATTTGTTTGGTCTAATTTGGATGGCATCGTCAAAGATTCGATTCAGACTTATGGTTCTCAGGCCACAAAAACTAAAGTCAGTGTTGCAGATGTCTCTTTGCAATTAAAGGAAGGGAAAGCATCCATCACCGGTTTGATCGTTGCTAACCCTGCTGGTTTCAGTGATCCGAATATCTTTGAACTGGGCAATATCCAAACAAAAATTGATGTTACTACGATTCGCCAGAATCCGATTGTGATTGATGAGATCATTATCTCTGCACCGGTTGTGGTATATGAAATCAATAAATCAGGTGCCTCCAATGTCGATATGCTGAAGAAGAATATCGGCGGCGGTGGTAGTACTAAGTCTGAGTCTGGAGCAGCGAAAGCTGACGGTGGCGAAGAGTTGAAAATCATTATTCGTAAACTCGTTGTTGAAGGCAGCAAAGCGAAAGTACGTATTGCTGCACTTGGTGATGCAGAACAGACGGTTAATCTGCCTCGTATTTTACTAACCGATGTCGGTAAAAAGAGTGGTGGTGCTACAGCTGCAGAAGTGGCTCAGCTGCTGTCATCTAAACTATTGGGTAATGTGAAGGGCTCTGTTGCTTCATTGGGTGTGAACAAATATCTGGGTAAATCAGCCGAGCTACTTAAGAAAGGTGCTTTGGATCAAGCAGGTAAGCTTGGTGGCAATGTTGAAAAAACAGTCACTGATAGCCTTGGTGGCGCAGCCGGTGGTGCTAGTGATGCAGTGAAAGGATTGTTTGGTCAGTGACGGCTACATTTAAAACTACTGATCTTTACGATGATCATCTGGAAAATCTACAGGTAGCAGCGCCCATCTTTCGAGATTTTGGTGGGCGCAGCTCTTTCTGTGGGCAAATCGTAACCTTGAAAGCTTTTGAAGATAATACCTACCTTAAAGCAGCATTTGAAACAGACGGTAGTGGCAAGGTGTTGGTGGTTGATTCTGGTGCTTCATTGCGTTGCGCCATGATGGGCGATGTGATGGCGGCACTCGGTGCATCCAATGGTTGGGAAGGTGTGATTATCAATGGCTGCATTAGAGATTCGGCTGATGTCGGAAAGCTCGACTTTGGCGCCAAAGCACTTGCAACGATTCCCCGCAAAACAGTTAAACGGCAGCAGGGTGTGATGGATATCTCCGTACATTTTGCCGATGTTACGTTCAATCCGGGTGAATACGTGTATGCCGATGAAGATGGCATTGTGCTGTCAAAGCAGAAGGTTGTTTAACCTACTACCTCATAAGATGAGCGCCGTAGTAGAGTGCTCAATCGAAATCTGAGTCAATTAATCAGTATCTGTTCATAGAATATGCATCCTAATCTTGAAGTATTGAAAAAAAATATTGCTTAGGGGTTGAATCCCTGCTGGCGGGTTCCTATATATGAATCTCAGAAGATACCAATTCTAATATTACCCAATATTAATATTGAAGGAGAAACAAAGATGACAACAAAGGTCCGTCCTTTACATGATCGCGTAATCGTCCGTCGCTTGGATGAAGAAGAAAAATCTGCCGGTGGCATCATCATTCCTGATTCGGCTAAAGAAAAGCCAATCCAGGGTCTCGTGATTGCAACAGGTAAAGGCAAAAGTCTTGAAAACGGTGATGTTCGTCCTTTAGATGTGAAAGAAGGCGATACCGTTATTTTCTCAACGTATGCTGGTACTGAAATCAAGCTTGATGGTGAAAGTTTCCTGATGATGCGTGAAGACGACATCCTCGGCGTAATCGAGTCTTAATTATTCTGTCATCTCTAATGGATGGCAATAAGTAACTCAGCGCTCGTATAATCGTTGCGCGACATATTTAGAAATTAGATTGAATAGATAAAACAGGAGATTGAAGAATGGCTAAAGACATTCAATTCGGTGAAGACGCACGCGCTCAGATGATGATCGGTGTAAACAAACTGGCTGACGCAGTAAAAGTAACATTGGGCCCCAAAGGCCGTAACGTAGTCCTGGATAAATCATGGGGCGCACCAACCATCACTAAAGATGGTGTTTCTGTTGCCAAGGAAATCGAGCTGGAAGACAAGTTCGAAAACATGGGCGCACAGATGGTTAAAGAAGTGGCTTCTAAAACTGCGGATATCGCAGGTGACGGTACTACTACTGCAACTGTTCTGGCTCAGTCTATCGCTAAAGAAGGCGTAAAAGCTGTTGCTGCCGGCATGAATCCAATGGATCTGAAACGTGGCATCGATAAAGCTGTAACTGCTGTTGTTACTGAATTGGCAAGTTTGTCCAACGAAGTGCAGAATCAGGAAGAGATTGCTCAGGTTGGTACTATCTCTGCGAATGGCGATGCTGAAATCGGTAAAATCATTGCAGATGCAATGGATAAAGTCGGTAAAGAAGGCGTAATCACTGTTGAAGAAGCCAAAGGTCTGGAAACAGAACTGGACGTTGTTGAAGGCATGCAGTTCGATCGTGGTTATCTCTCTCCTTACTTCGTTACTGATACTGAACGTATGGAAGCATCTTTGGATCACCCACACATTTTGTTGTTTGAAAAGAAAATTGCCAATATGCGTGATCTACTTCCAGTATTGGAAGCAGTTGCTCGTACCGGTAAACCATTGTTGATTATCGCTGAAGATATCGAAGGCGAAGCTTTAGCAACATTGGTAGTGAACAAGGTTCGTGGCGTTGTAAACGTGGCTGCTGTTAAAGCACCTGGTTTCGGCGATCGTCGTAAAGCGATGATGGAAGACATGGCTATCCTTACCGGTGGTAAAGTGATCTCTGAAGACCTTGGTCTGAAGCTTGAAAATGTTACTTTGGAAGATCTGGGTACAGCTGGAAACGTTAAGATCAGCAAAGATGCTACTGTCATTGTTGATGGTGCTGGCGATAAAGCTGACATCGAAGGCCGCGTTGCGCTGATCCGCAAGCAGGTTGAAGATTCTACATCTGACTACGACAAAGAGAAAATGCAGGAACGTCTGGCTAAATTGGCTGGCGGTGTTGCAGTGATCAAAGTCGGAGCAGCTACTGAAGTTGCAATGAAAGAGAAGAAAGACCGTGTTGACGATGCATTGCATGCAACACGTGCTGCAGTTGAAGAAGGCATCGTTGCTGGTGGTGGCGTTGCACTGATTCGTGCTCGTGCTGCTTTGACTGATGTCTCTGGCATCAACCATGATGAGGATACTGGCGTGAAGATTATTCGTCGCGCTATCGAAGAGCCTCTTCGTCAGATCGTTACCAACGGTGGCGGTGAAGCATCTGTAGTTGTGAACGAAGTATCTAACGGTGAAGGCCACTTCGGTTATAACGCACAGACTGAAGAGTACGGCGACCTTGTTAAAATGGGTGTAATTGACCCAACTAAGGTTACCCGTTCAGCTCTACAGTATGCAGCATCTATTGCTGGTCTGTTGATCACCACTGAAGCAATGATTGCTGACATCCCTGAACCAGCAGGAGCTCCTGCCGGCGCGCCTGATATGGGCGGCATGGGTGGTATGGGCGGCATGGGCATGTAAAACCCACTCATCTGAGTTGGTTTTATATCAGTCGTTTCATAGCTGATGTATCAAAAAGGGCGGTTCCGAAAGGGCCGCCCTTTTTTTGTTCATGGGTGGCTTGTTGTGGCACAGTAGGGTTCAGCTTGGCCTTGCTATTTGTTGTGTGCCAACGATTATTCGATGTCTGTAGTGTTTATTGTGGCACAGAATGGGGTAATATAAGCCGCGCTAAAAGTGGTACGATTTGATGGTGTTTGCTGGTTTATTGGTGCAGGAATGGTACGATTTGCTGGTTTATTATCGAGGCGAAAGCCACATGATGTATAGCGTTCATTCCGGGGCAGGTTATGGCACTTACAGATTTACAGCTGAAGAGGGCGAAAGTCCCTGCAGAAAAGAAACAAATTAAACTAAGTGACGGCGGGGGGTTGTATCTCCTTGTTACTAAGCCCGGTGGTAAGCATTGGAAGATTGGATATCGATTTCCTGACAGTACCGGGAAACCCACGCAGAGGGTGATTTCGTTAGGTGCATGGCCTGCTTTATCATTACAGGCTGCAAGAGCCAGGCGCGACGAAATAAAAGTAAAGCTTAGGGAAGGCATTGACCCTGCAGCCGAAAGGAAGAGCCGCTTAGCCGATGCAGTTGATGCACAGAGAAACCTTTTCAGCCAATGGGCAATGGTTTGGCACAAACAAAATGTAAAAAACAAATGTTGGTCTAGCGACACGGCGAAGGATGCGCTAGCTCGACTCAATAATTACTTGATACCTAAATTAGGAACTACTCCCATTGTAGATATTACCCGCAATGACATTCTGGATGTCGTTGATCCAATACATAGCCTTGGGCATCGCGATACAGCCCGAACTGTGCTATTGCAGGCAAATAGTATTTTGGATTGTGCTCTACGGGCAGAAGTTATACTGCGAAATGTGGCTCAGACAATCGACCTGGTAAAAGAGCTGGGCGAACGCACGCACAAGAAGCACCCAGCTATATTTGAAGCAAAAGCTCTTGGTGAGTTACTGCGTGATATATGGGGCTATTCAGGAAAAACACAATACGAACTTGCACTAAAGCTTTCTGTTTTTGTGGCACTACGGCCAATAGAGGTGCGACACATAGAGCCGCATGAGGTCCACCTTGATGCTAGAGAGATACGCATACCCGCAGAAAAAATGAAAAAAGCGATAGCGCATATAGTCCCGCTTTCAGATCAAGCTGTGTTGATAGCAGAGCAGGCAATAGCTGTCCATAAAGAAGCTGGAGGAAAACACAAATATTTGTTTGGCTGGAGCAAGAATGAGTCTTCCACGATTGGTAAAAACAGCATCAGTGGTGTGCTGCATGAACTTGGATATTACGGAAACGATACGAATCTTGATGATCACGTTAAAGGGAAACAGAGCTGGCATGGATTCCGTGGTACATTTTCATCGGTCTGTAATGGGAGTGCACATGTGTTGTTTGATGACATACCCACATTGGAAACGGCGGTGGAGCTACAGCTCGCTCATTTGGTGAAAGGCGTGCGAGCACACTATATGACATCGGCCATGATGGGGGCGCGTATCATAATCATGCAGCGTTATGCAGATTATTTATGCAGCTTGAGGGACAGAACACCCATGCCTGTTATTGTTGACTCTAAAGATGCAGAGATAGAGATGCTGCGCAAACAACTGGCCGAACTGCAGGAGGCGCAATCCGTAGGGTTAAGAGTAATCAAGTGAGGGGTTGCTATGGCTGGAAGGGATTTCCACATGCAATGCTTTTCACTTCTTCTTCATTCCATCTGTTGTTCCCGTTTTCGCGTAATTTAATTCCCCGAGGGAAAAGTCCGTCTGCGATATGCTTATAAACTGTGGTTTTGGATTTCCAGCCCATGATTGTTTTTACTTCTGCTAGTCCGATCATTCTCATGACTGATCAACCTCCTTGATTTTTTTCAGTGTTTCGCGGTTTGCTGATTCAGACATCATTTTGTAGATGTCCTTCATTGTATCCCAGGGGATATCGACCAGCACAGGCCCCATTCCGTTTTCATCTGACTCACCGCCACAATATTCGCAATCATCGCTTGGTTCGTAATTGAAGCAGTTAGGGCACGCTTGAATTGTCTCCACTGTGAATTCACCGATACACTCTGACTTCATATAGCAGGTGACTTTTGGCTCAACACGCTCAGTAGCTCGAACTTTGTTGTTGTGTGATGATAGGGACTGTTGCTGGGTTTTCTTAAGTGCTATGGAGATACCTTCATCGTCAAGACTCCCATTCGCTAACAGAAGTAATGATTCACGCAACTCATTTACATGGGCCTTCAGTTCATCACGCTCGTCAGTCAGGTCTTTGATGTGCTTCGTAGCATAAGCCGCAACATCATTAATATCTGCGTGAATTAATTCATGACATGCCATAAAGCCAGCTTCATAAGCTGTATCGATACGTTTAGTCCCTACGCCTTTCTTGAGCCATGCGTTAAAAGATTGAAACATTTCGCCTACAGTTAATTCACTCATCGTACTCACCATCCAGGCTGATAGAGCTCAAGTAGTGAGGTGTGTAGCCGCCTCTACACCAATAGATTGTGAAACACGATGGACATTCTATTTCAACGGTCTCTTCGTTTGGAGAGATAGCGAAAAGATCTTGGCCGCTATCAATCATCTGATCATCATCTAATGGGTGGTTACACCCTGGACATGTTGGCTTGCTTTGCTCAATCATTCCATCTCCTCGTTATTTCCATTTCATCACCTCATTTTGATACCCTTACAACTGCCTCCGCTATAGACCCGCACAATGCGTGCATTGTCCCTGCATGGAACGCCAGATGCAGCCAACGCCGGAAGCAGATATAAAGGTGCTAATCCTTTCACTCATCCATGAGTCACCCGATTAGCTTTGGTGTCGTTCTCTCTTTATAGCGGGTGACATAGATGCAGCTGACAAAGCCTTATCGGGTATCCAGATCGCCTGCATCAGCTTATATCCGGTGTCTTGCCTTTATGTGATTCACCCTTTTGGGTTTGTTATGCAGTCACGGCAGGTCGTTTTTGATCTCATTCCACATTACTAAAATTCGATTTGTTTTTTTACGCCTGCCGCGCTGCAATTTGGTTTGCCTATCGGCTATGTTGCAGTGCGTGAACAACGGCGCGAAACAAGAAGTCTTTTGCCTGTTGTTCAGTTGGAAGCTCACTGAATGGAATAATGCATGGGTGTGTTTTTGCTTCAGGATCTTTCACTTCACCAAATACCCATCCATCTGCTTCTTTCTGAGACAGCCAAGATACATGAATTGCTTCAGGATCAGCTTCAGGAAACATCAAATGAAAATCCACGCCTGCACGTGCGCTTTCACGCTGCCATGCAGGGGCTTCTTCCCATGATGGTTGCGATGTGTCACCAAGGGCTTCGCAATATGCTCGATTTATTTCATGGGCTACGCGTGCAATATCGTCCATTACAAACTTATCAACACCGGGTAAGCATGAAGGATCACTATCCGGAAGTTTGCATAAATCAGGGTTGTCCTGCTGGAATGCGTAGAAATCACGAGCCAGACCTGCGACCTCTTTTTTGTGGTTTTCATCATGACATTGATTCCGATAAGCAAGGATTGCTTCTGGAGCCATCATATCCTTTGCCCGGAATATCATAATCGGCTCATTATCCGGAATTGCTACACCAGTAGCTCGATTGACGATCTTGCCACCGGTAAAGGTGTATTTCCGTTCCTGAAACGGGCTCGGGCCATCGCTACCATCTTCATGCAATCGCTGCTGCAGCAAGTAGCCTTCGAAACCCCACACCTTGTCGCGTGCGTCTTTGCGTGAAATATCCTGGCCAATTTCAATATCGAAGTTTTCTTTACTTACGGTTGCCGATTCACCGCGAACAGTGAAGCCATTAACCAGGGTAAGCTCACACACCATGCATTTACCGCTTGGTAGGGTGGTGAATGTTTCACTGACAATCACCGCATCGATGTTGGCCGGTGAAAGGCGAGGGGCATTTAGCCCTTTGTCTCTAATCTTTTTCTCTGTTGCTTGTTCGTCGCTCAAATCATTCTCCTTTTATTTATTGGTGTTTTATATGGTAAGGGTCAGAATGGGATGTCTGAGTCCACTGGAACATCGCAAAAGTCTGGGCCGCCGGAAAATGGATCGTTGTTCTTCGGTGCAGAACCACCACCCTGATTAGAATATCCGCCGCCCTGACTGGAACCACCACCAAGCATTTTCATTTCTGAACCACGAATTTCTGTCGTGTATTGATCCTGCCCATCTTTGTTGGTCCATTTGCGTGTTTCGATCTTGCCTTCGATGTAGCACTTCGAACCCTTTGTAAGGTACTGGTTAGCGATCTCACCCAGGCGGCCCCAAAGAACTACACGGTGCCATTCAGTTTTCTCAACCTGCTCACCATCTTTTTTAAACTTCTCCGTGGTTGCCAGGCGAAGATTGCATACGCATGTGCCGTCTTGAAGAAAGCGGGTTTCTGGATCTGCACCAAGGTTTCCGATTAAAATTACAAGGTTTTTCATATAAGCCTTCCTTTGCTGTCTCTTTTTCTTTTTTTGATATTCTCTTTAGCGTGTAGTGATGTGTGATCAGAGATGGTCATCAATTGCAGGTTGGATAGTGAGTTGTTCATCTTATTTCCATCTTTGTGATGCACACATTCACCTTTCAATAGACTCCTTCCAATCTCATGCTCTATTGCAACAACATGCTCAGACCTTCCTTTGTGTTTGCCCGTTGTGTATTCAACATATCCAGAATGAGATATTCGTTTACCTTTTGCGTTCCTTTCACTCCAAGCCTTGCGAGACTCACTTGTTTTCCTTTTTTGTTCTTCAGTTCTCGGTGTTGTGTTTCCTTTTCCGCGCTTCCCCTGACTCACGGCTAAGCGCACAGCGTCAGCCCTAGACCTTAACTCGACACCGGTCTTCACAAGCATGTTCCGCACCTTTGAATATGATGTATCCATTGCCTTGGCGATATCGGGCATGCTCATACCGCCTGAATACATCAACATCACTTTATTTAGCATTTATTCTCCTTCCCTGTTGAGTTGTATTTGTTTGGCACCCTCAGGGTGGTTTGCGTAGAACGGCTGGCCCCATTCTCTGAACTGTGAATCAATGCAAGAAAAGCGATGCCAATGTTTCCAAATTGATGTTGGGACGGATTCGCCAAGCATCCGGTCCACATAGGATGGATGAACATCAGTGCCACCATCTATGGTGGCTTGCACCCATTTGTGGTCTGTATATCTTTTAATGAATTCTAGAAACCTATTACGCGTGTTAAGGACTTCGCTTCTGTCGTGTTGAATGTAACCATGACCATTTGAGAAATCGATGCTGTCAGGCTTAACTAGTAAGGAGCTCATAATTACTTTTGCGAGTTTACAATTAGCTTCATGTTCCTTGCATTTATTGGCATCTAAAAACTCAACGCCATCATCAGCTTTATATTTTTTGATTACCTGCATTTCATCTCCTTTTCCACTCTTTTAAATCTTCATCACCAGGTTCAGGGATCATGTTTTAATCTTCCTCTGTTTCTTCCGCCGCTTCTTCTGGTTCAGTTAATTGGCAATTAATCGCCCCACATTTGCTACATTCAGTGTGCGTTAAGGCAGAAATCTTGCCTTTCCATTCGACATTCGACCCGCATATGCTGCATATCACGGCAGCGTTTCCTCAATGGCTTGGTCTTCGTCTTCCTGCGCGTGGCCTTGTGCCTCAAGAATAAGGCGCTGATTATCGACACAGCTGCGGCCGCCCTGCACATAGTCCGAATGCTCTCTGATCAGGCGAACCAGATCGCAAAGCACATCGATGACAGCCGAGTTCGGATGCGCCGACAGGTTCTCATCTTCAATAAGGGTGAATGCGGCCTGCTGAAGTTCAAGCAGTGGCTTTTCAACACGCCTTCCTGCTACGGTTGAATCATCCATTGATACACACTCCGTATGTTCGTCATAGCTCACGGCAGCGTTTCCATCTGACCGATTCCATGGGACAATCGATTGACTAAAGCGGCGTTTAGAGTGTAGAGGTTGAGGTTTGCTGTATCTTCGATACTGTAAAAGTGGACGTTCTTGAACATGTGTTTCTCCTTAAAATGATCTCCCCTACATAATAAAAACCGCGCCGGCTGGGAGGGGGAGGGAGGGCCGGCGCGGAACTGGTTATGCCTTGCGTGTTGCTTGCTCCGGCATGTGTTCTTTTAGAATTTCGGTTAGTTCGTAACAACCTCCTGCAGGTATGCACCATGCGTCACACCAATGGGCTATATCTTCCATGAGTGATTTTACTGGCTGCTGTGCGGGTGCCTTTGACGGAAGTGGAACAACCTTTGATGTTGTTTCTGGCTGTACTTGCTGCGGTTCATCAGGTTTTTCCTGATCTGGCGCTTGTGCATGCACGGCTTCTTTTGCGGCTTCTGCTGTTACCTTAGCTTCTTCTTCAGCTTTAGCTGCTGCTTTAGCTGCTGCTTTGGCTTCCTCTTCCTTTCGGATCTGTTCTCGTTCTGCTTGAATGCGCTTAGCTTCTTCTTCAGCTTTAGCTGCTGCTTTGGCTTCCTCTTCCTTTCGGATCTGCTCACGCTCAGCTTCCAGGCGTTTCTCTTCGGCCTGCTTGTGTTCAGCTATGCGAGCATTGATCAGCATCGTTAAATCATCTGCATCTTTGTGGATGATCTGTGCAACATCATTGAGTAGGAATGAATATCCCTCTCCAAGCTCATTGATGATTTTTAAGTTAGCTTCAAGGCTGTCAGCCGTTGCGTTCGCAGTGATTTTAGTTGTAGCGAGCAGATCATTGCAGGCAGATCTGAGAGAATTGACTGTTTTCTTGCCCTTCATTGCACTTGCAAAGTCGGCACTTATTTCCGGCATGTAATTCATGACGCGCTTGTTTATTGAAATAATATGTTCTTTAAGCTCAGATTGTGCTTCAAAAAGTATGCTTCCGCGTATCTCTTTCTTTTTAGCTGTAACGATTGAATTGAGTTCAAGACGTTTTTTTCTCATATTCTCTTTCAATGTGTCCATTGTATTGAATAGCTCAGAAATGGTTGCAGTCTGACCAAGCGCCTGCTTTTTGATTAAGTCCAATTCCTTTTCTGCTTTAGTGCAGAATGTGATGGTGCTGGCGGCATCGGCAAAATCTTGATCTGTTTTAAGATCTGTTTTGATATCATCGATGAATGCCAGTGCTGTTTTTTTGTACGCTGCAAGGTTGGATGATTTAACAACGCCATCAATATGCACAACAAGGGCAGGCAGCGTTTCAATTACATTTGCTGTAGGTTTAACTACTTCAACTTGTGGCGTGTAGTCTTCAATATCTTTATGGAACTGGACCCATCCGGCGCGAATACGCTCAAACCACACAGGGTCAGGAAATACTTCTACTTTTTCACGTTTTTCTTTTGTGCCATCAGACACAACAAAGATCACCTTTTTTGCTTCAGATACCATCAACTGCTGTTGCAATTGTGGCATGTGCGTATCTGGTACGATGCCTTGCGCAACCAGTGCCGCTAATTCTTCATTCCACTGCTTGTGCTCAAAGGCGATATCTTCATCTTCAAGCATGGTAAGACCGTCAAAGCTTGCAGAGAGCAAACCTTTAACGCCAGTTACTGTGTATAAATCTTCACCAATCTCCTGCTCAATAATTACACGTGCCATGGCTTCAACTTCATGCCCTGGCTTGAAAATACGCTCCTTAACATAGTCGCTAAACTCTTTTTCATCACCAGTAGCGACCATGTGAATTAACTCGTCGCGCGTGGTGTTCTTATCCAGTCCAAGCATTGCCGCAGATTCACTGGCATTGTCACAGGATAATCGGTGTTCGTGCCATTCTTTTGTACCTTGTACTAATGCAAGTGTGTCCATTTTATAGCTCCTTAATCGTTTTCGTGAGCCCAAGACTCAATTGTTAGTTTTTGTTCATCTGACAAAGTTTCCTTTGTTTCAATGGTGGCGATTAATGCAGCAGGAGTTTTCTTATTGGCAATAATCACCTTTTTCCAATCAACACTCTTGGATTCAAACGCCTCAGCAGTACATGCTTTTCGATCATCTTTTTTATGATCTCCGGCGCTGGTGGTGTTTTGTGGTGCAAATGCCTGTTCTGGGGTTGTGTCACCATCTTTAATGGCAGTCAGCATCCCGCGAAGTGTTACGAGGTTTTCAAGTCCGATATCTTCAACGCCTGCAACGCCAAGGGTTGCGCAGATCTGCTCTTGTGATACTCCGTATTTCATGAATGCCTTTAAGGCTTCAGCACGGCGATTTGCCAGTGTCTGGAAATCACCCATAACGGTTGATCGCGCAGCTGAATACATTTCAGACCAGAAAGCTTTAGGCACACCTTTTAAAATGGCGTTCCTCAATGCGACTGAACAAGCAGCGTTTGCGGTAACAACAATCATATCATCGCTGTATCGTCTGCCGTTTCGGTCAGTAATACGGCGCTGCACTTCATAGGTGATAGCTACGTTCTTTTCAAGATCATGGAACACACCTTGAGCTGTTACAAAGTTACCTTGATCGCTTACTACTCTTGCACCAACCCTGCTGTTGCCCCAGGCCGATGCGACAACTTCAGCAAATCGCGCACTTGGCCCTTCAATTGTCTTTCCACCACGCGGAAGTGAATAAATACACTCAGCTGCTACACCTTCATTAAGTGTTACCATTGCTAAAGTTTCATCACGGAATGTTTTAATTGATCGTGGGTATTTTTTTGCAGTGGATATCTGCTGGTCGATCTCTGATTTATTCAACATCGCCACTGTTGAATTTTCCATTACCATCACTTCTTGTTCACTCATTTTACCTTCCTCCTGTACCCCAAGGGTTGTACTCAGTTAGTAGTTTCTTTTTTTCGTTATGTATCAATATCAGACCAATTATTATCGCTGGTAAAAAAGCGAAGAATATCTCTAGCGCTTTCATTTCTTCGGGTGCCTTGAAAATAGTTCGGCTGCGTAGAGCATGGATAAGCACGATCCGGTTAATAATATGGCTGCAATTAGTTCGGGGTTCATCTATACACCTCAACTGCCATCATCTGACCTGATTTGAGTGTTATGTAACTGTAAGTTGTGCGCTTGCAGAAAAGTCGCTTAATTAGTGACTTGATCATGATTTAACCTCCCTGAAAGATAGATCCATTCTTTCAGTTTCTAGTCTGATCCGTTGATCACCGTCAGTCGTTTTGATAACCATCTCAACTACATCGAAATGGCATGGTTTGCCGCGCAAGATACGTCTGTGCTTTATCTCTACTGACTCAACATTATGTACAGTGATCATGTCGCAATCCTCCAATCAGATGAGTTGCCGAGATCAATCACTGTGCTTGCAGATTCTGCACTGTCCATTTGATCACCCGTTAGTTTATCCAGAAAGGCTTCATGAACAGCCATCGCATCGCAGTGAATAGCGATTCCGATTACTTCATTCTGATCTGCGTAAGATGCAGATGATGATTTTCGCAATGCTTCGATAACATTGCCAAGAAAGTCTTCATCACTCCTCAGCTCTTCAGCTGCATCATCTGTGTGTATCCAGTCGCCATATGAATCTAAGCCCATAACCGCCTCCATTTCCCCGTGTCTTATCTGGCAAATACCTTGTTGGCGTATTGTCTCTCCGACATGGCGAAGTATAGCGATAAGCTATGTGATATGTCAATAGCGAAACGCTATATTTACTTTGAGACGGGAGATTTTGGGCAAAAAAAAGACCCCGCCGAAGCAGGGTCTAATTAAATATTAAAGGAAGGGGTGGTGGTTAACGATATTCACTGTATTTCATAAAGCCAAAGCAAAAGCCAAAAACACTTCCGAAGACAGCTGCGAAGATAAGCTCGTTAAAATAAGATATCTCAAGCGCAATAAGCATTGGGACTATCATGATGAATGAAAGGAATATAACCGGATATTTACTGCTTATACCTTTTTTGTAGATCTTGCTCCAGACTGAATACACTGGATTCAAGAGGCCAGAGAATGATGGTATAAATACAATCAGAAATGAACCAACTAAAATTAGCCCTACCCATAGAAGATCCATATTGCTGCAGTTAATGCATTGCAGGATGGTTCAAGTGGTCGGCTACTATATTGTGATATGAAGTCATGTCAGAACTACTCATATAGTTGTATATATTACCATCGGAAAACTCGTCTAGCATTGAAATGACAGGCTGCACCAACCTTTCTTCTGATTGTGTCGCCGCATAAACCGCATAAGCTTTTCCACCTAACTTCTCTTTACCCTTAAGCATTGTGATCGCCTTTAGTGCACCTCGCCCTTGCTTCTGGGTTAAGGTAGATGACTTTGCTCTCAAATCCGCGACGGTGGTGACATGAAAGACCCCGTTCTTATATGCAAAGTCGGCTTTTAAGCCTTCTTCTTCTGAGATAGTAAATCCGGGAATGATTCTATGTTTATCTATATCATCAATGGACTCGCTGAGAAATCCTTTTGCTTTAAATTCTTTTTTCAATGAGCCTACTAGTCTAGACACACCAACCCTCTTTGTTTTCCTAACAGGGGCGTGTATGCGATTAACCAGGATATATTTCACCTGCTCTTCGTATTCCTTTTCTGATTTTGCAGCGAACCAGCCAATAGTTGATGTGTGAAGTGATCCAAGATTTTGCGATATGTCTTTGAATAATTTAATATCAACAGAGGCAAGCTCAGCAAGCGTTGCTTTTGCCTTCTCAATAGCCAGCGGAGTAAAGGCAGGGTCAATCGCACGGAGTTTTGGAAGGGATACAGGCATACGAATATCTGCCATGCCGTTCTTGTAAATCAACACACCTATGTTGATTCTTTCTCCCCGAAGCATGTCGGGCTCTAGCAAGATGATCTGGTATTCATATTTCATTAAGAACCTCCTTCACTTCATCCATACGCTTGTCTTTCTCGGAGTCGAACCATTCGATTGTTGAACATCGAAGTTTATCAGATAACCACGGGGCGGGCATCTCATTTATCCATAATTGCATCATATCGGTGCTTATTTTATCCATTTTGTTGCACACTCGTTCTATGGCTGTCGTGTCTTTGCGACCGTTTAGTTTAATCGTAAATAAGAGAGTTTGCATGGTAGGAGTGGTTTTTATTTCGCTGACTGGAGGGAGTGGCCAATTACTTAGAAATGCACGACTATAATCAATAGCAAACATACTTGTTCCAGCAATACTTCTGCGTGTCATGAAGTTGTTTAGATGACGATCTGGGTTGTATAAAAACAAATCAATAACAGCTGCAGAGCAGACAGTATTTAATGCCGAAGGGGTGTGGTAGTCAGAAGATATTTGAACATCATTAGGGTCAGTGTAATCATCAGATGTGCCGCCTTCGATTCTTATTCCTACGCACTTTTCACCATTATAGTTCAATTTGGCAACAGTAGGAGAAGGGACGGTGCACTGGGATGCTATCTTACAGCATAGCCATTCATTAGCAGCCATCGTTGGGTTGTCTTCCGTTGGTTTTTTTAAAAGGTATGGGAGGCCGTCTTCTGCAATAACAATGCCTTGTGCGTCCAAGCCCCCTGAAGGTTTTGGCTCTTGTTTGGTAGCGTCTAAGGTAAACAGCGATATGGTCAAGATACTACTCCGGCGTAAACGCGCCGATAACTTTGCCGACGATTCGGCAGTTGCCGTTAATCTCAATGTTTTTGTATTGCGGGTTAAGTGGCTTCAAGAATCGCTGTCCTGCATCCTCTGCCAGCACCTTGAATGTGGCTTTATTGTCTTGATTCACCTTTGCAACAACACGATCACCGAGCTCTATTTGACGCATAGGGTCAACGTAAATTATTGTGCCATGTGGGTAGCTCTTCTGTCCTGGATAAGGCGAAGTCATTGAATCACCATCCACCATAAGAGCAAATGTGTTCTCGCTATGATTAACCGGGCAGAGCATCATTTCAACGCCCTCACCAACATTATAGTTATCAACTACATCACCCCATTCACCAGCCTGAATCGATGAAATCAACGGAACTTCTCTGAGTATAGCAGGTTTTCCGGATTTGTTGGTGAGTTGAGAAATATTCCCGTGTAGTTCGCTAATCTCTACAGGAGAAGAGTGGTCGGTATCCATCCAGCGATCACCAAGATTAAGCCCTCGCTCCAATTTCTCAGCTAATTTATCACCCACGCCTCTGGGGTTACCGGACGGAAGGGGGGTGCCGTTCTTAATCTGTCCAATAGTGACGGGGTCAATCTTCACACCATTGCGCAGGCATTCCCTCGCAAGCTCTGTGGCGCCGTCATACCTTTCAAAGAGGACAATTAAATTTTCAGTACGAAGTTGCTTTCTAGACATGGGCTAATGGTATAGCGCGCAGCTATAATGTGAATGATGCGAAACGCTATTGATAACAATGTAGCGTTTCGCTATACTTCGCACCATGAGACATCCAATAGCCATATGGCGCGAGAAAAAAGAGCTAACGCAATTACAGGCCGCTGAACTGTTTGACACTAAAGCAGCGGTCATATCGCAGATAGAAACAGGTTTCCGTGGCGTGGGAAAAGTCCTTGGTAGAAAGGTTGCCAAGGCAACAAAAGGCGAACTCTCATGCGCTGAGCTAATTCTATTCGAATGGCCTGAAAAAGCGGCCTGACAACCAACCCGAAAAAATTTATCTGAAGTCTGAACATAAACGAATTTTAGGGGAGTATGATGGAAACAACAGGAAAAACGGTTCCACCAAGTTTGGGTGAATCTAACCACGAAAAGATAACAAACGCATTGAGTCAGTACGGGAAACGCACCGTTTTGGCCGACAAAATTGACACATCTCCAGGTAATCTATCCAAAATATCAAGCGGCAACCTTCGGGTTGTATGCAAGATGCTTGATGAGCTTGGTCTTGAGATCCAGCTGAAAGGTTACACCGGTTCAATTGAAGCGCTGCTGGTCGCAAACATGGGCCACATTGAGCATGAGAATACTCTGGATGATTCATATGAAGAGATTTTGAGAGACAAGCTGAACAGCAAAAACGGTAAGCCAGATCCTGAAGAATATTTCAAACACCTTGAGCGTGCTGTTTCTGAACACATGCCATCACGATACAGCAAAACTTAAAACACAGTGGTATTTCAAAAAGACATATACGGGGGCTTTTGATGGCTGCAGTACAATGGTTTCGCTTGTATGCGGAGTTTGCCACAGATCCAAAAATACAGATGTTATCTGAGTGTAACCAAAGGCGTTACATAATGCTTTTGTGCCTCCGATGCAGTAACGGTGATGTAACGTTACATGATGAAGAGGTCGCATTTCAGTTGCGCATCAGTAACGAAGAGTATGCCGATACAAAAAGCGCTCTTGTCAGCAAGGGGCTTGTTAATGAAAGCAACCAGCCTACCGCATGGAACAAAAGGCAGTTTATCTCAGACTCAAGCGCCGCAAGGGTTGCGAAGCATAGGGCTAGCAAAAAACAGACGTGTAACGTTACAGAAACAAAAAGTAACGCCCTAGATACAGATACAGATACAGATACAGATAAGAACAAAACCGTAACGCGCAAAAATGCGCTTGATTATTCCTCTTGGCCGACAATGCCAGATGAGCAAACAATGACCGATTGGATCACAATGCGTAAGCGGCTGAAAGCGAATGTGACACAAACCGTAATCAATCGATTAGCTCCGAAGCTGAAAGAAGCGGTAAACGCTGGCTACTCAGTCAACGACTGCATAAGCGAATGCGTCGAACGCAACTGGAAGGGCTTTGAATTGCTCTGGATGCAGAAATCAAACATGAGCCAGCAAACCCCATCACATCGAATTTCACCATCAGAACAAGCCAAGCAGAACAGGAGGGACAGAGTAAATGCGTGAATCTGATTTTGATGCTTTCTCCGATTGTTGGGAACAGGCATGTGAAGGCGTAGGCAAGCTTCCATCTGCCAAGCAGATTGAATGGGCTTTTGAGGTACTGAAGGACAAAGAGCTAAGCGATATCAAACAAGCCTTGGTGATGCATGCAAGAGATCCACAGGCCGGACAATTCCAGCCTAAAGCAGCGGACATCATGAAGCATATGCACGGCACAAAGGATGATCGTAAAGCACAGGCTGAGGCAGCATGGCGCAAAGTGCTGGATAACATGAACCGCAATCATTCAGCCGTGTTTGATGATCCGGCCATTCATTACGCAATCACGGTTGGATTTGGCGATTGGCAAGCAATCTGCGATTTCGATTCAAGCAAGTTTGAATGCCAACAGATGTACCGATCATTCATCAACGCTTATGCAAGTTTCACCGGCCAGCCATATCAACCGCGAATGATTGGAGTGTTTGAGCAGGCAGGCGCAACCGGCGAATCACGATATGAAACCCATTACATTGGCGATAAGGCCAAGGCTCTGACGGTAGAAGCGGAGGGATGTGCTGGTTCAATGCGTGCTTTCTCAGCAGAAGACACGTTAAAGGCTATTGAGGCCGTGGCATGACAGATTCAAAACAAGCCATGTGTCAGATGTGGGGTGTTTGCCCAGGCGTTTATGAAGCGTTTGAACGTAAGGCTTTCAAGTTATGGGACGCAGGAATCAGGAACTATGGCGGCAAGGCCATCATTGAAGTGCTGCGTTATGAGTCTGTCTTGAGAGATGGAGATATTGATTTCAAAATCAACAACAACGCAACTTCTAAAATTGTTCGTGTGTTCAAGTCGATTAACCCGATTGAAGGGGTGATGTTCAAAACGCGGGAAAGGGCAGGTGATACAGTATGAATTTAAATGAATCTATTTTTCAAATGATGCGAGAAGGCCGCAGATACTCGCCTGGCTGGATTGCAAAAAGAAACAATCTTCCACTTTCATCTGTGCGTGGAGCCTTGGCTTCTCTCGTCAGGGGGGGGGGTGGTAGAGAAAACCCACAGTCCGAACGACAGGCGGCGCACACTCTACGAAACGCTCCAGCGCGACCTGTTAAGGCTGTGTAAGTGAGAGTAATCGAATGGCTTTTCGTAAAGCTGGATTGGTGGTGCACACAATGGGACAAGGCGTGTGAAGCAGCTCAAGAGATGTTTAATAACGATCAATGGCCACCGGGCGGGGGATATACGGGATGATTTCGGTAAATAGTTATTTTTGTGGTGCTGGCTTAATGGACATGGGCCTGTTGCGTGCCGGATTGCACATTAATCAGGCGTTTGAGCTTGATGCTGATGCATGCAAGACATACCGGTCGAATATTGGCGACCATATCAAACAGTGCGATTTAACCCAAGAACTTGTAAGTGATCAGGTAGATAGTGATTTCATGGTGTTCACCTACCCATGCACTAAATACTCAACCATTGCAGATATTCACAAAACCAGAACAGGAGACGAATTGTTTTTGCATGCACTGCGCCATGTGGCCGTTGGTAAGCCAGAAGGATATGTGATTGAGAATGTGCCGGGTATGCGCGCCTTTCCTGTCGTGATGGAGGCTATGACCAAATTGCCAGATTACTACATTACTACATTCTGCCCGGTAAAATCTGAAAGCTGGCTACCACAACGTCGTAATCGATTGATCATCATTGGAACTAAAAAACCGTTTGCAGTACGGCCACCAGAAGGAATGAAACAGATCAGTCTTGCAGACATTCTTGAGGATGAACCAGATGTGACATTGCCAAAAGCAATACGCAATAGAATGACCGGTCAATATCGTGACCTTCCGATTATTTCAGATCCGGCGCGTGGTGATATTGCACCAACATGCGTTGCTCATTACGCCAAAGACAAAAGTACAAGATTAGTTGCAGATAAGCGGTTTCCAATGGGGGTGCGTCCATACTCAGTGCGAGAATTTGCCCGGCTGCAGGGTTTGCCAGATACATTCACATTCCCTGTTTCATCTACAGCTGCATATAAGCAAATCGGCAACGGAGTGTCTGAGCCTGTTGGGTTTTGGGTTGGCAGTGAATTGAAAAGGTATTGCATTCAATGAGTGGTATTCAGCCAATCAAGCTAATCGGCCCAATGCAGCGCAACCATGCAATCAGAATGATTCAGCAAGCAGATGATGGTTGTGTAGTTAGGATCGATGAAGAAACACGTTCAATTGAGCAGAACCGGAAGATGTGGCCGATGCTTACTGATCTGGCAAAGCAGATTATCTGGCATGGCGTGAGGCTAACGAACGCAGAGTGGAAGGATTTCGCAACAGCAACGCTTAAGAGTCAGAAGATGATACCAAACCTTGATGGAGACGGGTTTATCGCAGTGGGTGGGAAAACCTCAACAATGAGTAAAAAACTGTTCGCAGATCTGATTGAAATTATTTACATGATAGGCGCAAGGAATGAAGTGGTCTGGTCGGAGAAATCAATCACGGTGTTTGATGAATACGGCGTTGAACACCAGGCGATGAAGGTGGTGGCATGAGTGATAAAGATGAAAAAGTAGTGCGCCCATTCTTCCGTAATTCGACATACGACGAAATGAGCGACGAGCTTGAAGGCGTACTGGATAAATACGCAGGAATGGGAATTTCGCGTTGTGAAGTAGTCGGGTGCTTAGAGTTTATCAAGAAAAGAGTTATGAAAGATGAGTAAAGAGCCCGGAACACGCAAGCAAGCTGGGGGATATTCATGTCATTCGAGCAACTTGGGAATGGCTCCAAGGCAATCATCATACATAGCAGCCTCGGGTGATATTGATAAAGGCTGTGAAGGGTGCAAGGAGCGGAGGTCAGATAGATGAAATACATTGTGCAAGAAGTCGTCGTAGTGACTGACAAAGCGATTGCTATCAACAAAGCGATTACAGAACGGCGAGCAAAAACATTGAGAGAGAGCCGGGAGTATTACAAAAGAAAGGCGATGAGCGAAAGTTAATGAAAATAGATGGGCGATACAGAACATCGATCATGAGACCAACAGCATTACCGAGTGTTGAATGCCCGAAAGATGGCTGTTTTCGCGGACTTACATTTTGCATGAGCTGCCCTGCCTGCAGTGCGGGACAGTGGAAAAAAGATGGAACGGTGAACGTGTGGTGTGGTTTTAACACAAAGGAGATCGATAAATGAGCGGAAGCAGCAATAAGAAAATGCGTAAAGAAATAAGCCTCGCGTTGAAAAACAGTCGTCGCGAAATGCTTGGCAGGGTCATAACGGACATGGAAGCAAACCCTAAGTTCAGCTTGGAAGTGCATAGTAATGCATTGGCTAAAATCCCAGGCGGAAAGCTCAAGAGAGCATGGGTGCGCATTAAGCATGCTTGGCGACTCATTGATACAAGCATGCATATCAAGTTGAACTGGTGAGATTATGCCAGCGTTTCTAACTGAAACAGAAGCACGCGCAGCGGGACTCGAAAAGAAACATGGTAGCCCATTGGCATTACGCAAAAAGGCAAAGGTGAGGCAGAAAAAGCCAAGCGAAAAGAGCATGGGTGAAGAGGCTTTTGCTCTGCACCTGAAAATTGACCGCATTCCGAAACCTGAACGTGAATACAGGTTTCACCAGACAAGAGCGTTTCGATTCGATTTCGCATGGCCAAAAGTGAAGTTGGCAGTCGAAATAGATGGTGGTGTACACAACGGAGGCCGACATGTTCGAGGCAAGGGCTTCGAACAGGATCTAATTAAGATGAATGAAGCAATCCTTGAAGGCTGGACAGTGCTTCGTTTCTCAACCGGGCAGGTAAAGCAGGGATTGGCCATTGAAACGCTAAAACGGTTTCTGATGGGAATATCAGGGGTAATGAATGGATAAAGTAAGGTTTGGTTATGCTATGGAAGGCACGGAGGCTTATCCTTCAGCTTCAAGCGAGGGGAGAGAATATGCAACACCACACGAAGAAAATATGCACGGCGAGCTAATAGATGATGAGTTTCGGGTTCCTGCAGAAGAGTTGGAAGGGCTGACATCTTTTGAGAAGGTGGCGCAAGCGAAAAAATGGCGCAATGAGGCAAAGTCTGTATTAAGCGAATGTCAGGATGCTGTACTGCTGGCGGAGCTGTGCGGAGATAGAGAGCAGAGGGCAAAAGCGTGCAGCTCTATAGTGCAATCAATTGCGCATATTGTTGACTACAATCTTGATTACGCAATGGATGTGCTGTACCGACGCTGCAACGTGTACGGAGAGTGCGCCCCGGACTTCGTGAGAATAAGGCATGGTATAAGTGCCGAAGCAAATGACGAAATGATGGGTAGAGTGAATGAGTTTATAGATGCAATGTTTGAGGTGGCAAAAGAGCAGGCAGACGGGGCGGTAGCGTGAGCCCTTGCGCATGTTTTTGAAAAAGCCTATGCTTTGCGGCGAGGCGTTGCGCCTTGAAAACAAGTAAATATTCAATGAAGCTGCCGAAAGGTGGCTTTTTTTGTGCGTAAATATCTCATCTGCCATGCGTAGAAAGAGTTAAGGGATCGTCACTAGGCGGTTCCAGTAGTTTCCTGCCCGGAAAGTGAGGGGGTCGTGTCTTAGGATGCGGCCCTTTTTTTTGTGCCTGAAACAAATGGAGTACACGATGGATAAAGCAGTCTCAACGGATTTTAAACTGGATGACCTGAACATTCGCGCAGTGGAAAACGGTTTCGTCGTGCGTTACTCCAAGAAAATGACCGACAAGGCGCGAGCAAAGAAACGCGCAGCAAATGCCAAAAAGAAAGGTAACGGCCCATCCCTTGATTATGAGGACACATACAAGTCAGAAGAGCGTGTGGCCGATTCAGTGGAAGAGGTGCTGGAGATCGTTAGCGGAATCCTGAAAGGGAATGACAGCGATTCAGAGTTTAGCGAAGCCTTTAATGATGAGGATGACGATGATTGATTCTATTCCGGGCAGGAAATAGTTATGGCAGGCAAGAAAGGTAATCCAAAGGAAATGACCGATCAGCAGTGGTTATTTGCACAGCTGTATAAGGCAGATCCGAATAAGAATGCAACAAAGGCATATCGGAAAGCTTACCCAAAGAGCAGTGAGAAAGCGGCAGAATCAGGCGCATCTAGGCTGCTAAGTAATGCTAAGGTTAAATCATACCTGCAAGAATCGACCGACAAGGCCATGAAGAAGTTTGATATTACCGAAGAGCGCATATTACAGGAGCTTGCTTGTATATCGTTCCTGGACTTCGCTGACCTGCTTGATTCTAACGGCAACTTGAAAGATATGGATGATATTCCAGAACATGCAAGGCGAGCGATTTCAGGGCTTGATGTTTCAGAGTTGTTTGAAGGTGAAGGTAAGGACCGCAAGAACATTGGTTTATTGAAGAAGCTCAAGACTTCAGACAAGAAAGGTGCGTTAGAATTGCTCGGTAAATACAAGAAGATGTGGTCAGACAAGGTTATCCTGGAGCTGCCTACTGTGATCGTTAAAGACTTTACTGGAGAGGATTAAGGCCGGTGGCCACGGTTGAGTATCGCATTCGACCACAGGGAAGGGTATTACAGCAGTATGCGAATTGTTATGACCGGGTTGCATTTATCATGGGTCCACTTGGATCAGGTAAAACAATTCAGTCGTGTATCAATGTATTTAAGCATATGCGTGAGCAGGAGCCGAATCAGGAAAATGTAAGGCCGTCACGCTGGTATGCAATCAGGAACACATACCCTGATTTGTTTGGTACGACGATCAAAGATTGGTTGAGCATGTACGGTGAGCTTGGTCAGTTTAAGCAGGGTAACAAAGAGCCGCCAACTCACTTTCTCAAGTTCAAGCTTGAGGATGGGACGACCGTTGAAGCGGAAATGATCTTTATCGCCCTGGATCGTGAAGAACATATCAAGAAGTTGCGCGGCTCTCAGGCAACCGGCTTCTGGCATAACGAGATTAAAGAGCTTCCAAAAGCTGTTATTGATATGGCTGATTTACGTCATGGCCGTTATCCATCGATGGTGTCGGGTGGTGTGAAACCTACCTGGAATGGAATGATTGGTGATACCAACGCACCTGATGAAGATCACTGGTATTACGAACTGGCGGAAGAAGATAAGCCGGAAGGGTGGAGTTTCTTTAGACAGCCAGGCGGTTTAATCCGCATGGGTAAGGGCATTGCCACCAAGTTTATCCAAAACCCAGCGGCAGAAAACATAAAGAACCTGCCAAAAGGTTATTACACCAGAGGCATGGCAGGTAAAGCGCAAGATTGGATCAAGGTCAATCTATGCAATGAATATGGATCAGTAGCAGATGGTAAGCCGGTTTATCCTGAGTGGAACGATGCTATTCACGCTGCACCTGATGTTTTGCCAGCGATTAAGGGCATACCGCTTGAGCTGGCGTGGGATTTTGGGCTGACACCGGCCTGCATAATTTCGCAAGTAACACCAAGAGGGCAGTGGCGCATCGTTGATGAACTGGTGTCTGAAGGCATGGGCATCAGACAATTTGCAAAGAATGTCGTGCTTCCATATCTAGCGAGCGAATACCCAAGCTTTGCAATCGATGAAGATGGAATTGCAGATCCGGCAGGCATTCAGCGAGTCGGAACGGATGAAAGAACGGTGTTCGATGAGCTTGAAGATGCTGGATTGCCAGCACGACCAGCTTCAACAAATAACTTTTTACCAAGGCGAGAGGCAGTTGCCGGATTCTTAACCCGCTTAATTGACGGACAGCCGGCCTTGTTGGTATCGCCAAAGGCAAAAGTAACAAGAAAAGGGTTTAGCGGTGGCTACAGGTTCAGGCGTATTCAAGTAGCTGGGGAAGCCCGGTTCATGGATAAACCAGAGAAGAATGCAGCAAGTCACCCGCATGATGCAGTGCAATACCAGGCTTTGAAGCTGGATGCTCATGTGAAGAACCCGATTGCTAAAAAGAAGAATGCAGCACCAGCGCCACAGAAGCCAAGGGTATATTGATGAGAGGTATTAGATGACGGATGAATCGACCGAAAACAAAAATCCGTTTGAAAAGCTGGACTCTATTGGCGCGAAAATGCGCGATGAATATAAGACAGCAGCAGATGAGCGCCGCCCTTACGAGCTGCGTTGGTTAATGAATCTGCGCATGTATCAAGGGATCTACGAGCCTGATTTGCTTGCGAGACTGGATAAGAACCAGACGAAAGCATATATACGTCTTGGTCGCATCAAAGTTAATACAATGGATGCTCGCATGTTCGACATGCTGTTTCCAGGAGGCGTAGAACATAACTGGTCCATTAGTGCGACACCTAAGCCAAAAGTGCCAGAAGATGTTTATGCCGCTATCGCAACGCAAATTTCACAAGCTAGTGAAATAGAGGTTGAGCAAGTACCGGTCGAAGAGATTGAGAAAGCTGCAAAAGATTGGGCCGATGATAAAGCGGTCAAGATGAGTGAAGAGATAGCCGACAAGCTCACAGAGGGGAAATATCGCAGAAAAGGCCGAAAGGTTATTCATGCTGGTAATCTGTTTGGCACCGGATGGCTAAAAGGAACACTTACAGAAGTGTCAAGCGACATCGCTTGGGAGTATAATGCTGATACAGATGATTATGAGGCTGTTCCTTTTGATGAGGAAAATCCAAGTTTTGAGTTTGTGCCGGTGTGGGACGTTTACCCGGACCTTTCAGCACAATCATCTGACTTGTCATTGTGTGACTATATTTATCAGCGGCATGTTATGGGTAAACATCACCTTCAGAAGTTAGCCAAGCGTGATGATTTCGACGGCCAAGCAATCCGTGATTACATAAAAAACCATAAAGATGGAAATGCAGTAAGAGCATTTCATGAAGAAGAGTTGAGATCGATTGGAAGTGAAAAGCAATCCACCAACACATTGCGCAACAAATATGAAGTGTTGGAGCGATGGGGTTATGTGAGTGGTGAATGGCTAGCAGATTGCGGCTGTGAGGATCTGACAGAAGAGCAGCTTGAAGATGATCTATTCGGTGTTGTATGGCTTCTGGGTGATCGCGTGATTAAAGCAGCACTTCATCCAAGCGAACGCGCTAAACATATTTTCCACAAATATCACTTTGAAGAAGATGAAACGAGCGTACTCGGCTTTGGTGTCCCTGATGCAATTAGAGACACAACAAACTTAGCAAACAGCTCTATGCGAGCAACGGTTGATAATGCAGCGATTACTGCAGGCCCACAGGTTGAGGTTAACCTAGATCTGATTGATGCGGCAGGCGTTGCAGATGCGAACAACATCTATCCATTCAAGACATGGTTAAGACGAGGTAAGGGCGACGATGCACGGCACAAAGCAATTCATGTAACGAACATTGACAGCCATGTGAATGAGCTGGTCAGCTTATTTAACACATTCAAGGCGCTGACAGATGAAGTGTCGAATATCCCATCATATATGCAGGGTGAAGCCAAAGGCGGCGGCGCAGCTGATACGTCAAGTGGCCTATCGATGCTGATGGGTGCTGCAAACATCACCATCAAGGACGTTGTTGCCAACTTTGATGAGGGAATCACGGTCCCATTCATTACCAGTATCTATGATTGGACCATGATGTTCGGTCCTAAGTCGGTTAAGGGTGATGTTGCAATCAAGGCAACAGGATCTTCTAGCCTTGTAGCGCGTGAAGTCAGGGCGAAATCATTGGGTCAGTTCCAGATGGACACTGCCAACCCTGCTGATTCTCTGTATGTGAATCGCTCTATTCTGCTTAGAGAGCGTGCGAAAACCCTTGAGCTGCCGGATAACGTCCTTCATTCAGAAGAGAAGAGCGATCAGATCATGGCGCAGGTTCAGGCGCAAGCAGCGCAGCTATTGGCTGAAATGATGGCTCAAGAGGCTATGCGTCAGCAGCAGGAGGAGCAGATGCGACTAGAGCAGCAGCAAGGCATGGTGACTGCGTAATGGCTGAATTAGATCAAGCTATAAAGAACTGCAGCGCAGTAAAAGGATCGAATGGGGCGCGCCTTTTCACAGAACTGCTTGAAGCAGCTATTGATGGTTGGACCGAAACACTCATTGCCTCAGACAATCAAGATGAGTCTATGCGGTTAAAGGGTGCGATCAGAGAGGTTAATTATCTACTGAAACGAGTGGAAGAGCCCCAAATAGAGCCAAAACCAAACAATAAATAACCAGTTTCCCCGGTTGCACACTTACCGGGAATAAAGACAGGCCCAGCAATGGACACCTGAAAAAAGAAGTCGGACACCAGCAATGGCCCGAAGGAGTAAGCGTGAATATAAACGAGCAGAACGATGAACTAAATGATGAGGCTGAATTTGATGCCGCATTCGCAGAAGATGAAACGGAAGATCATTCCGGAGGCGATACCGACCAGGCCGCAACCGATGACGACGATAACTCTTCAAGTGACGACTCAACCGACCAGGACGATAGCGAACTAGATACTGATGAAGACGCAGATTATGAGGCTGCAGGCGATCAGGACGATTCCGACAACACTGATGATGATCAGCAGAACGATGATGATGCTGATAATGATGATGAAGAAGCGGAAAAGGAACGACAGCGCAAAAAATCCTGGGAAGGCAGGCTAAAGAAACGCGAACGAGAACTACAGGAACGTGAAGATAAGCTGAACGAACAGGGTAAAAAACCAGATGCAGAGTCAGATGATGATAATGCAGATGATGATAACGACCCTGATCTGGATGATGAAAATGGCTTTCTTGAAGATTTCCCAGAACTGGCATCTACGGTGGATAAGATCGTAGAGAAGCGACTGTCACCGGTTCTACAACAACGCGAAGCAGAGGCTGCAGAGAAGCACTTGTCTGAAATCACCAGTAAGCACAGTGACTTTCAAGAAATTGTGAATGACGAATCGTTTGACGATTGGATTGAAAACCTGCCATACAGGGACGCAGTTCAAATGAAGAGCGTATGCAAACAAGGCACATCATCGGAAGTAGTCGAAATGCTCGACCGGTACAAGAACGACGACCGGAAAAAGCAAGAGCGTGAAAAGTTAAAAGCTCGCAGAGACAAGCAGAAAGCAGCCGGTAAAACAGTCCCGAACCACTCTTCAAGAGTGAGTAACACATCGGGTAATGATGATCCGAATGACTTTGATGCAGGGTTCGACGACGACTAACTAAATCGCTTTTGCTCCAATATATATTATATAGGAGCATATCATGGCAGCAGTAGTCTATGGTGATATTTCCCCGCGTACTGCGGGGCATGCAGTAAAGCAGTTGCTCAAACGAGCAATTCCAATGTTGGTGATCGAACGGTTTGGACAAACCAGCCCATTGCCAAGCAATAGCTCAAAGGTGGCGAAATTTCGTCGATACAACTCCCTTTCAGCAACTCCCAATGCACTAACCGAAGGCGTTACGCCAGCTGGTAAGGCATTAACAAGCACAGATGTAAACGCAACCTTGGCTCAGTATGGTGACTTTATTGAAATCACTGATGTGATTATCGATACCCATGAAGATCCAGTTTTGCAGGAATCTACTGATGTACTTGGTGAACAAGCAGCGGAAATGATTGAAATCGTCCGTTACGGCATCCTGAAAGCAGGTACAAACGTGTTCTACGCCAATGGCGTTGCGCGTGCTTCTGTAAATGCAGTTTATACCCGCGCCTTACAGCGCCAGGTAACTCGCGCATTGAAGCGTCAGAATGCTCGCAAGATCACCACAGTTGTTAAATCCACAGCGAACTTTGGCACCCAGGCCGTTGCCCCAGCCTTTATTGGCATGGTTCATACGGATATGGAAACCGATATTCGCAACATGGCCGGTTTTGTGTCAGTCGAGAACTACGGTTCAATGACGCCATACGAAACAGAAATCGGTAAATGTGAAGACGTACGTTATGTAACCAGCACAGTGCTTGCACCGTTCGCAGATGCAGGCGGCTTGGCAGTTACAAACGGCACATTGTCCACAACCGGCACTCAGTCTGATGTGTACCCAATCCTGATCGTCGCACGCGATGCTTATGGCTTGGTCCCACTAAAAGGCAAACACGCCATTACTCCGTTGGTTAGCAATCCTCGTCCACAGGGCGGAGATCCGTTAGCGCAGCGTGGCACAGTCGGTTGGAAGTCAATGACAACCGCAGTGATCCTCAACGATTTGTGGATGGCGCGTGTGGAAGTAGCAGCTACTAACTAATCCAAGTTAGCGGCATAACATAATCAAAAGGGACTGCTCTTATGGGGCGGTCCCTTTTTTTATATCCGGACAAGGAGAAAGTATGAGTGATAAAGAAGTAACAAAAATAGCTCTTAGCGCAGTCAAGCGAATGAGCGAAAAAAACATCTGTGAAAAGATGCTGGAACGCTTTGATATTGAAGCAGATCCGGAAGACTTTTCAAAAGACCAGTTGATTGAGTTGTATATGGACGCTCAATCCAAGTTCTTTGAAGATGATTCAGATGCGTCAGACGACGAAGAAAATGATGGTGAAGTCGATGCTGCGGCAGAAGAAGCGCATATGATGGAAGATGTAACCATCAAAGTTTCCAAAGAAAAAGATGAGCCGCTATACGTTGATCTTTCAATCAATGGTAAAGCCTGGCGTATCAAACGCGGTTTTGAAGTAACAATCCCTCGTTATGTTTATATTGCGCTGTGTCAATCGGTACAGGACTTCTATGAACACGACCCTGAAACGGGTGAAAACACGTCTAGTGAACAGCCTCGCTTCAATATCCAGGTATTGAGCTAAGCTATGCCAACAAGAACCGCGCAATCCATACTAAACAGTGTGTCAGAAGCATTGCTTGATACAGGGGCAGTACGCCGTTGGAATCAAGAGACAGTGCTTCGACCATTTCTAAACGATGGTCAGAGAGAGGCCGCACGGCTTCGCCCTGAATTAACCGCTACGGTGGTTGATGTTGCGTTGGTTGCTGGTGTGAATCAATCAGTACCATCTACCGGGCAGGTATTAATTGACGTAGTTCGCAATATGGGAGTGGGGGGCGGCGTATCTGGCCCATCCATTACTCTGATCAATGAGGATGATCTTTCATCCTACAATCCAAACTGGCCGAGCACGGCAGGCTCAGTAGTAGTAGAGCACTACATGATAGATGCTCGCAATCCCAATAAGTTTAAAGTTTATCCACCGCAGCCAGTAGTACCGGGCAATGTTGAGCTTGTTTATTCAAGTGTGCCTGCAGACATTGTCGGGCTTGGAGCTCTTGGTGTCCTGAATGGCACGGAAGTCATCACCCTGGATGATCAGTATGCAAACCCATTGCGCGATTATGCGTTATACAGGGCACTTTCATCAGAAGGAACAGAGCAGGATCTAACAAAGGCAGCGGCATCTTATAAATTGTTCCAGGCAGGAATCGGAGTGGAGGTTTAACCATGGCTTTAATCGAGTTTGCAAGTTTATATCCACAAGTGCTTCCTGACGTGAAAGGTTGCCCGGCTCCACTGATGCTGAATGCAATCCGTAACGCTGCAATCAAGTTTTGTGAAGAAACGCACGCTTGGGAAGCGGTAGTTGATCCAGTCGGCATGATTGCAAACGTGTCTGAATATGAGATAGATCAGCCATTGCGCCAGAGAATCATTCGGATATCGCAGGTTATAGGTGCGCAAGGTCAAATGTTCTTCCAAACAGAGGCCGATATGGATGCGCAAAACAGGAACTGGCGATTAGTCACAGGATCAACGCCAACTATACCGGTGATGATCAACCCACGTTTGATGCGCGTGTACCCAATTCCAACGGCAACAGGTGAGATCATCTCGCTTAAAGCCATTGTGAAACCTTCTCCAGACTCAGTATCGATTGAAGATTACATTTATGACGATTATTACATGGGGATTGCAGCCGGGGCAAAAGCAGATCTATGCGCAATGCCAGGAAAATCATGGAGCAAGCCTGAGATGGTCGGGTATTACCAAAGCTTGTTTGATAATGACGTAACAGTTGCAAAGCTTAAAAGGGCAGGCGGATACTCTGGCACCCAAGGACGCGCCAGATATCAAAGGTTTGGGGGATAAGGCATGCCAGCACCTACAGTAAACGTAACTTCGATAATAAATAATGCGCAAGGAATACCGGTCGAAGGAGCGACTATTGTTGCAAAGCTAGATCGACCTGAACCGACCGATATTGGCTATATTGTTCCAGGTCGCTTGGAGTTTACTACAGATGCAACAGGCACTGCGATTATGGCGCTATGGCCGAATGAACTTGGGACCATTGGTTCTCAGTACAGGGTGCGCGCATACGATCCAACAACAGGGCAGAAGCTTCTCGATGTAATGGCAACCATTCCGAATTCAGATTGCCTTCTGTCCACAGTTGCAGAATATCCGCCTTATCCACCGAAGACAGTGGGGCAACTTGCATTAGAAGTAGCCGTTGCAGCCGTAGCGCCTGCCATTACAGCACAGATGGCAGCTGAAGCAGCGCGTGATGAAGCCCTAAATAGATTTTCCTGGAAAGGCGCTTACAACCCTTTAACTGCATATTTAGCAAACGATGTGGTGTCAGATGCAGGATCTACCTTCATATGTATTTTAGCAACCACAGGCAATGCCCCGGTTCTTCTTGGCAATGCATGGTGGAACATTGCGGCTGCGAAAGGAGATGCAGGGGGGCAGGGAATCCAAGGTGTTCAAGGGAATGCAGGATTAGACGGCCAAGGCATTGATCACACGCGCCGAACTACAGGCAATGGGGCGGCAGGCTCTACTGACACTTACACAGTCTATGGTGATGTTGGGGAAACAGTAATCATTGGCACGTTTAGCGTTTACAATGGCGTTGACGGCACTGGTACTGGTGATGTATTTGCTGTAAATAACCTTTCTGACCTGGCGAATGCAGCTACGGCGCGCGCAAACCTTGGATTAGGCAACGTAGATAATACATCTGATGCGAATAAGCCGGTATCTACGGCACAGCAAGCCGCTCTCGATACTAAAGAGCCAGCAAATGCGAATATCCAGGCGCATGTTATTGCAGCGCATGCCCCGGCTGGCGCAACGGTAAACAGTACCGATGCACAGTTACGCAACACCGACACGCACACAGACGGACTTACAAACAAAGTCTTTACTGCAGCAGAGAAGAGTAAGTTGGCTAACTTAACAGCCGCACAAGTATCCAACACCCCCGCAGGCAATATTGCAGCTACAAATGTGCAGGCTGCTCTTAATGAACTCGACACTGAGAAAGTGTCTATAGCTGGCACAGAGTCTGTAACAGGCCAGAAGACATTCACTGCACCTTTAGCTACCGCCAACCCTACAGCGGCTCTTGGACTTGCCACTAAGCAGTATGTAGACAACGTGGGTGCAAGCGTTGGGAAAGTTCTCCAAGTAGTACAATCTGTACTTACCGCGAACACACTAACTACCTCTACCTCTTACGTAGCGTCGGGGCTTGCCGCTATAATAACGCCTGCGTCAGCCACAAGTAAAATACTTGTAATGATTTCTGGGGGCAGTTTCTATGTGTACGGCCCGAGTGCTACGCCGTACGCATTAAGTAGGTTAAAAAGGGGGGCTGTAAGTTTAACTCCTAATACCTATGGCATAGGGTACATTCAAGGCACTGGGCCGTGGTCTACAGTTCAGCACTCCTTCTCCCTGTTAGATAGCCCTGCAACAACAGCAGCCACTACTTATTCAACGGATTTCGCAGTTGGGGTCGGAGGCGATACTGCGGGATACAACTCTGGAGGCGTAGTTACTATGACACTAATCGAGGTGGCAGCATGAATACTAATGATAGGACATGTGAGGCGATACATTCCCTAAGACCGAGGGCTGAATTCACAGTTAGGGACGGTGTAGTAGAGTGGCACGATAAAGTTCAGTCTGAGCCTACACAGACTGAGATTGATGCTGCTGTTGCTGACGCCGAGGCAGAAGAGGTTGCCTCTGAGTACAAGAAAAAACGCATGAATGAATACCCACCAATAGGCGATCAGTTAGACGCGCTATGGAAGCAATTAGACTTATTATGCGTAAGCGGCAAGATTAATCTGATTCAAGAGGCTAACGATATACTTGGGGAAGTGTTGGCCGTTAAGCGGAAGTATCCGAAATGAAACGCTATTGCTGCAGATCCGGAAGCAGCTCAAGCCGACATCGAAGCCGTAATCTGGTGATCAGTGGTTAAAAGAAAGCAGTGAGCATACCTGCGAGGAAGTGTAGATGGCGGAAGAAGCAAGTATTGGAGACGTGTTAAACAGCCTTGATGAAACTAGGTCACAGCTATCAAACGAATTACATGAACATCATGAATCGCAGAAAAAACAGCTATCAAATCAAATGGAACAGATCATAAAACTGCATGAAGAAAGGCATCACCCGGCGACCACTCCAAGCGGCCATGAGGTAATGAAGCGCGGGTCCGCATTCTTTCGCAGAGTTGATGGAACGTGGGATAAAATCTGGAGTTCACTTGGCGTAGTTATTTTAATTGCGCTTGGTTATGGGATTATTGTGATGGTAAATATAAGTGAAACAAAGGTTCAAGCGGTTGTATCACCATGAATGCAATAGCGGATATATTCATTTGTACAGCCTTCACGCTTTTAACTATTCAATGCATGTTGGCCCTTGTTAGAACGATTAAGAGCCGTGGAGAGCATGGGACAGCAGACCATGAGCAAGATCATACGTTTGGACACATTATGGCCTGCATTATTGGGTTTTCTGGCAGTCTATTTGCGACCGTTACGAGTGCTGTTCATCTTTTTGTCTCAAACAATATTGCAGCAGTAGGTAACTTGAGGGATTTAGAGACATATTGTGAGTTCAGCTATGCGTTGGCGGCACTAGCAATGATTCTGTTTCCTACTCATGTTAAAAATGAAGAAACGCCAGGGCATCCGTTCTGGTTTCAACACATGAAGCGAAGCAAGAAAGAGCGTAGTCGCAAAACAGATGTGTGAACAAATGGGGGTTGATGAAGCCCATCATCATATTGAAAGCTTAAAACCTGGATATAAGCCCAAACCGTCAGCACAACTCAAATCAATGGTTCAAATCGAAATTAAACACCTTAGATCAAAAATGAAAGAGCAAATTGAAGAGTTTGAAAAAAGAATTTCAGGCTTGGAAAACACATTGAACGAAATTGAATGGGGGCAGAAAAAATGAGTAATTATAAGTGCAACCATTTTGCAATACATGAGTTGGTTCCTGAAAGCGTATTCGAAGCGAGAGGCGAGAAAGCATGGGAACTATTAGATGATCGCATGCTAATTACCCTGGACAGATTGCGTGATCGATATGGAAAAATGACAATCAATAACTGGTATTGGGGTGGGTCCCGCGAGTTTAGCGGCTTGCGCGTGTTTGGATGTCCTTATTTTAGCCCATATAGCCAGCATACATTCGGGCGTGCTGCAGATCCGGTATTTGCTGAAACCACAGCCGAACAGGTACGCCAGGACTTCTTGAACAATCCAGATGATGAGTGCTTTGAATATATCAACTCAATAGAGCTTGGTGTTAGCTGGTTTCACTTTGATACCAGGAATTGCACGCGCATTAAAACATATACGCCGTGATTAAAATCAAAACTGTGATCGTGATGGTTGATGGAAACGCATGAGTTGATCACTTCGCTGATAGTTTTGATGGCATTGATTTTGATTCAAAAAGGAGAGTGAAGTGAATGTATGGGATATAGTTAAAGAGGTTGGCGGGGGCGTAATAGCAGACATGGTGCCAGGTGGCCGCGCAGTGATGCGTATGGTTAACAAGTTTTTACCAGAAGATGCTCAGCTTCCGGATAATGCTACCGGCTCGCAGGCAGCAGATGCAATTCAATCACTACCAGCAGACCAGAGAGCGCAGGTAATGAATAAGAAGTTTGATATTCAGATAACAGAGATTAAAGAGTCACACAGTACAGTGAGAGCAATGTTAGAGGCTGAGGCCAAGTCAACACATACAACACGGCCAAGAATCGCCCTGGGCGCATTTCGGCTAATCGCATTTGCAACAGTGTTGATTATCTTGGGGTGGCTTTACGCTGTATTGGTCAAGGATGCCGTGCTTGTTAAATCTATCGTAGATGGCTGGCCGTTTGTCTTCGCTCTACTGGCTCCGTTTGTTGGTTGGTTAAATAGGTATTTTGGGATACTCAAGGACGAACAGAAAAACAAAATGGACGCTGCGAATGGGCTGTCAGCCCCTTCTGGAATCACTGGTATGATTTCAAGTCTGATTAAACGATAGCAATACAAACAATCAACTGAATCACCGAAGAGTCTCTTAGGAGGCTCTTTTGTTGTGCAAAAAAACAGGATAGGGAGCCGTGAATGCTGATTAACCTAGAGACATTCCAGGGTTTAGTGCCAAGAAAGGCAGCGAAGAAGCTAGGTAAGTTTCAGGCTCAGATTGCCAATGATTGCAATCTGCTAAATGGCGACCTTCGCGCATGGTTGCAGAACAAGTTTATGTGGACTCCGACAAAGGTAGGTGCGATCAATTCACTGTATCGATACGCGCAAGCCTATTGGTTTCATTGGACAGAATCAGGCGTAAGCGTAGTGCGAGCTCCGATTGCTGGTGATGTGACTGACCGTGTTATTTTTACCGGCGTTGCTACAGGCCCGAAGATTACCGACAACACTATTGCTATTCAGGGTGGTGGTACGAATTACCCGAACAACGCTTATGATCTTGGCATCCCCGCGCCGACCGTTGCACCGACCGTAGTAGGCACACCGAATGCAGACCCATCATTGAATGAATCGCGCATCTATGTTGAAACGTATGTTTCAGGGTGGGGAGAAGAGGGACCGCCGAGCCCTGTTTCTGCGATTGTGGACATTGACCCTGATGTGGTGGTGAATCTTTCGCTATTAAATGTCGTGCCCGCAGGGAACTATAACATTATCAGCAAGCGGATTTATCGCTCAGTGGATAGTGGTATTGATGCAACCTTTATGCTTGTGGCAGAAATACCAGTGGCGCAGACTACATATGCAGACACAGTGAGCGGCGTAACCGTGGCATCAAACGGCGGCTTACTCAGTGCTGAATGGGATATGCCACCGGCTGACCTAACAGGAATCGTAGAGCTTCCCAATGGCTCTATTGCCGGGTTTTCAGGAAATGAGTTGTGCTTCTCAGTGCCATATCAACCGCACGCTTGGCCGGTCGCGTATCGTTATGCTACGAACTGGCCCATTGTTGGTATTGGTGCGTTTGGAAACAGCCTGGTGATTGGCACTGCTGGTTTGCCATACTTGGCGATTGCAGGAGATCCATCATCTGCATCGGTCGAAAAACTGGAAACAGAGCAGGCTTGCGTATCTATGCGCGGGATGGTTGATATGGGGACTGCAGTTGCCATGCCTACCCCGGATGGCTTGCAGATGATCGGAATGGGGATCAATAAGCTTGTTACAGCATCGCTAATGACTAGGAAAGAGTGGCAGGCATATAATCCACCATCGATTCACGCTTACTTCCATGATGGCCGATATATTGCGTTTTATGATGCTACTGCAATAGGCGGAGTGCAAGGCGGCTTTATCCTGGACCCGAATAATCCAGAGGCCGGACTTACGCACACAACATTTTATGCAACGTCAGGGTTCACGAATAGGGAAGATGATTATCTTTATCTCGTTGTAGGTGGAAACGTAGTTCGCTGGGATGGAGGGCCTAATCCACGCACATACACATGGCGCAGTAAAACATTTCCTTCACCTAAGCCAGTTAACCCTGGCATAGCGCAAGTTAAAGCAGCGGCATATCCGATCACCTTTAATCTGTATGCATATGAAGATGTGGCTGGTGTACCAACAGCTATACTGAAACACACACAAGCAGCAACGGACAGCAAACCGTTCAGATTACCAGCAGGTTATCTTGCGGAAGATTTCGAGATTGAGTTGGTGGGATCATCAGATGTGAGTCAGTGCATTATTGCCGAATCAGTCGATGAACTGAAGGCTGTTTAATATGTTGAATGGATTCAATATACCGGCGATTTCCTCCCAAGTGCCTGCCATAATTAAAAAGCCTTTGGATGCACTTCGTCAGGCCGTGAATAATGCTGTATCAAATCAGGATTTAATTAATACGGGGTTGGTGAAACAGGGTGCAAAAGGGTTAGAGGTTGCCCTTCAAGCTGTTGAGGTTACATATCAAACACCAGCAGCAATCACAGGGCTTACGGCAGCAGGTGCTTTTGCTTCAATCATTCTCAGCTGGGATGACCCATCGATGCAGGCTGGATTCTCGAATACGAATGTTTACCGGGCTTCGGTTGATGACATTGGCCAGGCTGTAAAAATTGGATCTACTGCAGCCCCGTTGTTCTCAGATATTCCGCCCAATAGCTCTACATCAGTCACATATTTTTATTGGTTGCGTGGCGTGAATCAAAATGGCGTAGAGGGTGCGTTTAACGGCACACCTGGTACGGCAGGCAAAACAGCCAGTGATCCGGGCTTTATGATGGGAGTCATATCATCAAGCACATGGGCTGAAACTGCCAGCTATGATGTGTTTAACTATGTGACTCCAACAACACCGAACGGATTTAAGTATAAAGCAATTCAGTCAGGGGCGGCATCCGGGATAGAGCCGGTTTGGCCTACGGATGAAGGACAAGCGATTGTTGATGGCGGAGTGATTTGGGAAGCGGTTGCAGAGAATAAAGCAATACCGTTTGCCATAGATCCAGTATCAGGAAATGTGTTCATTGATAGTGTGTTTATTAAGTCAGGAACCATAACAAACGCCATGATTGAAAACCTTGCTGCGGATAAGATTTCAGCAACTACGTTATCTGCTATATCTGCCAACATGGGAAGTATAAATGCTGGCTCAATAAGCTTGGGTGGTGGTAAATTTGTTGTTGATACGAACGGTAATGCATCTCTAAAGAGTGCGACTTCTGGCGCTAGGCTGGAGATACATAACAACGTGATAAAAGTGATTGATGGAAATGGGACCGTGCGCGTACAGATTGGGGATTTGGCAGTATAATGGCACTTGGATTTCAGATAAATGATGGTGCTGGCACCAAGGTTATAGATGACAGCTCTTTAGTTCCGTATGTGATTGGCAAGGCCGACTTGCTTGCTGCATCAGGGAGCATGTCGTTACCTCAGTTCGCAAATGCGCAAAATGTAGTGCCTTACATACAGTCTGATTCAATACAGGCGTTTTTACATAAGTTAGGGTTTCCTCCTTATAGTGATGTTGGGCCATCACTTAATTACGATCAAGTCACTAATGTATTTACATGGGCTAATATTACAGTGCCTAATGTTGTTTTCTTTACGGCGACAGGAGGTATAGATAATCCTTTTGGATTAAGCACATTGAATGCGACCATCTCAAACGATTACTCAGATTATGCATTCATAGGAAAGGCCGTGTTTTCAGGCACAGAGTCATATCCTTATGCCTCTGGTGGGGCGCAAGCCCATGGTGTGCCAGTGTTTAATATAACAGTTCCCGCATCAGTCACAGACATACTACCTATGGTGTACTCACCGACGGGGGCAATGGTTGCGGAAGTGGCGCGAACGAGTCCTACGAACTTTAGGATTAAGATGGCGGCAGCATCGGGATTGGCAAATACTATCTTTGCAACGCCTGTTTATTTTCAACCGGTTACGACTACACCAGGAACAGAGCAGATATATTGCTTCTGCAAAGGATCAGAGATTCCTGTTTCTTCTCCCATGAATGTGGGTATGAAGGTAATGAACGCAGCAGGCGAGGAAGTCTTTAACTCAGAGAGAGGGCGCAACTTACTTAGGAACATAGAAACAGTAACCTTGCCGATTGGCCAAGCCTACGCAGGCGCAGTGTTTACAACCGCCACGGTGTCGCATTCAGCTAAAGCTAAGCCGATCTATGCAGGTGGTGTTTTAAGTGGAACATTCCACGCGGCTAATGGATCTGGGTGGTACACGGCGTTTGGACTGATTAAGAACGTAGGTACGATGCAGGCAAAGTTCTTTATCGATGAAACCGCATATCCTATTTATTTAAACACAGCATATATGAACGCTTGGTCAAAAGGCTCAAATGTGTCTTTGATGGTGGCCGATGGTGCGGATTACGATTGATTAAAACTATGCATATGATTGACAAACAATGGGAAATGAAGCACTATTTTTTTCTAAGATACGCGAATTTTACTCAAAGCTCTGCCTTAACCGGCGGGGCTTTTTGTTTTTGAGGTGAGTGATGCTTGAAGCTGTTGATATTCGGGCAGTCTGGCTCACTGCTGAACCAATGTTAAAAGCCTTGTTAGAAAAGAACGATCAGGACTGTAAGCCGGTTGATGTTTATACGGCTTGCGTAAACAACCAGGCAACAATGTTTATGCCTGACGATGATGATTCTGGCCTCCTAGTTGTAGCAGTTAAAGAAAATGCATTTACCAGCGAAAACTACATGTTTGTTTGGATGGCGTACCACAAAGACAGCAACGCTCAGGAACTATATAGCCAAGAGATTGAAGATATAGCACGGCACCATGGTTGTGCTTATGTGGAATTTGAAAGCAAAAGGCGTGGTTTTGAGCGGCGTGGTGATTGGGAAATGATGAATACAACTTTTAGGAAAAGGTTATAGGGGGCTCAGATGGGTGGTGGCGGTGGTAACGTACAGATAAGCCAGGGAGAGCGTCAGCTTGCAGATCTCTCATTAGAGCAATGGAATGATTACAAGGTAAATTATCAGCCCTTAGATCAGCAGATGATCGCACGATCAGGCGACAAAAACAGAAACAGGACCAATGGCATAAACATGGCAACCGGCGGCGCTGGACAGGCGTTTGACGCAGCTGAGAAAGGTGTAATGAAAAGCCTCTCAGTCGGTGGGGTCAATCCAAACAGTGGCCGTGGCGTATCCGTCATTGCAGACATGAAACGCGGACGCGGTGTATCGGTAGGCAAAGCCGGTGTGAGCTCCGAGATTGAGACGGATAAACGCTATGCAGGAACAATGTTCAATACTGCGGCACATGGTCGCGGCGTTAAAGGCGTTGCACTGAATGGCATAAACGCAACAGCGGTTCGATCTCATAACAATGCGGTTTCAGATGCTAAATTCAAATCAGACGAAAACGTGGCGATGATCAATGGTATCAGCAAAGCGGCAGGCGCGGCAGCAGGTATTGGAATGGCCGTTACTGGAGGCGGTCCGAACGGCGCTGCTTCTGGATGGGAAGCGTTCAATGGTTCCAGAGACGCAGGTGGTTCGGTAATGGATTCATTCGGCGTAATGCGTGGTCAAATGCAGGCGAACAGGAACTAGGAGGCGATATGAGTAAGTTAATTGATATGACCGACATTAGGTTTGGCAGACTGACTGTCCTGCATAGAATGAAAAATAACAAGCATAACAGGGCGGTATGGAAATGCGCATGCGATTGTGGCGGAGAAGTTATTACCGATGGAAACATACTAAGGACGGGCATGACGAAATCATGTGGGTGCTTGAGATCAGAGATGGGCGAAAGATTAGGTAAATCATCAGCAACTCATGGAATGACTCACAGTGCCGAGTTCAATATATGGGCAGGGATGAAGAAGAGGTGCAATGATAAAAACAATCAAGGATATAGGAACTATGGAGCCAGAGGCATTAAAGTATGTGACAGGTGGATCGAGTCTTTTGATAACTTTTATGCAGATATGGGCAAAAGGCCGGATGGGTTAAGCGTAGATCGCATAGATAATGATGGTGACTATACCCCTGAAAATTGCAGATGGGCCACAGATCAAGATCAGTGCAGGAATTACCGACGCAATGTGTTGAATGAGGTTGCTGTAAGGGTAGCCAGATATTTTTACAGAAAAGGAATAAGCGTCGCTGAAATTGCGAAAACATACAACGTCAACAGGCGCACGTTGAATGATGCAATTCGCGGAATTACTTGGGAGGGGGTGTAATATGGGGGGGGGGTCTCCAAAACCGGACACTTACGCACAGGACAAGCAGGCAGCAGTAAGTCGTGAAATGTATGATTATTGGAAGGCGAATTTCCAGCTAGGCGAACAGCAGCTTGTCGCGGAAATGAAAAACCCTGGGTTAGTGACAGGGTCAGTAGCCAAAGCTAAAGGCGTTATGGGCATGTCCCTTGATGCGTCAGATGCAGCGCAGGACAGGGAAGTGGGCCGTTATGGTATTTCCATGACTCCGGACCGGGTGAAATCAGTTAAGCGCGGAAATGATATTAGCCGAGGGCTTGCAACAGTATCGGCGGCAAATAGCTCTCGCAGGGGCGTAGATGAATACAAAACAGCAGTGATCAATGGCGTTGGTAGCTTGGGTAGACAGACAGCAGGCGATGCAATGCAGGGCTTTAATACCACTGCAAACATGGAATCTAACCGCAACAAAGTAAATCGAGATAACGCAGCAGCGAATGATGCCGCAATAACAGGCGCAGTTGGAACAGCGGTTGGTGTTGGCGCATCCCTATTGGTTTAAGGAGACAATCATGGCTATATCAGGATTCGGAGTGAAAGCAGGCGTAGATGGCTTTATGGGCGGTGTTAATTTTGTTCGGGGCATTCAGCGTCAAGATGCACAAGACGCAGAGCGTCGAGCAAACCGTGATGAAGATATTGCATATCGCAATAAAATGCTAGGCATTCAGCAGGAAAATAGGGCGGCAGACGTTGCGTACCGCGACAAGGTAAACGAACAGAGTCAGTCGAACCGAAAAGATGACGTTACATATCGGAATGAAACACTTGGTATTGCAAAATCAACACACGAAATGACAAAGCAGAGCTTTGATCAGAAGCAGACTGACGATGCCGTGAAGCGGTTGGCTGCGCGCTATGAGGTTTTGACCACTGGTGAAGATGGCAACCACATATCTCCACAAGAAATGCAGTCAAGGATGCCTCAACTGACACAGTTGATGAATGAGCTGCCTCACACCAAAGGATTTCTTGGGGCTGGTGAGCATGTTGATAAAGATAACCCGCTTGCAGGCTTTGTCCCAACCGGTGATGGCCGGGTGATGTTCGAGCTTAATGCAAAGAAACAGGATGGTTCGACATACACGGCACCTTTAACTTCAGGTAGATCAAATGATCCAAACGATGCTCCTGTAGCCGTTCCACTTGAGTATGTTGATCAGGAATTAAGGAGTGTGTTTGCAGGGCATGGCTATAAGTTTGGAATGTCTCGTGCAGACAGACAAAAGATCAATGCTGAAATAGCCAAGGAAGATCGTAAGCATCAACAGGCTATCGAGTTAAAGGCGGCCCCGTCAGGCGCAGATAATAAAAATACTCCATCGTCGGTTACGAAGCAGGATATCGAAAGCATGAAAGGGATACTTAAAGGCGCTGGTGTTGATAGTGGTATTGCGGGAGATGCCGCAGCTCAATCAGCCATGGTCTATAAGCAGGCGATGAAGCAAGGAATGAGTCAGCAGGATGCAATCGCCAAGATAGTGCAGGGGGTGAGCTCCGGCACAACCACAGATGTAGGGATTATTTATGATTCTGAAGAGTACGACCCATCCAAAGCTAACTTTTCAGGACAGAGCCAGCATAAACAGCCACCAGCGAAGCAGCAGAGCGCGCCTGCATCAGCAGTAAATTATCTAAAGCAAAACCCAGGAATGGCAAGCGCATTCAAGGCTAAATACGGTTATCTCCCAGAGGGTAAATAATGTCTAATCCTTTTGACCAATTTGATGAAGCTGAATCAAGCCCACCGACAAACCCCTTCGATCAATTCGACACTTCGGCGGAGGCGGTCGCTACAGTAGAAACAAATGCGTTTGACAAGTTTGATGAGCCTGCTCCTGCCCTTGCTGAAAACGACACCGGCATCCCCGGCGACTTCGCGGCATCAGTTGGCCAGGGGTTCACTTCTGCAATAAAAGGTGATGTGAAGATTGCTGATTTAGCTATAGGCGGGACTGACGCAACAGCATCTGCTTTAGCATGGCTGAAGGATAAGGAAGATTCGCTATCCATCTACAAGTCGGCAGAGCAGAAGGCATCTGAATCTAAAAAGTTCTTTGAAGATAATGGTGACATGGGAGATGCATGGACTGATCCAAGGGCATACATGAATCTGCTAGGTTCAGGGGTTGGCTCACTGGCAGCAATTATTGCAACAGGTGGCCCGATTAAAGGGATTATTTCAAAAGCAGCATCAAAGGCTGTATTGAAAGGAGAGGGTAAGTCTGTACTCCATCGGGAAGCAGCGAAAAGAAACATTGATACAGCGGCAGGTATGGCAGGTTTTGGTATTGCCGAAGGTGCGATGGTTTCCGGCGGCACAGCTGATCAGATAGAAGAAGAGATCCTGAAAATGGATCAGGCTATTCTTGACCAGTCGCCGCTTTACAATGAATTTCTAAATGAAACCGGTGATGCCGAGAGTGCACGCACTTCCTTAGCTAGGCAGATGGGAATTGAAGGCGCTAAAAGCGTAGCGATTCCATCCGTGCTGCTTGGTTCAGTTGCCGGACACTTCCTGAACAACGCAATTACTGGACGAATGACATCATCCAGGCTCGCAAATGCTGCGATACTTGGCGGCGTGGAGATGCCGACAGAGGCGGCGCAAGGGGCCTATGAGCAATACACGCAAAACAAAGAGGTTGGCGTGGTAGATCCAGGTATAGATCCTATGCGTGGTGTTGCGAATGCTGCGACTATGGAAGGTCTTGGTGGTGGTTTAGCGGGCGGGGCGCTTGGGCTTGTAACGAACCGTCCGGATTCACCATTACCAGTTGAAGAGTTGTCGAATGAAGAAACAGCGGGACTGTATGATGATGACCCTCTTGTTGAGTCTCCAATCGATCAGCAGCAGGCAAATGAAATTGATATTGAAACAAAGCAAACGCCTGAATCATACCAAGACTTGAACGCGCAGGCTTTGGCGGTTCATGATGGGCGTAAGCCTGCTCTGTTGGTCACAGAGGGCGCGGAAGTACCGGAAGGAGCATATGGGTTACAATCGGTAGATGTCCCAAATTACGGCACGTTATACACCAATCAGAAGGTCAGCAAAGGCAAACTGGGTGGTATGCCTATTCTAAATGAAGACGGCAGCATGAATGGGCAGGTGCTTGGTTATGCTTCATCGATTAAGCCGGTTGATGACTCTGGTGTGGTAACAGAAGGTGTTGATGCCAATGGCAACATTGTACATCAGGAAATAGGCCAGAGTGAAGAAGCGGCACAGGCAGCAATGCAGGTTGCCGGTGAAGGTGGTCAGGTTCGCGTAATCCCCACCGAGAAAGCATTACAGGAGCGTGAGCAGAGGCGCATTGATGATCTATCAAGCCTTGAGCAGCCAACGGATAACGTAGATATTCACCTACAGCGTCAGAAGCGATTGGCGGTCATTCGACAGCAGCAAGAAGCAGAGCAGCAGGCTATTCGACAACAGGAAGTTGAGCAGGCGACTGCGATAGTTGCTAAATACGATAAAGCGATTGCTACCGGTTTCCAGATGAATGAACAGGCAGCGGCAGAGTACGAGCAGGCTCAAGTCACTATTGAAGGTTCTCAAGGTATGTTGAATCGCCAGGTGCAGGGCGTAGCTGATTTACTGAAGGCAGAAACACCGGGTGATGTTATCAGTGGCCAAAAGCAGGCCCAGCATGGATTGCCATCACCGGAGCAGCCAACGCCATCGTACAGAGATGCAGTTTATCAGCGGCAAGATGAAGTGGTGAAGGGCCAGTTAATCGAAGAAAAAACAACGGTTAAAGAGCAGTTTGATAGCCAGGAGACACAAACACAGCCTGAAGCAGCGAAAAATAAGGCCATTAAGCCTGACATAAGCCCACCCGATACACCTAAACCAACACAACAGACTGAAACAACGGCTTCCAACACGGAGGCCGTTTCTGTTTCTGAGGAACCGTTAAAGCTTGAACGCAACGATAAAGGATCATTGATTGCGTCCGGTACTGGTGTGCGTGATGTCCTGAAAGCAGCCGGTGTGAAGTTTGTTCCCCGTAAGTCCGGCACAGCCCTCATTGGAAAATCAAACGAAGCGGCAGCAGAAAAGGCTATCAATGCATTATCCCCTGAATCGTTGAACAAGAAGGCTACAGCAAGCCAGAAAGCCACAGAAAACGCGAACAAGCGTTTAACGCCTGATGCTGACCGCGATTCACTTGTTGTATTCCTGGCCAAGCATGGCGGTATTCGTGATAGTGAAGCCCATGATCTAGCCCGGACACTTGAAGGCATTTCAACCCCGGTCGGTATTCCTAATCTTGTGAACAAAAACGGCATGGCGCTTGCGAAAGCATGGGATAAAGCCAATGAAGCTGGTTATGCAGTAGGCGATAAAGACACTGACATGATTAATGTGCTTGGTGGAAATGATATCTATACTGATGCAGGTTACGATCATCAGGTTGATAAGCAGATGGCCGAAGCGGAAGACACACAAAAGCACAATGACGCTATCGCTATTGAAGAATTAGGTGGAGAGGCGTACATTAAACATGCGGCTTCATTGTCTGATGCTTATTTGGACAACATAGAAGAGGCCGCAGAGCATGGTGGTTATATCTTCATCGATGGTGATATGTTGCCATCGCAGGCGCGAAGCCTTGATGATTTACAGAAAGAGGATGCGACGAATGAAACAGTTAATGGTTCTACCGAAGAAGGGCAAAGAACTGACGGACGAGCAAGCGAAGCGTCTGGCGGATCGGATGGGCAAAACAACAGTGCTGAAAACCGGGGAAATTTACCGAGGCAAGAAGAAAGCCTAACACTCACTGCTGAACCATCCAAAGCAGGCAAAGCCAAGAAGAAACCAACTCCACAAGACAATCTCTTTGAACTGGATAAGCCGAAAGTATCGGACGATCTTATCAGTGGTGGTGATCAATCGATTAAAGGCGGATCTCTTCTTGATGTTGCTGGCCGCGAGTCAGCGAAGAAGCAGACGAGTATTGAAGATTCTGAGCGCTCCACAAAACCTGTAGCGGAGCCTGAAACCGATTCAGTCAGCAATAACGACCATATTGTTGAAGCCAACAAAAAGGTTGGAGATTTCGGAACAATTCATGCCGAGTTCAAGCATGATGCCAAGGGAGCTATTGCAAAGCTGAGAGAAAACAAAGGCGGCGAAGCCGTAGCCGCATTGTCGCACCCTGAAATAGGTGATATTGATTTGGTATGGGGCAAGGAAGGCACAGGAAAAGGCGATGGTTTCGGCTTGTCCAAGTTGATTAAGTTTCATCCCGAAGTTGTTGATGATCTGCAAAGTGTTATTGAATCAATGACTGTAGTTAGCAAGACAAATAATAGAATCCAAATTGAATCAGGGGAACATAAAGGAACAATCAGCTTAGAGTGGTTCGGGAAAGGTAAAACATGGCTTCTGACAAGCTATGAAAAAAGGGCTGGCGTTAGACACAGTATGGACACGTCTAGCGTTACCAGTGAAGGTGGCAAACTATCTTCACAACCAGCCCATGATGCCGCAAGTATAGCACAGTCAGAAAAAACAGCCAAACAGCCAGCTTCACCCAAAAAAGAAACCAAGCCACTACCTGAAGGCGTATCGCCCCAAGTCGTGCGCAATCTTGAAATAAATGTCTCCGCTGCTGAAAGCGAAGTTAATCAACAGCAGAAGGAGATGGATCGCTTAAACGAGTCTGACAACATCCCCGGTTCTTTTGTTGCTGGCCGCTCTAATTACAAGATGGGCAAGCAACGCGATGCGATGAATAACAAACTTTCCGACCAGTACAACAAAGTGGTCGCTGCTGAAAAAGACTTGAAGCAAGCCAAGCAGCTGTTGGCTTCCTATAAATCAGGTGAAACGCATGAGAATGGACAGCCAAAGGCTAATTCTCCATCAAAAGCTGCATACAAAGAAGCTGAAAAGGTCAGCAAGCAAGCTGCACTGAAACTGCCAATAGTGAATGATCCGGATAATGGGTATGAGGTTGCCGCAGAGTTGTGGCGCAAGGCTTCAAAAGATTATAAATCAATTTTGGTTTCTGACGATGGTAAATATAGATATCGATCCATGATGATGATGGTGGATGGAGCAACTACCATTACACCTGTTTATCTCAAAGATAAGAAGGTGGTGAAAGTTCCCACTATAGAAGCAAGTACACCAGAAAAGGCCGCTAAGAAAACGGCCCTTCCGGATAAGGGTGACGAATCGCTGCCGGAGCACCCCAATAAGTCACAGAAGAACAGGAAAGCCCGGCTACAATTGCCGGGGATGCTGAACCAAAGTGACCCATCGGTGAACTCTAATGAAAAAAATGATGCAAGCAAACCTGAGGGGGGCGGAACACATCTTTACTCTAAAGAAGATGCCGCCAAGTTCTCTGATGATGTAGATGCCTTTGTGTCGGGGAGCCTTGGGCGCTATAAGCTTTTAAATGTAGGGAAAACTCCTGGTGTGTTACAGATGGTGGGAGCGGAAGACCTGCCTGTTACTATGAGCCAGAAGGTGGCTAATAAAGTTATAAACGATAAGCACATTTTACCAGCAGACACCCTGAAGCAGATCCCCAAGGCAATTGCCGATCCAATCATGGTGTTTAGTTCTGCAACACAGAAGAACTCAATGGTCGTAATGACTGAATTGAAACATGATGGAAAAACTGTGATTGCAACATTGCATTTAAATGTTGAGAACGGCGGTGTTCAAGTTAATGCAATTGGGAGCGTTTATTCAAAAGATAGGAATAACTTTTTTAAACGTCAGGTTGAAGATGGTCGATTACTTTATGCAAACATGAAAAAGAGTCGCAAATGGTTCCAGTTTGCTCGGCTCCAATTGCCGAGGGCTTTGAACCAAAGCGACTCCGAGGCGAATTATAGCACAGAAGCGGATTTAAGTAAATTCGACCAGGTCGGTGCATTAACTACCGCAGAAGCCGAAGCGGAATTACGCAAGGATAGGCACCTGGCTAAGATGCTTGATAAAGGTAAGTTGCAGATCATGTCTGATGAAGGAGACAGTAAAGGTAAGCTGCACTCCGTAGGTAAAAAGTTCAAAGGCGTGTACCATCTCGACAAAGCATATGTGATTGCAAAAGAGAACACGCGTAAGGGTATAAGCGCCACAGCCTGGCATGAGCTAACACATGCTTCCATGGATATAGATGGCTTTGCACCTGATTTCTTAGGTAAGAAAAAACATGCCAAGTTAATGAAGCAGCTCTCGAATATCTATCGTACAGCATCCAAAACGTCAGGTAGTGTAAACAAGTTCTTCCAAGCCGCATTTGATCGAATCCCGGCAGACACCAGAGAAGAGCACCTTCTTGATGAATTAGCCGGTTATGCTGTTGAAGGGTACGTGAACGATGCGCAATCAGCCCCACAGTCTGTTGCAAAATGGGTTCGTGAGTTTATCGCAGCTGTTAAAATCGCACTGTACCGACACACGGGTGTTCTAATTGGTAAGCTGAAACCGCAAGACCTGTTAGCAATCAGCAAGGCTTACGCTTCATTTGAGAGCAACAAAAGAACAGTGGCGAAAAAGAAAAAGAACAAGAATAACGCACCATTATTTAGCGATGGTTCAGTAGTTTATGGCGATGGAAATGAATCAGGAATGTCTGTGCAGTCCGTTCAAAAAGTTGCAGATGAGTTTGTATCTTCCTATAATGGTAATATACCGCTAAGAGTTATTGTAAGGCAGACTCAGGAGGACTTGTATGGGCCAAAAGGAAGTATCGAAAAAGAAGGAGTCATTAAAGGAGCCTACCTCCCAAGAGCCGGAGTTCTTCTCATTGCCGCTTCTAGTCAATCGTCAGTCCGAGATGCCAGAGAAACCCTCCGCCATGAAATCCTTGGTCACTACGGCCTCAACACTTTTAATCCGGCTGACAAAAGGACTATTCTCGACAAGATCTTAGCGTCCAGAAATGAGCCTTCACTGAAGGTGATCTGGGAAAAGATTGAAAAGGACTACAGCGACAAGTCAGAAGACGTGAAGGCGGAAGAGGTATTTGCAGATATTGCAACGAAGCAACCTTCAGGAGTAAAAGACTTTTTCGATAGTATTCTTGCACTCATAAACAAGGCACTGAGAAGTGTAGGGTTAAGTAAAGGCCCAACCAGCCGGAGCGAGCTGCGCCGCCTTGTAATTAGTATCTCCAAAGGCATAAAAAACGGCAGCAGGACACAGCAAAACTTCCCTGAAGGTGATGATGCTTTATTTAGAAAGACCAGTGAAGCAACCGTTAAAGAAGAAGCTAAAGCAATCAAAAAAGAATCCAAAAGCATAGCGAACACGATCAAGCATAGCGGCACGGCTGACGTTGCTATGAGCTTTGCCAAGTGGATGTACTTCAGTCCTACGCAGATTGTTCGAGACTTTGGCGTCCCAGCGACGAAGCAAATTTCTGATATGTTTTATAAAGATGCGTCCCATGAGAACCGCGTGCTGGATGGGCTTGATATGGTTCAACGCGAGCAGGAGCGGAAAGGACATTTCTTTAAACGCATTGAAGGGCTAATGGAGGGCTTGCCGAAGAGGTATAAGAGCAAGGGTTTCCAGAAGATACTTGTTGATGCCTTGAACGGCGACAATGTTGCACTGTCTGTTCTTGAGGACGCGAAACCATTCAAAAAACTACTTGATGAGCTTGGCGATTACATGGCCGAGGCAGGCATAGAAGTTAATCGATTAAAAGACTATTTCCCGCGTGTTTATGATGTGAAGGAGCTGCGCAAGAACAAGGAGGTATTTATTGATCTGGTGGACAAGCAGGGCATGAACGGCGAACAGGTATATATGAACATCGTCGAGAATGACGGCATGTTCCAGAACTTTTCCGATCACCACATTGAACTAAATGAAGACGGCAAGGTGATTAAGAAGGCTGGTAAGAGATACAACAAGCGTGTTGGTAATGCGCGAAAAGGATCGTTTGAAAAAGGTCGTGTTATTGACGTCCCTTATGCTGATCTGAAGCAGTTCCTTGTACGTGAAATTGAGCCGGTGCTAGGTCGTCATATTAGCAGTGTTGTAAAGCGCTCTGAATATGCGCGGGTTGCGGGGGTAAATAATAGCAAACTGGAGGCGTTGGCTGTCGAAGCTGTGAAGCAATACGATAAGCTTCCACGTTCAGAAAAGTTCGCTGACATGAACGACCTGATTGAATCGATAAACTTCCTTTCAGACCGGATGCAGGGTAAGCAAGAGGCTATGCATCCAGGCGTCAGAAGACTAAGCCAGACAGCAAGGAATTTTAGCGTGATGGCTCACCTTGGCATGGTTCTTTTGGCCTCGATCCCTGAAACCATGATGCCTTATGTGAAGCTTGGTAATGGCGCGAATTTCACCAAACACCTGTTTAAAGGCTTCGCTGAAGCGATGCGTGAAGGCACGGCTACAGTATTGAAGGCCACGACAGGCAATAGGATGATTCCTAAGTCACAGATGCGTGAATTAACAGAGCGTTTAGGGGTAGCCTCACAGAGCGGCATGGAACAAGCCTTTCAGCAACGCTTTGGTGGCGTTTCATCCAAGATGACCAACGCATTCATGAAGATGACTATGCTTGAGCAGTTAACCAACGTTCAGCGTATGATTTCATTCGGCATGGCTCAAGACCATATTTCCCAACTGGCTAAAAAGGTCGGCAACTCCAAAGGGAAAGATCGCGCTCAATTTGTCATGGAGCTAAAGGACTTCGGGCTTGATCCGGCTGCTGCTGCAAAATGGGCGGCTGATGGATTTAGTAAATCAGACCCGTTCTATGAAAACGTCAACATGGGAGCACAGAGGTTTGCACAGCAGGTTATCACCACGCCAATAGGCGCAACGCTACCTCGGATTATGTCAAACCCAATTGGCCAAGTGATGTTTCAGTTTAAATCATTTACGAGCGTTCACTCCAACACATTCTTGAAAAAGCTTCTTGTAGATATGGCGCGATACCCACGCATGCGCGATAAGGTGCGGCCAATCATTCCTATTCTTATCATGGTCTCTGTGGCGTATGCCGTTCAGTTCCTGCGTGAAGCATGGAAATATGACGACAGGGAAGACGTGTACTTGATGGAGGAGGATCACTGGAAACGTGTGGTGGCGGCCATAGATCGCTCAGGCATGACAGGTGACGGAACAGCCTACATGAACATGATGATGCCTTACCGCTATGGTTATGGTGATTGGGCGAGGCGTTTCTATAACTTAGCAGGCCCATTGGCAGGTGACGCAACCAGAATTGCAGGAGCCTTAACAGCGGAAGATAAGCCTAAGAAGATTGCCAAGACAGTTGTTGGATTAACCCCGGTCCTTAACGTTACTCCACATGTGCGTGTTTCAGCGAAAGAAGCCTTGGAGGATGTTCTTTATTAAGCGAGCAAGTAGCCAATAACGGTGCCCGATATAGAGGCCCACATAATAGATCCAGCAGTGGCAATGAATACCGTAGGGAACATTCTCCATAGGTACTCACCATGATTTTCATGTTCATCTCTATCTAAATCAAGATCGAGAAAAAGACACGCTGAAAGCGGAATGCACACAACCCAGAAAGCTACCCAACTAAAACCGGCAACTTCAGCCTCCATGGTTAAGCACGCTTCGAAAAGTTATTATTACTCATCAGGTGTACTTTGCTCTAATGCTTTTAAGGCTTCTGTCACTCATCACTGCAATGGTAGCGAACGCGAGAAGAATACCCTCAAGGGCTGCGCCAATAGCAAGGTTATCTACCTTATCTAAAGAAACAAGAGCCAGCATGAGCGCGAAGTAAGGAAGCAGTAGCAAGATAAAGAGCAGTGACTCAACCACCTTATCAATAATCCAAAAAGTATAACCTTGCGTCTCGATAGCTTTCAGTATTCTTGTGGAATAAGCCCTGATCAGTCTTCTTGGGATATTTAGAAATCCCTTCAGCCCAAGGTAAAAAGTCAATGCAGCAGCAGCGGCCAAGGAAGGGAGGTATGGAAAAAAGAAATCTTCATACGGTATAAGTGCGCCCGCCGGCTCAAGATCAGCAGTGTAAGGCCCAGCGGACAATGCTTCTGGAAGCATAAAGGCAAACAGTGCCGTGAAAAATAGCCTACTCACACCAAATCAACATCTTACTCATCATCAACAATAGGGTCGCCTAACCAAGGAGCATCACCCTCACTGCGCGATGCTTGTTTTTTTAGTGGATCTCGTGGAAATTTCTTTTCACAGATTCCTCTAATTAAGGTAGCAGCATGAGTGCCTCCAGTGCCCTGCATGTACTTTAATATACAATCATCATAATTGTCAGGTTCAGATGAACAGGCTGTTAATATAAAGAGTGATGCGGCTATATGGACATGCAGCCTCATTGATCGCCCTTAATCGGTTTCGACTTCATGGCCTCAACCTGTTTCAGTGTTCTTTCCGCATAATCCATCAAACGATCAATCTTATCCTGATCTGCAAAACTGCCTTCAAGCCGGGCGATCATCTCGGCATTCATAGAGCGGCCAGATTTATCTGTAGCCTCTCGGAGTGCGTTATATAGATCGGCAGGAATCCGCAATTGAGTGCGTGTGTAATCCTCTTGTTTGGCCATGGTCGAAAGATAGCACTAACACAGTGTGCAATGGAATAGCACTAAAATAGTGTATTGGCCCTTGACACTAAAATAGTGCCATCCCAGCAAGGAGGCACTACATGCGAAAGAAGGAAGATTACTCGGCAAGGGTTCAGTTAAGGCTTTTGCAGCCATTGAAGGACTGGGTGGTAAAGAAAGCCGGTGAAACAAACCGGAGTCAAAATTTTGTCGTTAACGACTGCATTGAGAAGGTGATGAGGATTGAGCAAGTAAACCAGGCAATCGGAGGTAATCGATGAGTTACCCAGCAATACAAAACCACGAAACACTGAAGCAGTCAGTTGATGCAAGGGAGCTGCATTCTTTCCTTGAAATAGGAAAGGACTTTTCCAGCTGGATAAAAGCGCAGATAAAAAGAGCTGATTTGGTTAAATATGCAGATTTCGAAGAGCTCACCCAAAAGGGGGAGCTTTCAAGAACAGGACAGACTCGCACTGATTACGCTCTCTCAATTGAATCAGCTAAAAACATTTCAATGATGAGTCAGTCGGAAAAAGGAAAAGAGGTTCGTCGTTATTTCATCGAGTGCGAGAAGAAGGCATTGGCCCCTCAATCTGCATTAACCGATGAAGAGATCGTGATGCAAGCATTAACGATCCAAACCAAGAAAGTTCAGGCGCTTGAGCATCAGGTGGAAGAGCTTAAGCCAAAGGCTGGGGCACTTGATCGAATTGCTACAGCGGATGGCAGTTTGAACATAACCAATACAGCTAAAGCTTTGCAGATCCAACCACAAAAAACGCTATTCCCCTGGCTTAAGCTTAAGAAGTGGATTTATCGTCGCGCTGGTGGCTCATCTTGGCTTGGTTATCAGGACAAAGTGCAGCAAGGTCTGCTTGAACATAAGGTAACAATGATGTTGCAGCCTGATGGAACTGAGAAGGTGCGTGAGCAGGTGCTTATTACACCAAAGGGCCTGGCGAAGCTGGCGAACATCTTTGAGTCAGATGCTTGCCCTCAATAAGAAAGAAGCCCCGGTGCTCGTAACACCGGGGCAAATATCAAACACACCCAACAAGGAGTTTTGACAAGATGAATACTACCCGAGAATCAAAGAAAGAATCAAGCCGTGCGACGACGGTCTTAAAGGTCATTGGTGATTCAATGACAAGTGAGTCAGGCAGGAGCTATCCAGACGGCACGATCATTTTCACAGACGCAAGCAGAAAACCAAAGGAAGGTGATGGAGTAATTGCCATGGTCAGTAGTACAGGCGCGTCTGTATTTAGACTGCTTATTTATGTTGCTGGGCGTGCATTTCTGAAGCCACTAAACAGCGCATATCAATCAATTCCGCTAGATAATAAGTGCAATATAGTTGGCGTGGTGAGCGGCGTGTTTGTGGCTGTGGAGTAGCGGCTTCTGAAATTGTAGAATCCGACCTTTCCATATGGTTATTACAAGTGGTGTTTTTCGTTGTAAAATAACCTTTTAAATGGTGCCCTCGACAGGAGTCGAACCTGTGGCCTACCCCTTAGGAGGCGGTTGCTCTAATAATGGAATGATTTCAGTTCTTTTAACAAAGTTAGTATGATTTGCTGGTTCTTTCTTGTTAGTTGAATATTCTATATTTCTTATGATGTTGATATATAATGGTTTTATTGTCAGGTATGGATAAAGAGGGCGGTTCCGAAAGGGCCGCCCTTTTTTTGTTGGCTGACTAGGGTTATGAATCTCACAAGCCAAAACTATGCAATCAGATTAATGGCTGATTTCTTCAATAACAGTGCATTTCATCATCAATATTGATGATGAAACATTGTTTGTTAGCGGTAAAGTACCCCGCGCAGATGATGGCTAGCTAGGGAATCAATCACCTATGTTTTTGAATATTGTGGGAGAAAACTATTTTGAATAAAATATTGTTACTGTTGATTATGTCATTGCTGCCGCTGACGGCTGATGCAACGACTGCAGATCTCTTGTTTAAGGAAAATAATAGTAAAATTTATCAGATTCGCGTGATTAATGTTCTATCCGGTGACAAATCTTCGATTGGTTCAGGTTTCAGCATCAATGATGCCGGTATGATTGCAACAAACTATCATGTGGTATCTGAAGTGGTGCAGCATCCAGATCGATATCGCTTGGAGTACCGGGATTATCAGGGTGATCAGGGTACGCTTTCAATTCATGCTATTGATGTCGTACATGATCTGGCACTGGTACAGAGGCGAGAGAAAACCGCTGCCTATTTTAAGCTCTCATCGGTAGAGCCATCTCAGGGCAGCCGAACATTTTCTATGGGTAATCCGTTTGATCTCGGCATGACGATTATTGAAGGCAATTACAATGGCCGTTTGGAATACTCCATGCATGAGAGAGTTCTTTTTTCAGCCTCTTTGAATCCGGGCATGAGCGGAGGTCCTGCTTTTGATGCAGCAGGGCAGGTTGTGGGTATCAATGTCTCCACGATGGGGGGAGACGTAAGCTTTTTAGTGCCGGTTAAATATCTGCAAAAGCTGCAGGAAAAAATTAAGTCGCAAACAACCGGTTTTCATCTAGATATTAAGGAACAGCTATTTCATAATCAGGAAAAGCTGCTTTCAACACTACTTTCGTCGGATTGGGCTTTGGTACCATTCGGGAAAGATATTCGAGTTCCGGAGCGTATCTCAAATTTTGTTAAATGCTGGGGTGATTCACCTCAGAACCCTAAGCATCGTTATACCCAAACCTACCGAACCTGTTCCACTGAAGATAATATTTACCTCTCATCCAGTTTGCGTACAGGTACGATGAAATATCGCTACAATCTATTGCAGGCTAAGGATTTGAACCGCTTTCAGTTTGAATCCTTATACCAGCAGATGTATGGGAATAACTTTCCAAATTTATCCGCGGCTAATGAGCAAGAACTAACGCCATATCAATGCAACTCATCCATTATTACGCAAAAAAGTAGCCAATGGAAAGCATCGTTCTGTAGCCGCAAGTATAAAAAATATTCAGGCTTACATGATATGATGTTAATTATGGCTCAACTGGGTCAGACCGACCATGGCGTGTTATTTAGTATGGGGATTTCAGGCGTGGAACAGAATGCAGGGATGCAGTTGTTGAAGAAATTTTCGGAGTCATTTCAATGGCAAAACTAATTATTGAGGAGTGCAATCAGACCAGCAAAGTAAAGGTCTATCATAAAATTGATGAGTTCCCTGTAACGATTGGTCGCAGCTTTAATAATACGCTTATCAGTGATGATCCTTATGTGTCCGAAGTTCATCTGCACATTGAGAAGGGTGATGATGAAGAGCAGTGGCTGATCAGAGACTGTGAAAGTGAGAATGGTTGTTTTCTGCCGGATGGCTCGCAAATAACTGGCGAAACCCTGCTCTCTTCAGGCGATAGCATATGTATGGGGGATAGCAGTTTTCATTTCTATACAGCGGATCATCCTGTTGAAGCGCCACTGAAATGGCATCCAGTACCCTTATGGATAAAAAAAGTCGGTCAGCCATTGATCGCCTGGAGTGTTTTTCTGTTGCTCGTCGTGGCTGTCTCAGCAAGCGAGTATTTTAATAGTTTTGAAGAGTTTCAGATGTCGAAGATGGCCATGGCAGTCATTGGCGTTCTGTTTATCGTTTTGCTCTGGGCAGGTATTTGGTCGCTGGTTGGTAAAGTAGTGACCCATTCTCCAGGCTTTCATCGGCAACTGGCAATTTTGTTGTTGGCCATGCTGTTATCAGAGCTTGGCACACTCATAGCAACTTATATGGAGTTCTTCACATCAAGCCGAATGGTGGGGTTGGCCGTCACTTTCAGTCTAAGCACGGTCATGTTAGCGGTGACCCTCTATTATAGTCTCAGTATAGCGACCAATATGATTAAACAACGGCGAGCTGTTGCTGCGGCTGTCGTCTCCACTCTCTTCTTAATCATGGTAGTTGCAGGCCAGATGGCTCAAAAGGGTGCGGCGGACAATGCTAATCCAGAGTTTTCCAGTGTGATTAAATCAGTTTCAGCAGCCTTTCTTCCGGCCACAGATCCTGAGCTGTTTTGGAAGGAAAATATGCGTTTAGTAAAAGAATAAGAGTGGTCGGATAAACTTCTGAATCGATGCGACAGAGTGGTTCGATCTGCAGGAGGTTAATATCGCAGGGTGAAATAATGATAGGCCCGGTCCAGTGTCTGTTATTCAATAGTTCGGCTTGATACAATTTCTATTGGCATAATATATCACTTATTATTACGGTATGTTCCATCGATTATGAATTATCTATTCAGCCTATTACTTACCAAACGACATAATCCAGTGATTCGTGTTCATTCAATCCAGACGCAGTTGATTAAACTGATAGCAACTCTGATTCTGGTTCTTGGACTCCATACCTGGATGATGATCTATTTTGAGGGTTTATCCCTGAACGATTCGCTTTGGTTAACGATCACATCTGCAACCACGGTGGGTTATGGTGATCTGTCGGCACGAAGCGTGGAAGGGCGGCTAGCCACCTTTATCCTGATTTATCTGGCTGGTATCGCAATTTTGGCTAAGTGCGTGGCACTTTATTTTGAGCGTCGTAGTGAGATAAGGACAAGAAAATATAAAGGTGAATGGAGTTGGGAAATGGAAAATCACGTTGTGTTTATCAACTGCCCGAGTGAAGCGGGGGAGGAGTATTACTTCCAAGCCATCACCCAGTTGAGAAGTAGCCATCTGGAGATTTCAACCGCTCCAGTGATTCTTCTGTGTGACGAATTTTCTGACGGACTGCCAGAGCGATTAAGAAAATTGGATGTGGTGCATTCATCCAGGAAAGCAACCGATGATAGCGCACTGCAAACAGCTTCGGTGCTGACTGCTAACACTGTTGTTGTACTGGCTCGTGATTGCCATGATCCTGAAAGTGACAGCCTGAGTTTTGATATCACCAGTCGTCTGCGTGAGAGGGGCGTTAAAGGTCGCATTATTTGTGAAGCAGTTCGAGACAGTAACCGGCACAGGCTGCGCAAGGCCGGCGCATCGAATGTACTGCGACCAATTCGTAGTTACCCAGAACTGCTAATTAGAACCATCGTCTCTCCGGGTTCTGAACAAATTGTCGAAGATCTGTTTGATAGCCTTGGTGAAGAGTGTGTACGTTATAACGTCCGCTTTAGCGTATCGTGGGGTGATATCATAAAGGCGATGGTTGATGAGGATATCGGTACGCCTCTAGGCTATGAAAACAGGAGAGGCGAAGTTATTGCGAACGCTCACCCAAAGCAGGAGGTGAATACTGTGGCTGTGTTCGTGATTGTTCGTGATGACAATTTACAGTCCGACCAGCAGGTGCAGGGAAAATTGGAATCGAGGTTTGCTTTATGAATGCAGCATTAGCCAATGTTGAAATAACGGTTGAGGGTCTCAGGCTACGACATTGTTGTTAAGCAGTTATACTGCTTACTCTTGAATCGCTGGATTTAGGCGTAGACGTTGATTAACGTTGGTAACGAAGGATCTGTCCCTTTGGAAGGGGGGCTTTCAGGTATTCGATGTGTTCAGGCCTGCTTTGTTGATGCGAGTAACCTCGACTCACCATCTGTTTGCTGAAACTGGCATGATGGCTACGCCCCGGATCAATAATGATTATTTCACAATGTGGGTTTGCATGCTTATCTATAAACTCGGAGAGCATTATTGAGTGACCACGTTCATAGAGCAGGTCGCTGCCGATAATAAGGTCAAATTTACCTAAACCGCTATTTTTATCTTCCCAACCAGTGCGAACAAAAGGAATGTTTTTACCACCATTCAGATCAGAGTTTTTTTGAAGAAATGCGCCGGCTTCTGGATGGTAATCAGTAGCTGTTATATCTGCATGGCGATGATTAAGAACCAGGGATGAGAGTGCGATGCCACAGCCCACTTCCAGAATACGTTTACCAGCAATTTTATAATCGAACATAAGGTGGGCTAGTACTTGCCCCGAAGGCCAGATAATGCCGAACAGAGGCCAGGTGGCAGATGAAATCCCCAAACTTTCGGCAATACCGTCATCATCAGAAAACTCTTGATTGTCTCGTAAAGTTCGAACATGAATATCCACATTATCAAATTCCATGGTTTGATAACAAACGCGCAAAGCAGCCATAAAACACCTATTGGATCCAGTTTTACGCAGCATGCGTGAGTCAACTGATTCACTACGCGAGAAGGCCACTGTATAGAAGTTGGGGGGCTTTGGCTATGGTGCTTATTTCGAAACTTCATTTAGACAATGATTGATTGTCGATTACGTGGCTTAGAAAATCATTATCTCCAACTTAAATGTAGATGGATTTATATGGAGTGAAAGTTGGTTTTATGCCTAGTAGTTGCTGATATATATTTTCTCAATTGACCATATGCTCACTGTTCTTAATATCTGTTTGCAGATAGTGTATATTCATTGCATGATGAGAAAGGAATATCTCATGAGTTGATATGGCTCCTCCAGATGATGTGAAAGGTTATGAGAATATTGCCTGGAGTTCTCTGTTTTGACTGATGAAAGTTTACAGCATAAGAGATATCAGAGTTTAATAGCTGGAACGATGGGCATGAATGTGAACAAAACAGATCTTGAGTTTAAGGGGGGCTGGGGTGTGAATAGAGGCATGAAAGGGGTACTTGTAATAGCTGTGGCACTATTGTGCATGCATTCAACTGTGCAGGCTGAGCCGATTGCGGGCACAATCAAGACTGAGCCGAAGACCGGTATGGAGTTTGTCTGGGTGCCATCGGGGTGTTTTAAGATGGGGAGTGATTCAGGTGCTGCTGATGAGAAACCAGTGCACGAGGTTTGCTTCAACCAAGGCTTCTGGATGGGGAAGTATGAAGTAACTCAGGCGCAATATCAGCGTGTTATGGAAGAGAATCCAAGTGAATTTAAAAGTGATCCCAATAAGCCGGTGGAAAAGGTGAATTGGAGTGATGCGCGTTTTATGAGTGCTGAGATGAGTTATGTAGCAGAAGGAAGTTATCGTCTGCCAAGTGAGGCGGAGTGGGAATATGCCTGCAAAGCAGGGCGTGAAAGCATCTATTGTGGAGCTGGTGATTTGGCATCTCGTTTGGGTTGGTATGATGGAAATAGCGGCAAAACCACGCATGAGATAGGTGGTAAAAAACCTAATGAGTGGGGGCTGCACGATATGAGTGGCAACGTCACTGAATGGACTGAGGATTGTTCAAATGATAATTACGAAGGTGCTCCAACTGATGGTAGTGCCTGGACATCAGGAGATTGTACTAAACGAGTACTGCGTGGCGGTTCCTGGTATTACTTTCCGGCAGGTATGCGTGCTTCGGATCGTTACAGGAGTCCAGCTAGAGCTCGAGATGACAGTTTCGGACTTCGCCTAGTATATATGGAAAAAGAAATTGAAGATCCGATGGATAATTTCGACAGGGAGGCAGCGTTAGAAGGCGTCGAAGGGCCAGCTACGATGGAAGGGAGTCAACCGGCATTTCCGTTGGAAAGAGCTGAAACGTCGACTTCAGTGGAAGGGGACAGATCGGCGACTTCGGTCTGGTGAGGGAAAGCGACTTTCTTATTTGAGCATTGAGATTGGCAAGCTGCTCTAAACCGCTTTAGCATTGTCATCATTCAGTGCAGGGCAATCACACTGGTGTTATGAAATGAACCCGATGTTGCTCAGAGCGTTGAAGCTCATCATTGAGTTTGTGATTGATCAAGTAGTGGTCAGACCAGAATATCTAGAGAGGTGAAATGTTGAGCCGGCTAATTGTGACATTTACGATGTTAACGTGCTTGCTTTCAGGTTGTGCTGGAGTTGTAGCGGTTGGAGGTGCGGTTTCTGACTATGTGGTGGATAATTTCAAAGGCATAGAGAATAGTATGCCCGTTAAAGTTGATACTGCTATGGCTGCTGTGCAGCAAGGTTTGAAAAAGACGGATTTTACAGCTGATGTCATTGAATTTGTTGATGGTGGTTATCTGGTCGAGTTTAAAAATGGACAGTTGGAAGGAATCATTCATTTGTCTTCGCAGACTAAAAAGTTAACGACGCTCTATATCAAAGTGAAAAGCTCAGGTGGCGTTGTTCGTGAGGAAGCGATTGAGCGCACAGTGCTTGAGGTTATTGCCAAACAAGCAAAACGGGTAAGTAAAAGAGCCCTGTTTAATTTTGCCGGTTATAACTATATTCGTTCTAAACCTACTCTTTCCAGTGAAAAGTTAGGGCGTTACAGGCGCGCGGCCAATCTCGAGCTGTCACCATCTCCACAGAAGGGGTGGTTGATGATTAAAATGCCTTCAGGCAAGCAGGCTTTTTTGAAGGCTAAGCGGCCGGGTAAAAGATCATGAAAATAACAATGGAGAGATGTGAATATGGTGCGCGTTAAATGAGAGATGTTTCAATTTTAAAAGAACCGATTGAGCTCTATAAATTACTGAAATTTGAAAGCATGGTTTCCAGTGGTGGTGAAGCAAAATATGTCATCACTGAAGGGCTGGTAATCGTCAATGGCAAGGTGGAGACACAAAAAAGGAAAAAGATTGTTGCTGGTGATGTTGTTGAATTTGGTGAAGAGAAAATTCGCATACAGCTCTAATGATGCAGATTAGAATGCAGCTTTTGTTAGCAATAAAAAAATTACATGATTACCTTTAGCACTTGGTTTGCCCTCTGATTTCTTGCTCTGCTTGAGTTGATGTCGATGAAATATGTAGGGCTTTACTTGCGCTTTAGTAAATAATCACCAGTGTGCGCCGCATCCAGATGAGAGGTTCATCCTTTTATCGTCTTCCCGGCCAATCACTGATGTCCGGCGATTCAGGAAAATAATTCAGCATCCAACACATTCAGTGAGACTATTTATAACGTAATCATAACGACAGTAGTTATGGCGGATGCGATGGACATAATTAAAATATGAAATTTGAACAACTAGGTTTATCGGCCGAACTACTTCGCGCCGTGAACGATCAAGGCTATACGGACGCAACTCCGGTACAGGAAAAATCTATTCCGGTGATTATCGATGGCCACGATGTATTGGCTGGTGCTCAGACCGGCACAGGAAAAACAGCCGGTTTTACTCTGCCCATGCTACATTTGATGCAGAAAACACATCCGGAACGTAAAAGCCATAACCGCCCTGTAAGGGCGCTAGTATTAACGCCAACACGTGAATTGGCTGCACAAGTTGCTGAAAGCATTTCAACGTATGGTAAATATCTGCCACTGCGTTCGACCGTTGTATTTGGCGGTGTGGGTATTAATCCACAGATTCAAAAGCTGCAGCGCGGTGTAGATATTCTAGTAGCGACACCGGGTCGACTGTTGGATCTGGCCAATCAGCGCAAAGTTGATCTCTCCAAGGTTGAGTTCTTTGTACTTGATGAAGCAGACCGCATGCTCGATATGGGTTTTATCCATGATATTCGTCGTGTACTGAAGCTGTTGCCACAGAAACGTCAGAACTTGCTCTTCTCAGCCACATTCTCTAAAGAGATCAAACAACTGGCCAGTGGGTTCCTAAAATCACCGGTATTTGTTGAAGTTGCCCGTAATGAAACCACCCATCAGGTCACGCAAGTGATTCATCCTGTTGGAAAATTGAAAAAGCGTGCTCTGTTGTCGAAGTTGATTTCTGAGGGTGAATGGAAGCAGGTATTGGTCTTTACCAAGACCAAACATGGTGCCAATAGACTTACTAAGCAGCTTGAAGAAGATGGTATTCAAGCCGCAGCCATCCATGGCAATAAAAGCCAGACAGCGCGTACCAAGGCTTTAGCAGCGTTTAAAGATGGAAGAATTCGTGTGCTCGTTGCAACAGACATTGCAGCCCGTGGTCTGGATATCGATCAGCTGCCGCATGTGGTGAATTATGAATTGCCGAATGTGCCGGAAGATTATGTGCATCGTATTGGCCGTACTGGCCGCGCAGGTAATTTCGGTGAGGCACTATCTCTGGTTTGTGGTGAAGAGAAGAAGCTATTGACTGATATTGAGCGTTTGATTAAAACCAGTATCCCGAAAGTAGTGGTGGAAGGTTTTGAACCTTCGTTTGCCGAAGAGTCAGCAAGACCGGAAGCACAGAAAAGAAAACCTGATCATCGTCGCCATGACCCCAAGTCTCCGCGCCGTCCGAGCAGTCGTAACCGTCGTCCCGGTAAACGGGAAGGGCAAGCAAATAAGGCTTCCTAGGCCGTTGAGCTTTGATCACTCCATTGTTGGTATCTGCCATGGCCCCCGATGTGGGGACTATGGGGGTAAAGCCTTGGGTGCAGAGTGTATAGCTAAGGGGATCACTGTCGATCAACTGCCTTGCCAGAGCTTATGCCCACATGGTCCGATTGTGCGTGTGGACGGTGAGGTGTTGCATCGGGCTAACTTCGACAAGCTGATAGATAAAGTGGTTTGATTCTTTTGGCAGATTTATGTTTAGCTTTTTCTGTAACTTCAATGTGTAATCGCTGCATCTACGGTTTTACATTGATGAGGAGATTTAGCTAGAGATGACACCTACCGCAATACGTAATTTTAATGCAGATGCTTGTTTAGAGATCGATTGGGATGATGGGCATCATAGTCGTTATTCCCATGAAGGTTTACGAGTGCAGTGCCCATGCGCTGATTGCCGTGGTCATACACCGGATCAGGCCAAAGTGATTCGTGGCAAAGAGCATGTGCGGGTGACCCATATTGAGTTGGTTGGCAACTATGCTGTGCGCATTGAATTTGATGATGGTCACAATACCGGCCTCTATACATTTACTCAACTTCGTAATGAAATAGTCTAATGGCTCAATCTATAAGATGTTTGTTGATCTTGGGTTGTGGCTATGTCGGAGAGAAACTGGCTTTGGCCTGTTTAGCTCAAGGCGTGCAGGTGATTGGGACGACGCGTCATCAAGCACGTGCGCTGGAGTTGAAAAAGCTGGGTATTGAGGCCTTTGTTATCTCTTCTCCTGCTGAGTTATCTGATGCCGTGTTGGCAAGATGTGATGCCGTATTGGATTCAATTCCTCTTAGCCGTGATGCAAACGGAATGTTTGCATCACAACTGCAGTGGTTGCCTCAGATCACAGCGAAATGTTCAAAACTCAAATGGGCTGCTTATCTTTCGACTACCGGTGTATATGGCGATGCAGATGGGGCTTGGGTGGATGAATCATGGCCATGCAAGCCGACAAGTGCACGTGGTACTGAGCGCTTGCTGGCAGAACAAGCCTGGTTGAACTCCGGTTTACCTGCGGAAGTATTTCGATTGGCAGGGATTTATGGGGCTGAACGTAATGTTCTTGGCCGCTTGAAAGCTGGTGGATATAAAGCTGTCGCGTGGAATCCTCCACACTATTCCAGTCGAATTCATGTCGATGATATTGTTGCAGCTTTGATCGCTGCGATGCAACAAGCAAAAGTAGGGCGGCTTGTTAATCTGGCCGATGACATGCCACTGCCTCATTCGGAATATGTTTGTGCATTAGCAACGATGATTGGGGCACCGGATCCAGTTATTTTATCAGAGTATGAGGGCAATAATCAGTTGTCTGCTGCTGTACTGGATTTTTTCCGGGATAATAAGCGAGTATCCAATCGAATGTTACATGAAGACCTGCTGCCAGAGCTTAAATATGCTGACTTCAGGCTTGGCCTACGTAGTGCTATTGATAAATTGATAGATGAACAGTGAAACATAAAGATGCATGATTCGACAGGATATATGAGAGGAAGGCTTTAATGGCTGGTAGAAATAAAAAGCGTCAACGATTAAAGAAGCCGGATGGTTTAGAAGGATTTCTTGATAAGGTAGAAGTTAGTGATGATATACCTGCTGAAAGTGGTAGCGATGAGGCTGCCAGTGAGATGCATGCTGCCGCGAAGAATTCATCAATAGGCCTTTTGATTGCGAAGGTGTCTGTGCTGACTGTCGCACTGATTTCACTGGTGATGTGGCTGATCTGGCCTGATGTGGAACTTTATAAAGAGATAAAAGTTTCCCAAAAGAGTTCAGAACTTGGGCAGCAGAACCGCTCAGCTCAAGAGAGAGTCATTGGAAATGATGCATTACAGCAAGAGATTGAACAGCTACAAGCTGAGCAGTTGAGACTGACCCTGAAAATGGCTGACGATGCGGCAAAGTTAGCCCAGGGCAAAGCAGAAGAGGCGAAGCTGCTTGAGAGACAAGCGGATCAAGTGGCCAAGTTAGCTCTGCAAAAAGCTGAAGCGGCAATATTAGCTCAGCAAAATGCATTTAAAGCTGAGAAGCTGGCGCAAGAGAAAGCTGAACTGGCAAGGCTAGCCCAGATAAAAGCAGCGGCTGATAAGCAGACCCAAGAGAAAGCCAAAGCAGTGAGATTAGCTCAGGAAAAAGCAGAGGCTGAAAAGCTGGCTCAAGTGAGAGCAAAAGCGGCGGCTGAAAAAATGGCGCAAGAGAGAGCAAAAGAGGCGAAGTTAGCTCAGGAAAAAGCGGCGGCTGAAAAGCTGGCGCAAGAGAAAGCTAAAGCAGCGAAGTTAGCTCAGGAAAAAGCGGCGGTTGAAAAGCTGGCGCAAGAGAAAGCTAAAGCAGCGAAGTTAGCTCAGGAGAAAGCAAAAGCTGAAAAGCTGACGCAAGAGAAAGCTAAAGCAGCGAAGTTGGCTCAGAAGAAAGCTAAGGCTGAGAAGCTGGCGCAAGAGAAAGAAAATGCGACGAAACTGGCTCAGAAGAAAGCAGCGGCTGAAAAAATCGCGCAAGAGAATTCCAAAACTGCGAAGTTAGCTCAGAAAAAAGCAGCAGCGGAAAAGTTGAACCAAGCGACGGCTAAAGAAGCGACACAGCTTCAGAAGAGTGGCAAGGTCATAGAGCTAGCACAGAAAAACAGTGTGCCGATGACGGCAGAAGAGAGTCGTCCTTTCATTCCATTTGGTGGGAAAAAGTTTTACATCTACAAAGTGGCAGTGGCAATTGCCAATATTCGTAACAAACCAGACCCAAGTTCCGAGATAGTCGCCAAGCTCAAAAAGGAGACAAAAGTTATTGTTTTGAAACAAGAAGGCGATTGGTATCAGATTCGTTTGCATAAACAAAAACGAGCTTGGGTTTATTATACACTGATTAAATAACTGGCGTATGGGTTCTGTCGTTTGATGTGTTATAAGCTTTGATCTGATCTCAGGCTGAAGGATTGAGATATGGGCGCGCTTAGATAGAGATGGTGAAGGGCGCTCAAACGCTTATGATTAAAACCTGTAGCAGGATAAGGTCTGACTGAAATGCTTCGAGAAACACTCTTTTATAATCGGAGCTGCTGGGGCAACTGCACTTACTAATGGTTTCTTAATGATGATACAGGCATCCTTCGCCTTCGGTAATTTCCGCAGGTGCATATAATGACAACAAATGAAACATCGCAAGAAGAAGTACAAATTAAGTTTTCTGATCTAAATCTGATCGCTCCGCTAATTCAAAGCGTGGAAGCATTGGGTTATGAAACACCATCTCCAATCCAGGCTCAGACCATCCCACTACTGCTAGAAGGCAAGGATGTGATAGGTCAGGCTCAGACAGGGACAGGTAAAACAGGTGCGTTTGCACTGCCACTCTTAAACAACATTGATTTAAGCCAGACAGCGCCACAGGTTTTGGTTTTGGCTCCAACACGTGAGTTGGCCATTCAGGTTTCAGAAGCATTTCAGACTTATGCACGCCATATGAAGGGTTTCAATGTACTACCTATTTATGGTGGTCAGAGTTACGAAATTCAGCTGCGTCAACTTAGGCGCGGTGTGCATGTCGTAGTGGGAACACCGGGACGCGTGATGGATCATATGCGTCGCAAGACATTGAATCTGACCAATTTGAAAACTCTGGTACTTGATGAAGCAGATGAAATGCTGCGTATGGGTTTTATTGATGATGTGAAATGGATTCTTGAGCAGACCCCGAAAGAGCGTCAGATCGCCTTATTCTCTGCCACCATGCCATCCATCATTCGCAAGATTGCTGAACAGCATTTGAATAAGCCCACACAAATTACCATCAAGATGAGACAGACAACGGCTGAAACCATTCGTCAGCGCTACTGGATGGTGAGTGGTCGAAATAAGATTGATGCGTTAACCCGTGTCTTAGAAGCTGAAGCATTTGATGCGGTGATTATTTTTGTGCGTACAAAAATTGCTACCGAAGAGCTGGCAGAAAAGCTTTCAGCACGCGGTTATGCAGCTACAGCATTGAATGGTGATATTGCTCAAAAGACACGTGAAAATACTGTTAACCGTTTGAAACAGGGCAAGATCGATATTCTGGTTGCAACCGATGTCGCTGCACGTGGTTTGGATGTGCAACGTATTTCGCATGTGATTAACTATGATATCCCACAGGATACAGAATCCTATGTACATCGTATTGGCCGTACCGGTCGTGCTGGGCGTGAAGGCGATGCGATTCTGTTTGTTTCACCACGTGAAAAGCGTCTCTTGTATGCTATTGAAAAGGCAACCAAGAAACCGATTGAAAAGTTTGAAATGCCAACCACTGAAAGCATTAACGACAAGCGTATTGAAGAGTATAAAGATCGTATCACTGAAACTTTGGAATCAGGTGAGAGCCTGGCTTTGTATACTGAGATCGTTGAGCAGTATCGTAAGGAACATGATGTTCCAGCCAATGAGATTGCTGCCGCTTTAGCTAAGATGGCACAGGGTGATAAACCTTTGTTGCTTAAGGATGTGCCGCAACGCCAGGAACGTGAAGAGCGTCCGAGGCGTGAACGTTCAGAGCGTAATCCACGTTTTGATGCACCTGAAGATAAACGCAAAAGCTCACGTGATCCTGGTCGTAATCAGTATGAAGATGAAGATATCAAACCAAAAAACCGTGATCGTGGTCCAAAAGTGGAGCAGGGCATGGAACGCTTCCGCTTGGACGTTGGTGAAATGCATGGTGTAAAACCGGGTAATATCGTGGGTGCGATTGCCAACGAAATCGGCTTAGAGAGTGAATTCATCGGTCGTGTGCAGATTTTGGATGATTATAGTGTTGTGGATTTGCCGGATGGTATGCCAAAAGCAATTTTCAATGATCTGAAAAATATTCAGGTTTGTGGGCAGCGTCTGAATGCTTCTTTGCTCGATAGTGCTGCAATACCCGAACGCGCACCTCGTAAGCAGTTCAAACAGCGCGATGGTGACCGTCGCCCCGGCCGTGGTGATAGATCTGGCAATCGTGGTGGTAAAGCGAATCCTGACCGTGCTCGTCCATCAAATGCAGGTGGAAGAAAGCCACCTCGTCGTAATAAAAAGTAATCAAAAATATCTAATAGAATTCACCCATTCTCGAATGGACACCTATAGATTAACATGCATGTTATGATGGTGTTCATTCGGGAGATGGTTTCATCTCCTGTGGTGCATGAAGGGTCTGTATTTATAGCCCTTTTACTCAATATTTTTGAGTTAGAGGAGGAAGATCAATGAAAAAAGTATTGCTTCTGTTTTTAGCACTTACAATGTTTTCCGGATGTGCTCCTAAAAGAGGGGTAATCCATGCTTTGGTTGAACTTCCGCAAGCTACATCGGCTCAAATTACCATCATAAGAAATTACAATCCTATTGGTTCTACTGTTCGTTATTACCCTACCGTGAATGGAAAAAAGGTCGCCGGCTTATACACCAAAGAGCACACTTCGTTTCAATTGGCTGCAGGAAAATATTCGATTGGTTTAATGTTCCCTATCATTGGTTTAGATACCTGGTGGCGTGATGAACTAGAGACAAAGTTTGAGGCCAAAAAACACTACTATTTCCTTCTTTCACCTAAATTTAAACTTATCAGTCTGCCTGGTGTTGAGATTGAAGAGATCGAATCTGACGATGCCAGCAAAAGGCTTAAGAGTTCTACTCTGGTGCCAGCTGGAACGGTTTCTCAGAACCCCGGTATACCCGCTAAAATTATAAGTGCGCCATCTAAAGCCATCGGTTTTGGCGAAGATGAAGGCAATAAGAAGTAGACCTTAAGTCTTTTAAATACTTTTGACTAAAAAACTTTTTTAGCCACAGATGCACACAGATATTAATGCAAAAACTGAACTGCTTCTCACATTATAAACCGACCTCTTTGCTTATTGCCTTATCTGCATTAATCCGTGTCTATCTGTGGCTAAAGGTTTTTATGTTTTACGGTGGAACTGCAGTTTCAGGCGATACTCTTCCGGATCTTTTGTTTGAACCATTGCACCACCACGCGGGAAAATAGCATCATAGAGACGTGATACCCAGAAACGCAAAGCAGCCAATCGTAACAACAGAGGAAGCGCTTCAACTTCGTCTTCATTTAGTGGGCGCAGTGATTGATAACCATCCATGAAAGCCTGGATACGCTCATCATCTGCATCAGAAAGTAACACTGCCTGGGCATTCAACGAAATCGCAATATCCATCACAAATGCAGCACTGTGAGCATAATAGAAATCAATAACACCGGATACGTTATCGCCTTCAAAGAGGATGTTATCGACAAAGAGGTCACCGTGAATTACACCGGTAGGTAGAGATTCCCAGGCACATGATGATTGAAAGTTTAGCTCACTGGTAAGCAGTTCACCGGCATCATCATCGTAACGTGTTTTGGTCTCTGCTAATACAGCATCGATATGTTCTTTTAACCAATCGGAGCCTGTCGGGTTATCGCGCGAAGTAGCAAAATCAGAGCCTGCAAGATGCAGCTGCGCCATGGCCTGACCGGAAGAGCGAAGCTGAGCAAGGTTAAGTTCATCAAGTGTGCGACCACTCAAGCACGATACGATGCATCCCTGTTTACCATGGCTTTCAAACAGTAACGAATCATCTTTGCGCTGCATCACATCAGGACAAGCCAGCTCATGAGCAGCCAGATGTTTCATCAAATGCATGAAGTAGGGCAGTTCATCCGCATCGAGTCGTTCAAAGATGGTTAGTACATAACGTACACCATGATCAGTATCGATAAAGAAATTACTGTTCTCAATACCGGCAGCAATGCCCTCATAAGAGGCTAGCTCACCGATATTATAATCGTTCAAAATAGTGCTGATATCAGCGTGTGAAAGTTCAGTATAGACAGACATGTGGCCAATCATAACGACTACCCACTACAACATACATAGTCTCATATGTAGAGCTGTGATACATCGTCACTTCAGCTCACGGAGCTTTATAGCTAAATTGCCTGTTCGTATGTTTTCTCTTTTGGTTTTGCTTCAACCAAAATGCCTTTGTCGTAAGTGATTGGGCCGAAGATAGTATCAATGGTTGGGCGTATTTTCAGGGCTACTCCCTGAGGAATAGCTCCATCTTCTCCAGCAAATGCGAGCGCCAGTTCAAACATGTCCATGAGTGATTTCTCGTTAAAGAATTCGAACATGTTCAGGTTTAGTTGCAGCGGAATATCTTCAGCTTTACCTGCTGCGAGTTTGATGCTTTTCTCCATTGAACCATGGATTGTCTCCCGGCCATCAAGAATCAGGGTCCAGTCTAAACGGATGAGTTTGGCAGCGACCTTGTTGGCCAAAGGGTTTTCTGATTTGAGGTGTAGTGTGAGATTGAGTGGAAGTTTTTCACGCGATATTGCTAATGTAGCACGGGCCATTTGAAACATGTTCAAATCTTCCGGTGAACTGATTCCTAGCAGATCAATGCCGGCTAAACGAATGTCTGATATGCGTTCGAGTGAGAACTTTACTTTAGAGAGGTCAGTGGCTTGCATCATCGTAGCGCAGCCTGAAGCAAAGAGCGCTGCGAAAAAGATGGTAATGATTGTCAGTCGGTTGAATCGAAACATATATGTTCTCCTACACTGCGCTCTTACAACCAATTTTCTTATGATGATTAACTGTTGTTAATTAAAGTCTCAGCTCGAATAAGATCATTTGGTGTATCCACGCCGATACAGTGGAAATCGCCAACAGTGACGGCAATATCATATCCATGATGCAATACACGCAGCTGTTCTAGCTGCTCGATCTCTTCGCTTTCACAAGCTTCCAGAGATGGATAAATGAGCAGGAACTCTTTGCGATAGGCGTAGAGACCAATATGTTGAAGGGCCGGTGCAGCAGCACTGCGAGGGAACGGGATAGGGGCGCGGCTAAAGTACATTGCGCGACCTTTGGCATTACAGATCACTTTTACCACGTTTGGATCTGTAAGATCATCATTGTCACGCAGCGGATGCGCCAATGTAGCCATAGGCAGATAACCATCACCTTCAAATGGTTTTACAACAGCGCGAATAGCCTCAGGATCAATCAGAGGCTCATCTCCCTGTACATTGATTACAACATCACAATCAAGCTCCCGCACAGCTTCAGCAAGGCGGTCACTACCACTGGGATGATCAGACCGGGTCATGAATGCTTCAGCTCCTGCATTGCGGGCAATGGCTGCAATGCGGCCATCATCGGTTGCAACAAAAACAGGCCCTAAGTCAGCAGCTAAGGCTTTTTCAATGACATGTACGATCATCGGCTTACCAGCCAGCATGGCTAATGGTTTACCCGGAAATCGCGTGGAGCCCATGCGGGCAGGAATACCAATAGCAATTTTCATATCAATGCGCCTCGATCTCGGACCAGTCGGCAGTGGCAGTGCCCACTTTGCCAACTACAACACCGGCAGCACGATTGGCTGTTTGGGCAGCGCTAAGTGGGTCATCACCACGCGCCAGACAGGCGGTGAAGACAGCAATGACAGTATCACCGGCACCGGTTACATCGAACACGTCATGGGCCGCAGTTGGGATATGATGGTTCACATTGCCATCAAACAGGGTCATACCACGCTCTGAACGGGTTAGCAGTACATATTTTAGATTGAGTTTCTCATGCAAATCAGACGCGATAGCCTCTGCCTGTTCATCTGTGTTGATCGCTTGCATGCCAACCATAGCAGCTGCTTCAGAGAGGTTAGGGGTGATGACTGTTGCACCATAATAGGCATCAGTGTTTTCAGGTTTTGGATCAACTGCGATAATACTATCGTGCAGCTCTGCAATGAGTTGTCGAATAAAATCAGCTGTTAAAACACCTTTACCATAATCAGACAGAATCACAGCTGTAGCGCTTGGCAATAACTCTTGCATGCTGGCCAGAAGGTGTTGATGACTTTCAGGCTGTGCAGCCTGTGTCCATTCGCGATCATAACGCACAACCTGTTGATGGCGGGCAATAACGCGTGTTTTAATGGCAGTGGGGCGGTTGTTTTTCTTGGTGATGACACCACGATTATCTGAATCAAGCTCTCCAAGACGGATGTTAACCCATTGGCCGGGTTCATCATCACCAACAATGCCAAGCATGGCCGATGAGGTATTCAGCGCATGCAGGTTTCGAACCACATTGGCTGAACCGCCAAGCCTGCGGTCAACCTCATTGACCGAAACCACAGGTACGGGCGCTTCAGGTGAAATGCGTGAAACATCACCAAAAATAAATTCATCTACAATGATGTCACCAATGACAAGAATCATTGCATTGCTATTTTTATCTTCGCAATTCATGTGTTAAGGCCTCCAATACAAGTAAGCATGCTGACCTTGAATATGATAATATTTCACCAACTTTCCAAGTTTGTTATCTTCTACTTCACTCAATATATAGACCTGTTTTTCTTTGCCATCATACCAGCGTACATAGTGATCATGCGGTGTTCGCACATTGATATAAGCGCCAATACTTAAGCCTGTGGATACATCATGGAGTGTACGCAGATTAGTTCCTGAGCTGTGCTGCATAATGTCATCAACTACAGCAACTATGCTACGTTCTGGTCTCCAGTCTTTGATGTAGGGAAGGATAGCAAAGCTGTATGGGATTTTTATAAGGATAACAAAGAGCATAACTTTGAGGATCAAAGATGTTTGTTTGATGTTGAGTTGCAAGGCCAGGCCGGTAAGAAGCAGTGCGAGCAAACCGTAAAAGGGGATCAAATAACGAGGCGTCCCTGTGGCTGAAAGCCAGAAAGGAAGCAGGCATAAAACTAAAATATAAGTCAAGGAGAGCAGGGTTTTATCAAACTCATAGCGCTGATGTTCTTTCACATATAACCAGATCAGAATCAAAGTTAATGGGAATGCACGTGCTAAGAATAGAACAGGATAACTGATCCAGTGAAAGATATAATCAAACAGACCATAACCAAGAAAATTGCGTAGAGCATCACCAATGGCCACCCTCGAATTAGTGCCACCATTTAATAGGAATTGTTGATATATCCAAGGCATGGTTAGACTTATAAACACTGGAATTATATAAATTGGATTGATTAACAGCTGCCAACGATTGCACCTCCACAGAAGAATCAGAGCGGCGGAAAAGTACATGACATAACAGCTGATATTTTTAGTGAAGAAAGCCAGAGTAATAAGAAATAAGGATATCAATAGCCATTTGATCTGTTTATCTTCAATGGCAACCCAGAGGCTAGCTATGGCTGAAAATATAAAGAATCCAAATGTTGCATCAGCATAACCCAGCCAGCCATACCAGAATGATATTTCGCCCATGCTGAGATAAATCAGTGCCCCTAACCATGAAGCATTCGAGTGCATTGGAAAGAATCGTCGTGCCATAAAAAAAACAACAGCAGCAGAGCCCCATGATGCTGATACAGATACGATTCGCGTGGCTATTTCAAGATGTTGCCAGCCAATTACTTGTGCAACTCCGATAACCAACCAATTATACAAGGGTGTTTTGGGCCAAGTCAATCCAAATACAGACTGATGCCACCAATGTTCATCAACAAAAATTTCATATGCGCCTAATGCATAATAACTTTCTTCAGCGACATACTGCATGACAGGAAGGGGGAGAAGCATGGCTAAGGCTGCCAGTAATGTAAGTATTTTGATGGATGGCTTAGTCATGATGAGATGTGACCCTTATTGCTCGCTAAAGTGTTATTTAGCCATTTGTAGTAATCATTCATTCCCTCGAGAAGAGGAATCTCAGGACTCCAATTTAAGACATGCTGTATTTTTTGAGTATCAAGTACAACTTTAGGAATATCAAAATCCCTTTTTTCTAATTGATTAATTTGTAATTTGGATCCGTGTAGATGCTCGAGAGTATCAATGATTTCATGAATGGCGTGCCCTTGACCACTGCCAATATTATATATGCCCGTTTGATTGGATTCGATAAATCTTAGACAAACCTTAGCTAAATCTGTGACATGGAAAAAATCGCGGATCTCTTGCCCTGTTCCCCATAAAGTTAAGGGCTGATTCTGGATCGCCTTGGCTGTAAAGTTTGCAATGACGCCTTGTGAACCTAAATACCATTGTCGAGGGCCATAAGGGTTGGCTGGCCTTATAATGGTTGTTTGAAAGCCATAGAGGTTGGAAAAGACATTTAAATAATGTTCCATGGCTAGTTTTACAACGGCATACGAACATTGAGGATCCATGGGATGATCTTCTGGAATGGGCAACACCTTAGGTACGCCATATACAGTTCCGCCAGAAGAGAGAAATATAATACGGCTTTTATGATACTGACGCATGCATTCCAGTAGTTGAACCATGCCTGTCAGGTTCGTTGCTATATCAGCCTGTGGATTTGCGTTGGAGCTTGCCGGGTTTGTAGAGCTGACAGAATGAATAATTACATCGGCTGCGCTTATTACCTCACTAAGTTTGGCTATGGATAAAATATCTTCATAATAATATTTAACCGCCGGTAGGGGAGCACGAAACTTTTCTTCGGAATGGTCAATGACACTTACGTCATAGCCAGAAATAATTAATTCATCGACAATATGTGAGCCAATAAAACCACAGCCACCAAGGACAAGAATATGCATTAAATTGAACCAAATGATAGGCACAGTGGGCACAGAGCATGAGTTATAGGGACAGGTGTATTTTTATGATTTATCATCTTTTATTCTCTTGAGTTATTGATTGGGATATCATTTTTGCTACAAACCATGAATAAATATGTGTAAGGCACACGAAGCATATCATGCCTGGGAGTGCTGGAAATGGATGAGAAAAATGGGGTTGCTAGTTGTTGATAACCAGTTTGCTTTCGAACATCTTGTCCTCTGTCATGCTCAATGAGCCAGTTTGCAATAGCTGATTGATTTGGGGTGAAACACGGGTCAATCGTGATAATGCAACCGTCTTTATTCAAAGCTTGGGAGGCCAGATCAAAGAGTGTTGTAGCTTCAGAGTCATCCAAATGATGTAAAACGCCAAAGGCGAGGACGACATCGAATGTGCCAAGATTTTCTAAATGTGCACTTTTTACCAGATCGGCAAAAAATTCACCTCTGTTGCCAAAACGTTGTTTCGCTTGTTCGATATATTCGCTGGATGCATCGAAACCGACGTATTGAATGTTTTCAGGAAGGAACTCAAGAATTTCAGCAGTGCCACAACCAATGTCGAGAACTCTCAAATCACTGCGTTTGGGAAAATACTCGTTGACTAATGTCTTGCGTGCTTTCTTAACACCAAGGAAGTTCTGGGTGAAATTGTACATGAAAGGGTGCGAAAGGATGCTGCGAATTCCAGTGGTGATCTGGGCCATATCAATTTTCCTTGGATGCAGAGTGTGTGATTTCAAATATCATGGGAGTAGACAGGCAGGCGGGTATATGTCGAATGATCTGTTTGAATGGTGTTTTCATCATTATATGCGCCACATGAACAATAATCCCCTGATGCCTCTGCTTAAACACAGGATCATCATCAATGCGTTTGAATGCATTGTAAAGCAATCCTTTTTCAAAGTAACAATAGAGACTTTCCTGTCTGCAGTAGTTTTTGATATTGTAACAGGTGATAAAGTTTAACGAATTCCAGATGTCCTTATTAGTATTTTTTGGCAGGAAGAAGTGTTGGCTGAGTGTTCTAAAATGGCGGAAGACTGGGATGCCGTAATGTGGTTCATATGGGATGGTATAATTGGGGCAAGCATGCACCATTTTGCCATTTTCATTCAACACCGCTGCCATAGCAGTTATTGCAGTTCGCCAGTCTGGAATATGTTCCATGACATTATTGCTGAAGATTAGATCGAATGAACCGTGTCCAACTACCGTTAGTTGCTGCGCTGGAACTGTCATTACCTCCAAGCGAAGGCTGGAAAAATGTTCTCTAAGGGCATCTTTTGTCTGTTCGAAAATCCCATAACCACCCAGTGCTGGTTCCAGAGCGATGATAGGGTACCCTTCTTTTTTCAGAAAGAGGCTTAGGAGGCAGAGCCCTGCGCCCACCTCTAATATACGCTGTGTGCCAGCAAGGTGTCCTGCAACCAGATCAAGCGATACAAGACTTTCATTCGCATAAGTGTTTAGCAGTGTTGAAATTTCAGCAGCGGGTTTGTCAGCGCACGAAGCCACTTTCGATGCAATTGCATCAAATGGGATCTGATCCAAAAACTCAACTAGTTTGGGTTTTAAAGTCATAGTATCTGAGTTCATGAATGTGTCAGGTGAAGATCCTTTGCCATTTAATAAGATGCAGGGACGCTAGCATGATGCATGAGTCAGATGAACCATCTCTATTTTGCATCGTGCTGTTGTTTATCATTTTTCCAGGTTAATGCACCAACTGTATATTGTGGTTTACCATTGAGCTTAAGGTAAGTTCGCCCAAGGTACTCACCAATCATCCCTATACACAATGTTTGCACGCCGCCAATAAAGAGAACTGTGGCGGTCAGAGATGCCCAGCCAGCTGCCATTTCAGGGTGCATCATCTTTTGTATAATAATGAATACAATCATCAGCATACTCAAGGCAGCTAGTGTGAAGCCAAGGTAGGTGGCTAGGCGCAGTGGCGTGACTGAAAAGCTAGTGGCCATTTTCATCCATAGTGATAATAAACGAGTGAATGTGTAGTTGCTCTCTCCCTTATCGCGTGCCTGATGGGCGATATCAATAACGGTAATGGAGCGAGTTACATCTAAAATCAGACCATCTACATACGAATAGGGCCCATCGTATTTTGTGACTTCTTTCGCAATCTCGCAGCGCATTGCCTTAAACGAAGAAAGATACAGTCCTTTGGGTTTATCGAGCAGGCGTGTAGCAACCCAGTCATTGAAGTTGCTTCCCCATTGTTTCCATATCGCATGCTGGCGGTTTACATAACGGGTATAGCACACGTCGTAGCCAGTCTGTAGGGCGCGCAGCAACTCCCCGAGGGCATCTGGTGGGTGCTGCAGGTCGTCATCCATCATCACCACAAACTCGCCGCGGATATGATTGAGCCCGGCCATAATAGCATTGTGCTGCCCAGTATTTCGTCTCAGATTAATACCTCGAACGAAAGGATGCTGTTCTGCTAATGTGCTGATAATTGACCAGCTTTTATCCGGGCTGCAGTCATTAACCAATAAGATTTCAAATTGATCGGTAAGGTTTTCTTTTGTCATTTCAATCAGAATCTTCCCAACTAGCTGAGGTAGAATAGATTGACTTCGATAGACGGGGATTACAACTGAGACGTAGATGTTTGAAATAGGTGTTTTCATTTAATGCGTCGGTTAATTTTTATTAAACTTTGGTCGAGCAGATCATAAGGTGCTGGTTTTGGTCGGGGTAGCAAACGGAATATCATAGCGGCCAAGCTTATCAAAAACTTTGCATATTACATCAATAACATGAATAGCTAGATATTGAGTGGCATCAATCATGAAGAATGATCTTGCCTGGGTAGAGGGTTACTGTGCAGGAGGTGACAATTATGACCAAACTTGTATCGGCTATGGCATTCGTGATAATTCGCCTTCATTTTTGGATAGGATTACATGTATTTGTGCTCTATCAACATGAAATATATGAGGTTTTGGAGAAAGATGATGAAACAAATGGCTCAGAACATAGTTGCCCATATTGCTTTTGAGCGATTTATTATTGCGGTTATCTTAATAAGCGCAGTGCTGATTGGTCTGGAGACATCGAGCGATATACTTGATCAATATGGCAGCTGGCTTGAGTGGGGTAACCGTTTGGTGTTGCTGATCTTTATTGTTGAGGCGGCTCTGAAGATCTATGCTGTTTCGCCTAGGGTAGGGGATTACTTTCGTGAAGGTTGGAATGTGTTTGATTTCACCATCATATTATTGGCATTGATTCCAAGCACAGGTGAGCTGGCTATGTTGGCGCGATTGGCCCGACTGTTGCGGGTACTACGTTTGATCTCTGCTATCCCCGAATTGCGCTTGATTGTTGCAACATTGATGCGTTCGATCCCTAGTATGGCCAATGTAATGCTGCTGATGAGTGTGATCTTTTATATTTATGCCGTGGCCGGACAACAGCTGTTTCATGCTCATGATCCAGAGCATTGGGGCAATCTTGGCCTTTCTTTGTTAACACTGTTTCGTATCGTAACCTTAGAAGATTGGACCGATTTGATGTATACCGCCATGGAGATGCATCCTGCAAGTTGGATCTTTTTTGTATCGTTTGTGATCATGGGAACCTTTGTCATTATCAACCTATTTATAGCTGTGGTGATCAATAACCTTGAAGAAGCGAAGCAGGAGCGTTTAAGAGAGATGCGCATGCCTGTGACACACGATCAGCTGATGAAAGAGTTGGATCAGACACAGCAGGCATTGGCACAGCTGCGCAATCAATTGGGTGATGTGGAGCCACAAAACAGTAAAAAGAAAGTTTGATTATTGATCCAGTAGATAGAGTGCATTCATACGTCGAATGAACTGTGATAATACATTGATGCGGGTGCGATCCAGATGCATGCGCAGGCGGGGTAGCTGTGTATAACGTGCATCATCTGATTTTGGCCAATTGAAGACCTGTTCGATCTCCCCTTCACTGAGTACATCACTAAACTCAGCATTCAGGCGGTGCATCGCATCGGCCGACATTGGATTCAATATTCTTAGCAGGATACATGAGGCTACATAACGGAAACTGTGATAGTTAACATAAAAGTCAGCAATGTAACTGACCGCAGAATCGATATTGTCGGTGTGATAAAGTAGCTGTTGATCTTCTGCATTGATGAGTTTGTCGTTCACTAGTCTGCGCACCCAGGAGAGCACAAAAGGTCCCCAATAATCATCCCCCGGTGCTTCCAGCAATACAACCGGAACTGGTGGATTACGCCCTGTTTGAAGCAGGGTGAGCGTTTCAAAAGCTTCATCCAGGGTGCCAAAACCACCCGGTGTTAAAACCACTGCGTCACTCTCTTTGAGAAAGAATAGTTTGCGGGTGAAAAAATATTGGCAATAAAAGTGGCGCGGGCTACCAATCATGATGGGATTGGGTTTTTGCTCCATCGGTAGATTGATATTAATGGCAAAGGATTCCGCTTCAGTCGCACCTTCATTGGCTGCTTTCATCATACCACCACCGCCGCCAGTTATAATCATAAAACCTGCTTCGGTCAGTGTTTTGGCACATCTGTGTGCCTGTAGGTATCTGGGGTCATGATCGGTGGTTCTTGCTGAACCAAACAGGCTTACTTTACGTCGTAATTGATAAGGCTTAAAGACATCAAGGCCAACCCGTAATTCTGTTAACATACTGCTCAACATTTTGATGTCTGCTATTGCATAATCACCACACGCTAACCGTGTGGCTTCAATGATGAACTGTGTCTTAAAGTCTGAGCCTATAGGGAAAGATTTTAGGATCTGCTGCAGGGGGATACGAATATTATCTGGTAAGTCTTCAATAGCTCTCGACTCACTCATAGTTTATTTTGCTGCGACCCCTGCATTGATTACAACATCAATGCGCCTGTTCATAGTGCGTCCCTGCGGGAAATCATTACTCGCAATAGGGCGGACTTCGCCGTAACCGAGTGCTTTCAGACGTGTGCTATCGGCTCCTGATGCAACCAAAAAATCACGTACAGATTCGGCTCGTTTTAGCGATAACTGTTGGTTCGGCTTTACATCACCAAGATTGTCTGTGTGCCCCTCAATACTAAAGCTGCGGTCATGATAAATAGACATCGCTTCATTGAGCCGTCCCAGCATATCAGCATATTCCGGGCCGATTTTACTTTTGGCGGGGGCGAACTTCAGGCCAGAAAGCCGGATTAGCAATGAACCATCAAGATTAACGAAGGTTTTTACTTCACCTTTTTTAAATAATTTGCGCAATTTTGTCTGTCTTTTTGTCTCAAAAGTTTCTCTTTCCAGCTTAGCTTTTCCTTGTTCCAGCTTAGCACGGAAAGCCTCTTTGATAGTAGACATGCGATTTTGTTGCGCTTGCATCATCGTATTGGTTTGGCTTTCAAGTTGGTGTTTGAGGTCTTTATCCGACTGCTGTTTCAGCTGGGCGATCTCTTGGCGGTGAGCTTCACGTTCATCTGCCTGAGCTTTGTATATATCTTGAATTGCTGCCAATAAATCTTTGCCAGCTATATCTGTAAGCATCGGGGTGCTCTCGTTGCTGATTTTCAGCGCATTGGCCAGTTGCAACTTCAAGGCCCGCTGATCGAGGACGATTTTTTCATGACTACCGGTTTTTTTGCGCCAGAGTTTTACCTGATTCGATATGTGTTTGGATTCACGTGCCAGATATATACCCTGCTCAGGGTAAGAAGGCATGATGCGACTTAGTCCATCATTGTAGTTACGTAATTCAGCCATTTTATCTTTGGCGGCTTGATAGAGCTGTGGAGCATACTGTTTAGCACCACCATTAGCTGCTTTACCAACTGCGGATGCGGTTAATTCAGTCAATTGAGGTATGGCCTCATTGATGAGTTGTTGGAAGCGTGCTTGCGCTTTATTGGCATGTGCCTGGGTTTGGTTTAACTGTCCTTGTTCATGGCTGCTTATGGTTTGATCAAATTCAGTTTGTGCAGGTGCGCTAGTGCGTTTCGGCGCCGTATAACCTGAAGATAGTCCTGCTGAGTTGACAACCTGTACGACTTTGAGGGCATCTTTACGCAGGTTAATTAGGGAGGCGAAGCGAGTCATGAAACCAGTGGCAGTCTGATTGGCTTCGGCCAGTTTTTCTTTGGCCTGTGTCATCGCAATATTGGCATCTGCAGTCTTTTCCTGTTCGTTTGCCAGAATGGCTGCACCTAAATAGGCATTGGCACGGCTAATGGTTTGAGGTGCATAGGGGGAGAGTTCACTTTGCTTAAATGCATCAATTTGTTTTTGAATCTTTGTTATTTCATTTTCTGCTGCATTGAGCGATGGGCTCATGAGTAGCAGTGCCATTGTTAAGGCGGTGAGCAGAGGTTTAAACAAGATTGAGCATCCTTTCCAGCGATAGTTTAGCCCAGCGTTGTTGTTCATGTGGTACCGTAATTTGATTGCTGACGCTGTGATTGTGTTTGATGGCATCACGAACAGAGGTGAGAGCAAGGCATAAATGCTGTGGGTCAGTACGAAACATGGTTGAACACATGCAGATCATTGGAGAGAGAAACCAGATTGGTTTATCTGGAAACTGGATGCGCAGACGATTCACCAGATTCAATTCTGTCGCGATGGCGAATTTACTGCCCGCTGGCGCTTGGCTCACATGTTTGATGATCATTTCTGTTGAGCCGATGAAGTCGGATACTTCACAGACATCACGTGAGCATTCGGGATGCGCCAATATTTCAATGTCGGCGTGATTGTTGCGCATGGTTGCGGCATGTTCAGGCTTGAAAAACTGGTGCACAGAGCAAAAACCTTTCCATAGAATCAGGCGGGCTTGTTGAATGGCTTCGGGCGTATTACCACCAAGTGGTAAAAAGGGATCCCAGATGATCATATCTTCGTCGGCTATTCCCATGGCAACAGCTGTATTCTCTCCCAAATATTGATCGGGGAAAAAGAGGATCTTTTCACGGTTATTCCAGCTCCACTCCAGCACCTTTTGTGCGTTACCGGAAGTGCAAACGATGCCACCATGTTCACCACAGAATGATTTGAGAGAAGCCGTTGAATTGATATATGTAACAGGTGTTACGCATAAATCAGGGCTGATGACGTCACTCAGTTCTGCCCAGCAGCGCTCTACCTGCTCATCATCAGCCATGTCTGCCATCGAACAGCCTGCTGCCAAATCGGGCAAAATCACTGTCTGTTCATCCGATGTTAAAATATCAGCAGTTTCAGCCATGAAATGTACACCACAAAAAATGACATACGGGGCAGTTGTTTCAGCCGCTTGTTGAGAGAGTTTTAGCGAGTCGCCGCTTACATCGGCAAAAGCGAAGACCTCTTCACGTTGATAGTGATGACCGAGAATTAGTACCTGATCACCAAGTTCGGTTTTCAAGGAGCTAATTTGTTCAAGGATATCTGTTTCGGGAGTATCGTATAGTTGGGTGAGCAAAGCCTGTGCATTCATAAGGCAAAGTTTCCGGCGCGACCATCTGCTTGTCAAATATCCAGCCTTTATTCACTGCCGAAGAGGGGGCGGGTAGAGTGAAAAATGTTGTAAGTCGATTAGCAGTGCTGGTCGTTATGGATGTGCATAGGGAGAATCAAAAGGGCAACTTGATGCCGTGAATTGTTTGTCTTTATGCGAGCCTTGTCTTATCCGTATTGTATATAGCGCTTGTTGTCTGCGCGTGCATCGGAGTCCGACTGTCGCTACGCTTCGCGTAGTTTTATGAATTGGAGATTTAATATGCCAGCTTACCGTTCCAGTACATCCACTCAAGGCCGCAATATGGCCGGTGCCCGCTCATTGTGGCGTGCTACGGGTATGAAAGATGAAGACTTCAGCAAGCCGATCATCGCGGTAGTAAACTCTTTTACCCAGTTTGTGCCGGGCCATGTGCACCTGAAAGATATGGGCCAGCTGGTGGCGCGTGAAATTGAAGCTGCCGGTGGTGTTGCTAAAGAGTTTAATACCATCGCGATTGATGATGGTATCGCCATGGGCCATGGTGGCATGCTCTATTCTCTGCCCAGTCGTGATCTGATTGCCGACTCCGTTGAGTATATGTGTAATGCACATACCGCCGATGCCATGGTCTGCATCTCCAATTGCGATAAGATTACGCCGGGCATGCTTATGGCAGCGTTGCGGCTAAATATTCCCGCCGTATTTGTTTCCGGTGGCCCGATGGAAGCGGGTAAAGTGACAATCAATAATCGTGAAAAACATCTGGATCTGGTCGATGCTATGGTGATGGCTGCTGATCCGAATGAATCGGATGAAGATGTGGCTGCGGTTGAACGTTCAGCTTGTCCTACCTGTGGTTCATGTTCCGGTATGTTTACTGCCAATTCCATGAACTGTCTGGCTGAAGCACTTGGTTTAGCACTGCCTGGCAATGGTTCATTGTTGGCAACACATGCAGATCGTAAAGAGCTGTTTTTGGAGGCAGGGCGCACCGCTGTCGCATTGTGTGAACGTTATTATAAGAAGGAAGATCTGTCGGCATTGCCGCGCTCAATAGCTACCTTTGATGCCTTTGAAAATGCTATGGCATTGGATATCGCCATGGGTGGTAGCACGAACACTGTATTGCATCTGTTGGCCTGTGCCCAGGAAGCCGGAGTTGATTTTACCATGGCTGATATTGATCGCATGAGTCGAAAGGTTCCGAATCTGTGCAAAGTTGCACCAGCAGTTCAGCACTATCATATGGAAGATGTACATCGCGCTGGCGGTGTTGTGGGTATTCTTGCTGAGCTTGATCGCGCAGGGCTGATTCATCGTGATACACCAACGGTTCATGCCGCTACTTTAGGTGAAGGTCTTGATAGCTGGGATGTGATGAATGAAAGCAATGCTGGTCCACGTGAAATGTATCGTGCAGCACCGGGTGGTATTCCTACGCAAACAGCATTTTCACAATCCGAGCGCTGGAGAACACTCGATACAGATCGTGAAACAGGCTGTATTCGTAATCTTGAAAATGCCTATTCAAAAGAGGGCGGCATTGCTGTGCTCTACGGTAATATTGCAGAGAATGGCTGCATCGTAAAAACGGCTGGTGTGGACGAATCAATCTGGAAGTTTAGCGGTCGTGCACGTGTGTTCGAATCACAGGATGATTCAGTGACTGCGATCCTCAACGATAAAATTGTTGCAGGTGATATTGTGATTATCCGTTACGAAGGACCTAAAGGCGGTCCGGGCATGCAGGAGATGCTCTATCCAACCTCATATTTGAAATCCAAAGGCATGGGCAAGGCATGTGCTTTGCTAACCGATGGTCGTTTTTCTGGTGGTACATCCGGTCTCTCTATTGGACATGCATCTCCAGAAGCCGCTGAGGGTGGCGCGATTGGCCTGGTGGAAGAGGGCGACACGATTGAAATCGATATCCCGAATCGCTCGGTTCATTTGGCTATTTCAGATACTGAATTATCTACCCGTCGCGCTGCCATGGAGGCCAAGGGTGTTGATGCATGGAAACCTGTAGATCGTGAACGTGTAGTCTCCAAAGCACTGCTGGCTTATGCAGCTTTGACAACATCAGCAGATAAAGGTGCAGTTCGTAATCTGGATCAGCTTAAGTAAAGCATTGTAACTGTAGACTGAGCCTCTATGGTTCCATTTTAATTTGAGAAAGCAAAGCCTGTGTTGGAGATGAAGATATGAAAACAATGAGATTATTAACCATAACAGTAAGTCTTTTTACTTTTTGTGCACTGGCAGGAGGCACACATCCTGCATTTGGGCTGGTTTCTGTAGCTAATGCTGAAGTTGAGGGGCCTGCTTTTAAATTGAAAAAGCCCGCTAAGTTACATGTTGCGGCTTCAGGTCCATCCAAAGTGTCAGAAATTGTCATGAAGAATGCGGTCTGTATTTGGTTGGATAAGAAGGATGTATGGGTTCAGGTACGGATGAAAAAAACAGGGCATATTGGTTGGATTCATCACAGCTATCTGGCACCGGCTAGTATGGCCACTGGTACGAAATAAGAGAGAGTTGGAGCTAGCTTAAAGGGTGATGACTTGATCAGTGGTGTATCTGTTTAATTCAAGGCGTTTAATGCTGATTGAGCTATATTTACTCACGGCCTATTCCGTTTTCTATAAGCTTTGAAGGGTGCCGCTTTGGGTAACGGCATACGGTTTATCTAGCTATTCAAAACAGCTCAATATTATCTTCAGATTGAGATAGCTCTTGAGTATTCAGATTATCCCCATCCTTCTCTAAATCGGTTTTCAATATTCTTAATATTTGGGTAATTAACTGTGATTGTTCTTCGGAAATATTATTGAGTTGCATGGAGTAAGAGCTCATGTCGCCGGCAATCATGTCCGTCTCACGAGCGGATTGATTGACCTCTGATACGGTACGGCCAACTTGCTGCATGCTTCGATTCACTTCTCCTGCATTGCTGGCAATGCCATGAACTGCAGCATTGTGATGCTCCAATATTTTTTCTACCTCATGAGTCTGTTTATTCATATTTTCAATGATTAGGCTAATATTATTTGTTGCTTCAACAGCATCACGACACTCTGCCTGCATTTCATCAATCTGGGCTGTCACTGCCTGAGTAGCCTGAGCTGTCTGCAGTGCCAATGCTTTGACTTCGTTGGCAACCACGGCGAATCCTCGCCCAGCATCTCCCGCTCTGGATGCTTCTATGCTCGCATTCAAAGCGAGCATATTTGTTTTATCAGCAATGGCTGTGATCGTCGCAATGACCGAACTGATATCATCGGAAGCTTTGCTCAGTGCATGCATGCGAACCGTAGTTTTTTTAGCATCAGTAGCGGCATGCCCGGCAATTTCAATGACTCCCTGACTGTTCTGGTTAATCTCATCAAATGCCTGTGCAATCTGCTGAGTGCTATCTGTGGTGCCCGTAACCTGATCCACGACTCTTCTGGCTTCATCTTCTGCGGCATCGGAATTCTGTTTCATACAGGAGGTGGTGGAAGATAGTTTTTCCGTTACACCCTGAATGCTCACCGAGGCGTTGTTCAGCCCATGCATGACATGGACGAGGCCGTTTTCCAGCATGGTAAACTGATGCAATGCTCTCTCTTTCTCTGCCAGTTCTTCTTCAAGCTGCTGAATTTCTCTTTCTTCCCGCTCTTTTCGCTCTGCAAACATCTGCTGCAGAGAATCGCGCATATCACGCAATGACCACATTAAACGGCCCATATCATCTTTACGAATTTCAGGGAACTCGACAGCGAAGTTGCCTGATGCAATTTCAGCAGCGACTTCAGCACTCTCCTTAAGTCCACTTGTCACTACTCGATTCAGGTAAAAGGCTAGGAAAAACAGGGCAATAATTAATATTGCCGCATTCGAACTAACAAGTTTCCACAGATGGTTGTTGATTTCTTTGTTCGCATTGGCTGTTGAAAAGCTAATACGCACAACACCGGCGATGCTATCACTGGGGGCTTTATGACAGGCCAGACAGTTCACACCGCGTGTTGAAGTACTGAGTCGATATGGGGTGGCCACTATCAGCTCATGTTGATCATCCGTATTAATAAAGCGGACCACCTTTTCTCCAGAAAGTGCTAAACGATCAATATCATCTACAGGCTGCTCTGATGCGAGTCCTTCACCGAATTGTGCTTTTACCGCGTCTCCGCGTATGACCCGTGCCTCAAGCACATTTGGATTAAGTAACACTTTTTTCGGATGAGTTTGTCGAGCATCCATTTCTTCTGTCAGCATTAACGAATTGAGTGAATCAAAATATGCTTCATTGAGAATATTCGCCTTTTCAATGAAATGATTCAAAATATCACTTTTTTCATCCTGATAAATGCTATAGAAATTCAGTAATAACAGCGGCAAAATCAGTAGAAAGATGGCTGCATTAACTTTTCGAGCAACTGAACCTCGCTTGATCCATCTGATCCAGAGGCCAACATTTTGTGGCTGTGGCTGGCTTTTTTGTCGGTTAGTTTTCATGTCCCCAGTGATAAGCAATAAACTTGCCAAAAGTAGGGGTAAGTGCGAATGTGTCATGATATCGAGAATTTAAATGATGGACTTGTTCATGCCGAATCTAGAATAATGTATAGTGGCCATGTTTTATGTCTATAAAAGCAGAGGGGAATATAGATCGCCTGCAGAATCTATGACTACTCAACAGCGCTTCTGCTGTTAAACTCGGCCACATCTCAATATTGCATTCACTAAATCCGCAGCCAAGGAAGTACAATGACCTCAAAAACGCCGACCATTATCTATACCAAAACCGATGAAGCGCCAGCACTGGCGACCTATTCATTGCTTCCAATTGTGCAGGCGTTTACAAAAGCGGCAGATGTGAAGGTGGAAACGAAAGATATTTCATTGGCGGGCAGAATTATTGCGAATTTTCCGGACAATTTGACTGAAGAACAGCAACAGACTGATGCTTTGAGTGAATTGGGTGCTTTAGCAAAAACTGCTGAAGCTAATATTATCAAACTACCGAATATCAGTGCTTCGATTCCTCAGTTGTGCGCTGCGATCAGTGAACTGCAGGCGCATGGTTATGATATTCCGAACTATCCAGAAGATGCGCAGAGTGATGCAGAGAAAGAAATTAAAGCGCGATACTCCAAGGTGTTGGGCAGTGCGGTGAATCCTGTTTTGCGTGAAGGTAATTCCGACCGCCGCGTGGCTGATGCAGTCAAACAGTATGCCAAAGATAATCCGCACTCGATGGGAGACTGGAGTAGTGATTCACAATCGCATGTGGCTCACATGTCCAGTGGTGATTTTTATGGCAGTGAACAATCGCATGTGCTCGATAAAGCTTGTGACGTGAAAATTGAACTGACTGATACCGATGGCAATATTTCTGTGCTGAAGCAAAGGACGCCGTTGCAAGTTGGTGAAGTGATTGATGCGGCTGTCATGAGTCGGAGTGCGTTGCGTGCATTTTTTGACAAAGAGATTCGTGATGCAAAAGAGCGCGGTATTCTGCTCTCGCTGCATTTGAAAGCGACCATGATGAAGGTCTCAGATCCGATTATGTTTGGGCATGCCGTGACAGTTTATTATAAAGATGTGTTTGAAAAACATGCCGCTCTATTTGATGAGATCGGGGTTGATGCGAGCAATGGTCTTGGTGATGTGTATGCCAAAATTGCTAGTTTGTCAGCTGATCAACGTGCAGAGATTGAAGCGGATATTATGGCGGTATATGACTCCAGTGCGGCATTGGCTATGGTTGATTCGGATAAAGGAATCACGAACTTACATATTCCAAGTGATGTGATTATTGATGCATCAATGCCGGCCGCTATTCGTTCATCTGGCAAAATGTGGGGTGCTGATGGCAAGCTACATGATATGAAAGCGATGATCCCTGATCGCTGTTATGCCGGTATCTATCAGGAGACCATCAGCTTCTGTCGTGACAACGGTGCTTTTGATCCGGTCAGCATGGGTAATGTCGCCAACGTTGGTCTGATGGCACAGAAAGCTGAGGAGTACGGTTCACACGATAAAACGTTTAATATCCCAGCCGATGGTACGGTTCGTGTTGTTGATGATGCTGGTGAAGTGCTGATGCAGCACACTGTTGAGAAGGGTGATATCTGGCGCATGTGTCAGGCCAAAGATGCACCAATTCAGGATTGGGTGAAGCTGGCTGTGAGTCGCGCCAGAGCAACTGGTAATCCGGCTATTTTTTGGCTTGATGAGAACCGTGCCCATGATGCCAATGTGATAACAATCGTTAAGCGTTATTTGAACGATCATGATACAGAAGGCTTGGATATCCAGATCATGTCGCCTGTTGAAGCGGTACGTCATGCATTGGCGCGTGTAAAAGCGGGTGAAGATACCATCTCAGTGACCGGTAATGTACTGCGTGACTACCTGACGGATCTGTTTCCTATACTCGAGCTAGGTACCAGTGCAAAAATGCTCTCTATCGTGCCTCTGCTGGCCGGTGGTGGTCTATTTGAAACTGGAGCGGGTGGTTCAGCTCCCAAACATGTGCAGCAGTTTGTGCAGGAAGGCCATCTGCGCTGGGACTCATTGGGAGAGTTTTTGGCTCTGGCAGTATCGCTTGAAGGTCTGGCGGTTAAAACGGATAATGCAAAAGCACAGGTCTTAGCGGATGCCTTGAATCAGGCTAATGGTCAGTTTCTGAAAAATAATAAGTCGCCATCACGTCGGGTCAATGAACTCGATAACCGTGGTAGCCACTTCTACCTGAGTCTCTATTGGGCACAGGCGCTGGCAGCTCAGTGTGATGATGCGGAGCTACAGGCATTGTTTGCTCCATTGGCTCAAACATTGGCTGAGCAGGAAGAGCTTATTGTGGCTGAATTGAGTGATGCTCAAGGCACAGCAGTAGATATGGGGGGGTATTTCCATGCTGATCCAGCCAAGTTGGCAGCAGCGATGCGTCCAAGTGCCACTTTTAATGCAGCTTTAGCTTCAATGCTTTAAGCTAGCTTTCAAGTCAGTGACTGTTCTAAAGAGAGTATCCTCGGGTACTCTCTTTTGCATTGGAGGCAGTAAAACTGTGATATACCTCATAGAAAAGTGGCAGAAAACTTTGAAAGTTGGGCGCCATGATGACTATGACCATAAGCCCCACCATGCAGGATCAATTGACACCAGCCAGAGCAGCTCTGGATGCTTACCCTGTTATGAAACATAAACAAAAACCTCATCGAACCAAGCAACTCTTGCTTGTGATGCTGGCTCTAATTATAGGCTGGCATGGCTGGATGTTGGTACAGCTGTTTGTATTGCGCATTGATAATCCAGAAATGAGTGCGTTCATGCAGCTGGCCCTTGATGAACAGCGAATTCAGAATCCCAAAGCAGTACTGGACCACTTACCCATCGACTATAATCGTATCTCTACCCATCTGAAGAGGGCAGTGATTGCATCAGAGGATGCCAGATTTATTCAACACAATGGGTTTGATTGGAACGGTATTAAAATTGCGCTGGAGAAGAACTTTGAAGCGAGACGAGTCAAGGCTGGTGGATCGACCATTTCACAGCAGTTGGCCAAGAACCTTTTTCTTTCCGGTGAACGCTCTCTTTTGCGTAAAGCAGAGGAAGCTATTATTACGGTTATGCTTGAGTTAATGCTTCCGAAGCAGCGTATCCTTGAACTTTATCTTAATTATGCTGAGTGGGGCAATGGTATCTATGGTGCGGAAGCTGCAGCTCGTCACCATTTCGGTGTACCTGCTTCAAAACTCACTGCCTGGCAGGCTGCGCGTCTGGCTGCAATTCTACCTAACCCGCGTTTTTATGATGGTAACCGCACTGATCGGATGTATCAAAAATCAGAGGTTATTCTTCACCGGATGTCACAGGCCCGTATTCCGGGTTAACGGTTTTTAGTTTGTAATCTAAACTGCAGACGAACCGGTTGAAGAGTTCAGAGCCAGCGCCGAACGCTGTTTTTATAATTCAAATAAGCATCCCCAAACTGTTGCTCCAGAGCTTCTTCTTCAGCCACAATCTGAAAGCTGTTCATATAGAGAATAAATAAAACCACAACGATCAAGCCGAAAACTGTACCAAGATATATACTCAATGATGACAGAATGAGAACCAGCCCCAAATACATTGGATTGCGTGTGTAGGCGTAAATACCATGTGAAACAATAGCGGATGTTTTATGAGGGTAGCGGGGATCTATGGTAGTTTTTACCATTCTGAAGCTGATCAGTGCCCATGCATCAATGGCACCTGCCATAGCTAAAATGATCAAAGCTATGATCTGTCTGATGTCACCGTTCAAAATATAGGCGGGTAAGCTTTCACTTACTCCCCAGATTATCAGACCAGATAAAATGGCAATGATTGGTGGTGGTATTTTTAATCTTAATCTTTTCATTATAACTCCATGTTTTTATGCAAAGAGACGATCTCAAGAAGTTATATTGAACCGTGCAATTTAACACTTCTTTCTTTTATTCAAGTTTCCCATCTTTGTACACATGTTCAATTGAAGAATGTGCAAGCATGAATTTTTATTTCGCCATTGATTTCAGTGAAAACATTGACCAGTAACACTGGCTCCACTGTTTTTTCACAGTGCATTTTCCATTGCACAACGATGTTAGTGGGGTTTCTATGAATATAAGCAGGCTCAAGTTTTGTATGTCGACCTAATAGAGGGTAATATTCATTACGTTGACGATTAAACTCTTTTTTTGAGAAGCGTTTAATAACGTAATCAGCCCAGTCTTGCACGAATTCGTCGTAATTGTTTGCATCATCGGCAAGTTGCATCGTTTTGGCTATTGGGGTGAGCTACTTTGAGTAGCTCTTCATCATTCATTGTGAAAATAGACATCTGTTTCTCCCTGCTTTGTGGTGTTGTGTTCAACCATATCCTTTTACTCAAATAAAAGACTGCTTTTTATTTCTACTAATTCAGAGATAAGTAAAACAGGTTATTGCCGCTTGGCGCAATACATATGCCATTCATCGACAAGCCCGGCTGGGTTTTTATGCGTGATTAATGGGACTATTATTTGATGATTACCAAGTATAGAAAACAGTTCACTATGTTGACGTTTAAATTCTTCTTTTGGGAAGTCCTGGCGACATGAATCAGACCAATCTTTTACAAAATGATCATAGTTGGCTGTATCATATGCACGATGCATTTGTTCTGTCATTCGTGTGGCTTCCTGGAACAATGTATCATCAATAACGTGGAAAACTGTTGAGTTTTTTTGCGAATATTTTGTTGCCTGACTGTCATTACTCCACAGCGGTTCATACCATAGAGAAAAGTTGTTAACTATTTTAATTTCATTATCAGCCTCTTTGAATATGACGACGGTCATTAATGACTCTTCGAGATCAGAGAAAAGCACTTCCCACTGAACAATAATATTATCTGGATTCCTGTGGATTAGAGCGAGTCTGTTTTTTTCATGCTTTCCTAAAAAGGAGATGATCTTTTTTCTTTGTGAATCAAATCGCTCTTTATTGAATCTACTGACGGAAGCATCGGAACAGTTTTGGATAAAACTCTCATAATTACCTTCACCCAGGCTTTTGAGTATTTTCAAAAATTGGCGTAACGGTTCTTAGCAGCTCCTCACCGTCCATGTCAAATATGCTCAAAATGAATTTCCCAATCTCAAATAGAGATGCGAACCGCCGAGAGTTTTGTCTAATCCGTAGGCATAGCCTAATGTAAGGCGGAGTGGAATATTGTAAAATAGCTCCGTATCAGCTGCCAATTCTGCACCCAGGCCGACATAATATTTCGCGGGACTGCTACCGATATTCCATGCAGCACCTGTATCACTAAACAGAGAACCGGATAGCTGATGCAGGCCGATAGGAGGGGACATAAAACCTCTCTCGACACGTTTGATGGGGAATCTGTATTCAGCCGATACCAGCTGCATACGGCGACCAGTTAATGTGGTTGAGGTTCCGTAACCACGCAGGCTGAAACTGCGTCTGTTGAATACAGATCTGACTGAACTCAGGCCTGCTATACCCGTTGTGCTGTGTGCACCGCCCAAAACAAATGCTCTTGGTGATTTTGTGCCCCAGCCCATGGCTGCGCGCAGTGCTAACACGTGTTCACCGCTCAAACCGATGTACTCTCGCCAGTCACCTAAAAAGATATTACCGCGATAATCAGTAGTAGCCATCACACTGCTGTTTTCAGCAGCCAGAAGAATATCCCGGCCATCGGATGGGCTGATTGATCTGTTGTGGGTGGAGGTGGAGTTCCACGAGATGGCGACTCCGGCCAAGGTGTCGGTCAAATCGTTAAACGGTCTAATATTATTGGCCAGCCAACCATCTTTTACTTTCACATAACTGCTGCCGAGATGCAGGTTCAAACTCCAGTCCATATCCAAAATCGGGTATACCAGTTCAGCATCATAACGTTGTTGACGGGCAATGCGGCCGAGCTTGTTATTGCCATCGTATTGGGCCTGACTGCTTGTGGACGCATACAGCTTCAGCAGTGGGTCGAAGCGGGCATAGCTATAAGCCACCGTATAGTTGGCCCACTTCTGTTTCAGATCGTAACCGGCCAGCAGTGCATAATTATGCCGTTTCAGAATATCCGAGCCCCATATTGAAGCACCAAACTCTGTCTGTTGCGAAGTGATATTGAGATAGGGGAACCAGGAGCTTGGTGCCAGTGAAGACCATGGCGAATAATCTGTGGCTTTAGAAACAGTTACATTTTCCGCCTTAGGCCATGCAACAGCGTTAGTGCCTGGATTTTCCGGTATCGCGACACTGCCCTCAATGTGGTCGATTTTATAAATATCGAAACCTTTGGCATTATATCCGACATAATAGACTGGGCTATCAACACTGTTCTGGTATGGCTGAAAGGCTCCACCATTAACGCGGCTGATGTTGACCGTTTTACCCGATGAAAGATCCAGACGTTTGATGTTATAGATACCACCGGCATCACTGCTGTAGAGCAGCTGTTTGCCATCATTGCTATAACGCGGATCAGCTTCAATTGCCTTGTCATGGCTCAGGCGTTGCCAGCTTCGGCTGGATAGTTGAAACAGCTCCAGCTCCCAACCATGCTCTTTTCGCCAGACGCTGGCTGCAATGGCATCGCCATTTGGAGACCAGTCCGGTTGAGAAACAGTAATGCCTTCTTCTCCCTGCCATAAGAGCTCTTTGAACGTGCCTAAAGCAGTGAGCAGGTGCAGGGCATGACGACCGAGTCTATTTTGAACTGCAATAATTTGTTTGCCATCAGGTGACCAGCTGGCAGAGATATAACGGCTACAGTGCGTCAGGCGTTGTTGTTCTCCGTGCTCTGGATCAATTCTGAAGAGGTCATAATGCAGACGGGCATTGCGGCATATCTCGGGTTGAGCCAATAAAATTCCTGCTTCAGGATGGATATCCAGACGGGCGGGAGAGTGTACTTCGGAGATCGCTTTTGTTTTACCACCAGGATCTCTGACCATTAGAGCCGTTTCACTTTGTCCATCATTTGCGAGATAGAATAAACGCCCATCGGGATGGACAACGACAGGCCCATGAAAATAACCATTTTGAGTCAAAGCTGTACCACGCACTTCACCCTGTTGATGAATGGCTGAGAGCTGAGGCTGATACTTTTGATTCAGATAGGCATTAAACTCCTGCCACAGCGTGGAGAGGTCTCTGCGGGTAACTTCGGCTGCATTCGAATCGATTCGAAAAGGAAGCAAATTACTTGAGTAGTTCTCAACGAGTTGGCCAATACTTTCTGCACCATACCTCTCTTCGATGAATTGGAAAAAGTGAACGCCGTACAAATATGCAATCGTGCCTCCCGGCCAGCTCACCACGTGTTGATTTACCTGACTCAATGGTTTGACGCCAGACTTCACTTCTATACGCATCATCATGTCAAAATAGCTGCTCTGGCCACGACCAATACCGAACTCATTATCCGTTTCGTAATAAGTAGCTAGCCCTTCGATAAGCCATGATGGCTGTAACATATTAGGGAAGAGAAGCATGTTTCGGCCAAACACTTTGCGCAGCCACTTAGGCCCACCGGCTGCTTTATCAATATGCAGGATATGTACATATTCATGCAAGATGAGCATTTCCAACCAACCGGCATGATCTTCAAGGCCAAAGACGCCATCCGGAGGTGTGGTAAAGAGATACATGCGATTCGATGGCAAAGGCGTGGCCATACCGTTTGAAACATCAAGCTCGTCAGTCAGCATGATCTCCGTTTTATCCAGAGGCTGCCAATCGAATTCGGTGCTAAGTTTGTTGTGTACAGATTCGGCAATATTCAGAGACTTTTTGGCCAACTGCTGTTCACCATCATGAAAGTGAATACGAAAATGTTCACTCTCCATGCTGTACCAGTTCAGAGCTGAATCATGTACTACGCCAGCATCTGCCCTGGTAAATCCGAGCATAGACATGAGAATGATCATTGTGATAACTATTTGTTTTTTCATCTGTTGTATTCCTTTGTTACTGGCATGTGATCTCCATCACTCTATTCATCCATGCAAAAGTCGGGTTTTTCGGATAACGGCGATGCATCTGTTTGACCAGTGGTCGTTGAATGCAAGATTCCTTCTGTCGCGGATGATAAAACTTCAGCAGTAGTCGAGCAGCTTCCGGCGCAAACAGAGGGGCATGCTTGATGGCTCTGTTGACGTAAGCTAGTCCCAGCTTCTGATCGCCGGAGAGATCAAGCAGGCTCGTTAACCATGAGAGGGAAGTAGGTACTGAGCCAGCCTGCAACTCATACAGTCCCAATACGGTATAAGCGTCTTCAATATCGGGATGTTCTTGAATCAGTTGGCGTAGAATATCTCTACCTTCGCGACCTGATGAGTAAGCTTGTAGAAAATTATTTTGACGTAAACTCACTAAACCGAACTGGGCCAATGATGAGCCTAATGCGAGTTTCCATAATCTGTTTTCAGGGTCTGAACTGCTTTTTTCTCGGGCCAGCTGAATATGCTTTTTCAGTTTGTCAGCACTTTGATCCAGAAATATATCACGTAGTTTTTCTTCACTGGCAAGCTCTGCTTGTGCCCAGACAATAGAGATCTGCATCAAGCCGTTGAGCGGATAGTCAGGATAACGCTTTTCCAGCTGATGAAAGCTCTGTTGGGCTGCTGCTAAATCGGTATTCATCAATTGATCAATACCCTGACGGGCTAAGCTTGTTTCATTGATGGCGGCATTGCTATGGCCAGAAAAAAGCATGCAAACGGCTATGAGCAGAACCTTATGAGCTGTATTCATGATCTAGCCTCAAGATGAAGAAGATCGGTGAGTGCTTGCACATAGGAAGAGAGTGCCTCTTTGCCTTGTTCAGATAGCCTGTAAACGGTTAATGGGCGTTTACCATCGGCTTCTTTGCGCACATCGACATAAGCGGTTTGGGTTAGCTTTTTCATGTGAGCTTCGAGATTTCCATCGATAAGTTTCAAAGCCTGCTTCACTTCACTGAATGTGGCCTCCTCACGTGCAGAAAGCACTGCGGCTATTCTCGTCCGAATAGGCTGGTGCAGCACTGAGTCGAGTGCCGCATAGGTGGTGTTTTTCTGATCAGTCATCACTGCCCTTACCAAGTAGTACTTTCGTAGCTATTTTGTTTCATTCAACGCTTCTGCTTTGCTATTGATATTTAAGGCCATGACCCCTCCGCTCTCAACTGCTTTAAAATTCAGGTCGGTGGTGGAATAAAATACTCTGAATTTCAGAGTGTCAATGTCTTGTGCATCACTCCATGAGGAGCGAAGGGGGAGAGCTATTTGGTATTAAGCAGATACTCGGAAGCTTTTTCTACGACTGCAGGTTTTTCCACCAGATCAATATGACTAAAATCTGGAAAATCTCCTAGGTGGATTGCATCTTCAATCACAGCAGAGTCAAAAGGAACCAGGCCGTCACTATCGCTGCCAGTCGAGAGTTTAATAAATGCCCAACCGAATAACAGTTCGCCAGCCCAACCAAAACAGTCGTAGCCATCACAATCGCCTCTGATGGTGTAGATCTTACCATTGTCTGCCAGCGGAGAGGATTTTATAGGGAATCTATCATTAAATAATTCAACGAAGGAGGGGCGTAAATTGTTGATAGCATCTGTTGCACCTAGAAAAAAACCAGCCCACTCAAAGTTATCTGCCAGAGCTGATCCGTGGTGGGGCGTACCAAGAGTAACGAGCCCTTTAACCACATCAGGGTATTTATAAATATACCGTCGTGCGACAAGCCCGCCTAAACTATGAGCTATGATATAAAACTTTTTGCCAAGTGTTTTGTTGGTTTGTAAAATTTGAACTTTCCTGTGTAGCAGTTCAACTTGTTCTTCAATGCTGGCATCACCGGCATCACTATCATCTTCACCGCAATAGAATATGATTTTTGAATGGATGAGCTTCTTATAGGTAGTTTCAGAGCTGTTGGTGTAAACAGCAAAAACATGTTTCGAGCCCCAGAGAGAGAGCGCTCTATCCAGGAACTCTTCACTCCATGGGTGTCTGTTGGTCAGGCCGTGGATAAGCAGAAGGTTATTGTTGAGATCACGGTTTTTGATGCTGTCAGCTATTTCAATGTCGTGTTGGCTGTAGGCTAGTAATGGAGACATGAAAACAAGCAGAGTTGAGAAAAACAGGGAGATCTTGAATAAGACTCTTTTATGATGATATGGCGTTCGAGCTTTGTTCATAATGACCTCACGTTTAACTCATCGTGTTGCGTGACTTCGTTGTTATTCGATGACCTTTTTCCTGAGTGCTTTGGTATGGCCGCGTTTCTTTTTATGCTCTAAACGCCTTTTAATTGAACCATAAGACTTGCGTGTTGGACGTCGTTTCTTGACTACGATCATCGAACTTTTGATCATCTCCTGCAGGCGTTGCAGTGCATCGGCTCTGTTTTGCTCCTGGCTTCGAAACTGCTGGGCTTTGATAATGATGATACCATCGCTATTGATGCGATGGTCTCTGATTTGTAACAGCCGTTCTTTGCATGCATAGGGTAGTGATGATGCATGAATATCAAAACGCAAATGGATCGCACTGGATACTTTATTTACATGTTGGCCGCCGGCACCTTGAGCACGGATGGCTGACATGTCGATTTCATCATCAGAAAGGGTGAGCGACTCAGATATATATAACATTATTCAGCCTGAAATTCTCTGAGCGAATAACGATCCCGAGCCGTGAGGTTGATAAAAGTAAACAGTGCTTTTTTACCCGTATAGATATTTTCAGTCAGCCATAGATGTTCAGTATCTATATCAGTGGCCGGGATTGAAATACTCCAAACACCTTTTTTGTTTTTGCCAAATTGGTCTTTATAGGAAAAGTCTGCCAGCCAGCGGTAACCGCGTGCTTTTAAATCATCCTTATTATCAAAAGGGGCCTGTGTGGCAAATAGTCGCTGACTTTTTACCCGTGCGCTGATTAGCAGAGTAGCCATAGCAAGTTTACCGGAGCAGGGCAGCGCTTTGCTTAATAGATGTAGTGTGGCCTGCGCATCGTTGACTGCCCGGTGACCATCAAAGAAGAAACCTAATTTGTAGGCGATATAATCCAACTTTAGACTGGAAATATCTTCATCCTGCCAGGGAATGTCGTTGAATGTGCAAGCCCAGTTTGTCTGCGCGACCATGGGCAGTCGACGCTCAATCATTTGGCGGTCAAAACCAGCATTATGCGCAATAATCAAGTCTGATTTTTTCAGCCAATGCTGAATCTCATCATCATCCAGATGTTGGCCTGCCACCATCTCATCGGTGATGCCTGTGATCTGTTTGACGATATCTTCCAACGGTTCATCCGGATCTTCAAAACCATCATAAGTGTGTAGAATACGATAAATCAGCCCGGATCCAGCATCATATTCAAAAGCTACGAAACCCAGTTCGATGATCTTGTCTTTACTGGTATCCAGTCCTGTGGTTTCGGTATCAATCACGATACCAATGCGTGCTGTATTGGGCTCACCTTGCCAATAACGGTCTGGAGCATTCAAGCGCTGAATCACTCTGTATTGATCGGATTTTTGCAGATGCTCAATGGCGTCGTTATCGTTCATGTCATTACCCCGTAGAAACTCGCATGCTGCACTTTTTGAATGGTTTCTTAAACCAGACCGACTGTTATATTGCGACGATAATAAGAACGGGGTGTATTATGATTAAAGCTATTCTACTCAAAATTTTTCGTGAAGGGGTAGGTGGATTGATGGCGTTCGTCAGCTATATAACTAGCCCGCGCAAAATTAAACGTGACCCGGAGGCTCAGTTAGCAGTGAACAAACAGGTTGAATCGATGTCGATGTATCAATATTTTGCCTGCCCATTCTGCATTAAAACGCGCCGTACCGTTCACCGTTTGAATATCCCACTTGAATATCGTGATGCTCAGGTACGTGGTGGTGAACATCGTAATACCTTGGAGCAGCAAGGTGGCCACATTAAAGTGCCATGTCTACGCATTGATAAGGGTGAAGAAACCACCTGGTTGTATGAATCCAATGACATTATCGCATATCTGAATCAACAGTTTGATCCGGCTTTGAAGCAGGTCTGATTACTAACCTGGGGTTAATCTTCTCTTCGACTGAAACGAATGATTTGTCGGCGGGCTTTTTTATCCGGTCGTTTGTCAGGAGCAGGGGATGCATTGAGCTTGCGTAACTGTTGTTGCTGCTGACGAGCTTGAATGCTCTGTTCACCTTCTTGATAAAGGCTTTGTGCAATAGTGGCAGAACCTCTTTTTTCAGCTAAGCCAGTCACCGTGACGATGTATGTTTCCTGATTGCGGACAATGTTTAAAACATCCCCAACTTGAATCCCTTTGGATGCTTTGATGCGGTCACCATTGCATTGCACATGGCCACCGGCAACCATTTCGGTAGCAAGGCCCCGTGTTTTAAAAAAGCGGGCTGCCCACAGCCATTTATCGATACGTACTGTTTGTTTAGACATTGATGGAACCTATGATGCTTAGCTGCATTCAACAACATGCAGGCTTTAAACTGACGACATCCATACAAGAACAGACGTTTATTCTCTATGAAATATTATCTGAACATGATACTTGATCAGGGGTGGCCTACGAAATTTGAATGTTTCTGAGACAGCAGCGTCAAAGATGGGCAGCATCCGCCACTGTTCGTTTCTGAGGCATTAGCTAGAGCACTTCATTTGCATTGACCGGACATATCACGATTGGAGGTGCCCCTTGGCCAGACCTAATTTTAAATATGAAAAGCGCCAAAAAGAACTCGCTAAACAGAAAAAGAATGAAGAGAAGCGCTTGCGTAAACTAGAGAAACGGAACGAAATAGCTGGTGAAGAGTTATCTGAAGAAGCTGTAGATGAGGTTTCAACTGAAGTAGATGAGAGCCAAGAGGCTTCTACTTAAAGATATTCTGGAAAAGTCAGAGTATCAGTCTAGGGCATGGAAGGCATGAAAAAGCAATGAAATTGTTTTAAATCTGCTATTAATCCCGAGATGATATGATCGATTATTCTACATCGACATAGCTATTTCTTTAATTAAATAAACGTTTTATTAAGACGTTTATTCACACATTAGCTATAGTTTTTTCCGGCCAGTGGCACTCCTGATTTACAGGACATGCGAGACACTTGGGTTTACGTGCGGTGCAGGTATAGCGACCATGCAGAATGAGCCAGTGGTGAGCATGCAACATGAATTCAGCGGGAATGGATTTTAGCAGACCTTTCTCAACGTCCAGGGGTGTTTTTCCTTTGGCTAAACCAGTTCGATTTCCAACTCTGAAAATATGTGTATCGACGGCCATTGTAGGTTCGCCGAACAGTACATTGAGTACAACATTGGCGGTTTTTCGTCCTACACCTGGCAGAGCCTCTAGCTCCTTACGTGTGCGTGGCACTTCACCGTGATGCAGCTCTACCAACATTCGACAGGTAGCCATCAAATGTTTGGCTTTGCTGTTATAGAGCCCGATGGTGGAGATATGTTGTTTGAGTTTATCTTCACCGATATCAAGTATAGCTTGGGGAGTATTGGCGACGGGATAAAGTTTTGCCGTGGCTTTATTCACACCGACATCGGTGGATTGCGCTGAAAGTATAACAGCAGCCAGAAGCTCAAACCCATTACTGTAATTGAGTTCAGTAACGGGTTCCGGATCAATGGATTGCAGATATTCAAAAAATCGCCGAACTTCGGCAGCGGTCATTTTTTTGGACAATGTGGGGTCTTTATTCGTTGACTTCGTTAAGTGTTAAGCTGACTTGACGGTCAATGACATCACCGGCCGGATTGATCATTTCTTCAACAAGAAACAGGGTGTCGTCGGTGATTTTTTCAATTTGGCCATTGTTTTTACCCAGATAGCTACCACGACGAATAATATAACCTTTGGATGTTGAGTCTTCGACCATGGCAACACGCTCTCCACTCATGCTGAAAATAGCCACCAGGCGTAGGGACTCAAGATCATAAGATTCTAGCTTTTCACGTTCGCGGTTGCTTGGCTGAATTTGAGGGGCTTTCAGGGCGATATGGGGCGCTTGAGTTGATTGAGTCTTAGCGACAGGAGCTATACGAACAAGGTAGGAAGCAAATGGGTCACGCAGACTGATAAAATCAATTTCGGGTGCTTTTACCATATGCTGCATGGCATCTGGCATATCGGTTTCATTGGAATAGGAGGTGGCCATGACGTGTGGGATAATTAATGTGAATCCCAAAACTAGCCATATTAAGTGCTTCATATCTACCTCACTCCCATTTTCTCATGCGCGAACTTTAGAAAGCATATTACAGCAGAATAGATGTGATATGCAACCGCATTGCTAGTTATTAGCTCTTTATTCCACTAATGAGCAAGTTACAGGCCATTTGCAGCAACTTTCTTTTATCGTTTGCCAGATGAACCAAATCCACCGGCGCCACGATCAGTTTCATTGAGTGAATCGACGGCGATGAAATCAGCCTGCACAAAAGGAGCGATAACCATTTGGGCAATGCGATCACCACGTTGTACAGTAAATGTTTCTTTGCCGTGATTGATCAAAATGATGCCAACCTCGCCACGGTAATCCGCATCAATGGTGCCTGGAGAGTTAAGTACGGTAATGCCATGTTTAAGGGCTAAACCTGAACGAGGACGAATTTGTGCTTCGAAATTATCTGGCAAAGCCATAGCAAAACCTGTTTTGATCAGCGCATGTGTGCCGGGTTCAATGCTTACGTCTGTATCAATAGCAGCACGCAGATCGGCACCAGCAGCGTGGTTAGTGGCATAAAAAGGGAGTTCAATGCCTTGGCCATGTGGCAGAGCCTGAATATGAACGTTGGGGTTGTTGGATTGAGTACTCATTGAAGCTCCGTAATATGATTGATAATCTGCTCTGCAAATTCAGTTTTTGTATTGCTCTGTATTGACAGTGTTGTACTGTTGCTAATCCACCAGCCATTAGCTTGATCACTGCCCATATTGCTTATGTCATTGGCAACAATGGCATCGACGCCTTTTTGCTGTAATTTTTTTTTGCCATATTCAATATGGTTACTGCTTTCTGCCGCAAAGGCGATAACTTTTTTTGGTCTGTTAGGCATCGCTGCGATCTGAGCAACAATGTCGGGATTGGCCATCAATTCAACGCTCATGCAGGCCGTATCAGCGCGTTTAAGTTTTTCTTTTTGCGTTTTTGCAAAACGGAAATCACTGACCGCAGCAGTAGCGATAAACATATCAGAATCGGCTGCCTCTTGTTGGCATGCGTTTAACATCTGCTCTGCCGACTCAACATTATGGCGTTCGATATTGCTCTGTGTCAGGGGGGTGCCAGGGCCTGCAATCAATGAGACTTCAGCACCTCTTGCAGCAGCTTGCTCAGCCAGTAATACACCAAGCTTACCACTGGCACGATTGCTCAGGATGCGAACACCATCCCAGCTTTCATGTGTGGGCCCTGCATTAATGATCCAGCGTTCTCCCTGTAGTGATTGCTCAGATAAAAGTGGAGTTAAAGCACTCATAATAGCTGCTGGATTTGCCAAGCGCCCGGCACCTTGTTCACCACAGGCAAGCTGCCCCGATTCAGGGCCAATGATAGTTATGCCACGCTGCTTCAGGGTTTCTATATTGCATTGTGTTGCGCTTGAGTCCCACATGGATGTGTTCATTGCAGGAGCCATTAGAATTGGTTTATCACACACTAGCATGATGGTGCTTAATAGATCATCAGCAATGCCATGCGCCAAACGTGCTACTAAATGAGCAGTGGCTGGTGCAAGGATCACCGCATCAGCCCAGCGTGCAAGTTTGATATGGCCCATCTCCCTTTCTGAAGTGAGATCAAAGAGTTCAGTGTGTACCGGTTCACCGGTTAATGCTTCAAAGGTTAACGGGGTCACAAATTCACAAGCGGACTTTGTCATCACGCAACGCACATCGGCACCTGCTTTGATAAGTAGACGCGTGAGTTCAGCAATACGATAAACAGCTATGCCGCCACCAATACCGATCAATATTTTTTTGCCGCTAACCATTGCATTGAACCTTAAATGACAAAGGCACAAAGGCACAACGTTTTATCAGTCACTTTAATGTGAATGTTTGTGTTGTGCCTTTGTTCCCCAATGGTTTTTCTCTTTTGCAAGCGAAATTCACCTGATATATTGGCTTACGACTGTAGTTCTTTAAGGGTGCTTAGTACGGTTTCAACATGCTCTTTCACACGTACTTTGCGCCATGCAAAAGCGATATCACCTTCAGGGTTGATGATGAAAGTTGAGCGCTCTACGCCGAGATACTCTTTACCGTAATTCATTTTCATCTGCATCACATCAAAGGCTTTGCAGAGGGTTTCATCAGGGTCAGAAATCAGAGGGAAATTAAGACTCTGTTTTTCTATGAAGCCGGCATGTGATTTCACTGAGTCACGGCTAACACCGACGATGGCTGCGTTAGCGGCTGAGAAGTCGGGTAGGGCATCACGAAATTCGCATGATTCAGTGGTGCAGCCTGATGTATTATCTTTGGGGTAGAAGTAGACAATAACCCATTGCCCTTGCAGATCTGCGAGCTTTAAAGTGCCTTCTGGCCAAGTGTTGAGTTCGATGTCGGCTGGTGCTGCATCGCCGGGGTTAATGCTATAATCTGCCATTGCTGTTACCTCATGATAATATATTGTTAGTCTTGCCGCGACACCGTAGCGCAAGGGGCGATTGAATGCAGCAAGAAGTACCCATTTTAGAAGTAATTACTTTTCAAGCCAAACCCGTTTTGCTGGCTGAACCACGTGGTTTTTGTGCCGGTGTGGATAGGGCTATCGAAATCGTTGAGCGTGCGCTGGATGTCTATGGTGCTCCGGTTTATGTGCGTCATGAGATTGTGCATAATCGTTTTGTTGTTGAAGATCTACGTTCTAAAGGAGCTGTCTTTATTGAAGAGGTAGCTGATGCACCAGATGGTGCCGTGTTAATTTTTTCAGCCCATGGTGTTAGTAAGGAGGTGCGAGCCTCGGGTGATGCACGCGATTTGCGTGTCATTGATGCGACCTGTCCGCTGGTTACCAAAGTACATTTAGAGTTGTTGCGTCACTATCAGAATGGCGATCAGGTGATTTTAATTGGTCATGCAGGGCACCCGGAAGTTGAGGGTACCATGGGGCAGGCACCAGCAGGTGCTGTGTTGCTAATTTCAGAGCCGGAAGATGTAGCTGAACTGGTTGTGAATGATTCTGAGAAGCTGGCTTATGTTACTCAAACTACCTTGAGCGTGGATGATACGGCTGATGTGATTGCTGCTTTGAAAGCACGTTTTCCAAAGCTTTTAGGGCCTAAACGCGAAGATATTTGTTATGCCACCAGTAACCGGCAGGAAGCAGTCAAAGTATTGGCTGAAAAATCAGATGTAGTACTGGTGATAGGCTCGAAAAACTCTTCCAATTCAAATCGTTTGCGCGAAGTAGCCGAAAGAACAGGGCGGTCTGCATATTTGATAGATGGGCCGGAAGATATTGAGGTGAACTGGTTTTCATCGGATGATCGTATTGGTATCAGTGCGGGTGCTTCAGCCCCCGAAGTATTGGTTCAAGGCGTCATAAGCTGGTTGGATGAACATGGTTTTGGGACGACTGAAGTGCTATCTGTCCGTGAGGAAAATGTAACGTTTAGTCTGCCTGCGGCACTGCGCTAGTGAAGCCAATATCTAGGCTGTCTGCTTTCGTGCTGCTGTTGATCTCTTTCAGCAGCCAGAGTGCTGCAGCTGATATGATTACGCCATTGCCAGTGCGTAATCTTGATCCGGTTATGATGCGATTTTTTGACCCAACACCGGATTCAGCATTACGCTCGTATGATCAATCATGGTCATTTGAGTTAAATCATCATTACGCCTCGCTTTACCAATTTGATCAATTGCCGATCAGTCAGCTATCTGTGGATATGGAATTATATCTGTTTGATCCTGTTATGCGTTTGGCTTTGAGTGACAGTTTTGAGCTATCTCTTCGAACACCAGTTATTGTGCCTGCAAGTGGTGTTTTTGATGATACCATTCAGAACTTTCACCGCTGGTTTGGACTGCCCAATGGTGGGCGTCAGTATCGTCCTAACAGTAGTTATGCTTATGCTCTGGATCATAATAGTGGCGCTCAATGGCAAGGCCAAAACCGCTGGGAGTTTGGTAATATTGAACTCTCCGCTCGTTATCATCTTGCAGGCAGTGAACATTGGGCTATGGATGTACTGGCGGCGTCAAAGCTGCCCACAGCGTCAAAGTCTCGCGGTTGGGGTAGTGGGGCTGCTGATATTGCCGCAGGCTTTGTCACTTCACTGCATCAGGGGGATTGGTCGGCCCATCTTGAGGGCTGGTTGATCGTGCCCTTGGTTAAGGATGAACCGGGTCTGCGCTATAAGAAAACGTATTCGCGTGGATCGTTCACCGTTGGTTACAGGGTGTTTGATAGCGTGGGGCTCATCGTACAAGCGCAGGGTGGTAATTCGCCGTATCGAACTGCTATTTCAAATCTGGATCATCCTCCTTTTTTGGTCTCTTTCGGATTACGTGGAGTCACTTCATATGGCTGGGGCTGGACTCTGGCTTTTGTTGAAAATATTACCCAAGTAACCACTCAGGATGTTTCCGTGACTGCCGGTATAAATTGGCAGCTAAATTAACGCTCATTGGATGATGAAAACAGTGATGACTCGTATGCACCTCAAGATGGATTGGCAATATGGGCTAGCTATTCTTGCTGCACCTGTATTGTGGACGCTGCTGTTCTTGATCGATTCACCGCAGTTTTCGTTGAGCTGGATTATGCTGGCACCATGGTTATTTCTATCTCTGGTTCTTGTGCAGCCACTGTTAGAAGAGATTGTTTTTCGTGGTGGGCTACAGGGGTGGTTGAGCAGTAAAGCGTGGGGTGAACAAAGTATTATTGGCATTACATATGCCAATATGGTGACCAGCGTGATCTTTGTCGCAATGCATTTTATTTATCATGCGCCGTTGATGGCACTCCTTGTCTTGCTGCCATCTCTAATCTTTGGTTATTTTAGAGATCGTTATGATGGCTGGTTACTACCCAGTATACTATTGCACTGCTTTTATAATGCTGGTTATTTTATCATCTATGCCCCTGTTATTAATTAAATATCAGTAGAGGTTTCATATTATGGGATCAAACATTCAGGCTTAATTGCCTGCTAGATGACGTAAAAATAGGGGAACCTGGTTGGAAAGCGTGATGAAGGAATCACCCATCAAATAAATCATAGCAGGCATACCGAGTGAAAAGGTAAGTAAACCCAGCCCAACGGTGAGTGGGAAGCTGACAAAGAATACCTGGATTTGCGGTACCGCTCGAGCCAACAGGCCGAGTGCAATATAGACAAATGTCAGTAGCAGCATGATTGGTGCTGCAATCTTTAGCGATAGAATAAACATGCTGCCGGTGGCATCGGTTAAGTCTAAAAAAGCAGAAAAATTCCATTCATGGTTAATCGGAAAAAGAGTGAATGAATCAATCAAAGCATGAATAAATATCTGGTGGGCACCAACGACAACCCAAAGCAACATGGCCAGAGTCATCACCATTTGAGAAAGAACAGACTGTTGGCTGCGGGTGATAGGATCGAAGACATTCGCCACGGTCATACCCATTTGAAAGCTCATGAGTTGGCCTGCAAACTGGGCTGCGGTAAAAATAAGCTGAGCAAAAAGTGCCAGAGCTCCGGCGATTAACATCTCCTGTACTGCTATAGTGGCAAAAACAATGGGGTTAATGGGGATGGTTGGAACTTGATCCTGAACAATGGGGAAAATAAGCAGACTAAGCAAAACGATGAAACCAACTTTAACCTGTACGGGAACCAACTGATGCCCAAGCACAGGTAATAAGATGATCAGGGTGCTAACACGGAGCAGGATCAAAGAGGCTACGATGATATGTTGGATATCAAACCATGGGAAATCCATTAGCTAGATCACCTTTGTCGACTAATTAGTTAAAGTTGGAATCATATTAAAAATATCACGGGTAAAGCTTATCAAGCGCTCTGTCATCCAAGGGGCAGCAATAATAATGGCAGCAAAAACGGCAATAATCTTGGGTACAAATGTCAGCGTCATTTCCTGAATCTGGGTGACGGCCTGAAACAGCGAAATCGCAATACCTACAACCAAAGCAACGACCAGCATAGGCATTGATAAAAGCAATACCATTTTGACAGCTTCACTGCCGATTTGAATGACTGAATCAGGTCCCATAATGCGTTAAGAGCAAAGTGTAGGCCATAGTTGAAGATTATGAAGAATCAACACAGGACTACATCTTGAAGCTTGCGAGCAGATTGGCGGTGATGAGATGCCAGCCATCAACCAATACAAACAGAATGATTTTTAGCGGTAAGGAGATCATGACCGGTGGTAACATCATCATACCCATGGACATCAATACACTGGCAACGACCATATCAAGGATGACAAACGGGATGTAAATCAGAAAACCAATTTCAAAGGCTGTACGCAGTTCAGATATGACAAATGAAGGGATTAATACATGTAGGGGTATATCTTCGGCTTTCTCTGGTTTGTCTATTTTTGCAGCACCGAGAAACAAAATAAGATCATCTTCACGGGTTTGCTTCAACATGAATGAACTTATTGGTTCAATGGCTCGATCTATGGCGACAGACTGCTTAATTTCTTCGTTGAGGTAGGGGGTGAGTGCATTCGTATCAATTTTCTCCCATACGGGCATCATGATAAATATCGTCAGGAATAGGGCCAATCCAACAAGAACCTGATTGGGAGGTGATTGCTGGGTTCCCATAGCTTGACGCAGAAAGGCGAAGACGATGAGGATACGGGTGAATGAGGTCATCATGATCAGGATTGATGGTGCCAAGGTTAATATAGTCATCATGGCGATGATTTTCAGGCCTGTGAACCAAGCATCTGGATCATCACTTTCGCCTAAGCTGAATGAAAGAGTCGGTATATCGGCAGCGCTAGCCCATGTAGGTAGGCATAAAGCGATAAGGTATAATATGCCGATAATGAGCTGTTTATTCATTTTTATCAGCCTTTAATGCGTTTGTCGTTTGATCCGTTCGAAGTTGCACCATGCCGCCAGGAGATAGGCCAAGCAGGTAGTGCTGATCTTTGTGGCGGATTTCGACAATGCTGTTTTTATTGTCGATATGCATACGTTGAATGATTTTAAAATCACCTTTAGCGGGTCCCCCGTTGTGGAGGTTCAAACGCCGCATTCCCCACACCAGTAGAGCGAATAGAGCTAGGACAAAGGCCAACGCCAACATAGATTGAAATAACATCGATAACATGCTGGTTTCCATTTAATTAACTCAGAAGGGTTTTAAGACAAGCTGTTGATGCGGGCGGACGTAGATACGACTTCAGTGATACGTACACCGAGTTTGTTTCCTGTGGTGACCACCTCGCCTTTGGCAAAAATACTACCATTGGCCAATATCTGAACTTCAGCATTGGCTTCTTTATTGAGTTCAATCACCATGCCTTTATTCATGCGTGCTATTTCATGCAGTGGCATTCTGACTCGGCCAAGCTCGACACTGATTTCCAGTGGAACATGCATAATGGTCTCAAGGTTAGCTGTTTGTTCGCCTCCTTGTTGGTTTTCTAACGCATCATCAGTCATGATTATGCCTCCATGCGGATTGGTTCTATGATTTCTGCTGCCAATATACCCTCTCTTTCACCAGCTCGGGCTTGAAATAGGGGGATATTTTCAACCCATAACGAACATGGGTCACTGGTTCTGATGTTAAGGGGTAAAAATTCACCGGGTTTGAGATCCAGAAATGTACCAATATCAATCTGACATCGGCCTAATTCAAAGCGTACATCAGAAGATGTTTTGGAAATACGGTCCATTAAGCTATCGGACCACTCAGTATCATCAGACGTCGGTTCATCGCTTACCGCGACACGCAGAATTTCAAACATAGGCTCAAGGAAAGGATGCGGATAATGCAGGCCAAATTGACCGGTTAATTCTTCGCTTATTTTGGCATCAAAATAGGTGCTGAAGCATTTTTCCATTGCACCTGTCATGGCCAGAAACTGTGGATCATGATCAATTTTAAAGAGAGTAAATTCCAGGGGGTGTACCGGTTTCCAAAGTTTGCCGAGCGTTTGACCAATCTTTTCGGCAATACGTTCACTTAAACGCAGTTCAACAGGCGATAAGGATTCTGGATCATCTGCTGCTTCTCCATCACCACCAAGCATGGCATCGACAAAAGCGACAATGAGTGCGGTATCAAATGTTGCCATCATACGGCCAAAGGATTCTACTTCGAAGACAAAATAGACTTGTGGATGGTCAACTGTGATAAGTTCTTTATAAACAGTACTTTCCAGTTTGTTTAACTGTACGCTGATATCGCGTCTGAACAGTTCATCCCATTGTTCGTCGAGCATCTCAACTAATCTTTCCTGCAGATTAACAAACATGGGGTAACGCTCAGGGCTATCCTCATCGAAGCTGTCGAAACGAAATAGATCGACCTGTTCGGGTTGCTGCATCGGTGGTAGGGAAGCAAACATTGCGTCTGTTTTTTCAGACGGAGCTACTTCAGCCATCAATGCTTCAATTTCTTCGGGTGCAAGAATGGGTTCACTCATACGCTTCTCCCATAACCATTGTCTTAGAACCTACCATCTGATGTCGGCCCGTTTACTGGGATACAAAATCAGTGAAATAGAGATTCTTAATTGGTTTTCCACCAACAGCTCTATTCATGCGATAAATTAGATCCTCTTTAAGCTCATATTTACCTTGTGGCGTTCGGATTTCAGAAAACTTTTTACTGGAGAGGATGGTGATGATCAAATCATTGACCTTGACGATATTCTCAGTCACTTTGGCCTGAGCTTCTTCGTTACGTACTTCCAGTTTAATTTTTGTGCGTAGAAAACGACTCTGGTCAGTATCGGCTAAATTCACGGTGATATTATCTATATCCATTAGCACTGGGGGAGCATCACTTTCATCTTCTGCTTCCGGGATTTCGGTGCCTTCTGTCTGTTCAATTGCTGCAGTTGGTTCCTCAGCAGGTTGCTCCATACTCATGAGTTTCCAGGCCACAAAACCGCCGACTGCCAATACCAGCACCAGCAATACAAGATTAATGATTGGAAGTATGCCTCCACCTTTTCCCTTGTCCTCGGTCTCTTCGTTATCTGCCATGATATTCCTCCACGCTCATCGTGTGTTTTAAGTGCATTATTGTTCAAACCCTACCTGTTATTGATATATAACAATATCAACACGTCTGTTTTTGCTGCGTCCAAATGGCGTAGCCTCAGTCGAAACGGGCTGAGAAGGGCCGTAGCCAACCAGTGATAAGCGTGATTCACTGACCCCTTCATCTTCCAGTATATGCAAGACTGATGCCGCTCTGGCCAAAGATAGTGACCATGGGTCAGCAAATTGACTATCGGTTAAATCGGGATCTTCATTGGTATGGCCTTGAATACGGATTTTCCCAGGCGACATAGCCAGCATTTGGGCAAGCTTCTTGATGGTTTTGACATGTTCAGGCTGGAGTTTTGCGGAACCCTGTTCAAATAACACAGCATCAGGAATTCTGAGGTATAAGCGATCTTTGATGATGATCCCTTTTACTTTATGTTTCAGCGTACTGTTTTTCAGCAGTGCCATACAGTTCTGGCGCATAGCCAACATAAGCTCTTCAGGCGAAACTAGTTTTTGCATTTCAAAAGGTGGCATGATCTGAAGTTCCGTTTTTGCACCTGCATTAAGAACGGAAACTGCATTCCTGAATGAAGTTTCTATATCGGAAAGACCCGTTTTATCCATAGTCGACATGGAGATAAGCAGTATAAAGAAAGTCAGCATAAGACTGACTAAATCTGCAAAGGTGGTCATCCATGCTTCAGTATTAGGCTGGTATACGACGGGCCATTTTTTCTTCTTAGCCATTAGAATGTACTCAAGGTAGGGCGCTGTATAGCTGGTCGCTGGCCCTGATGAATTTGCCCTTTTTCCACATTTTTATCGGTAGTTGGACGGAACTTCAGAATAATGTCTACCCTGCGATCAAGTTCGGGATGATCTTGAAGAGGGTGTTTATCTCCCATACCAGATGCAATCATACGGGTACTTGGTACACCGCGTTCGTAAAAAGCATGAAACACACTCATAGCACGTGAAGCGGAGAGTTCCCAGTTGGAGTGATAACCTCCACCACGCATTGGCTTGTCATCGGTGTGACCTTCAATTTTGATCTCAATGATTTCCGGGCGTTTGAAACTTTCAGCTAACTTGTCAATAAACGGCATGGTCTCGGGGGAGAGTTCAGTTTTACCCGGTTGAAAGGCAATATGTTCAGAAAAACGGATGCGAATCGTATCCTTTTCAAGTGGTACCACAGTCATTGCTCCATCTAAACCGAGCTCTTTGGACATTTTCGTCAATTCTTTGGCGGTTCGTTTGGGCGCGGTTGACCCATCAACGACATCACGTGTGGGCAGTGCCGGACCATCTCCCTTTGATAAGTTTGCACCACGCGGCATGGGGTTGAATGTGCCCGCCAGAGAGCCGATAGCGGCAAGACGCTTATCTTCCACAATGACCGCATAAGATGTCAGTAGAATAAAAAAGGCTAACATCTGCATCATTAATTCAAGGAACAGTGCAGCCCCCGGATCGGATGGAAACGGTAATGGTGCCGGTTTTTTATCGCGTTTGGCCATGTTTAGTCCGTTTGTTCTACCTTAATCAAAGGACGATTTGCGTTCTTTCGGTGGTAGGTAGCCCAAAAGCTTCTGCTCCATCACACGCGGGTTTTCACCTGCTACGAGCGACTGGATACCAACCAATATGATTTCATGAATGAGCATCTCTTCTTTACTACGTGTTTTTAATTTCCCAGCCATAGGTAAGAACAGGATATTGGCCAATAATGCCCCATAGAAGGTCGTAAGCAGTGCGATAGACATGGAGGGGCCGATGGAGGAGGGGTCGGACATGTTTTGAAGCATGAGTACTAGTCCAACAAGCGTACCAATCATACCCATTGAGGGCGCATAGGTGCCAAGTGAAGTGAACATGTCGGCTCCGGCAGAGTGGCGCTCGGATACTTTATCCATCTCCATATAGAGGATCTCTTCAATGGCGGTTGGTTCCTGGCCATCAATGGCCATCTGTAACCCCTTCGCCATGAATTTATTTTCGATATTGGGGACTTCACTTTCTAGTGCGAGAATCCCATCTTTTCGCACAGTTTGAGCAAGCTCAACCAGTTTGGCGATCACATCAGAGCCGCCATCCACCTTGTACATGAATGTTTTCATTACAACGCCGATGACACCGATACATTTGGCTAGTGGATAACCAACGAGCAATACACCTACCGTACCGCCAATCACAATCATCATTGAAGGGGGATCAATGAAACTGGGTAAGCCACTTCCGATGGCAAACCCGACCAAACCAAAGGCAAGAATAATGCCTATAAGCGTTGCTATATCCACGGAGTCCTCCCGCATCGTTGAAGTTGGCTCTCCGCTAGAGTGGGTGAGCCTTTTCGTCTTTTTAAGACAGTTAGCAAGAAGCGTGCTAATTTATCTCACTGACAAAGATTAAAGGTTAATTGAAATTGTGGATACTAAAACGATAAAAAAAAAGGCCTCTGAAATCAGAGACCCTTTATAACCCGTATTATTCACAAACACTGCCGTGGCCTTACTTGTTCCTTTGTCCGCAACGAACTCCTCGTCAGTCACCCGTAAGTATAGCTACGGTCTCCCTTCTCGTAATCCGTTACAAACAAAGGTTCTGCGCAAACATCACGCCAGTTTATGAATGATGCGGGGCAGTGGATTGTGCAGTAAAGCTAAAACTTAGCCAAAGATTGGGAAATGAGCACTTGATGCCATGAAGAACAACATTGGAATGGACAACATGGTATTGATGCGGCTAGCCATCAATGCTTTTTTGCCTGCAGCAGCTTTGGTTTCCGCATCTGCTTCAACGATACCGATTACTTTCTGCTGATTAGGCCAGATGATGAAGTGTACATTTAGCCACATGATGATGCCGAATGTCGCGCCAAACATGATGTCGGTGCTGATAGCAGATGCTCCACCCTGTTTGTACAGGCCAAGCAGTAACAACAGGCCGAAGATAACAGTGAACAGCGCACCAAAACGGAACCAGAACAGTGCACGGCGTACAATGCTGCCTTCTTTAAAGATATCAGCTTTGGTTTCAGCGCTAACACCACCAAGGGATGGAACCTGAACAAGATTGAAATAGTAAAGCAGACCAATCCAAGTGATACCAGCCAGGAAGTGGCCCCAACGTGCAACAGCACCGAGCATTTGCTCACCGCTTAAGCCGCCGCCAGTCGCAGTTGCAACAGCAATAAGTACAGCTGTGAGTACAAATCCAGCCACAATAGTAAGTTTGTGATCTAATAGTATTTTCATATTTACTCCATGTAGAGATATAGCTCTCTATTATTTTGTGCGCATAATACCCGATAGTTACGCTCAGGTATTGCGTTATTAAATTGTGGATATATCTGTTTGAGGTTCACAAAAGTAAAAAGTCGCCCGAATGGACGACTTTTTGAACTCTAAAGCGTATAGAAAATGGTGATTAGTCGATTGAACAGGCCAATTCCTCTTCGATTTTTCCGCCTTCGACTTCATCAATGATCTTCTGATAGTGGTCATTGACTGGGCAGCCGCAGCCGTGCTGGGTGGTTGCATGTAGACGAGCCTGCTCGATGTGCCACTGTGCAACTTTCAAATGCTGATCAACGTTCATAATTTTATCCTCTTTGCATGTATTTAATCGGTGAGTGGTTCCGATGAGCTGGACAAGCTAGCAGTGGGGGCAATAAAAAAAAATAGTCGGAATATATCCATGAAAGCTCTAGGGGAACCATCAAGCATTCTTTCGTTAACATAGCAGTTTAATAGAATCACCTGAATAAGATGATATCGACGTATGAGCTGTTTGGATGAATCCGGGCTAGCATCGTTATTAAAGATACATAATAATTGCTGATATTGAATTTATGTGGGGTAAAGATGACTGAGCAGCAAAAGAAATCGTGGAAACCCGGGAAACGTGATTTAGTATTTCTTGGTGTTATTGCAGCCGTAGTATTGGTGCTGGTATTAGGGACGACGGATCGAAAAACTATCGCGGTGCCCAGTGATGATACACATCGTTCTGTGACCGCTAAAGCTGCTTGTATGGCCTGTCATGATTCAGCAGGAGTGCATCCGCAACCGGCTACGCATACAAAAATGGACAGATGTTTTTTATGCCATACCCAACCAGAAGGGTGGGCAGGAGCACCTAAGTGAAACGTATTGGAATCAGTCTGAAGCCGAATGATAAGCGTGCCTGCATTGTTCTGGATGAACTGTACGGCTGGTTATTGGCCAAGGATTGTGAGATTTATGTTGATAACGCTGTAGAGCATGGGCTTGATTTAGGTGATGCATGTCAATCGGTATCATTGGCAAAAATGCTGGGAAAAATTGATCTGATGATTGTGCTTGGTGGTGATGGATCATTACTTCATGCAGCACGGAATTTTATTGGTTCGGGAACCCCTATACTCGGTATCAACTTGGGTCGTTTAGGATTTTTAACAGAAACCCCGGTTGGTAATATGCTTGAGACGGTGGAGCAGATCCTGTCCGGCAATTTGATTACTGAACGTCACTTTAGCCTCCATGCTGAAATTTGGCGTGGTGAAGAGATGCTTGCCAGCGGGCTTGCCATGAATGATGTGGTGATTGAACGCAGTGTACATCCACGCATGATTGGATTCGAAATGTATGTAAACAGACAGTTTGTATTTCGCATGCGCGGTGATGGTCTTGTGCTGGCAACACCAGCGGGATCGACTGCTTATGCTCTGTCAGCTGGTGGCCCGATTGTGCATCCGAGTGTTAACGCCATCACTGTAGTTCCGGTTTGTCCGCATACGCTCTCCAACCGTCCAATCGTTGTATCTGCTGACGATGATATTGAACTGCATCTGCATGAATCGCATCTCTGCGCCGCGCTGAACCTGGATGGTCAGGAGCTGTTATCATTGGAAGAGGGAGATCGGGTAGTTATCCGGAAGGGTGCTGATATTTCTCTGGTCTATCTGCCGGATCGGCACTATTACGAGGTGTTGAGAAGTAAACTCAATTGGGCCGGGCAGGTCGAAGCAAACTAATGCTGGTCTCATTAACCGTTAAACAGTTTGCTTTAATTGAACATGTTCATTTGGAGCTGCATGCCGGTATGACGGTATTTACTGGTGAAACAGGTGCTGGTAAATCGATGTTGGTAGGAGCTTTAGGTGCTGTGTTTGGTGCCCGTTCCAGTGTGGAGTGGGTACGTCACGGGGCTGACAGAGCTGATGTGATAGTGGTTTGGGAAGCTGATGATCCACGTATATCCAGTCTGCTTGATGACAACGATATTGATGATGATGGTGAGTTGATTTTAAGAAGGGTGGTGAGCAAAGATGGTCGCTCCCGTGCTTATATCAATGGTATTCCGGTAGCGTTAAAAGTGTTGCGTCAAATTGGCGATGTATGTCTGGACTTTCATGGGCAACACGAACATCAATCCCTGATGCAGCCTGCGGTACAGCAACAGGTTATTGATGCAGGTGTTTGCAACAGTGCGTCAGCCAATGCTTTGACTGCTGTGGGCTCAGCTTTTGACACATGGAAAGAGCTGAAAACTCAATTGAAAAACTTGCATGCTGAACGTGGAGATACAGAGCAACAGGCGAACTGGATGCGTGAAGAGTTAAGTCGGCTTGAAGGTTTGCAGATCGAGCCGGGGCTGGGCGACGCGCTACAAACTGAAGTTGATGCCGGACGTCATCATGCTCAGGTTCAGCATGCAGCGGCTGAATCCTTGATGTTGTTGGATGAATCCGAGCCATGTGTGCGTGAATTGTTGGCGCGTGCGAACCAATCGTTGCTGCCAGTAGAAGATTATCATCAGGGTCTGCGCAGCAGTCGTGAACTGATTGAGCAGGTGGATGCACTGCTGGCTGAAGCAGTGCCTGAACTGCGTAGTGTTATGGATGAGTCTTTTGATGAGTTAGAGCTGCGTCAAACTGAAGAACGCTTGATGGCGCTGCATGAATCAATGCGTCGGCATGGCTGTGATGAAACAGGTTTGTTGAGTTTGATGCAGCAGTGGCAACAACGCTTGGCTGCACTTGATACTGCCAGTTGGGATGAAGCTGAGTTGCTGGAAGCGGTGCAGAAGGCAGCAATGAATTATCGTCAGCAGGCCGAAATATTGAGCACACAGCGTAAAACATACGCGAAAGAGATCGCCAGCCAGTTGCGCCCATTCCTGGATCGTTTGGCTCTCGGTGGGATGCAGGTACGTTTTGATGTGCAGTCTCAGCAGGATGAGGGCTGTTGGTCTGCTAGCGGCTGGGACGATATTGGCATGAAAGTGATGTCCAATCCGGGCGAGCCATGGCGTGATTTGGCGGCAGTCGCATCTGGTGGTGAAGTATCGCGTTTGGTGCTGGCATTAAAAGGGTGTGGTGCATTGGATGACATGCCTCATATTGCTGTGTTTGATGAAGTTGATACAGGGATTGGTGGTGAGACCGCCTGGTGTGTGGGTGAACTGTTGGCTGCGATGGGGCGTGAGCGTCAGGTGCTGGTGATTTCGCATCTGCCGCAAGTGGCATCCTGTGCAGATCATCAGATTGTGATCAATAAACATGAAAAAGATGGGCGAACGGTGACGCAGTTGGAGCCTGTGCAGGAAGCTGGTAGAGAGAAAGAGATCGCTCGTATGCTCGGTGGTATTGATGCTAATGGTTTAGAGCATGCCGCTGCTTTCTTGCAACGTGGTCATACTGTTCCAAGCTCATGACACATCGTATATCTATACGTAATGCCATCGCTTCAGATGTGCCGCATATTTATACTTTATTAATTCCCTTTGCCGACAAGGACATCATTCTACAACGTGATGAAGATAATATTTTCCAGCATTTGCAGGAGTTCCTGGTCGCAGAATATGATGGGAAAATTGCAGGTGTTATTTGCGTCCATATTTATGGCAAAAACCTGGCTGAATTGCGTTCTCTGGTCGTTGATCCTGCTTATCAAAAACATGGCATAGGGCGTTTGCTTGTTGAAGGCTGTGAGCAGTGGGTCGCAGAGCTAGGTGTAGCCAAGGTGTTTGCGTTAACCTATGTCACAGGCTTTTTCATCAAGCTTGGTTATCGCATAGTCAGCAAAGAGAGTTTACCGCAAAAGGTCTGGACAGTATGTGTGCATTGCGCACGATTTGCTGATTGTGATGAAGTGGCAGTGGAAAAGGTGCTTGCAGATGTGCCTATTCAACCGATGACGATATTACCCATTATCGAGCTGGAACAAGAATAAAAGTCGGTCTGTTTGAGTAGTGAATGGGCAGATCAGTAAGCATTGGAACCACAGATGGACACAGATTTAGAAGCTTATGAATCTGTATTATACCTTTTCGTGATTCAGTTGTTGCCTTTAATTACTGAATATTGCTGTAATGATCGGCGGGAAAAAGAACAAGAAAGGGCGTGGCACTGTTTGAGAATAATGCGGCTTAACGCAAGGCGGTGGTAGCGACAAAGCAACGTTATTCCGGTATGGCTTTAGCCGAAATTGATTGTGCTCTAATAAGCTGTGGACTTTAAGCCTTTAATCAAGTGATCCGTCTATTTTACCATTACTATCAACAAGTAATGCTCTTTGTTTTAAGTTATCCTGCAGCTTTATCCCAGCTGCTCCCTGGATAAATAGAGCCGTACTCCAAGCATCGGCAAGAGCTGCGCTGCTGGCAATAATGGTGGCGCTTTGACTCTTCTCTGCAGGCCAGCCTGTCTTGGGATTAAGCAGGTGATGGTAGCGTTTATCTTCATAAATATAGAAGCGTTCATAGTCGCCTGAAGTGACAATGCTGACGTCGCCTTGCAAGTTTAATGTTTCAATCACGTCACTCTGCTGGCGCGGATGGCGAATTCCAATGCGCCAGGCTCGATCACCATGGCTTCCAATCAACCGAATATCACCACCGGCATTGATAATGGCATGTTTAATGCCCTGTTCTTTGAGTATCTTGATACCTTGATCAATCGCATATCCCTTGGCGATAGCACCGAAGTCGAGCAGGCAATTTGGATGTTTGCGTATCCAGCGATGCTCAGCCGCTGTACTTGGTTGTTTCTCAATACAGTGAGCTGGTGGCATGGCCAATTGAATAGCGTCTGGCGAAGGTGGAGAGGAGGGCATATCAGCCCCAGAGAAGCCCCATAACAGGTTGGGGGAGCCCAGCGTTGGATTGAAGCTGCCGCCACTCTGTTGCTGTATCGATAGGGATAGCTCTAACAGGTCGTTCACCTCATCGGGTAATATAACTGGACTATTTACATCACTGGCATTGAATATTTTGACTACATTGGGCTGTTCACCATAAATAGTAAAAGCAGCTTCAATGCGCTGCATCTCATTGGCAGCAGCGCTTATTGCAGCCTCAACACTATTATCGTCGTGTTCACCTCGTACAACAGTGAATTCAACCAGAGTACCCATGATAAAACGGGTATCGTGGATATCAGCAGGTGATGAGCAAGCGCTGAGCATCAGTATGAGCGCTATAAGGAGTTTTTGGACCATATCGCTATACTTATGTGAATCAGCCTGCTGGCAAGCTATGCCTTTAGTCCTTGAGCATAGTCGGCAGTTTATTGCTCATATTGTCAGTGAAAATGATGTTGATGGTGCAAAACTGAGTAGTTCCACATCAGCGCTATCTCGCCATGCTTCTAGCCGGAATCCATCGTGCGATAATATTGCAATCTTTTCAGAGGAACTCTCCCCAGGGGATATTCTTTCACTTCCTGATTCATCTGAGTTGCCACATGGAGCATTCACCTTGCCCGATGAAATTACTCAGAAATGACGGATGTGTCGGCTTTCCAATGCTTTCCTCTTGAGGGTAACGTTTTTTAATTGCTCTCCATTAAGTTGTGGAGTTAAATCCATTGCGATTAAGTGATTGTTATAGGTTGATTCGCCAGCCTGTCTCTTATCTTCATGAAGTTAAAATGCTGCTGGTGAGCTGTAGAAAAGAGTGTTTAATGGGGTGGGGAATGGATTGTCTGCTCATAGTAATGCTCTCTGAGTAGACGATTATTAGTCACTTTCCAGCCACGCGCTATATAGGGTTGAACATTTTCAGGGTGGAAAACTATAAAGTAAATGTATGTTTTCAGGACTTCTAACTTGGCCTGTTTAATGCTTTAGAGGTGGAGGTTTTACATTGAGATTACAGCCAGCTTGATGAATACTTGTGATCACAAGGAGAGCTAATGTGGTTTAAAGATAGTATTGTAATTGTCACTATTACATCGATTGCGTTTATTCTTGCAGTACAAGTCGACCTTTATGAGCGCATGGATGCAATCTTTCTTCAACATGAAGATTGGGAGGTTGATGAGCTCCTGATTGCACTATTCTTTCTCCTAATAGGTAGTATCTGGTTCTCTTACAGAAGATTAGCCGAAAGTAAGCAGCTGGCTTCTTTAGTTCAGGAGAAACTTAGCGAAACCAGTAAACTATCTTCAGTGATTCATCAGGCGAGTGACTCCATTATTATTACGGACAAGCATGGTAAAATCGAGTTTGTTAACCCTGCTTTTTCTCAAACTACAGCTTATTCTGAATCAGAAGTGTTGGGTAAATCACCACATTTTCTTCTTACTTCCGAATCAGTAGATATCTTTTTCAGAGCTTTGAAAGCTACAACAGCCAATGGCGATGAATGGCGAGGCAAAGTGGTTTGCAAAGATAAAGCGGGCAAAACTTTTGCTTCTTTTCTGACAGTTTCTCCTGTTCATGATCAAAATGGTAAAGTGATCCATTATGCCGGCGTATTACAGAACTTACAGAATATTGTAGATATGGAAAACCAGCTGTTTCAAGCCCAAAAAATGGAGTCTATCGGGACTTTGGTTGGCGGCATTGCGCATGATTTCAATAATATATTAGCGGGCATTGTTGGATCGGTATTTCTTGCACAGAGAGAGTTGGGTAAAAACAGGAGGCTTGCAAGCATCGAATCACAAGCAAGTAGGGCTGCAGAGATGGTAAAACAGCTGTTGGCATTTGCCCGTAAAGACAGTCGCAAGATGAGTGCGATGTCGTTGAATGACTTGATTGATGAGTCATCAACACTCTTTAGATTAACTGTATCTGAGCGCGTTCGCTTTAATGTGAGTGTCTGTGAAGAGAGACTTGCTGTAAATGGTGATTTTACCCAGCTGCAACAGGCTGTGATCAATCTAGCAAATAATGCGAGAGACGCTCTTGAGCAGTCTGAGATGCCAGCTATCTCCCTGCTACTTGAAAAGAAGAGTTTGCCTGAAAGAGTTGTTTTAAAACATTCATCACAAACTTCTGAACAGTATGCATGCATTACCGTTTCAGATAATGGCCATGGCATTGCCGCGATGGATCTAAAAGAGATCTTCGAACCTTTTTTTACAAAAAAGGAGATTGGTAAGGGTACAGGTTTAGGTCTCTCTATGGTGCAGGGATGCATTGAATCTCATGGTGGCATTGTGGATGTTGAAAGCAGTGTGGGAGAGGGAACCATCTTTAGTCTCTATTTACCTCTATTGGAAGCCGATCTGCTTCACACTACAGCGCATTCAGATACGAAAATGATTGAACGTTTGGCGGGTGGGTGTGTTCTTTTAGTCGATGATGACGCGGTGTTGAGAGAGATCAATAGAGGCGTACTTGAAGAGCTTGGTTACCGTGTCATTGAAGCGTTTGATGGACGTCATGCCGTTGAGAAGTTCATTGCAAACAAGGCCGAAATACAATTTATATTAATGGATGTCGTGATGCCCTACATGGATGGTATTGAAGCCGCCAGGCAGATTCGACAGATATCAATCACTGCTCCCATCGTCTTTGTCACAGGTTATGATCCTTCTCAAGAATTGGGCAAGATAGATACTGAATCCGCTCCCAGCGCAGTGCTGGAAAAACCATTTAAAGTCGAAGATTTATTAAAGGCCGTTGAGACATTAAATACCACTGATGATAATCCCAGTGATTATTACGTCATCTGAGGATCAATAGCTATCAGAAGGGCTAAGCATCCATTCTCTTCATAATCACTCTGGTTCTCGCAGTCTTTCTTTGTCCCATATTTATGGGACATACAAGTGAATTTAATGCTGTATCCTTTGGGCAACGGAATGATTGGAGCTGTAATAGATTTAGGCACGAGATTGACTGCGTGAAGAATGCTTTTGATCGTTCCCAAAAGGCATTTGTAATTTCAATCCACAATTAGCCTTTAATATGAGATATTGTGGAATATGTGTCCACCTATAGGAGCATAATATGCGGAATAACGATTACTCATATTGTGTTAGTTAGAGAACATCCTTTTAAAAATGGAGGTATTAAATGGAGCCTACAAAATCATGGTTTGATATAGTTTTAGCAATAATGAATTGGCCTTTTTTGTTATTTGTTGGAGTTGCTATATTTGTATATATTTATCGAAGAAAGGTCGGTGCCCTACTTGAGCGTGGAGACATACAAATTAGCTGGGGAGAGCATAGGCATATCAAGTTAAAAGATTTATCAGATGGAATTGATGAGGAATTAAACCCACTACAGGAAGAAATACAATTACTGAAAGATAGAGTTTCTGTTCTTGAAAACAATAATCGCGATGGCGTTGTAAATGAGAATCTACCGGTCATAGAAATGGAAATTCATAATCTAAATGAAGCAGTTTTTAACGAGGCTAAGGAACGTATGCTTGAAGGCCTAAAAGTTCATAAATATCGCTGGCGCACAATTGGAAAGCTTGCCTCAATGGCCGGTATCAGTGAAAAAACAGCTCTAGATATCCTTCGAGCATCTTCATCAGAGGTGATTCTTAGTGTTGGAAAGTCAGGGAATCAGATTGCAAGACACGTATCTAGGTGAATTGCACTCTAACAAAAAGTTAGAGAGGGACTTCGGCTGCGCCTCAGCCCCTCAACTAAAGCGTTAGGGAATGGAGATTATAATGGAAAATCCAGTATATATAGTAGCGCTGGTTCTTGGCGCAATAATGCTTTTGTCGGTCTGCTTCGTATACGTTAAGCATCAAGTTCTTCAGCTTGGTGGAATTTGCCTTTCTGGATTTGCTGTTATGTTAGTAGGAATGTCTGTTTGGAAGAGCATTGATGTATCTGTCGATGTAAATGGGATTAAAGCCAAACTTGATCGCGCTATCGACATAGCGGAAAAAGCAAAGTCACAAGTTGCACAAGTTAAAGAAATTTCTTTGAATAATTCCAAAGCTTCTTTGGCATTAATGGATACAGTTACTATATTCAAGGCTCAAGCAGCTTTGCAAAACACTGGATACTATAAAGGTGGAATAGATGGTCATATAGGTGTCGCTACTCAAAAATCAATTCTTAGCTTTCAGGAAACGAAGAAACTTCCAAAGACTGGAGTTCTTGATTTAAAAACCATCTCGGAACTAAACATAGAACCTATCCAAAATTTTCAGACACTACAAAAGAACCTAACAAAAAGTTCGAGAGGGACACCGGCTTCGCCGCTGCCCCTCAACTAAAGCGTTAGCTTCAATTTTACAGATCAAAAAACATTAAGAGGAAATATATGTCAAAAATATTTTTAGCAACGCTTTTAATTTTAACTTTTTTAAGTTCTGGCTGTGCTCGGCATCAAAATATGAATATCCCGATATCTAAATATGAAAGAAGCGAGCAATATTATTTGGGAAAGATTGAATCCAAACATAGCAAAGAGCTTGAAAAGTTTATCCGAAATAAATATAGGACATTATTATCTGCCAATGAGACTCTCCCCACAATTAATATCCACTTTATTCACTTAAACACCAAGAAACCAAGTATGGGAGAAATATTTGCAACAGCTTTTGCATTTGGCTTTATAGGGCGTGATTATTCAGTTGATGTTCGTTGTCTTTTGCAAGTTGTCCATGATAATAAAATTATTTCAGAGAGCGAAAGTGAAGGTACTGGAAAAGTTGAGTCTTGGGGATATTTCGCGGCCTTTAGAGAGCAGGATAAGAATTGGGCAATTGACCCGGCTGAACTTGAAGCCGAGAAAAGAGCTTTTTCTTCAGCAATTGATAAAATCATTAATAATTAATAATGGGGCTCAGCACAGCTAACCAATGCATAGAGAGGGACTTCCGCTTCGCTCCAGCCCCTCATGCAAATCGTTATGCAGTGTAGGAAGTGATATGGCCAAAATTTAGCAGATATAACGGTGCCTGGCATGAGTTATTTGGGGTTGGTTGCCTGATGGCAATAAATATCACTCATATCGCATCGAGTGATGATTTTTGACTTAGATCAATTGATACGTTCAAATCTCAGGTTACAGTTGCTGCCGGCATCAAAGATTGATTGATGCAACACCGTGCTTTTTCACTATAGAGGTTTTTCAACATGGCTCAAAAGTTTTACGTCGTATGGCAGGGCAGAGAGACGGGTATTTTTAACGATTGGGTTACCTGTAAAAAGCATATTGATGGTTTCGCTGGTGCTCGATATAAATCCTTTAAGACCTTAGCTGAAGCAGAAGCGGCTTTTTCTGGGAACAGGGCTTCTTTGGCTGGTACTGGGGTATCGGGTAGTCGTGCTAAAAAGAGATCATCGAATCAAACGGTTAAAACCTATACGGCAGCAGAGATTGCAGCCATGAAGATCGATACAAAAATTTTCACCGATGGCGGCTGTGAACCGAATCCTGGTAAAGCTGGTTCTGGTGTAGCTATATATCGAGATGATCGGGTTGCTGAGCTTTGGTATGGACTGTTCAACCCGAACGGCACCAACAACACGGCTGAGTTAAATGCACTGCATCAAGCTATGATTATGGCAAAAAATGAGCTTGAAGATGGTCGCTCAGTAGCGATTTTTTGTGACTCCAAATATTCCATTCAATGCATTACCCAGTGGGTGGTTAACTGGCAGAAGAGAGGTTGGAAGAAGCAGGGGGGGGACATCAAAAACCTGGAGCTGATCAAAGAGATGTTTGCCTTACATCAGGAATTAAAGAATAAAATTAAGGTATTGCACGTGAATGGTCATGTAGGCGTTGAAGGTAATGAGTTGGCCGACCGCATGTCGATCATGGCGATTGAGGCCCGAGACGGTGCTTTTAGGCGTTATGAAGAAGAGCTGAATCTGGAAAAAATATTAGCGCTGAGAACTGGCTGATCTACAACTGTCCAGATCGATAAAGCATCTATTTTAAAGTTTAACAGGATTGTCCGGTAAGAGCATTGCAAATCATTAGCATGTGGATGCGGTGGTGTTTGTTTGGGGAGTCGCTTCGATAATAACTGTGCATGTCATGTGAAAATATGCCGCTTATCAATATATCATGGCGTTTAATGCAATGCCACAAAGCCAAGTGATCACTCTCAGCTTTGCTTTGGCTTAAATGACTATTTGCTGGTTTCTGACGGCGTTATAGATAAAGTACAAATAATGATTAAACAGGAATCCATAGAAAAAAACAGACTTGAATTCTTATGCGCCAATATACCGTTAGCTGTAGGTACGGTTTTCTGTGCAATTTTTATCATCTTTGCTTTATTCCATGAGATAATCGAACCAGTAACTTTTTACAGCTGGATCGTTATGGGCCTACTTGTCTGTATGGCGCGACTGTGGAGTTATTTCTGGATAAAAGAGCGTTTAAATACGCCAACTTCCTACGCTCGAATTAATCATATTATTATTGCTACATCGCTTTCAGCTGGTCTTCTTTGGGGCGTAGGTTCGGTGGCTTTCTCCCTGGAGAGTGATATATTTTATTGGGTGTTTTGGGTGGCTGTACTTGTAGGTTTTGCTGCTGCAGCAGCAAACTCGATGTCAGCATCAATGCTAGCCTTTTCGGTCTATTTTTTACCTACCCTGGTTCCAATAACCATATTCCTTTTTCTACAAGATGATGAGAGAACCATACTTATGGGAAGCCTGTTGATTGTTTTCACGGCCGCTGTTTGGAGCATTGCACGCAACTCACATAGAATGTTATCGAAAAACTTTTCGCAAACCACACAGATGGCTGCGGCTTTGGAAGATCTGGAAACGGAAAATAAAATACGCAAGCAGATGGAAAAGAATTTTATTCAGTCCCAAAAAATGGAAGCGATTGGCGGCCTTGTTGGAGGCATTGCGCATAATTTCAATAACAATCTTGCAGGTGTTACGGGCAATATCGAGTTGGCTCGATTGGAGCTGGATAACAAGCAGGTTTGCCTGGACTACCTGGATGAATCGGAGACCATCGCGTTTCGTTCGGCAGAGATGATCCAGCAACTGCTCTCTTTTGCGCGTAAGTCATCGACGGTCTTTAAACCTGTTGCTATAGATGCATTAATGCGATCAATCATTAAGTTGGATAAGGTAGTAATCCCACAGCATATTAAGCTTGTTTTTAACTCAGGTTTGACGGATGAAACTATTCTGGGTGATGCCAATCAAATCCAGCAGATGGTCATGAATCTTTTACTGAATGCCAATTATGCACTGAAAGATAAAAAATTACCTGCCATTACAGTCACTGTTTCCAGATATGAGTCCGATGCGAAGTTTCAGCGTAAACATCCTCAGCTGGAAGGGGATCATTTTGTGCTGATCTCAGTGGCTGATAATGGGGCCGGTATTAACGAGAACAACCTACCGCATATTTTTGAACCCTTTTTTACCACCCGAGAAGTTGGCGAAGGTACTGGGCTTGGTCTCTCGATGCTTTATGGCTCCATGCAATCTCATAGTGGAGTTGTTGAGGTTGATTCCAGGAGGGGAGAAGGGGCCGTTTTTAATCTCTATTTCCCATTGCTTGATAGTTCACCTGTTGAAGTGAGTGCTAGCAAGCCCCGTAATGTTTTTGGTAACGGTGAGTTGATACTTGTTGTCGATGATGATGAACAGGTGATAAAGGTTGTGTGTGCTCTGCTTGAAAAGTTGAATTATAGAGTTTTTACTGCGATGAGCGGTCAGCAGGCGATTGATATTTATATTGATAAAAAACAGGAAATTAACCTGATTATGCTTGATGTGATTATGCCTGGTATAGATGGCATAGAAGCGGCACAACAGATCCATTGCATTAACCCTCAAGCCAAAGTGCTCTTCATGTCGGGGTATCGAAATGCATCATCTATGCCTGAGCAGGATCTGGAGCCAATATTAACCAAGCCGTTCCACTTGAGTGAACTGAGCCGCTGCGTGAGTAGTATGATAAATGAAACCGATGATTCTTTACCCTTTGAGAATTAATAAAAGGCTTTTTTAAGCAAATTAAGATTGACAGTTAACGCCATTTGGGTTATCGTTTTTCTATAATAAATTAGTGGCTCTCGTGAGCCTCAGAAAGGTCACCGACGGGTGGCCTTTCCTTTTTTTGTCGATCACTTTACTGCTTTAAATTGTCCTCATATAACGACAGTGCGCCAATCATAGCTGTAATAGAGAGTTGTACGAAAAGCTAAATCTGTGCCGAGACCTCAATTGATTACGTTTACATGATTACATGCGCTGAATAGCCTAATCAGATCTGTTTTATGATTTGAAGTCGGTACATATCCTGCTATTATCTATAGCTGACAGAGGGGAGCGAATGACATGAGTGATATTAATTTGTTTGGTACCTACCTTATCCATATTGAAGAGATTGATGAGAGTATTATCTATGAGGCTCTCGAAATTCAGAGGCAAAATATTACTCCGATTGGGAAGTTGGCTTTAGAGCATAGAGTTATGAATATGCATAGCGTTATGGCTGTGCTCTCAGAGCAGGCTTGCTCCAACCTGCGTTTTGGAGAAGTCGCAGTAAATATGGGTTATTTAAATACAAATCAACTCAATGATCTGCTTGAACATCAAATGAAAGATAGAATTCGACTTGGTGATATTTTGGTCAATATGGAAGTCCTTAAAGCAGATGAGAGAGATAAGATGCTTCAGGGCTATCATGAACTTATGCAGGGATCGAAGTAGGAAAGCGCCGTCAAAAGTGAAGTAACTAACTTATGCATGATTGCATGTGCGCACGAAGTGCTGACTAGCTACTCAGTTGAGAATCAAGTCACCCTTTCAATACTGAAAAGAGATCACTCAACGTTGCTTTTACAATTTGAATCCAGCTACCATAGAGCGAATTAAAAAATACTTTAGCATCTGAGGCTTTCATGCAAAACGAAGATTTCGTGAATGGTTTGTTGAATTTTATTCAAAGCTCACCAACCCCTTTTCATGCTGTGCAGAACATGGTTGAGATATTGGAAAATGCCGGTTTTAAGCGTTTGTCGGAAAAAGAACCGTGGTCGGTCAATAAGCCACAGAATGATGAGTGCTATTTTGTGACACGCAATGATTCATCAATTATTGCATTTCGTTTAAGGCAACCACTTATTGAGCATGGTATTCATATGGTAGGTGCGCACACCGATAGCCCATGCCTGAAGGTTAAACCCGCGCCTGAAATGAGCAATAAAGGTTATCTGCAGCTGGGCGTTGAAGTCTATGGTGGTGCTTTACTGAACCCCTGGTTTGATCGTGATTTGTCTTTGGCCGGACGTGTCAGTTATTTAGATGAAAATAGACAGATAGCTCACTGCTTGATCGATTGGCAAAAAGCCATCGCAACCATTCCGAGTCTGGCGATTCATCTTGATCGTGAAGCCAATGATAATCGCAAGATCAACAAACAGACGGATATTTCCCCTGTGTTGATGAGATTACCTGAGAATAGTGATGCAGATGCGACCTGTTTCAAAACAGTGCTACTAGAGATGGTCAATGCTCAGCTAGCTGGTGAAGCGAATAGAGCCGTAAAGGTGTTGGATTATGAATTGAGCTTTTATGACGTTCAGCCCCCAGCTGTAATTGGACAGAATGATGACTTTATCGCCGCTGCCAGACTGGATAATCTACTTAGCTGTTATACAGGCTTGATGGCTCTGCTCGATAATAGTGGTAAACAGAATGCGTTGCTGGTTTGCAGTGACCATGAAGAGGTTGGCAGTGTCTCTGCAGCCGGTGCTCAGGGTAACTTCTTGAAATCAGTGTTAAGGCGTTTGTGCGGTAATGAAGAAGAGATGTCGCGTGCGATGGCCTCCAGTATGATGATTTCAGCCGATAATGCGCATGCCATACACCCCAACTATGCTGACAGGCATGAGCCCAATCATGAGCCGCTTATCAATGCCGGCCCGGTGATCAAAGTGAATGCCAATCAACGTTATGCAAGCAGTAGTGAAAGTAGTGCGATGTTCAAACATTGGTGTGAGTGCGCAGCGGTTCCCGTGCAGTCGTTTGTGGTGCGCTCTGATATGGCATGCGGCAGTACAATTGGCCCGATTACAGCCAGTGAACTGGGGGTCTCTACTGTTGATGTGGGGGTGCCTACGTTTGCTATGCATTCGATTCGTGAACTGGCCGGTCGTCTGGATGCGTTTTATCTCTACTCTGTGCTGAAGCACTATTATAACTAGTGTATAACATTGCAATAGCGGGGAGTATGGCTACGTATCGGATCTTGAAATATAGCTGTTTATGAACTGAAATAAGCGTTGTTCTATTGGCACAATAGAGAGGCCGTTTTGAGTCAAAGCAGCGATTGCATGAGCTCATGAATAGACGTCACGAATTCTGTTACATTGGACAAACGTTTGCAGCGGAGGATGTTATGTACAAGCTAATGATGAAATGGAAAGCCGCCGCTCTGCAAATGCTTTGGCCGCAGGAGATCGAATCGCTTCCAGTTTGGAAAGTGTTGCTAGCGCGCATCTTGCAGGTGAATTTTGCAGTAGTACGTGATTTTCTCGAAGGCCAGCTCACCTTGCGTGCGATGAGTCTGGTCTACACAACCCTGTTATCGCTGGTTCCACTTCTGGCCCTTACATTCTCTGTACTCAAAGGTTTTGGTGTTCAGAATCAACTTGAACCAGCGCTTGTAAATACTCTGTCGGCATTGGGAGATAAAGGGGAAGATATAGCCCGACAGATTGTCGGTTTTGTGGATAATATCAAAGTAGGTGTGCTGGGATCATTGGGATTGGGGATGTTGATCTATACGGTAATCTCGTTACTGCACAAAATTGAGAAATCCTTTAACTATATTTGGCACATCGAGGAGGCCAGACCTCTTGGACAACGTTTTAGCGAGTATCTGAGTGTGATTCTGGTTGGTCCTCTGCTGATCTTTTCTGCTCTCGGTATGACTGCATCGCTCATGAGCTCTTCTGTGGTTGAGGCCGTTTCGGGCATGCCATTTCTCGGTATTATCGTGGACTCCATCGGCAAGCTTATTCCTTACGCGCTGGTAATCGTCGCTTTTACCTTTGTTTATATCTTCATGCCAAACACCAAAGTGAAAATTGGCCCGGCGTTGATTGGTGGCATAGTGGCCGGTATTGCCTGGGAGACTGCGGGCTGGGCGTTTGGTACTTTTGTTGTTAACTCCGGCAATTACACAGCTATCTATTCAGGTTTTGCTATCCTGATTATGTTTATGATCTGGTTGTTTGTGAGTTGGCTGATTTTACTACTAGGCACCAGTATTGCATTCTATTGTCAGTATCCCGGACATCTCGGAGTAGGGCGTGGAAAACAGCTTATCAGTGCCCAAATGGCGGAGAAACTATCTCTTCTAGCCATGTTTTTTATCGGACGCCATTACTACAATCATCAGACTCATTGGCAAGTTGATGATATGGCCCGCTGGCTCGGTGTGCCACTCAATGTGAGTCAGGAGATACTGGATAAATTGCACGAATGTGGATTGATCATCCCCACTAGCGAAAGTTTACCTCCCTATCTGCCGGGGCAGGATATGGAAACATTGAAGACTAAACATATTCTTGATGCTGTGCGTTCAGGTGATGAGGGTACAGGTGTGATGCCATGGCGATTACCCAATGAGCTGGTGGTAGATCAGTTAATAGACGCGACGGATAGAGCCATTGATCAGGTTATAGGAGATCAAAGCCTAAAGGATATGGTGCTTTCAGGAGTTGAAATTGGTGACCAAAAGAGATTGAACAACTGAGGCTTGAGGATATGGAGCCGCTGCCTCTGTTTAGAGAGCAGAACAGATAAGGAATGTTATAATGCCAGAGCCATTTAAGAATGCATTCAATTTGCCACTTATTACGGGCATGGCAGATCATTTTCATCAACAATGGCCTGAGTTTGATATGCAGGGGTTTACGGCTGCTGCGTCGAAAGATTTAGACGCACTGGAATTAAAAGCACGCTCTGAACAGATTATGTTTGCCATGATTGATTATCTGCCGGCTGATTTTAGCAGGGCGGCAGAGATGATCCTGGCAACGCTGAGTCCTGCACACGATGGTGATATATTTGGCGAGTTGGTCGATGAGCATGGTATTTCGGGTTGGGCAATTATGCCGATGGCGCATTATGTCGGTTTACGCGGGCATGATCATTTTGAGACCGCTATGAATCTGTTCAAAGAATTAACCAAACGCTTCTCCTCTGAATTTGCTGTTCGCTTATTTCTATTGCAAGAGCCTGAAAAAACTTGGCTGGTGATGAAGCAATGGACACAAGATAGCGATAAACATGTCCGTCGACTGGCATCAGAAGGTATACGCCCGAGATTACCCTGGGCGATGCGATTGACTCAATTTATCAATGATCCTTCACCAGTGATTGAGCTGTTGGAGTTGCTCAAGGATGACCGGGATGCCTATGTACGCCGTTCGGTAGCCAATAACCTGAATGATATCGCCAAGGATCATCCTGAACTTGTGGCCGATATTGCTGAGCAGTGGATGCAAGGGGCAAGCAAACAGCGCCGGCAACTTGTTCGCCATGCTTGTCGAAGTTTGCTCAAACAGGGCAATGCAAAGGTGCTGCAGCTATTCGGTTATGGAGAGCTTCAATTAGAGAAAATCAGAGTTTTGGTTCAGACACCGGTTGTTGAGTTTGGAATGGCTTTGCAGTTTTCTTTATCCATCAACTCAACGGCTGACCATGATCAGCCATTAATGATTGATTATGTTATTCATCATCAAAAGGCCAATGGCAAAACTTCGGCGAAAGTGTTCAAGTGGCGAACAACGTCGTTAGCTGCAAAACAGTCGTTATGCTTCAGCAAGACTCATGCGATGAGAAAAATAACCACGCGTGTTTATTATCCGGGTTTGCATCGCCTAGAAGTGATGGTGAATGGCATTATAGTGGGTTCGGCTGATTTTCAGCTGGAAATGTAATGTTGCTAGACCTTTAGGCTTTATAGATTTTGATTGCTCTTCTTCTGCTTCTGGAGCAGAGAATTGATCTCCTGTTGAATCCATTCCGGTTTGTTATCTGTTCTTGCCGCTTTGGATATTTTACCAATGAATGTTTTATCTTTGCAAAGCTTACGAATTTCATCGGCTTGCTCCAAATTCTGATTAAGTAACTTCATATATGTGGCTGTATCCATGCTCGTGGTAGCAAGCGTATTGGTGCGAATCCAGTAAGATGCAGAGACACTTTTACATGCCTGAGTCTTTGGATATGTCATGATGGGCTTAGGTGTGTTTTTTATACTTACTTTTGCTGGAATTACTGGAGGCTTCTTTTCTACTTTTTGCGGAGTAATTTGCACAGTGTCTTCTAGCGTTTTAGCAGGCTGCTGTTTTAGCTGTTTGGGCGGCTCTTTGATCTCAAGAGGTTTGATGATCTCCATAGGTATAATATTCTGAATCTCTTGTTTGGCTGTCGTGTCATTTACCTTCTCTTTGCTAAGGAAAAAATAAGCGCCGATGGCTGCAATAATTAAGGTGGCAACAAGTATGATCGTAATGAGCATTTGCAGATTTATTTTTTTCTTTGTTGATGCTGTTTTTCGGGCCGTTTTTTTAACCGCTTTTTTATCACTGTCAGGGAGCTCACTAGTTTGCTCAGTAGGCTGACTTAATGGTGTTTTCTGACTCTGTTGATTGGCATCATCCGATGTTCCCTTATCCGCTTCTACAAGCTTAATGAGGCCATCATCAGTTTCGTTTTCAATATGAGGTTGTCTGGACTCAAACTGGTCTGGCTCGGGCTGTGTTGCCCCAGGCTGTATTGATTCAGGTAGTTTGGGCACAGGTTGTGGTGCTTCAACCATCTCGGTTTGAGGCGCTGATGCCGCTGGTGTAGAAGCTTCTGTTTGCGAAGCCTGTTGGATGATGATTTGAAAAGCTTGCGTGCAATGTTTACAGCGGATTCTTTTACCTACAGCTGCTCTGAGCTTGTCGTTGACAGCGTATTGTTTTTGGCAATGCGGACACTGAATAAATTCCAAACTCATCTCCTCAATAGCTGTCGTAATAGTCTAAGCTACAAGTTCGTAATTTAGAGCCTGTGGCTCTGGAATGATAGTATGCATTGGAATGATTAGATCAGCCGAGTTTGGTGACTGCGTACGGGAGTCGCAACACGACCTTGATTGATATGGGATAAAGCATGTTTGCTGCCAGTCTGCTGCCACACATCATAGGCATCGATTGGGTTTAATATATTTTGCATATGTGTGAATCCATGGATGGTATGCAAAACATCGAGCATTGCGCCGAAGCCATGGCAGACATGCTGATACAGTTGGGCATGAGACTGCTTTAAGCTGCAGGCCAGAGCATGATAGCTGCTACGGCCTAAACGCACATAGTAGCTGATGTTCACCATACGCTGTTTCGCCTGTTCAGGAAACAGACCTGCCAGAATGAGACAGCTATCACCTGTATCGCGTAACTCATGCTGACGGCAACGCCCTGATCTGTTTTCTGCGTGCAGATATTTGAGTGCCAGAGGTTCATAGAGTCCATCGGCATTTTTGTGAAAGCGTTGAAGTAAAAAGACCAGATAACTTTCCAAATTCTCAGATAATGAAATATCTGCCTGATGTTCAGCATCCAGGACCAACTGCTGGAACAGTGCCGTTTCGGTCTCTGCCGTATGGATGGATATATCAGTATTAGCTCTCATATTTTACCTATCGGCAACCATCAGTAAATATTGAAGATGGATTTATCAATCACACTGCATGTCGCACTGCGTAATGAGAAATCAATATCAGATGATTGCAGGGAGTTTGAGGGGGGGGGGCTGCAGCATATCATTGCCCTACATGGAGCTTATTAAGGACATGCGTTCATCTGCCCACTGCACAGATTTGGAATAAAGCGAAGACATCTGTTCATCATCGATGCCGATGAGTTGCAGTAGTTCAGAGAGTTTAGGCCAGTCTGCCTGCTCAAGTGCACGTATCAGTTCCAGTTTATTGGCTTCATTGCTACCTTTGTTTAACAAACCATTATGAACAAGGTCAGGCAAAGATATTGATTCAGTGGCATCTGCAATATCCTGGTCGAGTAGGGCATCCAATAGAGAGAACATACCTAAAATGAAATAATCATTGGCTTTTTTAGGCTCACCTAAGCTGATAGCAAGAAGTTCCAGAAAGCGGCCACGGGTAAAAGATAAAGAGAGTAGAGCATCCGGTTTGTCTTTGGAAAGCGATGCCATCAATAACATCGAAACCCAGGTACGAATATTATTTAAGCCCATTAGATTTAAGGCATGGCCAATGGAATGAATCTCTTTCCTTAATCCAACTGATGCCGAGTTAATGTAACAGAGTAATTTGTAGGAGAGAGCCAAGTCATGGGCAATATCATTCTCCAGCTCTTTAGGACTTTCCGCTTCCAGTGTACGGCTTAATAGCTGTAGCAACTGTGCTTTGTTGCTGTCCAATGAGTGGTGTTCTATCATCAAAGAGGGCTGACTAAAGAAGTAACCTTGATAATATTCAAAACCAAGCTTTTTACACAACTCATACTGTTCATGTGTTTCCACTTTTTCTGCCAGTAGCTTGACCTGCGTCTGGCGAAGTTCGTACACAATTTCGTCCAGTTTTCCTTCATATTCAAGGATGTCCACTTTCACGATATCTGTATAAGGCAATAGCTTAATATGCTCAGAATTGATGCTGACAAAGTCATCAAGTGCAAGGGTGAAGCCTTTTTCTTTCCAGTGTTGCATAGCTGCAATGACATCATCATCGGCAGGAACGTCCTCCAAAACTTCAAGCACAACACTCTCCGTAGGAAGTAAATTCGGAAAATCACTGAGTAAAAACTCTTTGGAGAGATTGATGAAAAAAGGACTTCCATCAGTAATGACATCCGTTCCAAACTGATTGAGTGTGTTACATAAGACAGTAGCTGTCATGGCGTCATCGCCAATATTCATTGCATCACCACGATAAAGCAGTTCATAGGCATAGGTCTTCTGATGGATATCAAAAATGGGTTGGCGGGCAAGTAAGACTGTTTTCAAAGGGCTATCCTCTTCTGATTCGAGTACTGTGAATAAACGGCTGAAGTCATAGCAGCAAGGTTCAAAAACAGTTTCATCAACATTTAACTAAATTCACTGTCATCATGTTCTCCAATCATCATAGGATGTTCATTCTAAGCCTAGCAATTATACTGCCAATGTTTTTTATGAATCATCTATGGCTGTTTCTAAATTCATTCACTGTGAGCTATGCAGCAATCTATTAAGAGTGATCGGAGGCGCAGGCATGCCCGCCGATGAACCCAGCTTAGTCACAGTAGATGGCTTTGAATCTCTTAAGGGCAAAGGCCTCGAATGTATGAACATAAGAGTGAGATGATTCACCTGAGGTTGTTTTTGAGTTATTGATGCCGGCTTCCAATTTGTTTGAGTTTTTCTCGGAAAAAAGAGGGGGCTACATGCTGTTTCTGTGGTCATATCAGTGGCATAAGTATTGCTACTATCAATGATTGGGGGTTTCTTCATGAATATATCCTGTGACCGGAAAATAAGGGAGCAAATCATCGTATGAAATTAACCTTGCCGATTAAGTTCGCACTGCTCTCTTTTGTCATTACCCTCTTTGGTGTGATTACGCTGGCATTTTTTGCTTACGAAGAAGCAGATCGTTTGCTGACGCAGGAAGTGGTGGATGGCTATACCATGACGATGGAGAAGGAGATAAGAGCCTTTGAAAATCAGGCTGAAATGGTTAAAGATGATGTATCATTTTTATCGCAGTCGGATTTTCTAAAAGCGTGGGCTAACCATGCCTCTGATCAAAATAATAGCGTAGACGACTCCAAGAATATAGCCGCGATAGAGAGACTCTTCGCCATAGTACTAAAACGGCGTGCGATGTATTATCAGGTGCGTTTAATTGGTGTCGCTGAGGGTGGCCGGGAAGTCGTGCGTGTGGCACGTTCGAAACAAGGTGTCACAGTGACAGAGGGTGTGCAGCTGCAGCAGAAAGGTAAACGTGATTATTTTCAAAAGAGCATTGAACTCAAAGCTGGAGAGTTTCTCTTTTCTAATATCACGTTTAGTCGTGAATACGGTAAAATAACTCAGCCACCTCAGCCCATGCTGCGGATTTCGACTGCTGTATTTAATGATGCAGGAGAGTTGTGTGGAGTTTTGTTGGTTAATGTGGACTTCAATGTATTTACCGCATCCTTGCAAAGCCCCAGTAATCAGAAAAATAACAGCAGTTCTTTTATTGCTACTGCAGAAGGTGATTATCTGATTCACGTCAATCACGAGAAGGCCATGGCCTTTGAGTTTCATCGTCAAGAACGACTGCAGCTGGATTATCAATTGAATGATGAACGTTTGAATAGTTCATATGTAAATGACGAAATCGTTATTGATCAGTATCTGTTTGAAGATAAGGGGGAGGCACTTCTACTGGGTAATATTCATCTGAGTCATGAAGGTGATCAAAAGCTTTTACAGCTTGGTGCGGTTGTAGGAATCGCACAGTTACAGCAACAATCTATCGAATTACGCAATAGAATGTTGGGTTTGATCTTAATGATATCTCTTGCTTTGGGGTTTATTACGTTTCTGGTTGCAACCTATCTCACCCGCCCGATTCGCAGCATGATTGATGCAGCAGTTAGTATTGGTGATGGCGATGAAAACGTCAGCATTCCGATCATTACTCATGATGAGATTGGTACTTTGGGTGCTGCGCTGCAACAGATGCTGGTGCATTTGAGCGAAACACGGATCAAAACTGAGAATCTGAATGTAGCACTTGAACAGCAAGTTAGTGTTCGTACTGCCCAATTGGCTCGATTGGCAGGCAGATTAGAGGCACAAAATGCCGAATTAGAACAAGCGGTACTCAGTGCGGAACATGCAGCGACAGCCAAGAGCCAGTTCCTGGCGACGATGAGTCATGAGATTAGAACGCCGCTCAATGGTGTGCTTGGTTTGACTGAGTTGCTATTAACGACTGAATTATCTGCTTCTCAGCAAGAAAGCTTAGAAACTGTACAGTCCAGTGGGGAATCATTGCTGGCGATTCTCAATGATATTCTCGATTTCTCAAAAATCGAGGCTGGGCTGATGGAAACTCAACTGGATGAATTTAATCCGAATCTTATCATTGAACATGTTGCCAAACTGTTCTCACAGCGTGTTAATGTCGGTGAATCCAGACTAGAATTGATTGCGCGTTCTATACCCAGCCTTTCACATTTGTTGATTGGTGATGCGGGGCGTTTACAGCAGGTGATGATGAACCTGATGTCGAATGCTGTGAAGTTTACCAGTCAGGGTGATATCACCGTTGCAGCTGATATGGTGTCAGAGTGTGATAGCTCTATTCGCATTCGATTTCAGGTGAGGGATACCGGCTCGGGCATCTCAGAAGCAGATCAGCACAAGTTATTTGAGGAGTTCACTCAGGCTGATGGTACGGACAGTCGTAAACATGGTGGCACAGGTCTTGGTTTGGCGATCGGCAAACGCTTGGTAAACCTGATGGGGGGCGAGCTAGCTGTTGAAAGTGAAATTGGTAAGGGCTCCTGTTTCTTCTTTGAACTGGATTTAAAGAAAGCGTCTGAAATTGTAGATAAACCTCTGGATTATCATGAACATTTTGCCAAATGGCGAGTTTTGGTGGTGGATGACCATGCTACCAATAGAACCATGTTAGATGACGTGTTTACTGCATGGGGTATGCATTGTGACGTGTCTGGTTATGGTAACTCTGCATTGCAGAACCTACAGGCGATGGCACGTGCCGGTAGGCCTTATGATGTTGTTTTGATTGATCAGGACATGGATGGCATGGATGGTCTCTCTTTAGCCAGGTTAATTAAAAAAGATATACATCTATCTGAAATAAAAACGATCATGATGACTTCTCTGGATATGAGCTTTGACGAAAAAGTGCGTCATACCTATGGGCTTAGTGGTTTTATGCGCAAACCGCTTTATATACACTCATTGTTTATAACGATGTTGGCCGTGATGGGAGTCAGAGAGCGACAGATTGTTCAGAGGGACGTTGCCACGGTCGTGCAGCGCAGTGAGCGTATTTTATTAGCTGAAGATAATGCCGTGAATCAGCAAGTAGCACTCGGTATGTTAAAGAACCAGGGGTTTACTCATATCGATGTGGCGAACCACGGTATCGAGGCGCTCGAACTATTTTCCTATCATGCATATGACCTCATCTTAATGGATATTCAGATGCTCGAACTCGATGGTTTAGCAACCACCACGGAAATTCGGGAATTGGAAATGTTGTCCGATGATGAACCTGTACCTATCATCGCTTTAACTGCCCATGCCTTGCCTGAAGATAAACAGCGTACGCATGAAGCTGGTATGAATGATCATTTGACTAAACCTTTGACCGGTAAAGCTCTGCAATTGATGTTGGCGCAGTGGCTGCCATTGTCAGGCCGAGGTGTGGTCACGGACGAGCCAGTTTCGACTGAACAAAATGCTCTGGACGTTTCACATGATCAGGCTGAATCAGTAGAAATGAATGATGCAGAACTGCCGGCGATCAATGAAGAGGCATTGCGCCAGTTACATACAGATATGGGCTTTGGTATTGGGATCATTCTGGATACCTATGTTGAAGAGTTACCTAAGCAGATTGATAGTATTATAGCTGCAATCGATGCTGAAAATGCTGATGAGCTACGTCGAAATGGTCATCGACTCAAAGGCTCGAGTCGTTCAGTGGCGGCGGACTCATTAGGAGAGTTATGTTTTAAATTTGAAGAGTTTGGGAAAGCCAATGATTTGGCTGCTGCCAGAGCATTAACCGAAGAGCTAAAGGAACTTGCTGAGCAGGTGAAAGAAGCGCTATCGGCGAGCTGGTTAGAAGAGATACGCTAAGTGATGTGCTCGTATAAAAGTAGGTGAACTGATTGTTTGTGAAAGTCTGAATAAAAAAGAAAAGGTGCTATAATGGAAGAGATGAATTTGATTCAGAAAGGTTCGACAGTATTGGTAGCAGATGATGACCGCATGTTTTGTGTCATGCTGAAACAGTTTTTTGAAGCCAATGGTTATCATGTGGTGACGGTTGAAGATGGCGAGCAGGGAGTTAATGCATTTATGCAACAGCAGGAAATTGAAGTTATTATGCTCGATGGTGACATGCCTGAAATGGATGGTTTTGCAGCCTGTGAAATGATCCGATCAACGGATAGGGGGGCTGGGGTCCCAATTTTTATCGTTACTGCCCTTGAGGGGGATGCTGCACTGGATTGTGCCATGGCGGTTGAGGCTTCGGATTATATTACTAAACCGGTGAATTGGCCTGAACTGCGCAATAAACTTAGTTGTGTCATGGAATTTGATCTAGCTTGATATGTATTGCATGAATACTTTTCGAAAGGAGTTGTTTTGAATAGACTTAATGTGCTGGTCATTGAACCAGAAGCATCTGCCAGGTTGGCACTGGTTGAGATGCTAAAGCGTTCAACTGAAGTGGTGGTGGTTGGCGTAGCCTCAGATGTCATGCAAGCGCGCATGCAAATCAAGTTACGTAAACCTAATATGTTGATTCTTGCGACCGATCAACAGCCAGATGCAGTGGATAGGTTTTTGATGCAAATGATGCAAGATAAGCCACTGTTTGTGCTTATGTTATCAGGTCAGATATTGCCAAAAAACAGTGGTGAACGAGAGGTCATGAGGGCCGGTGGAGGTCTGTTAGCTAAACCCAAGCAAGGTATTACAGTTCAGGATGAATCATTTTGCAGAGCATTGGTCAGGCAATTAAAAAATATTCTTATAAAGATGGAAGCCATACCCGTAGCAAAACAGGAGAAAGAAATAGCTCCTTGTTCTATGAAATCTGTTGTTTCCAAGGAATCAAGCAAAGAGCGTTATAATCCCCTTTTACATACACTGGTTGCCATTGGTGCATCAACCGGCGGCACTGAAGCGCTGCGCCACGTGGTGTCTGCATTTCCAGCTGGTTTCTCTCCTGTGCTTATTGTGCAGCATCTTCCCAAGGCATTTGCTGCTACGTTTATAAATAAGCTGAACAAGGTTTCTAAAATGAATGTTGTGGCAGCTGAAGAGGGCGCTGAGATTCAGCGTGGCCATATCTATGTAGGTGCTGGTGATGAACAGTTTCGCATTGAAAAGAGTGGGAGTAGTTTAGTCTGCAGGGTAGGGGGCAAGGATAAGGTCAGTGGACATTGCCCATCGGTGAATGAATTGTTTGATTCAGTGGCTAAATATGTCGGCTCAAAAGCTGTTGGTGCATTGATGACAGGTATGGGGGAAGATGGTGCAAGCGGTTTGAAAAAAATGCGTGATGCCAGAGCTAAAACTGTGGCGCAGGATAAAGCCAGTTCAGTAGTTTGGGGTATGCCAGGAGCAGCTATCAAGTTGGGGGCTGCTGAGTTGGAAGTACCTTTGGTCGAATTAGGTAAAAAAATTACGCAATTGGCCAAATAATGATAAGGCTTTCATGAATCATAAAAAAGGCTGGCAGAGAAACTCTGCCAGCCTTTTTTTATGCAGTGAAATGGTTCAATGACTTTGTTGAATACCTGCCAGGTACCAGGTTGGATCATCTGATGCTGGAGCATGATGGAAAATCCACACTTCGTTGACTTCTGTGGTGTTATCACCACTGCTAGTACCATCACTATGTAAGGTCTTCTCACGTAGCATGGCGGTGTAGTTAACTGCCACCCATTCGAGGTCAGACTCCAGCCAGCTATCGGAAATTTCAGCATTCAATGTGGCAACTTCTGTGTTATTGGTTGTGTCCGGTTGCATATCCTGGCTGATGCGATCAGCTATTTCAGGAGTACAGAACTTACGGATATCTTCGATATCACCGCTATCCCAGGCTTTTTGCATGCGTATATAAATATCTTTTGCAGCGGGTATAAAGTGTTTTTCATCGATGTCCGGTCGAAGTGCGGCGCCGACAGGTTCTCGTGTAGTACTGCCTGCGATCTCTTCATCATTGCTTTCAAAGTTTGGAGTAAAGTCACCCGCAGAAGATGCGCCTGCCGGAGATGCACCAGCGTAGGATGGTTGCCTGGTAGGTGCTTTTTTGCGCAGGAACATGAACACCAGAAGGATAATGCCACCAATCATAAGGATGTCGAAAAAGTTGATACCTTCAAAAGCGCCACCAAAGAACATTGCCCCGAGAATGCCACCGAGCGCTAAACCACCAATCATGCCCATCATACCTGTACGGGCTGCACCACGTTGACCTGCAGTTGCAGATTTGCTGGGTGTAGCCTGACGCTGGGATAGGTTGTTTGATTTGGGTTGAGACATGCGCTGTTTACCAAAGCTGGAGCCCATACCAAAGCGTTTTGCATCGGCTTGATCTACGCCGGAAACCATAAGGCCGAAGACGGCAATCATGGCCAGTGTCATCAGTTTTTTCATTCTTTCACCTCTATTTATTGGAATTGACTAATTCTTATTATCTTGATCATCATATGCAAGTTGTGCCATGTGCGCTTGAAAGATTGCTTTGCGCAGGGTGTTATCCTTAATGCATGCAACATCGAGTGCAAGCATACGTTTCTCACTAAAACTGACGACTCTGCGTTGAGCTGGAGGAGGGGCGGGTTTGATGCCAGCACCGGGCATCATGCGTGTGCTAATCTTGTGTATATTCGTTAAGCCAGCCTGTTTAAAACAGCTTTTACGGATGTCATCGCGTAGGAAACGAATCTGTTGCGCCATAATAGAGTGATCGACACCAATCCACAGGCATAGGCCATTATCTTCAATCGGTTGCAGTTGTAGCGGTTCAGTACGTGATGCCATCATTTTGCCCACAATGTTCGGCCAGGCACGACGCATGCGCGATAAAATGATAAGTTGGTCAAGTGAATCTTCACCAAGAATCTTGGCAAGGTTGTCGTGGATACCGGCCAGCTTTGAACGTGGGCGCCTATTATGGGAACTCAAAGTAAGATTATTATCAGGAAATCAAAATGGTAGTTTTTTACCACCGAGAATATGGGCATGCAGATGAAACACTTCCTGACCACCACCTTCGCGAACATTGATAATCACACGATATCCAGCCGCCAGTTTCAATTCATCATCAGCAATATGGCGAACTCTATCCATCAACGCCCCCAGTAGGGCATTGTCATCACAATCAGTCAGAGTGGCAATATGTTGTTTAGGAATCACTAATACATGTGTGGGCGCTTTCGGGTGAATATCATGAAAGGCGAACACATCCTTATCCTCGTACACTTTATTAGATGGGATATCTCCGGCAATAATTTTACAAAACAGGCAGTTTGTAGTCATGCATGAGCCTCCTGACAATTAAGCACCGACAATGGCTAAGAGTACACCTGCGGCTACGGCAGAACCAATGACACCGGCTACATTTGGCCCCATAGCGTGCATCAGCAGAAAGTTGTGGTGATCGGTTTCTAAACCTACTTTATTGACCACGCGAGCTGCCATAGGTACGGCAGATACACCTGCTGCACCAATGAGCGGATTAACTTTTCCGTTAGAGAGGCGATACATCACTTTACCCATCAGGACTCCGGTAGCAGTACCCACACCAAAGGCAACCATGCCAAGCAGCAGAATACCTAGTGTTTCAACATTCAGGAAATGGCTGGCTTCAAGCTTGGAGCCGACCGATAGACCTAAGAATATGGTTACAATATTGATGATTTCATGCTGGGCCGCATTGGAGAGACGATCCACCACACCCGATTCACGCAGCAAATTACCAAACGTAAGCATGCCGATGAGTGGCGCAGCAGTTGGCAAAAAGATGATGCAAAGGATAAGAACAATAAGTGGGAAAGCGATTTTCTCAGCTTTACTGACATGACGAAGTTGCGCCATTTTTACTTTACGCTCTTTCTCTGTAGTCAATAGCTTCATGATCGGTGGCTGTATGATTGGCACCAGCGCCATGTAAGAGTAAGCCGCCACGGCAATCGCACCGAGAAGATCTGGCGCTAATTTTGAGGCGAGGAAGATGGCTGTTGGCCCATCCGCACCTCCGATGATGCCGATAGCAGCAGCATCAGCCATGCTGAATTCGAAACCGGGAATGTAATTTAGCGCCAGTGCTCCGAGTAGGGTAGTGAAGATGCCAAATTGTGCAGCAGCACCGAGTAACAGTGTTCTCGGCATGGCAATCAAGGCACCAAAGTCTGTTAGTGCTCCCACCCCCATAAAAATGAGCAAGGGGAAGACACCTGTTTCGATACCGACTGTATAGAGTAAGCCCAGTAGTCCATCGGGGCCGGAAATAGCAGCAATAGGAATATTACTAAGGATGGCACCAAAGCCCATGGGTAAGAGCAGTAGCGGTTCATACTTTTTAACAATGGCCAAGAATAGCAACAGTAGACCAACGGCGATCATCAGTAACTGGCCCCATTCTAAATTGGCGATGCCGGTAGTTACCCAGAGTTTATTGAATAGTTCACTTTCCATCATGCGATAGTAACCAGAGTCTGGCCAACAGAGACAGTGTCACCCTCTTTGACTTCGATACTGACAATAGTGCCGCCATGCGTGGAGCGGACTTCAGTCTCCATTTTCATCGCTTCCATGATCAAAATAACATCACCATCCTTAATCTTTTGGTTTGGTGCGACATTGATTTTGAATATATTTCCGGCCATAGGTGCAGCAATAGATGTTGTAGGTACATTTAAAGCAGGTGCAGCAACAGGTGCAGCATGTGAAGCCGGTTCTGCATCTATAGGGTGCAGTGATGTGACCGCACCTTCAGGGGAAACGACAACATCGTAGTCTGTACCATTGACGCTAATATTATAACGTTCAGAGACAGACGGAGCGATCAAGTCCTCTTCCTCTTCAAGCCAAGGCGCTGTTTCAAATGCATCTGGGTTTTCACGATTTTGGAGGTATTTCAGACCGATTTGTGGAAATAGGGCGTAGATGAGAACGTCATCGACCAGGTTATCAGACAGTTCAAAGCCTTTTTCAGCAGCAACACTGGCCAATTCCAAAGTCAATCGATCCATTTCATCTTCAATCAGATCTGCCGGGCGACAAGTAATTGGTTTGCCACCTTCAAGAACCTTAGTCTGCAATTCACTATTAACTGGGGCAGGAGTTTTTCCATATTCGCCTTTTAAAATACCAAGGGTTTCTTTGGTAACAGTGCGATAGCGCTCACCTGTCAATACATTGAAAACAGCCTGTGTTCCAACAATCTGAGAGGTCGGTGTAACAAGTGGTATGAAGCCCAGGTCTTCACGTACACGTGGGATCTCTTGTAGTACTTCATCAAAACGGTCATCAGCATTTTGCAAGACCAGTTGGCTTTCCAAATTCGTTAGCATGCCACCGGGAACTTGGGCCACAAGAATACGTGAATCGATGCCACGTAAAGATCCTTCAAATTTTGAATATTTTTTGCGAATCACTCTCAAGTCAGCTGCGATCTCTTCCAATAACTTAAGGTCTAGGCCTGTAGCACGTGGTTCATCTTCGAAAATTGCGACAACGGATTCTGTCGCCGAATGGCCATAAGTGTGACTCATGGATGAAATGCTGGTGTCGACCATATCAATGCCTGCTTCAACGGCTTTAACAATTGCTGCAGTACTCATGCCGGTAGTTGCATGCGAATGCAGTGAAATTGGAATGGCTACGGACTCTTTTAAACGGCTAACCAGCTCTTTTGCAACATAAGGTTTGAGCAGGCCGGACATATCTTTAATACAGATCGATTGGCAGCCCATATCCTCAAGCTGTTTGCCCATATCCACCGACATATCGAGTGTGTGCACTGGACTAACCGTATAAGAGATTGTGCCCTGAGCATGTTTGCCAACTTTAAGGGTGGCTTTAACGGCCGTCTCAAGATTGCGCATATCATTCATGGCATCGAAAATACGGAACACATCCATTCCATTTTTGGCCGCGCGTTCTACGAATGTGTTAACGACATCATCAGCATAATGGCGATAACCAAGAATATTCTGGCCACGAAACAGCATTTGAGAGCGGGTATTGGGCATAGCCTCACTCAGCAGGCGCAGGCGCTCCCAAGGATCTTCACCCAGATAGCGGATGCAGGAATCAAAAGTAGCACCGCCCCATAATTCAGCGGACCAATAGCCAACTTTATCTAACTTTTCTGCTATCGGTAGCATGTCTTCAATACGCATGCGTGTGGCCAATAGCGACTGATGACCGTCACGAAGGACGAGTTCGGTAATTCCGAGCGGCTGATTCATCTGAAGATGTCTCCTGAAAAAATAGTTCGTTTATCCTTTGCGGTTGGGGTGGTCAGAACGGTATTGTTTGACAGCTTCTGTGATGACTTCAATGAGGTCATTCTCAGTGGAGGTCGAGGCGTTAGCAGCCTCAACTGGAGCCGTTTCAAATTTTTGAATCACTTGGGATACCAAGCTAATTACGCCAATAAGTAGGCCCAAAAATAAGAAAACTACCCCCATTCCTAGTGCCATCAATTGCAGACCTTGTTGCATCAGTTCGTTCATTGTTTTTACTTCACCCCATCATCGCTTGGATAAGAAGCCCGAATACTAGGTTAATTAAGCTTCAGATTCCACTTTGAGGCGAGCTTTCGTATAAGTCTCTCTGTTTGAACGTGAATTAGTCTAATGAAACCGGTGATCTTCTATGAAGAAAGCGGCTTACTGCGGGGAAGAAGAAGCAATAGAGAGTGTCTATTTATACAACAATATCAATTTTATTGTTTTCTGGTCGATTGGTTGTTTCGTTTATAGGTTGCTGTTTTTGTGCTTCAGCAGCTAAATTCACCAGTTTATCGGCGTGAGCCTCAATTCTCAACTGAATTTCAGCTTTTTGTTGTGGTGCTGCCTCTTTGTTCTCCGCTCCAGCCAATTCACGCGCCTCTGAAGAGAGTTGAACGGTTACAGTTGCCTTTCTGGACTGTTCGGCGCTGGATACTTGTTGTTGCTGAGACTGGTTGACACTGCTTTGATCGATCACAGCTGCCGGTGTGGTTGTAGGTAAAATAATCATAGAGTCCTCCTCACAAGGTTAGTTTGATCGCTTTTGTTTGTGAGCTGGGAAATCATTTCCCATGGGTTGCGCTAAGCGCAGGAGGAATCCGTGTACCACCTATATTGTTGTGCGATCACTACAACATATCGGTAATCTTTCTGCAGACTTTAGGATGGATTTTTTGTGCTTTGATCTCTTAAGAATACAGGCAGGTCTGGCTAAGATCATATTAAGGATGATTTGTCTTAGAATCAGTATTGATCATGAAACGTATTAACACTGCCGCAGAGCATCTGTTTGAAGCTTGGGCTCATCGATTTAAGTAGATGCTAATCATCGATTCCGAATCCAGAATGGCAGGCGGTTGATTGGCTATAAATCTCTGTCCTGGATGTTTGAAGTAAGGGAGGAAGGGATAAAAGCTCGCACTCTACATGCTGGTTTAATTGAAGCTGGTATGCTTCCATTGCACTTTTGGAGGGCAACAGAATGTTTAGTTTTCATCACGTTGCATTGAGTGTGCAGAGCCTGGAGGCATCAATTGAGTTTTATGGGGTGTTCGGTTTTTCACCTGCCTATCGTTGGAGCGCTGATGATGGCGGAGTTTCAATCGTACATCTGAAACATGGGGAAACAGTGCTGGAGCTGTTTTGTTTTGCCGAGTGTGATGCCGCACCAGGATCATCACAGGCTTTGGTGACGGATTTACCCCGCATTGGTGTTAAACATTTTGGACTGCGTGTGGCAGACATCGATGCCGCTAAATGTCATTTGCGGGCATTGGGGCTGGCTGATGGTGTTGAAGTGAATCAGGGACGAACGGGGATCGATTATTTCTTTATCAAAGACCCCAGCGGTATTCTGCTTGAAGTGGTGCAGGATGACCGGAATCTGTAGCTAAGTCTTAGCTCTGTCTGCGAGATAGAGTTTAATGCTGCTTTTTACGCTAATGATTCGGCCAGTTACAATAGATGATTTGACTAGATGTTATATAATCTTGGATTGTGTTGTTTCCATCCCGGCTTTAGGGCTGGAAGCGAATGATCACTATATATTAGATAGTGAATAAAAACCTTACTGCAGGTTTATCATAATGGGAGAGAACAGCCCCTCTGTTATAGTGAAAAAATAGAGTTATTGTGAATAGATGCTGGATTCAATTTTGCTTGGGGTTAGCATCGCGCGATGCGCTTTGAACTGACAGGAAATTTCCGCCCCCGGGGCGATCAGCCACAGGCTATTGCTGAGCTTGTTCAAGGCATAGATGAGGGTGCCCTTCATCAGACGTTGCTTGGCGTCACGGGCTCAGGCAAGACCTATAGTATGGCCTGCGTGATTGAGCGTACGCAAAAACCGACACTTATTCTAGCCCCCAACAAGACTTTGGCTGCGCAGTTGTATGGCGAGTTCAAACAGTTTTTTCCGAATAATGCCGTAGAATACTTTGTCTCTTATTATGATTATTACCAGCCCGAAGCGTATGTGCCGTCGAGTGATACCTATATCGAGAAAGATTCTGCGATCAATGAACAGATTGACCGCATGCGTCATTCGGCTACGCGTGTGTTATTGGAGCGCGAGGATGTGATTGTTGTGGCTTCTGTATCGTGCATTTACGGGCTTGGCAGTCCTGAAGCTTATTCAAATATGTTACTCTATTTTGAAGTGGGGCGTGAGGTTGATCAACGCGCTGCCGTGAATAAGCTGGTTGAACTGCAGTATCAGCGCAATGATATGGATTTTCATCGTGGCACATTTCGTTTGCGCGGTGATGTCTTGGAAGTTTATCCAGCTCACTCCGATGATTTTGCCATTCGCATTGAATTCTTTGGTGATGAGATTGACGCCATCAGCCAGTTTGACCCTCTGACAGGGAAGCGTTTGGAAGTGCTGCATAAATATACCGTGTTCCCGAAAAGTCATTTTGTTACACCACGTGATCAGCTGCTCAAAGCGATGGATGCTATCCGCAATGAGTTGGCTGAACGGCTGGCCGACTTGCATGATCAGAATAAACTGGTTGAAGCGCAGCGTTTAGAGCAGCGCACCATATTTGATTTGGAAATGATTCAAGAGGTGGGCTACTGCACAGGGGTAGAGAACTATTCACGCCATCTTACCGGTCGACCAACGGGTGATTCACCGCCAACACTGTTGGACTATCTACCCAATAATGCGATTGTCATGCTGGATGAGTCGCATGTGACAGTGCCGCAAATTGGCGGCATGTTTAAAGGGGATCGTTCGCGTAAACAGACTCTGGTTGATTTCGGGTTTCGTTTGCCTTCAGCATTGGATAATCGCCCTTTGCAATTCCACGAATTTGAATCTGTGGTGCCACAGGCCATCTATGTCTCTGCAACTCCGGGTCCTTATGAGCTGGATAAGTGTGGTGGTGTGGTGGTAGAGCAGATTATTCGTCCCACCGGTTTGATTGACCCACCCATTGAGGTGCGTCCAGCATCAACACAGGTGGATGATTTTGTGTCGGAAGCCAACCTTGTTATTGCCAAAGGTTTTCGCGTTTTGGCGACATGTTTAACCAAACGCATGGCTGAAGACCTGTCAGAATACCTTAATAATCTGGGTATGAAAGTACGCTACCTGCATTCAGATATTGATACCGTGGAGCGCATGGAGATACTGCGCGACTTGCGCTTGGGTATATTCGATGTGTTGATTGGAATTAACCTGTTGCGTGAAGGTCTGGATTTGCCAGAGGTGGCGTTGGTGGCAATTTTTGATGCCGATAAAGAGGGCTTTTTGCGCTCGGAGCGTTCATTGACTCAGACCATAGGTCGGGCTGCCCGAAATGTTGAGGGTTATGTGGTTTTGTATGCAGATAAAATCACCAACTCCATGCAGCGGGCAATGTTTGAGACTGAACGCCGCCGTGAAAAGCAGTTGGCCTACAATGAGCAACATGGCATCACGCCTGAAACGGTGAGGTCAGAAGTAAAAGATATTCTTGGTTCAGTGTATGAGATGGATTACGCCCATATTCCTGAGATCGCTGAACCTGAACCGTTGAGTGGGTTAGAAAAAGAGGCGCGTATCAATGCTTTGGAACGTTTGATGACCGAAGCTGCTGCTGATTTGCGTTTTGAAGATGCTGCTACATATCGTGATGAACTGCTGAGTTTGCAGAGATGAATGTGGACAAGAACAATAAATGAGTCATGGAAAAAGGATCAAGAACTGAATGAGTAAAATGCCTAAAATTAGCGACGCCCTGATCAAAACATGGGTGGGCAATACTTTTGCGATGCGCGGTAAACGATATTTTAAACATGATCGAGTCACTGATGTTGAACCTCTACAGGAGGGCACTGAATTGATGGGGGATGTGCAGGGAACTGCTGCTAAACCTTATGAAGTGTTGATTCAATTTCCATCGGACTCGGACATTCGTGGTGAATGTACCTGCCCGGAAAAATTAAACTGTAAGCATGTTGCTGCGGTGTTGTATGCATGGATGGATCAGCAGGATGATGTAGCAGCTCCAGTTTCATCACCCGGGCCGATGGCCTTTGGTCAATGGCTGGGGGCGCTAGAGCAGGTCAGTGATGGCAATGTGGCGCATCAGGAGTTTCCCGATACAGTGAAGCAGCGCTTGTTGTATATTCTGGAGCCTGATGGTGATTTGAATGTACAGCTGCGTTTTATTACGGCTCGTTTATTGAAATCGGGAAGTTATGGTAAATCGCAGGATTATAATCCAAGCAACATTCTGAATTACAGCACGCCACACTTTATCTTATCCAGTGATGAAAGTGTGTTGCGGGAAGTTGCAACGGATCGTTCACTGTCGTCCCTGCATGGTTATCGTATCAAGGGAACTCAGGGTCTGAAAATCTTGAAACGAGCGCTGAGTAGTGGGCGTTGTCATTGGCAGACGAAAGATTCAGATGCATTGCAGCGGGTGGATAGGCGTAATGGTGAATGGGGTTGGAAGTTAGGTGAGCGAGGTGATCAGCATCTGACACTGCACATGCCAAGTGGTGAAATGATTGTGCCAACCTCTCCGCCCTGGTTCATTGATATTGAGCAACATGCCTGTGGTCAGGTTGAGAGTGGTCAGGTTGCTGATGTGGCGGAAATTTTGCTGAATATTCCACCCGTTGAACTCGATTGCTCCGATGAAGCTATTGAGGCTGTGAATCGCCAGTTGCCCGAAGATGTACAGGGGCCGGTACATCTGTTGCATGTGCACCGAGAGGTGAAGCCGCTACTGTTTATTCAACTCAAGACGATGAAACTGGCTCAACAGTGGGGTTATAGAACACCGGAACAGTGTCATGTGGTGGAGCTCTATTTTGATTACGATGGCAAGAGAGTACCCTTATCCAAACAGCCTAAATCGGTGCGTTCGATCCGTGGAGACAAAGTTATTGATTATGCACGTGATCGGGCCTGTGAAGAGGGGGCGGCAGAGATGCTCTCTCGTGCCGGTTTGTATTTTGCCAATGAAAGTAAAATTGCCAGCCATGTCGATTTTCCCGAACATGCATTCCGCCTGACAGACGATGATGATTGGCCTGAATGGATGCTGTATGAAGTCCCTGAATTAAAGGAGAAGGGGTTCAATGTTGAGGTCGCGGATGGTTTTGCCTTTCGTGTTGAGCAGGCTTCTACATGGGAGCTGAATCTGGAGAAAAGTAGCTCGGATGCTTCCAGCAGTTTGATGGGGCAGGCCAGCTTTATGGTTACACTCGATAGTGGAGATGAGATTGATCTGATTGATGCATTAGCGCGTTGGGTGGGCAGTAAACCTGATTTGTTAAAAGCGGATTCATTGGCACAATTGAAAGAAAAAGCACATATTCCATTGCCTCTTCCGGATGGGCGCCTATTACCTGCTCCCGGAGAGATGGTTGCCAATATTTTACATTTTATGATGGATGTATTTGCTGGAGCCAGTGACAATCCGACGGTTGAACTCTCTGTGCCGCAACTTTTGGCACTGGAGGAGAGTTTGAGTCAGTCGGCTGAGCCGGTACAGATTAGTTCGAGTGTATGGCTCAAGCAGATGAAACACCTGGCCGACCTGGATAATTTGCCGGTGTGTGAAGTACCTGTCGACCTTAAAGCTGAGCTGCGTGAGTATCAACGTGAAGGTTTGAGCTGGATGCAGTTTCTTCGTCAAATGAATTTGGCTGGTATCATGGCCGATGATATGGGGTTAGGGAAAACAGTACAGGCACTTGCCCATGTTTTAAAAGAGAAAGAAGAGGGACGTTTGCAGCATCCTGCTCTGGTGATTGCTCCGACCAGCTTGATGCACAACTGGAGACGTGAGGCCGAAAAATTTACGCCGAACCTCTCCCTGTTGGTGGTACATGGGCCGGATCGTGCTAGGCACTTTGGATCGTTGTCGGATTATGATCTGGTTATTACGACATACCCACTGTTGGCACGTGACTTTGAAGTGTTAGAAGCGCAAAACTGGCATCTGTTGATTCTCGATGAAGCTCAATACATCAAAAATCCAAGATCGAAAGTGGCTCGTTTGGTGCGTCAACTCAATGCGCAGCATAAGCTATGCATGACAGGTACACCGATAGAGAATCATTTGGGTGAGTTGTGGGCTCAGTTTGATTTTCTGATGCCCGGTTATCTGCATGACCTGAAAGGTTTTACCAAGCTGTTCCGGAAACCGATTGAAATTCAAGGTGATACAGCTCGCCAGGATGCCTTGAATGTGCGTCTAAGGCCATTCATGCTGAGGCGTTGTAAAGAAGATGTTGCACTGGAACTGCCTGCAAAAACGGAAATTATACGCAGTATCGAAATTGAAGGGCCGCAGCGTGAATTGTATGAAAGTGTGCGTTTGGCTATGCAAAAACGGGTGCGTGATGCGATGGCTTCGATGGGGTCATCACAAAGTCAGATTGTTGTACTCGATGCGTTGTTGAAAATGCGACAGGTGTGTTGTGATCCGCGTCTGGTGAATGGGTTGCAGGGTGAAGCGCCAGCATCAGCAAAATTACAGATGTTGATGGAGCTACTGCCTGAAATGATTGAAGAAGGGCGACGTATTCTGCTGTTTTCTCAGTTTACTTCGATGCTTTCACTGATTGAAGAAGAGCTCAAAGAACAAAACATCGATTATGTGAAGTTGACCGGCAAAACACAGGATAGGTCTACTCCTATTGAGATGTTCCAGAACGAGAAAGTACCCTTGTTCCTGATCAGTTTAAAGGCCGGTGGTGTTGGTCTGAATTTAACTGCGGCAGATACCGTGATTCACTTTGATCCATGGTGGAACCCTGCGGTGGAAAGGCAGGCCACAGACCGGGCGCATCGAATTGGCCAAGATAAAGCGGTGTTTGTCTATAAGCTTATTACTGAGGGGTCTGTGGAAGAGAAAATTTTGGAACTGCAGGAGCGCAAACGTGAATTGGCCGATGCCATTCATAATAAAAATGCGACCAAACAACCCCTGTGGTCAGCTGAAGAGCTTGATGCACTGTTTGCACCATTGAATTGAAACGTAGTTCAGCGTTTTTAGATTGACCCACTGGATTGAGGTTACAGAGTAGCCATTATTCTTTTTGGGATAGTAGGAGATAGATATGTTCAGTCGTTTAAGTGAAAAGATCGGAGATATTGCGCATAAGCTGCGTGGTGCTGCCCGAGTATCCGAGGCTGATTTGGATACAACTCTGCGTGAAATGCGTTTGGCTATGCTGGAGGCAGATGTAGCGCTGCCGGTGGTGCGTCATTTGATGGCTGAAGTGAAAGAGCGCGCACTTGGTGTTGAAGTAGCCAAGAGCTTGCAACCCGGTCAGGTCATTATCAAAATTCTTAATGATGTACTAACTGATCTGCTCGGTGGCCAACGTCGTGATTTGAATCTATCAAAAATTCCATCTGTTATTCTGTTATGCGGCTTACAGGGTGCGGGTAAAACGACAACGGCAGGTAAATTGGCGCGTTTGTTGGCATCCCAAGGTAAAAAAGTTGCTATGACCTCGGTGGATGCGACGCGTCCGGCGGCACGTGAACAGCTGCAGGTTCTAGCTGGACAGGTGGGTGTACCATTTCTCGCAGGTGAAGGCTCAACTGCAGCAAAAATGGCCAAGTCGGCGATGTTACAGGCCGGTCGCGATGGACATCATATTCTGATTCTAGATACCGCAGGTCGTCAGGTTGTTGATGATGAACTGATGACTGAGATTAAAGATGTGGCTGATGCAGTCGATGCCAGTGAACGCTTCCTGGTATTGGACTCAATGACTGGGCAGACAGCGCTGCAGATTGCCGAGCAGTTCCATGCTGCGGTGAGCATGTCCGGTTGCATCCTGACCAAAACCGATGCTGATGTGCGTGGTGGTGCAGCACTGTCGGTAGCACACAGTACCGGCGTGCCGATTCGTTATGTTGGTACGGGCGAAAAGATTGAAGCATTTGAACTGTTTGATCCGTCACGTATGGCTGGCCGTATTTTAGGGCAGGGCGATGTGGTTGGCCTGGTTGAGAAGATTCAGTCCAACGTCGACCAGAAAGTTGCAGAGAAAGCTGCAGCAAAAATCAACAAGGGACAATTTGATCTTGGAGATTTCGCAGAACAGTTGGGCCAGATGCAGAATATGGGTGGTATGGCCGGCATGTTAAAAATGATGCCAGGTGTAAAGTTACCACAGGACGCATTGGCACAGATGGATGATAAACCAGTTAAACGTATGCAGGCGATGGTCTACTCCATGACTGCGAAAGAGCGTAAATATCCTAAATTGATCAATGGTAGCCGCAAACAGCGTATTGCCAGAGGATCCGGCACAACGGTGCCTGACATCAATCGCATGCTCAAACAGTTCGCCCAGATGCAGAAGATGATGAAGCGCATGAAAGGTGGCAAAGGCCGCCGCATGATGACTCAAATGATGGGTAAACTTGGCGGCATGGGTGGTGGTATGCCGCCGGGCATGCCGAAGATGTGATTAGGCATTTGTTTTTGATTCATAGCATGTTGGTAATAAGGTGAGTGGTCATAAGATTCGCGTCGAAGGGGCACGGGTACATAATCTAAAAAATATCAGTTTGGAAATTCCACGAGAAAAACTGGTGGTGATTACCGGTGTGTCGGGCTCTGGAAAGTCGAGTCTGGCTTTTGATACGCTCTATGCTGAAGGGCAACGACGTTATGTCGAATCGTTGTCGGCTTATGCGCGTCAGTTTCTGGGTATGATGGAGCGACCGGATGTCGATGCTATTGAAGGTTTGTCTCCGGCAATCTCCATTGAGCAGAAAACCACCAGCCGCAATCCGCGTTCCACCGTCGGGACTATTACCGAAGTGTATGATTATCTGCGCCTGATGTTTGCCCGTATCGGTCAGCCCTATTGTTATGGTTGTGGAAAGGAGATCACATCGCAACCAGCCAGTGTGATTATCGATCATATTCAGGCACTTGAAGAGGGTACAAAACTGCAACTACTGGCTCCGATTGCGCGAGGTCGCAAGGGCGAGTTTCGTAAAGAGCTGGAGCAGGCTGGTAAAGATGGTTTTGTGCGTGTGCGTATTGATGGTCAGGTGATGGCACTCGATGATGCCCCTGAGTTGCAAAAGAATATTAAACACAATATCGAGCTGGTGGTGGATCGTCTGGTGGTTCGCGAAGGTATTCGTACCCGTTTGGCAGATTCGGTAGAGACCGCCCTGCGTTATGGTGAGGGCTCGTTGATTGCCCTGATTGGGGCAGAAGAGCAGGTCTTCTCTGAACGCTTTGCCTGTGCCGATTGCGGTATCTCTTATCCAGATATCGAACCAAGATTATTCTCATTTAATTCACCAGTTGGAGCATGTTCTTCATGTGATGGATTGGGTGATAAAACGGTTTTTGATCCGGCTTTAGTGATACAGAATGATCGCTTGTCGGTCGCCGATGGTGCGATTGAACCGTGGGCAGGGCGTGAAACATTTATGTATCGCCAGACGCTGGAAGCGGTAGCAAAATCAATTGATGCAGATATGGATATGCCGTTTCATCTGCTAAGCAAAGAGGCTCGTAAGCTGTTTCTTTACGGCAGCGGTAGAAAGAAAATTAGCTTTGTATATGAAACTCCGGGTCAGAACAGGGTGGTGGAGCGTCCCTTTGAGGGAGTGATTCCCAACCTGGAGCGGCGTTATCGTGAGAGCACATCCGATGATGTGCGCGAGGCTCTTTCGAAATATATTAACACTATCGATTGCCCTAGCTGTGAAGGGTCGCGGCTGACAAAACCAGCCCGATATGTACGTATTGCAGGTAAATCATTGCCGGAAATCGTCTCCATGCCATTGCGTGATGAGCAGGCATGGGTGAAGGCGTTGGAATTGAGTGAACAGCACCAGGCGATTGCTGAAAAAGTGTTGGAAGAGATCTCAGGGCGTTTAGGTTTTATGATTGAAGTAGGTTTGGATTACCTTAGTTTAGAGCGGACATCCGGCACACTCTCAGGTGGTGAAGCGCAACGAATTAGGCTGGCGACTCAGATTGGTTCTGCTCTGGTCGGCGTATTATATATTCTCGATGAACCATCGATTGGTCTGCATCAGCGCGATAATGATCGTCTGCTGGCTACCTTGAGGCGGTTGCGTGATCTGGGTAATTCGGTGATTGTTGTTGAGCATGATGAAGATGCAATTCGTACGGCCGACTGGGTCATTGATATGGGGCCGGAAGCTGGTGTGCATGGTGGTGAGGTTGTAGCGCAGGGGCCGTTGCAAGAGATACTAAAAGTTAAAACGCTTACCTCAGATTATCTGTCGGGACGTAAAAAGATCCACATACCGAAATGGCGTAAAGTAACAAAGAGTCATGCGATGCTTGGTGTTGAAGGGGCGAGTGAACACAACCTGCAAGAGGTGACAGCACTGTTCCCACAGGCTCGTTTCTCTTGCGTTACAGGTGTCTCAGGTTCAGGAAAATCAACTTTGACCAATGACACCCTGTTTAAAGCTTTGGCTAAATCCAAAGGGTTGAAAAGTAAGCAGGTGGGCAGCCATACAAAACTCATTGGTGCTGATCTCATTGATAAAATTATCGATATTGATCAAAGCCCAATTGGTAGAACTCCACGTTCAAATCCAGCTACTTACACCGGTCTGTTCACGCCGATTCGAGAGTTTTTTGCGCAGGTTCCGGAGTCGCGGGCTAGGGGGTATAAAGCCGGTCGTTTTTCTTTCAATGTGAAGGGTGGGCGATGTGAGGCCTGTCAGGGTGATGGCATTGTCAAGGTAGAGATGCACTTTTTGCCCGATGTCTATGTGCATTGTGAATCATGTCAGGGCAAACGTTATAATCGTGAGACTCTCGATATTCGTTATAAAGGTAAAACCATTGATGATGTGCTGCATATGACGGTTGATGAGGGCTTGGAATTTTTTGCTGCTATCCCTCCTCTGAAAAACAGATTAATCACCTTGCAGCAGGTTGGTTTGGGTTATATCAAGCTGGGCCAGTCGGCGACTACACTTTCCGGTGGTGAAGCACAGCGCATCAAACTCTCTAAAGAGCTGGCGCGTCGTGCGACAGGGGATACACTCTATATTCTCGATGAACCGACCACGGGCTTACACTTTCATGATGTCGCTAAATTGCTCGATGTATTGCATGCTCTGGTTGATCGCGGCAATACAATGATTGTCATTGAACACAATCTTGATGTGATCAAAACGGCCGATTGGGTTGTTGACATGGGCCCAGAAGGGGGAGATAAAGGTGGAACTGTCGTGATTGCAGGTAGTGTGAAACAGGTCGCTGCATGTGCTGCGTCACATACCGGTTCATACCTAAAGTCGGTGATTTGATTTTATACAATGTTATGGTGGTGCTAGTCTGTCAGGCATGCAAAACAGCGAGGTTTACCGACTGAAATGACACTTGACCGTTATATGCTTCGCCTCTGGCTGGCTCCATTTGCAGGCGGGTTGATTCTGGTGCTCAGCGTGCTGCTGCTGGGACGCACCTTAAAGCTATTGGGTACAGTTTCTGATAATGGCCAGGCTTGGTCACTTGTAGCTGAGTTGCTGACCTTAACCATGCCCTATTTTCTACTTCTGACGGTGCCGATGGCTTTCTTTCTTTCCATGCAGAATACCATATCCAGCTTGCAACAGAGCAGTGAAATGGATGTGCTGCGCGCAGCAGGCCTCTCATATACACGTATGTTTCGCAGTTTCTTTGTTATTGTGATGCTTTTATGGGGGAGTTTAACCTATACTTCGATGGTGTTGTTGCCGGATGGGCAGTTGGGCTTTAATAATATTCTTACCAAAATTTATGCGCTCAAGGGAGCGATTACATTTTCCCCGCAACGTTTCACACAAGGCTTTGATGGTGTGACAGTGTATGTTGATGGTGATGATGGTCAGGGCACCTATCACGGCGTTATTTTGGAAGACCATCGTGATGGTGTATCGGTGATTTATACGGCTCAATCCGCGCAGTTTGACATGAGTGCGAACGGAATGGGTGGCAACCAGCTTGAATTACATATGAATCATGGTGTTCGTCTCGAAGGGGAAGGAGCCGATCAAAGGATGCTAGCTTTTGATCGTTATCAAGTGGCGATTCCTGTGTCAGATGGAAATTGGCAGCAACGTAACTCCAGTGATCATGTCACTATGATGACACCAACTGAGTTGTGGCAAGCCGTAGAGAAAGATGCTCCGGGTGCACTGGCTGAATGGAATCGACGTTTACTTTTGCCAACTACAATATTGGTACTGTTCTTCTTTGCTCTGCCGCTGTCGTTAACCCAGAAGCGTTCAGGTAAAGCTGGTTCCATGATTGCCGGGATCGCTTTATTGGTGATTATTTATAACTTGCAACTGATGTTTCATCGCCAGGTGAATCAGGGGGTGCTCCCTGGCTGGAGCATGTGGCTGGAGCAGAGTCTATTGCTAATCTACGGCCTTTATCTCTGGAAACGCGCCGAAGCAGATCGTTTGCCCAAGTTCTTCTCACAAGTTGCTGGTTCTATAAGCATTTTGCATCAATGGATCGTGCTGAAACTGGCACGCCGCAGTGGGAAAACGAGATAAATATTTTTTTAATCGTTTGTGTGTTGCCGGTAACAGGCCAGTTGATCCTCTGCTACAGCTTTCCAGTCCCTAATAAACGGCTTAGATACTTTACCTGTCCGCAGCTCACAAGCCTTCGCCCAATTAGTGATACTTGCCGTTAATACAAGCACAGCATGCTCATCTAATTCATCTGCAATGCCACATGCATCCGATATGACAACAGGTAAACCTGCAGCTCTGGCCTCGGCAATAACCATACCATAAGGCTCCTGGCGGGCAGGATGTAATAACAGATCAAATTGCGCATATAAGGCTGTGCTATCGGTTTCGCCCAACAGTTCATAACTGTCTTCATGCCAATCTCGAAACAGATGCCGAATATCAGCTGGCTTAGGGCCAGCAACGATGAATTTCATATGCGGGCGTTGCTGGCGAATTTTACTGACAATTTGTACAGCGATATCCAATCCTTTGCGTTTCCACTCTTTGCCGACAAAACCGATTACACCAGCATCGCTTTCAACCAGGCGGTTAGGGCGGAGAGGAATAGCACCGACTCCAGGTGTGACGGGCTTTGCTATCGTTTTAACCAGTTCTGGATAATAGTGCAGCAGAGCATCGGCAATGAGCTTTGAATTGGGGATGACCGCTTTGACCTGTGGAGAGCAGAGTTCGCGCCTCTCCAGGTATAGATTGGCCGCAATGCGCAGAGAGAGACGTTTCCACCATGGTTTATCTGTTACTTTGGCGAATGGAGGCCCATGAAACGTAGTGAAATGGTGTACGCAGGTGCGTTCATGGCTGTGAATGATGCGTGTTTGATCAGGGTGAGTCGCCACCCAGTTGGATACACGTTTTGAGAATCTGAGATGTGCCAGCCAGCGCGGTTTTGGTCTGATTGTACCAAATGCTATGACTTCTACGCCGTCCGGCGCTTTGTCGGCACAGAGGCTTTCACATAACACAGTGACGTTTTCACCTGCTGCAGCAAGTTCTTTGCTGAGTTCCCAAACATAACGTTCCATCCCCCCCACAGGGCCATAACGCCGAACTATTTGAAGGATATTCATGGCAGTTTTGGTGGTTTGTTCCACTCTTTTTTGCGTTCGGTCAATTTGGCGTAGCGGTAGAAAGTACCTTCCAAATTACCAAAGGCGATCATAAATCCGGCCCAGCCATCGAGTATGCCGAGTTTCAAAATATAGATGCGGAAAAAGGCCCAAACCCCACGCGCCAGGGCCTTGCTCATGCCTGAAGAGCTGTTGTTGCGTTCGAGTTTGATCGCACCGAGGCTGGAATAACGCATGCATTTTTCTTGCACCTGACTGAGGTCTTTGAAGGGAAGCTGCCAGATTGATTGTTGCATATGATCGATGCTGCCGTGAATTTCAAAACCTTCATGCACTTCATCGTTATTGTTAAAAATCAGTGCGCTTTTTCTAAATAGCTGGGGTTGACGATAATCGGGGTACCAGCCGCAATGTTTGATCCAGCGTCCCATGAACCAGTTCTTTCGTGGTGTGTACCATGCATCGGCTGCATCTGGCCTGCTGACAATATCACGAATCTCTGCTGCAGCTTCCGCTGTGCAGCGCTCATCGGAGTCTAGACTGAATACCCAATCATGAGAGCATGCGGCGATAGAGTCATTGCGCAGTTTACCAAAACCTTCAAAGTCCATTTGAACAACACGTGCACCCAGGCTTTCTGCAAGCTCAGCTGTACGATCTTGGCTGTGTGAGTCAATCACAACGACTTCGTCCGCCCACAAGGCGCTGTTAACAGCATCGACAATCTTCTCTTCATCGTTATAAGCCATGATGTACACGGATAACATGGGGGTGCTCACCTCGTTTTTCTTTAAGCTAAAGTCAAAAGACTTTCACCGCAGAGTACGCAAAGTTACACAGAGGAAAGCAATAGAAAAGGAGATATTCACGATTGATACAGTTCCTGAACGATAGATACGATAAGAGTGCCGTAATGGCTGCAGTAAAATCGCGTGCTTACCATTATCATGGTTTGACTTTACTTTCTCTTCCTCTGCGTACTCTGCGGTAAATGCCTTTGAATAGCAGCTATCAGTTCTGCGTTACTTTTCTACCGAACAGCCGCTGCGTACCATGTTTGATATCGAGTGCAATGCCAAGAGCAGCAGGCACGGAGAATAGCGTAATCACGGTAGAAAACATCAATCCCCAAGAGAGAGCGAGTGCCATAGGCGCTACGAAAGGATCGTGGCCACCCCAACCATAGGCGGTGGGTAGCAGGCCAACAACTGTGGTGATAGCCGTCAGCAATACTGCTCTGAGGCGCCGCTTTCCACTCTCAAGGATGGCATCACGCCATGGCACACCGTCTTCAAGCAGGCGTTGAATGAATACCACCATCACCAACGAGGCATTCACCACAACACCGGTAAGCGCTACAAAGCCCATCATCGACATGAAAGAAATGGGGGCACCGTGCAGATAGAAACCAATAATGATGCCGATCACACCAAATGGAATCGCCAGCATCACCAATATCGGATAACCAATGCGATTGAACTGGATAGCTAAGATGGCAAAGATACCAAATAGAGCGAACATGAAGCTGAATATAAGGCCGCGCACAGATTCCTGTGACTTCTCTTCTTCACCACCAAGATTTACTTTTACTGTTCCGGCATCATCAGCCAGCCAGATCTCCTTGAGTTCAGTTACCCTGGCATTGACCTCTTTGGAATTGATGTTTTTCTGATCCACTTCCGCTGAAACATTGATCACACGTCGGGCATCTTTATGACGAATACTGCTGGTTCCCGATTTGTGTTCGAGATGTGCAATTCGGAACAGGGGAACAAGCCCGCCGCGATTGTTGGGGATTTCCAACTTCATCAATGTATCAATATCACGTTGGGCTTTTTCAGGATAACGAATGGTGACATCGATCTCTTTTTTGCCACGTTTGATGGTGGATACACGCAGGCCATCGAAAGCCGCTTTGATGTGTGTGCCAGCCGTAGCCAGATCAACACCGGCATAGGCTGCCAATTTCCTATCCATTACAATGCGAATTTCCGGGTCACCTGGCTCCAGATCACTTTCAACGGCATATACACCTTTGATAGTGTCTAGCTGAGTGATCAGGCGCTTGGCTACGCGTTTCATGGCCTCTTCATCACCACCAGTGAGCTCAACTTGTAGTGCGCGACCAACCGGTGGCCCGCCTTTTTGCATGGCGAAGCTGATCTCCATATCCGGGAACAGGGCAGGGATCTCTTTTTCTATCGTCGCCATGATATCGTAAGCACTGGCATCGCGTTTAGTAAACGGAATCAGGATGACGCGAACAAAACCAAAGCGGTCACCAATCTGTTTGAGTGTTTCGCGTTGGTCGGCACTATTTTCCCCTGCCACCATGGTGGTCGTTTCGAGCATAGCCGGATCAATGCGTTGTCGTACTTCAATATCGAGTAGTTTCAATTTATCACGCATCTCTTCCAGTGTTGTGCCGGTAGGCATGTTTACACGCAGATAAAAGGTGGACTCTGCACCGGGTGGAAAGAGCTGAAATTTCATGGTGCTGGCAAGTCCCGCCGCACCGAGCAGGCCCGCGATGGTCAGTATAATGGTGAGATAGCGCAGTTTAACGGCTTTTTGCAACATCCAGCCGTAGATCCCTGTAATCCATATGAATAGGACGCGCTCTTTTGGAGATTTGTTGGCATTGGCCACATCGCGAATGTGATTGGGTAGAATAAAGATCGCTTCGAACCAGGAGAAAGCCAGCAGCACGACGACTACAACCGGGATCGAATAGACAAACTTGCCGATGATACCGTCCATGTACATCAGGGGTAAAAAGGCCACGATAGTGGTTAACACAGTGGCTGTTACGGGGCCGATCAACTCATGGGTGCCTTCAATGGCAGCCTGTTCTGGAGAGAGGCCGCGTTCCATGTGGTAAGTAATATTTTCGCCGATAATAATGGCATCATCTACCATCAATCCGAGTACCATGATAAAGCCGAACATTACCAACAAGTTTAGTGTGATACCGGCGGCATATAATACGGCAATGCCGGAGAAAAAGATGATGGGTAGTCCCCATGCCGTTGTCAGTGCTACAGACGGACGTAGGAATAACATCAGCAGAAGCAGCACCATGCCCAAGCCGATCATACCGTTATTGGTTAATACACCAAGCCGTAAACGGGTAACGGTGGAGAGGTCGTTATAGGCGCTGACATGTACTTCTGCGCCATACTTTTCAGGGATGGTGTCCAGATATCTGCGTACGCCGTCAACCAGCTGAATGATGTCCGCATCGGCATTTTTGATCACAATCATGCTGATGGCCGGATCACCTTGTGCGCCAACATAACGGTAAGAGCGTTGCAGAGTCTCAGTCACTTCAGCGACATCCTTGAGCAGCAGGGCATGGCCCAGTTCATTGGCACGCAGAACCAGATTGCCGGCATCCTCAGCAGAGCTGAATTCACCTGTGATACGAATGATACTCTGCCCTTCGGGTGATTTCAGTCGCCCACCCGGCGCATTAACATTCCAGCCTCTAACCAACGTCATAATATCAGTGATCGAGACCCGGCTGTTACGCATTTTCACAGGGTCAGGCACGATACGTATCTCTTCTTTAAGGTCACCCTGTACAAATACTTTGGCGACTCCTTTGAGGTCCCGAACATCATCTTCAATACTGTTGCTCAAATGTTTGAGCTCCAGCGGTTTGAAATCGCCAAAGATGGAGAAGGTGATCACCGGGGTCTGTTCCGATTTTATTTCGGTAATAATGGGGTCGGAAGGCAGATCAACCGGTAGATCTGCCCGGTTAATGGCCTGCTGGATATCGGAGACCAGGCGTGATCGATCCTCAAAGTTAGGATCCACTTCGATGGTGATCTGCATGGTGCCGGAGAAGGCAGTGGAGCGCATCGCATTGATGCCATCAATTCCTTTTAACTCCTGTTCAATGGGGGCTACCATTAGTCGTTCTACTTCACGCGGTGCGGCTCCCGGATAGGCGCCAGCAACCACGACAATATCAAAGTTGACGCTCGGGAAAGCCTCACGTTGCATATTGATGCCTGCATAAATACCTGATGCGAGCAGGAAGAGAGAGACCAGATTGACAAGGACGCCGCGTTTGACAAAAAAGGTAATGACGCTTTTCATTATTCGTTTTTACCCTTTGCATGACTGTTTGCTGAGACCATGTTCTTGATAGGCTTTTTATTGGACTCAGCATGCGATACTGACTCAACAAGCCCAAGATCGTGCAGTAATTTACCCTCTGCCCAGATCAGTTGTTTCTCAGCCAGTTGCAGCGTGAGTTGCTGCAATTCGGCATTCAGCGTGGCATTGCGTAGTTCCCCCTCAAATTGTACCAGTGTGGCTGTATCCGAGCGCCCCTGACGATAGCGTTTCATCTCTGCCGCAAACTTTCTCTCTTCAGCAGCAACCTGTTTTTTGGCAATGGCCAGAGTTGGAATGCCCGACGTAATGGTGGTGCTGGCGGCAGCAATATCATCCTGGATCTGTTGTATGATTTGCTGTCGCTGGCTTAGAATACGTTGGCGTGAGAGTTCAGCTTTGCGAATTGTGGCATTGCTGCTGTTGCGCCCCAAGACCTCGCTAAGCTCAAAGGATAGGCCGGCATAATAGCGCTGATCATTGACCTCAAAACCTCGCGTCACAGCTTTACCAAGGCTTGTTGCCAGTGCGCGTGTTCCAACTTCTGCAATGACATCAAGCTGCACCTGATCTGCATCGAGAGCCATCAGTAGTTGTGCATCGGCTGATTTCATCTGAGTTATTAATAGCAGTAATTCCGGTCGTAGCGACTCGGCCTGCTCGATTGCTTCTGCAATGGATGGAGGCTTGATGCTGGTTATGTTTGCTATCTGTATTGCAATAGGTGTGTCAGAAGCGCGCAGCATCAATCGATTCAGCATGCTCTGATCCGCTAAGCGCTGGGCCTTGGCCCGTTGCATATCTGTATTGCGGGCTGCCAGCAGAGCTTCTGCCTGCAAACGGTCAGCTTTTTCGATCAAACCGAAGTTTTCACGTGAACGTTGGTAATTGAGTAGTTTTTTGGAGCGTTGTACAGCCTGTTCGGCAATATGAATATTGATCTCATCGGCAGCCAGTTGATAAAAAGCATTGATGGCTTGCAGGCTTAACCCCTGCATGATCACTTGTGACTGTATCTCGGCAGATTCAACCCCTGCTTCAGCTAGCAGTAGTGATTGATGATAATCCGGACGGTTGGCACCTTTAAACAGGGAGTGACGGTAACTTAAGTTAACCTGATTGTGAAAAGCCGGGTTGAAACGGGATAACTGTGCTGCAATAGGGGAGTTGTATGCCTGACCGGTGCGATTGTAGGTGAAGTTGGCGCTGACTATGCCACCAATGGATAAGGGCTTGCTAATGCTTCCAGATATTTGACCGAGGCGTGTTTCACTGGCTTGAAAATCACTGGAAACAGGTACTTTCTCCTCACTGGCTTTGAAGGTCGCAGCTATTGTTGGATCCAACATACCTTCAACTCGCAGGCTTTCGGTTTTTGCAATGCTGCGGTCGATCTGATTGATTTTCAGATCGGGATGATTGATCAGTATAGATTCAAGCACCTGTTTTAAGCTTAGTGGCTCGGATGCTGAAGCGGGATAGGAGGCAAGAAACAGGGCCGCAAAAGCAGTGATAAAATGACTAAATAGCATTTTCATGGAACGTCCTTATCGTGAATAATTAGTATTACGCATTCAACTGAATGATTTGCAAATAGGTTGATAATGTCAACTATTGATATGATCAACCATATTCAGCAGTGTTGCTGTTATGAAAACGGATCATCAACACAACGACGGCCTTGGTGCAATCATGCCTCTGATTGGTTTTATGACCAGTCATGTTCGATCACATGTCAGTCGTATCTGTAAAGATGCTGGTTACAATATTACGCCTGAAGAGGCGGATACCCTGATGATCATTCGCCATTGCGATGGTCTGCCGCAATCACAGTTAGCCAATATTCTTGGTAAAGACAAAGCTGCTGTAACGCGATTGATGAATACATTGGTTAAAAGCGGTTTAGTTGGCCGTGTTCAGGATCAGCAGGATAGACGCATTATTCGAGCCCAGATCACTGAAGAGGGAAAACAGGCTTTCATTCAGGTCTGGCCGGAGCTGAATAAATTCAGTGATCAGGCTTTAGCTGGTATTCCATCTCAGGATTTAGAACTGATGCGACAAACGCTTATTGCAATTAATGCGAATCTGGGTGCATTAAAGTGTACTCAAAATAGTTAATCTGAGATGAGTTAACTGATAAAACAATTCATCATAATGCCTCAGCGCAGTACCTGTATGTAGTTTCAATGTTTGTATTAAATAATCAGCACTTTTCAAATTGGCTCGTGACTTGAAGCAGGCTTTAATGAGATTGCACCGCCCCCAAACTCTTATCTCAGGGGGCTATTCTGAATAGGTGGTTGTATGCATACCCTCTCTGCTCTTAAATCTGGTCAATTGCTTGGCCAACAACGTGTGAAAATATCATGTGGTCTTGATGTGTTTCCAAAAGAACTGTTTGGACTGGTGGATAGCTTAGAGGTTTTAGACCTCTCCGGTAATCAATTAAGCCGTTTGCCTGATGACTTTGGCCGATTCACCAGGCTACGCATTCTCTTTTTGTCCGATAATAACTTTCAGGTGTTGCCTAGCGTTTTATCACAATGTCCAGATCTGAATATGATTGGATTTAAAGCCAATCAAATATCAGAGGTACCCGAAGATGCTTTGCCAACAGATATACGCTGGCTTATTTTGACTGATAATAAGCTGGAAGCACTTCCTGCATCTATGGGGCAATACACGCAGTTGCAAAAACTGATGTTGGCTGGCAATCGGTTGACTGCATTGCCCGCTGAAATGAAAAAATGCAGAAACCTGGAGCTGCTCAGGGTCTCTGCCAATCAAATAGCAGAGCTGCCTGAATGGTTGTTCAATTTGCCGAAGTTATCCTGGCTAGCCTTTGCAGGTAACCCTTGCACGAACCACACACACAGTGACCACACTCTGGCTGAAATCCATTGGGACGAACTTCAACTGGAGCATCAGCTGGGAGAGGGGGCCTCAGGTATTATCTCTAAAGCTTCATGGCAAGATAATATTGATATTGCAGTTAAAGAGTTTAAAGGTGATGTCACCAGTGATGGTTATCCTGCGGATGAAATGGCTGCTTCAATGGCCGCCGGTAAACATGATCATCTGGTTGAAGTCATCGGTAAACTCAAAGGTCACCCAGAGCAAAAGGATGGTCTTTTACTCTCCCTGATCGCTGATGATTTTAATAACCTTGCCGGTCCTCCCTGTTTGGACTCCTGTACGCGCGATACTTATGCTAAAGATGCCCGCTTTAGCTTGATTGAGCTGCTCAAAATAACCGATGCTATCGCTTCGGCGGCGGCGCACCTGCATGAAGATGGTATCGCACATGGGGATCTGTATGGTCATAATATTCTCATCAATGATGAGGCACATTGTCTGCTTGGGGACTTTGGGGCGGCTACTTTATACAAAGATATGGATCCCAAAGTCAGCCACGCGATTGAACGGCTTGAAGTCAGAGCTTTTGCTTGTCTGTTGGAGGAGTTATTGCATCGAGTCAAAGTAGATGAGCAAACATCACATGCCGATGGCATGGATAAACTTCAAAAATTACAGCGAACCTGTTTTTCAGAAAATATAGATCAACGGCCAGGTTTTGCTGAAATTCATCAGCTTATTATCTCCATTGAGTCCAATATCAGCAAAATTTAGCTCTGCTATTTTAATGGGTGAAGATCAATATATCTCCAAGAGAATGGAACGTTTAGTGTAAATGGGCTACGCACAGATGTTTTCGATTTCTGTAAAAAAAACATATGCTTAATTTACGGCAAGACTTTTGCTTGTCATGATTAATGGTGTAGATAGATGATGTCATATTATCGTAATGCTTTCGTTGTATTGAAAATATGTGTGAATAATGCATCTGTTACAACAGCCCCGATGAGTGAGCACTCCTTCCGAAAGAGGTGACACTCATGCCCAGGAGGATCGATGAACAAACCGATGAATGAGCATCAGCCAACTTCCATCAACGAATCGGTTGGACTTGATATAGTTCAATTGCTCTACGCCGGTCTGCCATTGGCGATTGTATCAAATGCTTTGCTTGCTGCTGTAGTCGTGCCACTTCTATGGACAGAAGCGAATAGTAATTCAGTCTATGTCTGGGTAGGGATGCTTGCTTTGGCGCTTATATTTCGTCTGATTACTGTCCTTACATGGCGAAAATCATCGATAACTATAGTGAACTATCATAGCTGGTTATTGCGCTTCCGAATTGGGGCGATGGCTACTGGATTGGCATGGGGTGCGTGTACTGTTCTGCTATTTCCTATCAATGATGTGGTAAACCAACTGTTTTTTGCCTTTGTACTTACGGCATTGATGGCGGGGGCTGTATCATCGCTTTCTGTCGACCGGTTTGCCTTGATTGGCTATGTAGCTCCATTGCTATTTCCGTTGATGTTAAAATTGCTTTTGCTTAATAGCGAAGTCTCACTGGCTATGCTTGGTGCGATGGCTGTGTTTGCGGTATTTATGTTTGTTATTGCAGGACGTTTCTCAGCTTCTGAACAGAGTAATATTCGCCATCGGCATGAGATGAAACTGCGTGAAAATATGCTCAGTCGCCATGACTTCATCGTCAATACGGTCTCCGATATGATGAGTATGGTCAATCGCTCAGGCCAGTATGAAGCTGTCAATGAGAGCTGGTGCAAAGTGGTAGGGCGTTCACGTGAAGATGTCATTGGACGTTCCACAAGTGAAGTTTGGGGTTCGCCTCTGCAGGTGGATGCAGAGATAGCGCGCTGTTTTGCTGAAGGTGTCGAAATATCGGCTCAGGCTGTCATTGAAATGCCAAAAATTGGACGTCGTGAATGCATTGTTACATGTTATCCCTATGGGCAGACGGCAGGTGATATTACGCATGTGGTTATAGTTACCCGTGATATTACGGCTCTGGCGGAGTCTCAGCGTGAGCTTGTCAAAGCGCGTGATGCGGCTGAAAGTGCAAGTCGAGCCAAGAGTGAGTTTCTGGCCAGTATGAGCCATGAGTTGCGTACACCATTGAATGCAATACTTGGTTTTTCACAACTCTTTGTGATGGATGAAGAGCTTACAAATGAAACCAGAGAGTGTGCTGGTGAAATTGAGCGGGCCGGTCACCATCTTCTAGCGCTGGTTGATGATCTGATTGATTTGGCTCGTATTGAGTCAGGCAAACTGGATCTTAGTCTGGAGCCTGTATCGGTTGCTTGTGTATTGTCTGGAAGTCTTTCATTGATTGCACCTATCGCTAAAAAACATGCGATCAAGCTGATAGATGAAAACAGTAAAAATATGAATGTGACGGTGCAAGCTGATAATGTCCGTTTGAATCAAACCTTGCTCAACCTGCTCTCCAATGCGGTTAAATATAACCGGCCAGATGGTTCTGTGACACTTAGCAGCCAGATCAATGATGGACGAATTCGCATCAATATTATTGATACAGGTTTGGGAATTCCTGTAGAGAGTCAGGCACGCATATTTAATGCATTTGATCGACTTGGAGCTGAGCGCGGTCAGATAGAGGGCACAGGCATTGGTTTAGTGATCACTCGTCGCATTGTTGAATCCATGGGTGGCATGATTGGTTTCTCAAGCGACGTAGGTAAGGGGAGTACGTTCTGGATCGAATTTCCAGTCACAGGCAGTTTTGAATTGCCACAGGCCGAGTTAGAAGTATCAAAAAGTATGCAGGTAGAGGGAGATAATCCAGACAGGCCGCAGCCGAAAGTGTTGCTCGTTGAGGACAATATGGTGAATCGATTGATTGTGAATAAGCTCTTTTCTGCTCGCTCCAAGCTTCTTTTGCTGGAAGCTGAAACTGCAGAAGATGGCATCGTATTGGCTAAATCTGAAAAACCTGATCTTATTTTGATGGATATCAACCTGCCGGGCATGGATGGTTATGAGGCACTGAAAGTGCTTAAAAAGGATGCTGAAACGAGTCATATCAAGGTCGTTGCGTTATCTGCTAATGCTATGACAGGCGATGATGCCAAAGGGCGTGCGGCAGGTTTTGATGATTATCTTACTAAGCCTATTAATGTGCAGAACCTGTTTAGTGTCATTGATAAGATGATTTCTACTGAAGAGGACACGAGATAACTGTCTCAGTATGTCACGCTAGCTTTAAAAGCCATGCGATGGTGTTTTGTGAGGTTTGTTTTCTTTTAATTTCAGTGCTTTAATTGATAAATTGGTAGTTTTAGATTAAGCTGTGTTGTTGCATGAATTAACGATATTAGTCTTGTATGACTAGGGTGTAGGTCATCGTAAGTGGAAAGTTTTTTCATTTATTTCTTCACCGAATAACCGCGGGTTGAGCTCACATGCCTATTGTTTTTTCCATAGACGTAGGAAAACTGGATGTCGGGGGGTGTTATTTTTTGTCAGACCATAATATTTGAATGTGATGATTTGCCCCAATGCCGGAGGGGTCGTTCTTAGCTGCTGATTCAGTCCGCTGCCAATCGTGACCAGTTCTCCATTATCCATGCGGCAAACAAGGGCACCTGTGAGCCCTGATATTTTCCCCTTGCCCGCTTTGTAAGCCACAACAGTGCACTCTGTATCGGAATATTTTTTTACTTTCAATGCATCCGGACTGCGTCCTGTTTGATAGGGTTTTGTTGGGTCTCTCACAACCAGACCTTCTGCGTCATGGCTGACTAAATCTTGTAAATGCTGTTGCAGATGTTTTTCACCACGGCATAGAAGTTGTTCGATGATGAGAAGATAAGGGGAAGGGTGATCAGAAAGATAATTTTCCACTATCTTTAAACGCTCTTTTAAACCGCCAGGCTGATGCGGCACTTCAAATATATGATAAGAGAGCTGCTGCCAGCCGGAATGCGGATGTTTTCGGCGTACGATGGAAACGATGTTTTCAAAGTCGCCCCTTTTACTCCAAAGTTCACCATCAAGTGCAAATGGCGGGAAACTTTTGGTGAACCATTTAGGTGCGGCAAAGGTGTGACCACCTCGACTGACGAGTTTTTGTCCATCCCAGCGTGCCCGAACGCCATCGAGTTTTTCACTCATCAACCACTCTTTTACATTTTGAGAGGGCTGCCAAATGGTTAAATGCAGCATCTCCTGCTTGGATTGTGCCAAGGCAGGGATAGTGAATAAAAAACAGATGTGAAAGATAAAAAGTCTCAAAACGGGTTCTCAAATGGCTCTGGATGTATAATCGCAATATTGAAAACTATAAATCACCTCCTGGATAGTTGCAGTTGCTCAGATATATGGCAGATTGTTTGTTCTTAATGTTTTGGTCAATGGCATGATTGTTGTTCATGCAGTTGCGTAAAGATATTACCATCGCTGTTTATCTTTCATTGCGCACTATTAGATCGAAACAGCTGGAGGAATGGCGATGCAGAAAAGTAATATTGTTACGATAAGCCTGCTGACACTGCTGATCTCATCAGGTTCAGCCTTGGCTGAAAATTATCTGGATTACTTTAACAGGGACAATATTCGTTTGGGGGCTGGAGTTGGGCTGGCTAACCTGGATACCACTACGTCGGCTCAGGGTAACTTTAATGCAATGATGCCCACCTATATGCTGAACATCGGTTATGCTATTACACCAGAACTAGAGTTGGGACTGATGTATTTCGATAGTAGTAAAAAGAATATTTCTAATGGTTTGAACAGCATCAACATGAAAGTTCCAGCTTCAACTAAAGCTTATATGCGTAAACGCTGGTTTGATCTTGATGGTCTTGATGCATACGGTATCAATATTGATTCAGATAAGCTTGGTGCATACGGCTTGATGGCACTTGGCCCTGTAGAGCATAGGCTTACCAATGCTGCTGGTAAAATCGTCTACTCCGATAGCTATATCGGATTAGGGCTTGGTGCCGGTATATCCTGGAAATTAGCACCAAAATATATGATTGATGCCGGTATAGTTATTCCGAACCTTCCGCTAGTAGGAAAGAATGCTGGTATGGATACTTTTGCACCTGGGGTAATGGTTTCACTAAACTATGCTGTGGGCGGTTTTGAACCTGGCATGGCTGAGATAACATCGAGGCCAGCCCCTGTGGAAGAAGTGGTGGAGCCGGTGGAAGAGGCTGTAGTTCAAGCGGTCGTTGATACAGAATCTGTTGTTGAGCCATTTATTGAGGGATCAGCAGCAGATGCAAGCATCGAACCGGTTGTAGAAAAAGCTCCCGAAGAACAGCTTTGGATCATCATACCCTTCCGTTCCGGAGATAAGAATGTAGATGCCAAGTCACGTCAGGTCGTGAAGAAGATAGCGAAAGAGTTCTTGCCACATAGCCAATCACATACCATCGATGTGCGCGGCTATAATGATGCAGAACCGATTGGCGGTTATTCAGAAAGTAGGCATATACCTCGCCATCGTTTCTCTTCTCAGGAGGCCTTGAGTGCAGCTCGTGCTGAAGCAGTAGCAAAAGCTTTAGTGGATGCAGGTATTGATCGAAACATTATTCAGAGCGAAGGTTTTGGCGCTACAAACTTCATTGAAGATAACAGTACCAAAGCAGGGCGTGACAGAAATCGTCGTGTAGAGGTGTATCTGGTTACGAAATAGTAAAAGGCTCAGGCGCTTAATAGCCTGCATTGGTTACTCTCTAGCCTTACTATTTACATCAGCTCTACGAAGCTTTGTTCAGGATCTAAAGTTTTTATGTTTCAGCGACCGATGCTTCCGGCAACATAGCCAGTGCTTCTGTGCTGTTTGTTTTCCCTGAGAAAGGTGACGGTAAACACGATAAGCATTATGCAAGCATCACGATTAAGATCATGACGATGATGATCATGATAGAAAAGTCAGACTAGAACAGAGGTAAGTAGAGGGATTGAAATAAGCCTTTACTGACTTCATCAAATCGGGAGCTCCTATCTGTAGGAGCTCCCGTTTGTTTGATAGGAATGAAATGTTTAAGCTGCCTCTTATGATTGCCACCATTATGATCTGTAGCTCCCCCTGAATGAGCCGATGACTATCCAAAGGAAAATTATCCATGTGGATATGGATGCCTTTTTTGCATCGGTGGAGCAGCGCGATAACCCGGACTATCGCGATAAACCGCTGATTGTCGGTGGCCAGCCCAATAGTCGTGGGGTGGTGGCTGCATGCAGCTATGAAGCTCGTGAATTCGGTATTCACTCTGCCATGTCCTGCGCCCAAGCCTTTAAACGTTGTCCGCAGGCGCTGTTTGTCCCACCGCGCTTTGAGGCTTATCGCGAGGCATCCAAACTGATTCGGGAGATCTTCTGGTGCTATGCGGTTCAGGTTGAGCCCTTATCACTCGATGAAGCCTATCTCGATGTGACCTACACAGAGTCATGTGATGGTTCTGCCACAAAGATTGCTCAGAGGATCAAAGAGGAGATCCTTACCGAGACAGGACTGGTTGCATCAGCCGGTGTCTCATACAATAAGTTCCTCGCAAAAATTGCCTCGGATATGGATAAACCCGATGGTCTCTATGTGGTGAGACCAGAAGCAGGGGAGGCATTTGTTGCAATGCTGCCGGTAAAGAAGTTCTACGGTGTTGGCCCGGCCACAGAAGCGAAGCTGCATAAGCAGGGCATCTATACTGGCAAAGATCTACACAACTGGAGCCGGGAAGATTTGCAACAGGTTTTGGGCAGATCTGCAGAATACTTCTATCTGGCCGCAAGAGGCATTGATCACCGCCCAGTCAAAAGCAGCCGAGTGCGCAAGTCATTAGGCAAAGAGACCACCTTCGCTAAGGATATCCTAGATATTGATGAACTACTTCAACACGCAACCAAACTGGCCGAGAAAGTTTCCCTGCAACTGAACGCCCAGGAACTCATGCCCAAAACCATCACTCTGAAAGTGAAGTATGATGATTTCAAACAGGTGACACGCTCTTTCACCCGGCAACAACCATTTACGAATCTCTCTGATATTGAGGTACAGATTCCCAAGCTGCTGCAGCAGACAGAAGCAGGACAGAGAGCAGTTCGCCTGATAGGCCTAACCACCAGTAATTTCGATCAAGGAGAGGATGATCAGCACCTTTCAGAGCAACTGACGCTCGGACTATAACACTCTCCGAGTCAGCCTCTGGATGCCTCATTTTCCCAGATATGGGAAAATAAAAATCATATTTATACTTTTTCCCAAAAATAACTGCGTTTTATCATCAATATTGATGATGAATGAATGTTTGAGTGCTGTAGAGTGGTGCGGTTCAATTGGAAGGGAGGAGCCTAAATATGCAATTAATATTTGTTCATGGCTGGAGTGTTACCGATATCGATACCTATGGTGATCTTCCGCAGGCGCTGGCAAATCGAAGCGATGAATATGATATCGCACTTGATATCCAGCATATCTATCTAGGTAGGTATATTAGCTTCCACGATGAGGTGACGCTGGATGATATCTCTCGTGCCATGAACAAGGCTCTGGAAGAGCTTCCAAGCAACAGTAATGGCATTCAGCCCTTCTCCTGTATTACCCACTCCACCGGTGGCCCGGTCGTGCGCCACTGGATTGATCGTTATTTCGGTGCTGGTGGACTTGATATGTGTCCATTGAGCCATCTGGTGATGCTCGCCCCTGCCAATCATGGATCAGCCTTAGCCAAGCTCGGTAAAGCGCGTGTTGGGCGTATTAAAGCGTGGTTCAATGGCGTGGAGCCAGGCCAGCGTGTACTCGACTGGTTGAGTCTTGGCAGTGATGGTCAGTGGGGGCTTAACAAAAACTATCTCGATTACGACTGTACGGCTCATGGCCTCTACCCATTTGTGTTAACCGGGCAGGGGATTGACCGTACCTTCTATGATTTCCTCAATAGTTATCTGGTTGAGGATGGCTCTGATGGTGTGGTGCGCGTTGCCGGAGCGAGTTTGAATTATCAGTACGTCTCCCTGAAGCAGAATATATCAGCTCCCACTCCGAATCGGGCTGCATCGTTCCTACTTGAGTCGAATGGAGACCTTCGAGGCTCCAGACCTGTTGCACTCGGGGTATACAGTGGTTACAGCCATTCAGGTGATGATATGGGCATCATGCGAAGTGCACCTGCCGATGGGCATAATCAGATCGTTGTTGATATTCTCAATTGTCTGAAAGTATCGGATCAGGCCTCTTACGACAGTCGTTTCAACGAGCTAAAGCAGTTCACTGAACAGCAACAGCAGATGGTAAGGCAAGAGGATAACAAGACGATTGGCCGCTACTGCATGCTGGTGTTCAATGTGTGTGATGATCAGGGCGAACAGATCAAGGAGAACGACTTCGATCTCTTCCTGTTGGCAGGCAATGCATATAAACCCGAACGACTGCCTCGTGATTTCTTCGTTGATCGCCAGATGAATAGTAAGAGTGGTCGTCTCGTTTACTATCTTGATGCCGACAAGATGAAGGATGTTGAAGATGGGAAGATTGGTTTCAGGGTTGTTGCCCGGCCGGAGAAAGGTTTCTCCTACTACCATGAAGCTGAGTTCCAGTCCGATGGAACTTCTCTGGAAAAAGTAATCCAGCCCAATGGAACCACCTATATTGATATTGTGCTGCACCGCTTCGTCGATGAGAATGTTTTCCGCTTCGATGGGCCAGATAACTTCAAGAAATTAAAACCTTCTGGTAATCCAGTTGGCGATGAAGCATAGATATGGATAGCAATACAGTAGTTATTTTTGGTGCAGGGGCAACTAAAGCATGTGGTGGGCCTCTCACTAATGAGATTTTGACGCGGGCATTCAATACAGCGTATGAGATTGATCGTGAACAATTCCTGCCGACGCTGGAGGAATTTCTGAGTGATAACTTTTATGCTGCTCAGTCTGGTGAACTTCCACCCTTACCGTTGTTGATCAGTTTCCTGGACACTGCAATTGATCGAGGTCATGCCTTGGGCCCTAAGTGGGATCAGGGCAGGTTAATTGATGCTCGTCGGGCGCTTGATTATGTGATCTTTGCTGTCTTGGAACATGATTTGAAGAAACTCCAGAAGAACTACTACCATACATTATATGATAAACTGAAAAAGAAGGCGGGAACTCTTCCCGTTACGATTTCTCTAAATTACGACATCATTGCAGATAACGCGTTAACTCGAATTAACGAAGCATCCGGCAACGATGAGGGCATATTCCCCGATTATCTTTGTGATGTGGCCAGCGACCTCTATCGGAAAAAAATGGGCGACAGTAAGTTGTTGAAGCTCCATGGTTCTCTGAATTGGCTCTATTGCCCGAGTTGCAATCGATTGGATGTCGGAATATCAAATTCGGGAGTCGGATTCACCAAAGTCCTCGAACAATTATATTCAGAGGAAAAGGCAAAACATGAGACTTTGGAGCAGCGGCTTACTTGCCAAGGACGCAAATGTATATCCTGCCATTCGGAAGTTAAGCCGGTGATGATTTCGCCCACTTATTTCAAAGACTATCGAAATCCACATATTAGCCGAATATGGTATGAGGCTGATCAAGTACTTAGGAAGGCGAAAAGGGTAATCATTATTGGTTACAGTCTTCCAGATGATGATCTAGATGTGCTCTACCTATTAAAACGCGGGCTATCTCATTTGGGGGATAATTCCATTGATATTGTGGAGTTTGATTCAGACCATCGATTAGCTGAAAAGCATCCGGTGGGTAGACGTTATGTGACACTGTTTGGTAAACGAATTAATTGGCATACGGATGGATTTGAAGGCTTTCTTGATAGGTTCCCAATATCATGAACTCTTCATTGTTATTAGGAGAAGATTATGGGTAATTGTTCTGTCTTCCAAGACCTTCTATTGAAAGAAGTGGAATTTTTAACACATTTCTCTGCGAATTCCCCTCAACTGATGTGGTTTCTCGGGGCGGGAACATCTCGAACAGCTGGAATGCCCACTGCCACGGATATTACCTGGGATTTGAAACGTAAATATTATTGCCGGGAAGAAAACCAAGACCTGCAATCTCATGATATTAATAATCAGGCAATTAGAGATAAGATTCAGTCTTATTTAGGTAGTAAAGGCTTCCCCGCTTTATGGAGCTCTGAGGAATATTCGTTTTATTTTGAACTGTTGTTTGGAGCCGATTATGGCGCTCAGCAAAGGTATATTCAAAGCCAATTATCATCACAGAAAATATCATTGAATATTGGGCATAGAATATTAGCCGCTCTACTCGATATGGGACAAGCCAGAGTAATTTTCACGACAAACTTTGATGAGGTAATTGAAACGGCTTATTCACATGTTGCAGAAAAGAGTTTGGCTCCTTTTCACCTAGAAGGCTCCTATGCTGCTTTGAATGGTTTGAATGCAGAACAATTTCCCATTTATGCAAAAATACACGGTGATTTCCGCTATATAAGTATCAAGAACCTTGCTAAAGATTTGATTGAAAATGACCAAGAGATACAAAAGTGTTTTCTTGCGGCCGCTAACAGGTACGGGCTGGTTGTAAGCGGATATAGTGGGCGTGATAAAAATGTAATGGGAATATTCTACAAGGCACTTGAGCAAAATAACCCATTCCCACAAGGACTGTTTTGGACTGTGCCTCGAATTTCTGAGGTGGCTGAATCTGTTGTTGGTCTAATTACTGCGGCTCAAGAAAAAGGAGTGAAGGCATATATTGTTGAAACTGGAACGTTTGACATAATGCTTTCGAAAATATGGAGACAAACAACAAATAAATCAAAGCAATTGGATTTGAAGGTTTGCTCTACCAAGACAACGTTAGTATCTATTCCAATGCCAATTGCCGGAAAAAGTTTCCCGATTTTAAGAACAAATGCTCTGCCTGTAATTGAACTTCCAAAGAATTATAATGTTGCTGAACACAAAGCTTCTATTACCTACAAAGAGGTTAATGATAATTTATTTGAGCATAAACCAAATGCAGTTATTGCCTATACGGATAAGTTGCTTTTTTGGGGGGATGCAACAGAGATATACAAGGCCTTTGGGGAAGGGAATGTTGAATCTATTCAACCTCAAACTTTTGATAATCCTGTAAAAAGCATTACAGAATCAACTTTTATTCATGCGTTTTTTGAGCACGCACTGGCTCGATCATTGTGTGAGGGGAAACCAATCCAACTAAGACGAAAAAATCGAACATATTATGCTGTTGTTGATCGCGAAAGAGTGAGTAGTCCTGTTTTGCAGCCTCTTAAAGATGCGCTGAGCTTTAGAGGTAAGCCAGGCTATATAGCTGGATCAGTATCTGGAGTGAGGGATGCTATTTGGGCGGAAGCCCTGTCCCTCAAGTTGGAGGAACGGGATGGCAAGGTATGGCTTCTTATACGCCCAGACATTTGGGTGACGCCCTTAAGGAGCCGAGTGAGTGCAATTGATTTCTTAAGGAATAAAAAGAGGTATCGATACAACCCCCAGTCATCACAACTTCTTGATGCATGGATTCGAATTCTCTTTGGATCAATTGGTGCTGATGAAGACGTTCAGATTTCATGTTTCGTAGGGTCTGAAAACGCACCGTTGTTCAAAATCAACACTCGAACAGCCTACAGTCGTGGAGGAGTATTATGATGAATGAGAAAGCAAATGTGCTTCCCGGCTATTCGATATTGCCTGAACCATTATTGTTGTTTTCTGGGCGAAACACAGATGTTCATCCTCTAAGAGGGTTAACTAATCATGGGCCTTACAGTACTGACCTAGGGATATTGAATCAGGTGAGGCTTGCTTATTTTTCTCCTGCCGAGAAAATGGGAAGACTTGATAAACTTGTGGCGGAATTGAATGGGAATGCAACACCTATAGAAGCGCTCAATTACTATATTCAATATGCAGGGTTTCAAAATGTTTTTCGAATCCCTCTGATTGCACCTTCAGAGGGACTTAGGTGCACGGCACCAGATAATTGTTTGGCATTGGTGGCGCGAAAAGATGGAGAAGGGCTTGTACAAGGTATATTGCAATCAATAGCTCAACTAATGAGAAAAAAAAACTCTTTCGATGTTTTGTTGATGTATCTTCCTAAGGAATGGCAAGAAGTTTTTGAATACGAAGATTTTAACCTGCATAATCGAATAAAGGCTAAACTTGCACCTGCCAACGTGGCTGTTCAAATAGTGAATGACATTGCTTTTACACGATCCTGTCGTGCTAATGTAATGTGGGGAATGAGTGTTGCACTGTATGCAAAAGCAGGAGGGGTTCCCTGGAAACTGGCAGAATTAGACAAGGATGAGGCTTATATTGGACTGAGTTACGCTATCAAAAAACATGAAGGTAATAACGACTACACCACATGTTGCAGTCAGGTTTTTGACCCGGATGGAACAGGGTTTCAATTTGTTGCATACGATACGCGTGAATTCACGACTGATAGAAAAGGAAATCCGTATCTAAGCTATCAGGAAATGCAGTCTGTTTTGTCCAGAAGCCTTCATCTATATCAGAATAGTCATGGTGGTCGAATTCCTCGGAAGATATTTATTCACAAAACATCCCATTTTACAGAAGAGGAAATACAAGGTGCATATGATGCATTTGGAGGGGAAACTGAGATTGAGCTTATTCAGGTTGTTCGCCGAACAAGTTGGTATGGGTTGAAAATTGATTCTCCTAAGAATCAAGGGCAAAAAGCCGCGCCAGCTGGATATCCTGTTGGCAGGGGCTTCTATCAACCCATTAGTGAAAATGAATGCCTCTTATGGACACAAGGTAGTGTCAGTGGGGTAAATGTCCAAAAGTCATGGCAGTCTGTTTTTAAAGAAGCGGCTTTAAAACCTCTGCCCGACCCAATCTTGTTGCGTAGATTTTCTGGGGATGGGGGATGGCATGATAGCTGTTCGAGTGTTCTTTCTCTTACAAAAGTCGATTGGAACAATAATACTCTGTACAAAACCATGCCTGTGACTTTGGGATATTCTCAAAAATTCGCTGATGTTGTTAAGCAGGCCCCAGATATAGTTAACGAGATATATGACTATCGGTTTTTCATGTAGAGAAAGCCATCTGCTTTCATCAATCATTTAAATAAGGAGATTAACAATCAAATGATAGGATTCTGGCTCGTAAATTGTTTGCCTCCAAATGCACCACAAATTTTTAAATTGAACACCCCAGCTGGAGTTTGGATTTTTCGTAAAGCCTCCCATTTTGATGAAGTGCTGGATGGGGTGAATCAAGGGAGATGTGCAAATACATATTCGATTGAATTTGACTTACCCACTGACCAAGCGAGATCTTCTCAGAAGGATTCCGCGTTTTATGAGGTGCTTCCAATTTGTCTTGCCGCGTCATTCGTAACAGGGATGGCAGTTACTGTGCGGGATTCACTTCCTCATTCTGAAATTACTATGATTCAAACTGGGCCCCACTTTCCACGAGAAAGAGGCATTCGTGGGGCCAAGCCATGGAACATAGGTGCCTGGCTTGACATTTATGCATTACGGAGGCGGCGCCTAGCCTTGAATCGTGCATGAATACTACTGCTGACGGTACTCATAAGGCTCATTCTGTAACTTAATGGGTCGGACCAAGCTAAGGCTTTGATTCATTTTATTAATGCAGAAATACACCCTGTTTTTAGGGCTTAAAAGCACCTTTTTAGGGGTGAAATGGTAGCTGTAAGTATCGGGGCCAGGCTTTGGTTGTTGGGTTATGACTGTTTGTAACGGTGCCAGACATGAGTTATTCGATTAGAGCTCTAAATGTCAGGACTGACTCTCGCTCAGCCCCATTGGCGTTCATTGTCGGTTGCGGGGCATAACCTTGACGCAGTGTTCAAGAAAGTGGTTTGCGGGGATGTCTAGGTGTTCTGCTGCCAGATAAAACATCTCCTCCTCGTAGTTCAGTTTGCCTTCGTGGGTCAACGCGATAGCCCAGATATCCCTTAACAACTGGATTCGCTCGGTCACCGGAAGATTTTCTCGAAGAGCGTCCGCAATGGCATCCATATCTTGTTTTGATGGGTTGAAGTTATTGATTTCGCGAATCACTAAATCTGGATCGACGTGGAAATCGTGGGTCAAAATCTTGACGACCAAATCAAGCTCCTTTTGCCCGGCTCTGCCATCCGTCCATACCATATGCAGTAGAAACCTTGAAATCAGGTCCTGCATCTCGAGTGAGCTCAGCTTCTCCGTGGGTTTTGCAAATTTCTTAAACAGGCTTTCGAACATTATCACAGCCCTCTGTTAACTGGACTTGCGCATAATGAGCGCATGCCGCGAAATCGTGGACTCAAGTTTAGCAAACTGTGTGCTGCTATGTTGGTCGAACCTGACGCCAATCCCATCATCTGTCACCCTGACTACTTCTCCACCAAAATGTATGGGTTCGGGTTCTGAAAAGAAGGTGATGATCAGCTCAAGGGACTCCCCAAGTTCGAAGCTGGCCGGGGTCTCAATAAATACTCCGCTCATACTTATATCGGAGGTTTCTCCATAGTGAACTTCGCCATGACGTGATGAAAGACTCAACGGCTCCGTAATCGGGATGCGAGGCGCGGAACGCGTCTCATTTTGCCAGCTAGCAATAAGATCAAACAGTTGCTGACGGGCTTCTTCGGGGAATTCGGAGGCAATCGACGTGAGGCGATCAATGAGTTCAGAGTTTATAGTTTTCATTGGCACAGTATTATATTAATAATGGTCGTATTAGGCAACATCCCTGTCTTTATCGATTAGTAACAGAAAAGCCTTCCGCTTCAATAGCAGGATAGTTGTCCTGTCTGATCATTAACGTTTAGGCGATAAAAGATGGGAAACATCAAAGTTGTTATAGGAGATATGGATCATGAGGTTTGATGAATCATACATATTAACGCTGTCAGGTTTCGCTGTTGTCGTTAAGTGGAAGCATGAATCCGTACCAGATTTTGCAATGCCATGTTAATGCGTTCATTCTAGTGCAGTAAGCCGTTTGGCTAGAATTTTTATGGTTAAACAATCATAATAAAATGTTGCTTGCGATACTGATGTATACCTCAAGCAAGAGCTGCCCCTGAAACAAAATAGATTGTAATGGGGAGCTAATATGAAAATTGTCATAAACTTGCTATTCATCACGGTCGCCGACCTGTTAGTGACTTGCGGGAGTGACAACCATGGCTCGAGTAGCTCGGATACAGCCTCACTATATAAAATATGGAGAAGCGTCGAAGGTGGTATTATAGCCGGCATTTATAGCGAAACTTATGATACGAATGGCCTTCGGATAGAGGATACCGCCGATAGGAATGCTGACGGGATTATTGATGCTCGAAACAGATATGTTTACGATACCGTTAATAACTCGTTTACTATCTTATACGATAACAATGACGATGGCATTATAGATATCATTCGCACGCATACTTACGATACTGCTGGTAATCGAATTTCGACTTCGAACGATGAGAATGGAGATGGTGTAACTGATTCGACCTCTAGCTTTAGATGCGATTCTAATGGCAACAATGCAAGCAATGTCATCAATCAGCCTAGTGCTGGCGCTCCTGCTGCTATCGTGGCTCTCCCCATCAACAACCTACCTGTAATTAGCAGCTATATCGCAAATCTAGATACTCGATTACTGACTAGCCCTAGCCTTGATGGGTTTATTATTGCTCTGATTGGTTCGGGGGAAATAGTGATATGCACGAAAGCAGCTTACGGTGAAATATTTCTATGGCGGGGATGTGAACATTTTTATTCAGGGATGACTGGGTGGATAGAAGCACGCCATTTGAGCCATTTAGGGGCCTGAATCAACAGCTATTGAAAGCTAGCACTCTATTAAATGATGGTGTTTTCGATAGATTCAGTTTTGCTGTCGATTCATCTGATTAAAGAAGAAAAACTAGACCGAGATAGCTCCCGCCCAGGGTTAAATAAAAAAGCCCAGCCCCGTTACTCCGCAGCACCAGCTTAATAATAAGCTTGAACTGGCAACTTAATAATAGAGCTTACGCAATCATGAGAGTATCAGAGGAGGGAACAACCCTATGAAAAAATGGGTAATAATAATCGGTGTTTGCACTTTTCTGCTACAAGGTTGCAGTACTGCAACAAAGTTAGCCGGTCAGGCCATACGAAGCGGTATGAAAGATATCGAAATCAGTGTTACCAACGGCTATAACATTAACCAGTTTTCCAACAGTCGCATTGCTGTCTCTACCAATATTGCCAATAACCAAGGGGTGACCTTGGACGCAGGCACTTCTATGCGTAATGGATCAATTTCCAATAATGTCTATACCGATATGATCATGACCGAATTTCTCAAGCAGGGATTTGATGCCCGAGCAATTGCAGACTCTTTCGATTTTAATGATGCCTATTCACTGGAGGGGTACCGAAAGCAGGGCTTCCAGATTATCGTTAAGGGTAATTTAAAACTGGCAAGTTCAAGCAGCATGTGGGGTGAAATGACCGGTGGAGAGTCCTCTTATTCAGGCGTAAAAGAGTTCACCTTGAAAGGTATTGATACCAATAGTGGTAAAATCATCTTCATAGTCACTGGAGACTACGGTAAACCTAAGGAAGCCAAGGTTGTTGCTACCGATATCGCCGACGCCTTCAACGACAAAATCAGACGCAGACACTAAGCTGCTGGGCGCTATTTTTTAACGATTGTCAGAGTATGAGCAAGATGCAAGCAGGGCAGAGAGTTGTTCGCTAGTGTAACTGAAGCGAGAGGTTCTATTCATGGTGATGCTGTTATATTGCAGTGAGTTTGAGTTATGGTCTGAGCCCACAGTGTCGATTCCGTCTGCTTCATTCCATCATAGGAACAGATCAAAAACGCGATGATGAAATGCTGTTTGAGTGCTGTACAATAAGCCACTATTTTAAGGAGAGTCGCAGGAGTGCTGGATTTTTGCATAAAACCAATCAAGCTGGGCTGATACAGAAAACAGCTGTGCTGGTTCTCCCTAAATGGTGGGGCTGGCATTATGTTTGAGCCGGGTGGCACAAGTCGATTATGATGTGCGATAGCAATAGAATGAAAAGGTATGGGATTGTAGTTTGAGTATCAACGCAACACGGTAGTTCGGTCAGATCAGGGTAGGGAGTGCTCATGGGGTCAGGGTCAGAATACGGAATTAAATCGCTAAAGAATCTGGACGGTATTGAACATATCCGGCTACGGCCACGGATGTATACTGATATTGGCTCAGAGATTGGTTGCCACCATATCGCGCAGGAAGTGCTCGATAACTGTGGTGATGAAGCGATTGGCGGCTTCTGCTCCAAAATCATTGTTGAAGTTGAATCCGATAGTGTTATTTGTATCTCCGACAATGGCCGCGGTATCCCTGTAGAGATCGATGAAGCATCCGGTATGAGCGGTGTCGAAATGGTACTGACTCAGGATAAAGCCGGCGGCAAATTTGATCATGACAGCTATCAAGTGTCAGGTGGTCTTCACGGTGTTGGTATTACTGTAACCAATGCGCTCTCAACTTTTCTGGAAGCAACGGTCAAGCGCGATGGTGGTGAATGGTTCATGCGCCTTGAAAAAGGACGTGTAGTTGAAAAGCTGAAAAGGGTTGGTGACTGCGGCCCTCGGACTCGCGGTACATCGATCCGGTTTTCTCCAGACCCTGATGTTTATAAACAGTCTAAATTCCGCATTCAACAGGTTCGCCAGCAGGCTATGGATAAAGCCATCTTAATCCCCGGACTTGAAGTAACATTTAAAGCTCCAGGCTTAGAGACTGAAAAGTTTTGTTTCAAACGTGGATTGGCTGAATATATGGAAGCCAATATGGCTGAATCACCTCTATTTGAATTCTCGGGAGCGCTTGGCGATATTGAAAAGGTGCACTGGTTCTTTGCTTCATTCGAGGAACCTGTTGATACTTTTGTTCGCTCCTATGCGAACACTGTGCCTACACCAAGGGGCGGTACCCATGAAAAGGGTTTTGCCGACGGCATGCTGAAAGCTGTGCGTGAGTATCTGGAACTACGCCCTGAACTGAAGAAAACCTTGGCCAAAAATACGCGCATCGCACCTTCAGATATTATGGGCAACTCCCAGATGGGGCTATCGGTCTACATTAAGGATATCTCCTTTGAAGGGCAGACCAAACAGAAACTCGGTTCAAGGGAAGCCACCAAGTTTGTAGGCGGCGTGATTCATGATGCCGCTTCCCTCCTATTGCACCGTGATGTGGAACTCTCCGATGCATGGGTGAAGCTGGTGATTGATCGCGCTTCAGCTCGTGCTGCATTAGAGAGTGGCAAAAAGAAGAAGGTTGAACGTAAAACTTATACCGGTCGCACGCCACTGCCGGGCAAACTGCAGGATTGTCGCTTCAATGGTATTGAAGGTACTGAAATTTACATTGTGGAGGGTGATTCGGCCGGTGGTTCAGCCAAGCAGGCGTGCAATCGGGATACACAGGCTGTTATCCCGATCAAAGGTAAAATTCTAAACTGTGAGGGTATTGATCCGGAAGATGCCATTGGCAGTGAGGCAGTGGCGGATCTGGTGACTGCTGTGGGTTCAGGTGTTGGTGAAAACTGCGATCCTGCTAACCGCAGATATGGAAAAGTGATTATCATGACCGATGCCGATGTCGATGGTCTACATATCCAGAACCTGCTCGGCACATTCTTTTATCGCTTAATGAAACCGCTTGTTGATGCCGGTTGCGTCTACATTGTTCAGCCACCGCTTTATGGCGCCACCATCGGCAAACAGAAGCATTACGCTCAGGATCAGGATGAGCTCGATGGTTTGAAGGCGATGGCCTTGGCTGAAAAGAAAAAGATCACCTATACCCGCTACAAAGGTTTGGGTGAAATGGATCCTCCGGAACTTGCTGAAACCTGTATGGATGCTGAAAACAGGGTGTTGGTGAAGGTGCTGCCGCAAAGTGATCCGCGCATGGATGCCCTAATGACAAAACTCATGGGCAGTGATGCAGATCAGCGCAAAAATCTGTTAATGGGCGTAGAGATTGAAGAAGCCGCTTATCTTGAACCAGCCAATGATCCTTGTGATGTTACTGATGATGTGAAAGAGCTTGATCTCTTCCAGAAGTACGATTCTGGCAATAACACTATCGCGCCATTTGAGTCTGTGTTTCGCGAGATGTATCGTGGTTATGGTCTGCAAGTAGTGGGGGGTCGTGCGATTCCCGATGTACGGGATGGATTGAAGCCTGTGCATAGGCGCATCTTGTATGCGATGGAGATGCTTAAACTGCGTTCTGATGGCCCGACCAAAAAGGCCGCTCGTGTGGTCGGTGATGTCATCGGTAAATATCACCCACATGGCGACTCCAGTGTTTACGATGCCATGGTGAGAATGTCACAGCCCTGGAAGATGCGCTACCCCTATGTGTATCCGCAGGGGAACTGGGGCTCGATTGATGGTGATAGTGCTGCTGCCATGCGTTACACCGAAGCCAAGTTAACAGCGATTGCCGAAGCGATGCTCTCCAGTGATCTTAAAGAAGGCATCTCAGAATACCAACCGAACTATGATGATGAAGACATTGAACCGCTATTGTTACCGGCACCGTTCCCCAGTGTTTTGATGAACGGCACGACCGGTAATCCGGGGGTTGGCTTTAAATCAGAAATTCCCCCGCATAATCTTACCGAGCTGATGGGGGCCTGCATCGCTCTGGCTGACAAACGCATCAGGACAGGTGCATCGGAATCACCACTGGATTTCACAACGGTGCGCAAACATATATCTGCGCCTGATTTTCCAGGTGGCGGTATTATTGCCAACAGACATGAAGATATTGAGAAGATGTACGCGACAGGGCGCGGTAAAATGTTGCTACGCTGCAAATGGCATGTGGAGAAGCTGGAGCGGGGCGCATGGCAAATTGTTATTACCGAAATCCCTTACGGCATCGAGAAATCGCCACTGCTGATTTCGATGGGCCAGTGTATCTCTGATCCGACCCTGCCAGAGAGAAAGCGGCTACCCATGCTTGAGGATATTCGTGATGAATCCGAAGGCATAGATATTCGAATTATTCTTTATCCGAAATCGAAGGGTTTAGATGCAAATGACATTATGCTGCATCTCTTCTCTGTGACCAATCTGCAACTGACCATCGAATACGCCACCTATGCGCTTGAAGATTGGCTGCTTGCACCCAATGGTGACCGTTACAGGCTGCCAAGGCTGTTTACGCTTGATCAGATGATTCGCTCATTCCTGAATAATCGTGAACGGCTTGTGACTGCCCGCTCAACCGTTCGACTGGCTGAAATTGAGAAGCGTCTGCATATCCTTGATGGTTTGCTGTTGGCCTACCCGAATATCAGAGACATTGTCGATATCATTCTCGATAACGATGAGCCCAAGCCGATCATCATGGAGAAATACTCACTCTCTGATCTGCAGGTGGTGGCGATTCTGGCCATCCGTCTCTCTCAGCTGCGTAAACTCGAAGAGATGAAACTGCAGGGTGAACATGATCTTCTGAGTGCAGAAGCGGTTGAATTGAAACAGACCATTGACGATTACGCCCACCGTTGGAAAAAGATCAGAAAAGAGCTGATGGAGACACGCAGAGCCTTTGGTGATGAACGTAGGACAGAAGTGCATCCTGATGCACCCAGAGCGCGCATCATGAGTAAGGAGATGCTGGTGGCACGTGAGCCGGTAACGGCTGTACTATCAAAAGCCGGTTGGTTGAAGGGGATGCGCGGTCTGCATATTGATGTGGAGAGCGTGAAGTTCAGAGAGGGGGATAAAATCCTCGACCATGCTGCTGGTCATACAACCAATCGACTTGTGTTTATTGGACGTACAGGCCGCGCCTTTAATATGCTTGCTGCTGACCTACCCAGTGGTCGCGGTAATGGTGAGCCGATCTCCAAAAACTTTGTATTCAGCATCAATGAAGCACCAACACGACTATTTATGATCAACCCTGATTCCGAGTATATTATTATCACAACCCTTGCTTATGCCTTCAGGGCGAAAGGCGAGGGTATGTTAACGGCCAACAAGAAAGGTAAGGCGTTTATCAATTTGCCTGCTGGCTCAAAGCTTTTCTCTATTCGTGAAGTGGATAAAACCCATGATGCAATCGCTTTCATTACTAAAGATGGTTGTCTGGCAATCGTGAAAAAGGATGAGTTCCCACTGCTAGGAAAAGGCAAAGGGGTAAAAGCTGTAGCCATGAAGAAAGGTGTGAAGGGCTTACGTGACGCAGCACCAGTGAGCAGCAGTGATGAAATCCGTGTAGGCACAGAGAAACGCTCAACTGCATTTGATCCGGCCGAACAAGCTGAAACCTATATTATTGATCGTGGCCGTCCCGCACATCCGTTACCGATGGCATGTGTAAATGGAATGTTGATTGTATGAGTCGCAATTTTTAGCAAAACATAACTCGGATCAAAGAAAAGTGCCCCGCAGTTTTTAAAGTTGTAGATAAATGAGTCAGTAAATACCTAGGCTTAGAAAAGGGGGAAACTGTTTGGCACCCAGATGTATGCCACTCTTATAGCGGTGAATTCATCTCCCATCGCTTGCGGAACTTTCATTCTAGTCGTTTTTATATGCACAATGGTAATGATGTCATATTTGAATAAACCTTATATTATCACTATGTTGTAATTTGAACTATAGTAGAACCATTCGCTACTCAGGTATTGTTTGTATCTGTTTGTTTATGAGGGAGAAAGATGGCATCAAATAAAGTAATTCAACACAAATATGTTGCTGATAGCAATCAATCCCTATTAGAGCTTTTGCCCGCTAAAATTGATCATGTATGCAAAAAAGAGGGGGAGATGGTTGATCAACTGGAAGGGATTTATGTTCTAGAGACCCAGAAAGGATATGTCGGTGTTGTTTCTCCGCTTGATGCGAAGGTTATATCAAAACTGAAATATCCTGGTGACACTATTAGCGCCGATGATCGGCTTTTTACATTGGAGTATGATCCAGCTGATGAATCAGAAGAGTATCCTGCCACTCAGTTTCTCTATATTAAACTTCCCGATTGGAAACCGCAGCTGCAGAGACATATTACGGAAGGCACTATCAGAAAGCCTAAGAGTCGTAAGGCGGCTGGCAAAGGGGTCGCAACTGAATTTGGCAAATCACACGCAAATGTTTATTCAATACTTTTATTTATCGCTGCGGTATTAATCCACTTTCACGATATTGGGACTATCGAGATATATTCAGAACTCCCTTCGCCGTTGCCAGGGTACTGCTATTGGATTGTGATATTGCTGGGGGTGTGGAATTGGCTTGAATGGTTTGTTCAGGATAAATATAACTCCAGCTGGTCTATTTCACTTGTTACTCTTATTGCTGCTTATGCAATATGGACAACACTGTTTTCCTCATCGAATGAGATTTCAGCTGGTTACTGGCTTATTCCACTTGTATTACTATTTGCCTACCGCTATCCAGTCTTTTTTATTGGTGCAGCTCTTGGTATTGCAGCTGCTCTTTATTTGTCATCGCAAGAGTTAGATTTCGGTGTATACCTGTTAATCATTGGGATAGGTGGTGTGTTGAGCAACGTTATTTCAGATAACTTACCTTTTGATGAAGAGAGAGTTCTTGCTTGTATCATTATGATTTTAGCAAGCTTTATATTCTTTCATCTCAGCGTTTCATCCAAAGATGACAATATTGTGTTCGATTATGTAAGGGCGGCCATATATGATAGTAGTGAAATGCTTGTTGGTGACCCTCTCGAGACGACCACAGAGGTCGCAGTGGAGAAACTTGCCATAGCTCCATCGCAAGGTGAAAAACTTATGCAGCAAGGGAAATACTCCAAAGCTTCAAAAGCATTTAGCGATGCAGCCATTGCCGCAGGGCAACTGGATGATTTGGATGCATTAGAGGCGATGCTGAATAATCAGGCTAAAGCGATGAGGGGTTTATAATGAGGAATATATTTACCATTATATTCGTTTTGGCTGCTTCGTTCACACTCACTAGCCCTGCAATTGCAGAAACTATTCAGGGTTCAGCAAAGAAGGGCTCCTATAAGGCCATTGAAAAGAGATCAGATGGCACCAGTGTAGAAGTGGGTTTAAGCCTGAAAATGGATTATAAGTTATACACTTTGTGGGGTGAGCCAGTCGAAGTGTTCCGCCCCTATTACGAAGTTAATAGTGTATTGATACATAGTAAATCCGGCTGCCAATGGTCAATTGCGCCAAGATGGACTCCTAGTGGAATGCCAGAAATATCTTCTGGAATAGGGATGTGTGAGAACTATATCGATGTTTCTGAAAAGCTGATGAAAGAAGTGAAGTTAATCGGTCTAGATTTTGAATTAAGATTTTCTAATATTCCAACGAATAGATCAAAGTCTTGGAATATAGACACTATCAGTGTGGTACGTAAATACGCAGGAATTCTAGGTAAAAGTGGTGAGTTTGGCTGGGATGTGCCGGGTAGCCCAAGTTGGAAGAAAGTATTTGTGGAGGGCAGCGGGAGGCAAGATATTCTTGAAGGGGGGGGCGCTGGCTGGATAAGGAAACGGCAAAAGAAGCGTTTAAAGTAATCGCTAATGAAAAGCATCATGTAAGCCTAATAGTGCATGGTATCAAGATTAATGAGCGCGATCTGTTCGCAAAAGTACTCGAATTAAATCCTGATCTGTTCGCAAAATCAGAGGCAGTCAGTAATGCCGACAGGCAGATGATGGCCATGACAGGGCAGTATCTAAGAAGAGCAAAGCTGGTGGCGGAGTCTGGCGATTCGCAGGCTTTGTCTGAGCTAACACGTCGCAAAAAGTTGACCGAGCGTGCCTACCAGATGCTTAAACCCAAGCTGAGTAAAACAGCCCGCAACATGTGGGAGAATAGTCGGCAAGCCTATTGGAAGAATAAAATACTGCTCGATTTAGAGCCTGCGATTGCATCTATTTCCAATGACCTTGAAAATGAGACTGGTAAAAAGATGTCTAAGGAAACGCAATTAAAAATAAAATTGGTGCAAAAGAAGTTTTCCACTTCTGATTTGAAAAAGGCAGGACTGAATCCAAAGCTTCTTTCAAGACTTTCATTATTATCAATTAGTAATCAACAGCTAATTCCTGTACGGCATGAAACGCTTGATAAGGTAGGGTATATCAATTCAGAAGGAAAGCTTTTGCTGCCATTTAAATATAGGTACGGAAGAAACTTCAGTGACGGAGTGGCTCGCGTGAAAAATAGCAGGAGAGGTAAATGGATTTTTATTGATAAAGAGGGAAGGCAAGCTGTACCTGGAGAATATGATGAGGCCTCTTCATACAGTAACGGAGTGGCTAGTGTGGGACTTAGCTATGGTGATGCATTGATTTATATTGATAAGCAGGGAAGGCAAGTTGTACCAGGGGAATATGATTGGGCTGGATCATTTCATAAAGGGCTAGCTACGGTTTCATTTCCTAAATCAAAAAAGGATCGCTGTTATCATAGAGCAGTAATTAACAAGCAAGGTGATAAGGTTCTTGATTTAGGTGAAAAATGTCCATTCTCAGGCGGTGGGGCTGGAATCATTTTACACAAAACATATCATTAAAATCATTGGTTTATAAGGTGTTAGATATTTTATTTCCTCTTCAGATAGCACTATTGATTCTTCAGAAAGACGTTGAAAGGTATGAGCGTGGTGTTCATACCTTTTGTTTGATGGGTAATCATTTCATCTTCTGATCCAAGTTGGCAGTATTCCACTTTCATGAAAAAACAGGAGGTTTTAAATATGACAAAACTTCTTTTGTTAGGTGCTTGTTTTTTACTATTAAACAGTTATCAATCATGGGCATCAGAATCCAACCCAATGATCTGCCAGCCTTTGCCTCAAAGTGTGCATGGCGAAAAGCTCTGTTTGTTGATGACTGTGAATCGGGGTGACCTGTGGTTTGTGGTGAACGAAAAGTGGAAGTCTTATCGGCTACTAGAATCGCTGTCTGTTTTTGGCGTGCCTGGTTTCAGCTTTGACAAATTCCTTATCTCTCCAGCCGGTAGCTATCTTGCCGTCAGTTATGCAGAAGAAGGTCATCTTGCTATTGCGATTTATGATCTGCCCCTTTTGTTGCAATCCACAGGTCAGGTGGAGGCATTAACTGGTTTTAGTGGGAACCCCGGAGAGGCAGGTCTGCATAAGTGGCAGAAGGATGATGTGGTGATTCTACGTAGCCATTTTGACTTGGAAAGTGAATCCTATGAAGATTCTCAACATGAGGGGGAGTATTTTTACGCGTTTAAACTCCCGGAAGGAAAGCTTAGGCGTGTCTCGGTTAAGTAGTAGAGCAGTTTGAAGTGACGGCAGAAATGAGCGAAGCAGCGCATATTCAGGAACAACTGCAGCATATATTTGATGAAGGCGTTTTCCTTGATCTGCCTGAGGATATGGCTTTGCGGGTTGAAAAGCAGTGTTGTGATGAGCTTCAGAAGCTGTGCGCAAGGTATGGTGCTGAAGCCGTTCTGAAACATGCCGTAGAGTTTTATAAGGCAGACTCCTATGAGTTGTACTGGTTTGCCAGAGCTGGCATTAAAGAAGTGATTCCTATGCTTGAGCCGCTGCTTCAATCAGAGGATGAAAACATTCTGACCGACGCCGTTTCCGGCCTGATCCATTTCGAGCATGATGGCGCATTTGATGTACTTAGAGCGCTGATAGAAGGAAGCCATGTTACTCAATTGACCGAGAAGCCTGCCTGGTATTTCAAAGATGACCTTCAACGCGTGAATACGGAACGTTCTTTAAAGCTACAGGATGCACTGGGTGCTTAGGATCATTGTGTTGATTAAGAGTTCTATTTTAGTGAGTTGTATGATGCTTGCTTCCCAGGCTTTTGCGGAGGTTTGTGAAAGTAAATTGTCTGGTCATTTTGTGGAGGTGGACAAAGTAGGGCATATCTATGTTCGCCATGTTCCCGCCCCTTTAGAGGAGGCGACCCACTGTGATGAAGTTGATTTTAGAACAATGAATTTTACGCTTTATTATGGTGCTCCTTCTCAACATGCTGAGAAGTTGAATATAGCGGATGAGGTTCTGAATACTTACGCCTATACCGATGATGCCAGGGTATGTCGTGATCCCGAGAGTGGCCTGGATCAGTTGGTGATGACACGTTCTCAGGGTGGCACTGCTGCCGGTGACAGTGTGAATGTACTGTTCGTTTTTTATGACAGAGAGAAACAGGGCTTTTCAAGTGAGGCATTTGAGGGGCGTTTTGCAGGCAAAGAGTGTTCGTTAGCTAAAACAAGGGCACGATATCAATTGGCAGAAGATAAAAGGCTCATTGCTGAAAAGCTGTATCAAAGGCTGCAACCGCCAGCCCAAAGTGCAACTCATTTTTCCCCTAAAGTTGTCGAATTTGATTTTCAGCATAGATATGAGTTTCTGAAACAACAAAAGGATTCAGGGGAAGTAGCTATCCAACTTGATGTTATGGCTGAGAATAAGCGCTGGCGTATAGTGGTTATCTATTTTGAAGAGGATCTAGATAGATCGTGGGGCGTGTTGTTTGCAGAGGATAAAGTAAAAGGCAAGTTGATATCTTTTTACGATGTACCGAAAGGAGATAGCTCTAAGCGTTATCTGTTTTTGCCGAGTGATGTGAGCCTTGATGGGGATACGCTAAATTTAAACTTATGTACCAATTGCAGTTGGTGGGGTGAATATGCCGCGTTTACAGTTAACCTGAATCGCTTTGCCTATGAGCATCCTTGACGATATTAAGTAAGTTGCTGCTATTGCTGCTCTCTGATCTCTTTAGCGTTGCGTAATGTGTTGCGAAGGAGTTTAACAATTTCACTGTGGCGGTTGTGTTCTGCTGCACCTAACGGAGATTTATGTTCGGTATGTTGGTCAAGATCCAGCCGGGCCCCTGCATCGAGTAGTATCTGCACCATTTCAAGATGACCTGCTAAAACTGCCAGACAAATGGGTGTCCAAATATAGGTTCGGTCATAATTGAACGTTTGTGCGTTAACATCGGCTCCAGCATTGAGAAGTTGTCTGGTGATGTTACAAAAACCAAGTTCAGCGGCTTGATGTAATGCTGTAAACCGGGTTGCTATCTCGATATGAGGGTTGTCATCCCACATCTCCTCCTCTTTTGGAGGGGAGGTTTCATAATAAGCTGATTCCTGATTCACATCAGCACCGAGCTCTAAGAGCATCTGTACGGCTCGTTCGTGATTAATTTTTACGGCATATTGCAAGGGAGTGAGAATGGGGAGGCAATCATATGTTTTGTCTATGAAGTATTGATTGCTTGAAATGAGTGACTTTAATATTTCACTGTTATTGTCATTAACAGCCTTAATGAGAAGTTCGTTTAGATTTTCTTCTGCACTCTTCATATGCTAAATTTTCTCCAGTTTTGTGGCTTGTGAGTGAATCGACGTAAACATTTTGATGCGGAGCATATTCATAATGATTTCCACTGTTTCTCCTGGCGGTCATAAAAAGTGATACTGATCTCCCTGGCTAATTGTGATATGACTCTTTCTTGCAGGAGTGTAATGCTGGGAGCTTCAGCCATCGCTTGTTCATGAGGGTCTCCAAGGCTTATAAAGTCTTCTAGGGCATCGAGCCATTTTCCCTCATTGATATCCTCTGCGATATCGTTTTCATCATCATTTTTCGATATTTGAAGTGATTCAGATTCACTAATATTTACCCTGTAATGACTTGACCAGAGCTCTTTCTGGTCATCTCCAAGTAAAGTTAGGGTAACAGAAATATTACCATCGCGCCTGACTTGACCGTGCTGAATATGATTTTGTTTGTCGAAATATCCCCAGCTTATGATGGGTTCAGAAATGTTCAGGCTATGTATATGGCACTCCATAATCATATCTGCTTCTGCATTTAAGGAGTGAGTATCATGCTGAATAGTAATATCTGGCAAATGTTGGCGTAACAATGCCCTGAGCTTTCCACGAAGGTTTTCCCCATGTGGGCCAGTGAACGGCTTGATATTCAAGGTTTCTATATGTGATAATGGGTAAGCAGCTGGAATGTTTACAATGACAGATTTACATCCAATTAATGGTGATAGGAGTAGGAGAGTTAAGCAGATTATTTTCATATGAATATGTTATTTTTAAATTGTGATCTTAGCAATGGCTGTATCTCTGTTGTAGTTCTTCTTATTGTATGTGCATAAGAATATTGGCGCGCAGAGTGAATCTACTCAGCTAATACCAGCTTATAACCTTGCATATCACAGCGGTTTAATTATCGTAGCTTGGATGTAGTGGTGACTAATTCAAAGTTGGGAGGCGGAACTTTGGACTTATCGGACAGACATTTAACTGATCAGGAAAAGCTGAAGCTATCTCAGGCACTGTCACAAACGGCGGACTGGTGGCACGATTTACAAACAGATGAAATTTACTGGTCTGATCAGATGTTTTCTCTGCTCGCTATCGACAAGCAGGAATCGCTAACGGAAGCCGATATCAACGCCATCTACATTTCAGAACATATTGAGATCCTTGAAATAGCTGAACCCGGCAGCAGACAAACTCATCCAGATGGTCAGTTTAGCCTGTGCATTCGTCAAACTGAAAACGAAATCCGTTATCTGGAAAACCGTTGGCAGAGTCATTATAACGAGCACGGGCATGAGATACTTCGTGTTGGTTGCTTAATGGATGTAACAAAGTCCAGGCGGGCAGAGGGGCAATTTCATAATATTGAACGGGAATATCACAGCCTTATTGATAATATTCAGGACTGTTTATACCGAACGGATATCAAGGGTAGGTTGATCTTTGCATCGCCATCAATCGAACAGCTGATGCACTGTGATCCAGGTGAAATAATTGGCGATAATCTATCCGATTATTATGTCGATCCCGGAGGCCGTGAGCGCCTGCTTCAGATGCTGGCAGCTTCACCTGATGGTAAGGTGGATGGATTCCAGACGCAGGTGTGGCGCAAAGATGGTGTGGCGATCTGGTTATCTGCCAACACACATTTTATTTATGATGATGAAGGCCAGATTAAGGGTGTTGAGGGAACACTGAGGGATATTACTGCGATCAAGGAGACCGAGAGTTCTCTGCGCAAATTATCACAGGCTGTCGAACAGGCAGGCGAATCGATTTTGGTGACGGATACAACCGGGGTTATCGAATATGTAAATCCGGCCTTTAGCATACTCACCGGTTATTCAAGTAAAGAGGCCATTGGCCAATCTATCAACTTGCTCAAAAGTGGCGAGCAGGATCGTGATTTTTATCAACAGATGTGGCAGGCGATTATCAATGGTGATACCTGGCATGGAAAAGTAGTCGACAAGAAAAAGGATGGCAGCTTTTTTACCTCAGCACTCACCATCTCACCCATTTTTGACGATTCAGGCAACCATACTCACAATATCGGCATCCATTCCGACCTGACTGAACTTGAGATACTGGAACGTCAATTTCACCAGTCCCAGAAAATGGAGGCGATTGGCACACTGGTGGGTGGGATCGCCCATGATTTCAATAATATGTTGGCAGGTATCACCGGTAATCTATATCTGCTGAAAAAGATGCAGGAAAATCCCAGGGCCGTGAAAAAACTGGAAACCATTGAACAGCTCTCTTTCAATGCTGCCGATATGATCCAGCAACTGCTTACCTTTGCGCGCAAAGACATTGTTGCTTTAAAACCTGTGCAGCTTTCAGCCATGATCAGGGAAGCAATCAACTTTTTAACTGCCTCGATCCCTAAAAATATCCGTCTCAAGCTGGAAATCACTTCGGATGCCTTGCCAATTGTTGGTGATGTCACGCAACTGAAACAGGTGTTAATGAATCTGATCAACAATGCCCGTGATGCTATTGAAGATGTGGATGATCCATGCATTAGCATTAAACTTGAATCGTTCCAGCCAGATGATGAGTTGATAACTAGGCATGCATATTTCAACTCTGAGCGTTATGCACATCTGAGCATTCAGGATAATGGCTGTGGTATTTCTGAAGATCAGATGGAGAAGTTGTTTGATCCGTTTTTCACGACCAAGGAGCAGGGAAAAGGAACCGGACTTGGCCTATCCATGGTTTATGGTGCGGTAAAAAATCACCATGGCTGTGTTGAGGTTGAGAACACTGATGCTCAGGGCCTCTGTTTTCATATTTACCTGCCGCTCCAGCAGTTGGATCTCGTCGTCCCTGCCAGGCCGCAGATGCATGCAAATACTGCAGGCCAGGGTGAAACATTACTGTTGGCCGATGATCAACCGGAGGTACTCGCCATTGCGAAAGAGGTACTCGTATCCATGGGTTACAACGTTCTGGTTGCAGAAAACGGGCAGCTGGCGGTTGAACTATACAAGACCCATGCGCAAGAGATCGATCTCTGTATTTTCGATGTTGTTATGCCAATCATGGGTGGCGATCAGGCTGCTGTGAATATTCGTCAGTTTGATCCAGCTGTTAAAATCATCTTTGCAACAGGTTACGATAAAAGTCTGTTAAAAGGCATGGAGAATGAGATGGTTCTTACCAAGCCTTACGCCTTTGAAGAGATGAACAATATGATTCGGACCATGCTGAAGAACTAAGGGCGCGATAGCTCTGTGTTGAAAGCGGTACGGTTTTAAGCTTATGTTCAATATAGGGGGCCTGATAACGCTTTGCTTGGTTTTATAATGAACCTACCCATAAATTTTAGTGCGAAAACAGGGGCTTTTCTTTCTCGCTCATTGAGGAATCATCATTGCAGAGGTATCTTCCTCGGCGTTGAAAAAATCGGAGGGGGCTAGATTGAATATCCCCGGAAGAACCGAGAAAAAGGATAGGTAACCATGGCTAGAAAGTTTAATTTCAGCGCGGGACCGGCAATGTTGCCGACAGCCGTGATCGAGCGTGCGCAGCAGGAGATGCTGGATTGGAACGACTCAGGCATGTCTGTAATGGAGATGAGTCATCGCGGCAAAGAGTATATGTCTATTGCGGCCAAAGCAGAGAAAGATCTGCGTGAAGTGATGACGATTCCTGATAACTATAAGGTGCTCTTTCTTCAGGGCGGTGCCTCTTCTCAGTTTGCCGCGATTCCGCTGAATCTGTTGGGTGATAAAGAGAGTGCTGACTATATCAATACTGGTATGTGGTCGAAGAAAGCGATTGCTGAAGCCAAACGCTACTGCACTGTGAATATTGTTGCAGACACATCAGGCAATGGTTTTACGACTGTACCGACACAGGCCGAGCTGAATCTGAATCCTGATGCCGCCTATGTGCACTATACACCGAACGAAACCATCGGTGGCCTTGAGTTTGATTATATTCCGGAAACGGGCGATGTGCCTCTGATCGCTGATATGTCTTCAACGATTCTTTCACGTCCGCTAGATGTATCCAAATTTGCCATGATCTATGCCGGTGCACAGAAAAACATCGGGCCTGCAGGTCTGGCCATTGTGATTATCCGTGAGGATCTATTGGGTAAGGCAGCAGCAAGTACGCCAACTATGTTTAACTACGAGACCCTTGCTAGCAATGATTCGATGTATAATACGCCACCGACCTACAGCTGGTATATGGCGGGGCTGGTTTTTGAGTGGATCAAGGAGCAGGGCGGACTTGAGGCGATGGCTGAGGTCAACAAACGCAAGGCTGATAAGCTGTATGCCGAGATCGACAGCAGTGATTTTTATGGCAGTCCTGTGGCAATCAATGGCCGCTCATGGATGAACGTACCATTCACCCTGGCCGATGCTGATCTGGATGCTGCTTTCCTTAGAGGTGCTGCAGAGCGTGGCCTGGTAACTTTGAAGGGGCACCGCTCAGTTGGTGGCATGCGCGCCAGCATCTACAATGCAATGCCGGAAGAGGGTGTGGATGCGTTGGTTGCCTATATGCAGGACTTTAAAAGCCAGCAGGGATAAGATAGATAAGCTGAAGTAACCGCTCGATTCGAAAAATCAAAGCCCTCTGCAAAAGCAGGGGGCTTTTTTTCTTTATGCATAGTAATTGCTGACTCTGGGAGTGGCTATAGTGGCAGGATTACTCTGATACGTTTAATTTATTGTCGCGCTCTTTTTTTGTAGCTTGTTTGCATAGCTCGCTGATCAATTGCGCTCGCCCTGTGGAGCTCATATAAGTGTCGCCAATCTGAACTTCCATCAGATAACCACTATCGGCTAGAAGTGAAACGATAACTTGTTCTTCGTCATCATTGGTGGTTGTAAGGGTTACCGTCTGGAGTTTTCCGAAGTGGTTGATATCCCAATCGTGTTCAGTGCTACCAAAATCTTCAAATAACTTTTCGACAGTTACATCAGGACAGCTCTTCATTGAATAACCCTGAACACCACTAATCACACGCCCGGAATATGTGAGTGCAATGATACTAGCCATCACCAGCACGATTCCAGTGACTATTTTATCGGCTCTGGATTTACCAATCAAAAGCCTCTTGAGTATTCCCAGCAGGTCTTTCATTTATTCTTATCCATCATGTTAAACCCCTATATCTCAATCATAAAACAGTTCAATGCAGCTTTCCAGTTATGGACAGCCATGATCCACGTATTGGCAGTTGATTCAATCACCATCACCGGCATAGCTAAGAGCATGCGAAATGAGAACGTCATGCGTTGACATCAAGCATAGGTGCTGAGAACGGTGTCGATCTATTTTAAAGGGAAATAGATGTCTGTAATTAGTTCTCTGTCTTGAGCTTCATCCCCAATATTTAGATATTCAAAAAAGACGGGGGAATCGCGCTTACATTCCTGCGTACCGGGTAGCCAGTTACGATAGATGGCATTTACTTTTAGATTGATGCTGCCGAGCGAACCACTGTGGCGCAGCTTGGCATAGCGACCAGCAGGAATTTCTTTATTCGTCACGCCATATGCATTATCGGATACGGTAACATCGACTTCGCCGCAAATATCGAAGTGAAATTTTTGAACTGGTCTGGCCTCTGGGTTGCTGTGAGCAACGCCAAATGTTCGTTTTTTAGCTACAGGGGAGTAGCCGCTCTCTTTACGCCACTCTCTGAAAGTCTCAATGGATTGCTCCAGTTTTTCAGGTGAACCCACATGCTCTAATGCTGCGACTTGAATAGCTTTTATATTTACAATATTAATGATCATATGCCTATTATCCTTTTTCATTGTTTAAATCATATATAGTCAGCATAAAAATAAGTAGCTGGGGTGGAGTGTTACGAACGAATACGAAACCAGCCGGTCAGGCATAAGCGGTCCCGGTTACTAGCCAATACCTCATGAGGGAACTCTTCGCTGAGAAAGCAGACCAGCCGTCCACCCTGCGGTAACACCTGCAAGGGTAGTGGCAAAGCAGAGGCGGTTGTACCTTCATGCACTTGCAGTGCACCGCCATCTTCGCTTTTCCATTCGTGATTGAGATAGAGAATGCAGGTGACCACCCGTTCAAGCGCGCCGATGAAACGGTCATAATGGACGTTGTAAAAACTACCCGGTGGATAGAGGGCAAAATGGCCCTCAAATTCAAACAGGCCCAGAAACAGTTTGCTGTTGATATGGTGTCTTAATATTTCAAGCTCATTGAAGTATGGGCGTCGGATCATCTGGATCAAGCCAGCAGATATTGTCATTGCGTATCTCTGGCCGAATCTGCAGTGAAGCACCTTTACCGACACGGGCACGGCGAAAGTCACCCTGCTGCCATAAAGCTCTGGCTTCATGGGCGATGCTGTTGACCAACAGTGGTGAAACGAAGTCATCGTAGATTGAAAAAAACAGTTTCTGTCAGTTCCGTCACGATTCGGTCAAATTTACTCGGCGAACCTCTTTCGTCGATTAGAGGATGAGCCATGATGCCACCTGTATTAATTATTGATTCTGTTATTGATGAGTTTCGTTAGGAAGAAGGGTGCTGCATACACCAAGACCGGTTGCCAAATCGGATTGTGAGTGGCTGTAGATAGTCGTTTAGATCCTCAACCTTTGTGTGTAGATCGGTAATATAAAAGAAATGTTTTCAGGCAGAATGGGTGGCCAGCATCAGTTGATGGAGGCTCAAAGCTGTTAGAATCGGTTTTATCTGCTCGTATTCGTGCTCACAGCAGCTGACTTGATGAGCGATAAGAGAAGGGAGAAAGGTTTTCATTGCCATGAATGAGTGCTCATTGCGTAGAGGAACAATGCAGATGTGCATCTGGAAGTGTGCAGCATCTTTCTTACCTGCGTAAGCAAGTTCATCGGAGAAGCTATGATTGCAGTAGGTGACTTTAAGAATCAACTGCTCAAAAGCGGTGAAACTTTCAAAACACATCGGTGCATTGAAAAAGTATTGTTTTTCTAATGATAGCAGCTTTGATGCTAGGCTATATTTAAGGGCGTTGAATGCGGCAAGGTGAAGCTCTTGTTTATCGTGAGATATCATCGTTAAGTTATTGAAACTGCTAAATAAAATATATTATATGATGTAGGGCGTAATACCCGGATTCAACACTTGTTTGATCTTCTGTAGGGCGTATCTTATCAGATCGAGTGGGAGAAGATGCCGTGACTTGAAGTCACTTAGCCGGAAAGAATAACTCTTCAGGTGTGCAATGCTGAGAAGTTAGCTAATCGTTTTTTTCCTATTCAGGCCTACGTCAGGGCACTGTTCCTGAATCTTTTTTCCAGGAAGAAGCAGCCGAAGGGCAGAACCGATGTAATGAAAGCGAAGTTCCACTCAGATGTGGACCAGTTATTTTTACGGCTGACGATCTCCAGTAAAGGTAGATAAGCCAGCCACAGAAATCCGTGAACGGGGCCGACAAAGCGCACTAGATCAAGGTCAAACTGATATTTGGCTGGCATGGCAATCAGAAGTAGAGCAATGAGTGATAATCCTTCGATTAAACTCAGGATTCTAAATGATTTCAACATATGATGATCTGTCTCCTTTGTAGTAGTAACTAAGCTTGGAAAGGGCGTATCCCACTGCTTTATGAAAGATAGATCAACCTATTATCTGTTTTCACTATTTGACATATTAACATAACATAATATAATGCATATCTTATATCAAAGGAGATGAGTTATGAAGAAGATGTTGATGATAGCGAGTGCAACCACGATATTGTTAAGCGGATTTGCGATTACGGAAGCTGTTGCTGCGGCTGAATCAAAATGTAAAAGCTGTCACACATTTGACCAAGGTGGAAAAAAGAAATCAGGCCCTAATCTCTTCGGTATCATGGGTAAAAAAGCTGGAACTGTAGAGGGTTACAAGTATGGCAGTTATCTGAAAGGTGCTGATTTCACATGGAATGAAGAGAATATGAGGGCATGGCTTGCAGATTCAAAAGCCGTTGCAAAAGCAGCTGGTGCTAAAACCAAAATGGGTAAGCAGAAAATAAAAGGCGAAAAGGCCGACAAGCTCATCGCATTCCTCAATGGTCTTAAATAAGTAGAGAAGAGCAGGTGAAGGCGGCCTTTGGAACGCCTTTTTCAGAGCCAGTACAAAAACTACTACATCAGACAAAGGATAATATGAAAACAACTGAAGAGACTAAAGAGACAACCATTCAAGTATGTCACGGCCCCGTATGCAGTGATTTGGGCAGCCCACATCTTGCCAGTGCGTTTGAAGCCAAAGGTGTAAAAGTTGTTGTCAGTGGTTGCCGCAGTCAGTGTGGTAATGCGCCATGTGTTCAGGTTGATGAGAGCATTATATACGAAGCAACCGCCGAAAAAATAGATGCCCGACTAGAAGAGCTTACGATACAAAAGAGCACTCTCTAAACGTTTCATGGTTGGCAAAATGCGTAGGCGATGACTAATGTGTTACGTATCGGCGAATGACTTCGCTCATCTATTCTACGCTGATTACTCTCAATATGCTTACGCAAACGGCATGCTTTTTTGTTTTGTGAATCTAAAAATATATACTCGCCTCACTCATGACTATTCAAGCAGAACTTCAAACTCAGGCAGATCAGTTAAATATGCTCTCTTCAGCCATTCAAGGCTGTGCGATGGGCAGGCAGGTTTCTTTTCGTAATCGTTTAAAGAGAATGCGTATACGATTGAAACAAAAGAAGAATATATCGGTTGGTTTTGATGCTTTGGTGAAAGATATTGAGCAATCAAAGCAGATGCTTATTGAGCGAAAAAAGAATATGCCGGCGGTGACTTATCCGGAATCGCTGCCTATTTCTCAAAAGCGTCAGCTGATTTCTGACGCGATAAGAAAACATCAGGTGGTGATTGTTGCCGGAGAAACGGGCTCGGGTAAAACCACCCAAATCCCTAAAATCTGTCTGGAGTTGGGTCGTGGTATTCACGGTATGATCGGGCATACCCAGCCGCGTCGTATTGCGGCCCGCAGCGTGGCAACGCGCATTGCAGAAGAGCTGAATTCACCTCTTGGTAAGGATGTCGGATACAAGGTTCGTTTTTCTGATCACACCCAGCGTAATACCTATATCAAGTTGATGACCGACGGCATTCTACTGGCTGAAATTCAGCGTGATCCGAAGTTGTTGAATTACGATACAATTATCATTGATGAAGCGCATGAGCGCAGTCTGAATATTGATTTTCTACTGGGCTATCTGAAGAACATCCTGCCTAAACGACCTGATCTGAATGTGATTGTTACATCAGCGACTATCAATACCCAACGTTTCTCTGAATTTTTTGATCAGGCACCGATCATTGAAGTATCCGGCCGCAGTTATCCGGTGGATATCGATTATCGTCCCATCGTGGTAGATGAGAGCAATCCGGATAAAAACTTCTTTAGTGCAGTGATTGATGCTGTGGATGAAGCCGCCACCTATGATGCGCTGGGTGATATCTTGATCTTTTTGCCCGGTGAGCGTGAGATCAGAGAGACCACCCATGCCCTACAAGAGCACAGCATGCGAGATACTGAAATTTTACCGCTCTATTCACGCTTATCTCCAGCCGAGCAGGACAGGGTGTTTAAAACTCATCGTGGTCGCCGCATTGTGCTGGCAACGAATGTGGCCGAAACATCGTTGACTGTGCCCGGTATCCATTTTGTGATTGATTCAGGTGTGGCTCGTATCAGCCGTTACAGCGCTCAGAGCAAGGTACAGCGCTTGCCGATTGAGCCGATCTCACAAGCCAGTGCTAATCAGCGCGCCGGTCGTTGTGGTCGCGTGGCAGCAGGTATCTGTTTCCGTCTCTACTCTGAGGAAGAATTTAATAATCGCCCTGAACATACCGATCCTGAAATCAGGCGTACGCATCTGGCAAGTGTGATTTTGCAGATGGTCAGTCTTGGTCTGGGTAAGATTTATGACTTCACCTTTATGGAGCCACCTGAAAAACGCGCCATATCTGATGGGTATCGCCTGCTCGAAGAGCTGCAGGCGATAGAGAAAGAGCAGCTGACACCAATGGGCAGAAAACTGGTTCGGTTGCCGATTGATCCCCGTTTGGCGCGCATGCTGATTCAGGCTGATCGTGAACGCAGCCTGCATGAAGTGCTGATTATCGTATCGGCTCTGTCGGTTCAGGACCCGCGTGTGCGGCCGACAGAGTCGCAAGCCCAGGCCGATGAAAAACATCGTCTGTTCAGTGATAAAACATCTGACTTCTTATCATGGATTAAGCTGTGGAATTGGTATCATGAACAGTCTCGTCACCTGAGTAATTCCAAGCTTAAGAAAACTTGCCAGCAACACTATCTGGCTTATATGCGCATGCGTGAATGGCATGATCTGCATGGCCAGCTATTGGCCGTGATTCGTGAATTGGATATGACGCCGAACAGAGAAGCTGCAAAACCCGATGAGATTCATAAAGCCGTATTGGCTGGGCTATTGAGTCATATTGCATTGAAACACCCTGAAAAAGGGTTTCTGGGCGCGCGTAATCTGAAGCTGACCATATTCCCCGGTTCCCCTTTAGCGAAGAAACCACCAAAATGGTTGATGGCAGGCTCTCTGGTGGAAACATCACGGCTATTTGCACGCAGTATTGCCCCAATTAATCCTGACTGGCTGGAAGAGTTGGCACCGCATCTGATTAAACGCCAATACTCTGAACCGCACTGGTCATCGAAACTGGCGCAAGTTTCTGTGTTTGAAAAAGTATCACTCTATGGTCTGGTTATTGCAGCCAACAGGCGTGTTCATTATGGCCCGATTGATACGATTATATCTCGGGAGATGTTTATCAGGCACGCGCTGGTGCAGCACGAATACCATACGACGGGCAAGTTTCTCAAACATAATCAAAAGCTGATCTCCGATATTGAAAAGATGGAACACAAAACGCGCCGTAGAGATCTGCTTACAGAAGAGCAGGTACGTTTTGATTTCTTTGATGCGCTACTGCCTGAATATATCTGTACCGGTAAGCTGTTTGAGCAGTGGCGTAAAACCATTGAACAGAAGCAGCCTAGCATTCTGTTTCTCACCAAAGAGATTCTCTTACAGGATGACTCTCAGGCCGTGAGTGGTGAGCTGTTTCCTAACTTTTTGATGCAGGGTAAGCTCAAACTGAAACTTAGTTATCATTTTGATCCGAGCCATAAGGCAGATGGCATCACGCTGCGTGTGCCGATGCTGGCGCTGGGGCAGTTGGATGTCAGTCGTTTTGAATGGTTGGTACCGGGTATGTTGGAGGAGAAGCTTACGCTGCTGATTAAAGGACTGCCTAAGTCGCTGCGTAAGAACTTTGTACCAGCACCTCAATTTGCTAAAGCGTGTGTAGAAAGCATGGCGTATGATGAGGGTTCGTTGCTGCTGGCATTCGCCAGAGAGTTAAAACGCATGACCGGTGTTGAGCTGTTGAGCAAAGATTGGAACAGCGATGCTTTACCCAAACATCTCTCGATGAATTTCTCTGTGCTGGATGAACATGGTACCAGTATCGCTCAGGATACGAATCTACAGCTGTTGCAGCACCGCTATGCACAACAGGTGCGCGATAATCTGCAACAGAGTTCGGCTGAATCAGATATCAGCCGTAGCGGTATTACGCGTTGGGATTTTGATGTGCTGCCCGAATCCATCCAGCGCCAACAGGGGCGTTCCATCATTCAGTTTTTTCCCGCCTTGGTGGATCAGAAACGGAGTGTTGCGATTGAGCTGTTTGAAAGTGAAGCAGCCGCCACGGATGTCATGTTTGCAGGGCTGCGTCGTTTGATCATGTTGAGCCTGCATCCACAGGTGAAAATGTTAAAACAGAGCATGCCGAAACAGCGTGAAATCAGCCTCTACTACGCCACCATCGGCAAAAGCGAGAAGCTGTTAGAGGATATCATCTGTAACGCATTTGATGCGGTATTTTTAAACGGCCAGCCCTTGCCGCGCAAACAGCACGATTTTGAACACCTGATTCAAACCAGAAAATCAAAAGTGGTGGCCCAGGGTGAAAGAGGGGCGAGCTATGTGTTTGAATCACTCAAAGCCTATGCATCGTTGCAACAAGCCATTACTAATGTGCGTGCAGCAGCCTTAATGCCGGTTGTAGATGATATTCAGTCACAAATGGATGCACTGATTTATGATGGTTTTGTCGCTCAGACCCCAGCTCACTGGCTGGAGCATCTACCCCGTTATATTCAGGCCGCCGAGATCAGACTGGGCAGGGCAGGGCCCAACCTCAAACAGGATCAAATCAATGCTCAAGCGGTGCAATCGTTGTGGCGTGCTTATCAAACAGAAGTGAAACAGCGTCAGTTGCATCACGAAGAGACAGGCTCGCTGACTGAGTTCCGCTGGTTGTTAGAAGAGTTAAGAAACGCATTGTTTGCCCAAAGCCTGAAAACCTCGGTGCCTATATCAGTCAAACGTCTGCAGAAACTCTGGAAAGAGATTACACAATAACAGTTTGGAGATAATCAGGGCAGGGGAAGCGCTTGCGATCAATCGGATGGATTGATATGCCGGATGTGTCCATTGTTTCAAATCAATTGTTGGCAGCCATGCCAGCGCAATTTTGCCAGTGGAGCTGGATGCGTATCGTATCAGAGATCAACAACTATAAAGTAAAAGTCTCTCAGGGCTTCCAAAACATTGGGGTAGGGAGTTAAGCCTGTGTAGCTTTATCCTAAGCTTAATCCCGTAAGCCAAAAGTGGGTCGCAACAGAAGCAATATATCCTAGTAAAATTGCCCATGACCATTTTAGATGGCCAAAGAAGGTGTAAACACCTCTTGCCTGACCCATTAAGGCCACGCCGGCTGCAGAGCCTATGGAGAGCATTGAACCACCGACTCCTGCGGTCAAGGTAACTAAGAGCCATTGATTGATATCCATTTCAGGCATCATGCTTAAAACAGCAAACATGACAGGAATATTATCCAGAATTGCAGAAAGAAATCCTACAGAGATATTGGCCCAGCTCGTACCAAGTTGATCATACATTAGATGTGATGCCAGGTTCAAATAACCTAAGGCTCCCAGCCCACCCACACATAATATAACACCATAGAAAAACATAAGTGTATCCCATTCGGCGCGTTGTAATTGGTGGAAAACATCAAAACTATTGTCGTTCTCGCTAGCATTGAGTTGGTCGGCTCCGTTAAACGCATCTGACTGATTAGTGCTGCGTTTCTTAAGCCAGTATCCGTATAGTTTTAATATTCCCATTCCGGTCATCATTCCAAGCATAGACGGTAGATGAAGAAAGCTGTGAAACGCTACAGCCATTGCAATAGTGGCTAAAAACAGAGCAATAATGATGTAGCCACCTTGTTTGACTTGAACACTTTCAGATATTTTTTGAGGCTTACCATTGGGTAAGAACATCGCCATAATTGCAGCCGGGATAAGCCAGTTAACCAGCGACGGCAGGAATAGTACAAAAAATTCAGTGAATTCAACTAATCCTTTCTGCCATACCATCAGGGTGGTGATGTCTCCAAATGGGCTGAATGCACCTCCAGCATTTGCAGCTACAACAATGTTAATGCAGCCTAAAGTCACAAACTTTGCATTATCTTTTGCGACAGCCATCACAACAGCACCCATGACCAGTGCAGTCGTTAAGTTGTCAGCGATAGGGGAAAGAACAAAGGCCAATAGCCCGGTTAGCCAATAAATAGACTTTAACGAGAGCCCTTTTGATACTAAATAAGAGCGGAGAGTGGCGAACACATTGCGTTCTTCCATCGTATTAACGAAGGTCATCGCAGCTAGCAGGAAGAGTAGTAGTTCTGCATATTCGAGAATGTTGTGTTGAACCAGCTGGTGTGCGCTGGTTGTATCTCCTTGCTGATTGAAAGCAAGGGCCACGAGAACCCAAATTACACCAGCTGCAATCATCACGGGCTTAGATTTTCTAAGGTGTATGACCTCTTCACCAATCACTAGTGCATAGGAGAATGCAAAGATGATCAGAGCTGATAAACCAAGCCAAGTATCGGTAAAATCCAGTGGACTTGCTTGATTTAATTCACTTGCTAAGACCTCAAATGGCGCCAATAAAGTAAGAAATAGTAATAATATTCGATTCATAATCAAAGTTTCCCCTCTGTTTGTAGTGATCATAAAATATGGAATGAACAACTAGCTACTCATTATGCCAAGCAAGTCCTGTGCCTAGTTCAACATAACAGATTATTTTACCGTGGAACTGGTCGGACCAAGCTAAGGTTTTGATTTGTTTGCATTAGTGCAGAAATATGACCTGGTTTAGGGCTTAAAAGCTTCTTTTTCGGGGTGAAATGGTAGTTGTAAGGCGTTGCGGTTCAGCGTGCTTAAAGGCCGTGTTTTTTCTTACTCAACCGGAAAAGGAATTTGCGGCGTTCACGTTCGTTCATGTTGCGTAGCGCGATCAGATAAACTGCTTCATCCTCAGAGTGTAATTGGCACAGATGTACGGCCTGCTGCTGTAGATCACCAGGTAGATTATTAAAGATGCTTAGTGCTTCCTCACTCAGGTTTTCAGGATTCATACCCGCAGTCTCTAAAGAATTTTCTGCCTGGTCTACTTTTGTGAACAGTTACTCATCAGTAAAAGCATTATGTCGGGCTGGTATGAGTCGATTAACTTAGTCCTTAGAGCCGAGAGGTGCCTAGTCCCGTTTTGTCAAAGGCAGCCGTTTATTTGATGATCGAAAAAAGGCCCGCAATCCCCTGCATACCCTTTTTGGAGTTTTGCCGTTATACGATGTTCTAGATAAACAACGTCGTTCCTGATTCGCCGGCTTCACCGAGGAATGCGGCAACACCACCAAGTTCAACGCCATCAATAAGTTCTTCTTTTTGAATACCCATCACATCCATCGACATCTGGCAGGCGATAAGCTGTGCACCACCTTCAACCAGACTCTGCAGCAGCTTACCCGGTGACTCCACTCCCTTGTCATGCATCACCTTGCGGATCATTTTTGCACCTAAACCATGCATGTCCATTTTGGAGATGGTGTTCAGATGATCGGCATCTTTAGGTAACATGGTACTGAACATACGATCCATCATCGGCTTGTTCAGATGTGGCGCATCCACTTTGCGTATCACATCGAGTCCCCAGAAGGTGAAGAAGAGGCTGACCGGTTTACCCATGGCGAGCGCACCGTTGGCGATGATCATGCTGGCCATCACCTTGTCGAGATCATCGGAGAAGACAACCAGTGTGAATTTATCTTTTTCTACGCTTGGAGCTGTCGCGGCGGTTGGTATCGCAGCGGCCTTGCGTAGTAGCACGATGACCAAGCCTTTTTCGGCTTTGACCGATAACAGGTCGTTGCCGGTTTTCTTGACCCATGCCCGGATATCACGTCCGAAAGCAGGATCTGAAGCGGTAACTTCGAGTAGTTCACCGGCATCGAGAGCTTCCATCGCCTTATAGGTTTTCATGATCGGGCCGGGGCACTGCAGGCCTACGGCATTGAGGCTGTGTAACTCACCTGTTGAATCAGCCCCAATCAGTGCGGCACTGACAGCACAACTAGCACTGCGCTCGGCTTCAATCTCATTCGGATCACGACGTTTGATATCTTCATAATCAAAAATGTCTGGATTGGCCTGTTTCTCAATCGCCCATGCATATGTTTTGTAACCGCCTGATAGGTTCTTGACCTGAGTGAAGCCATGCTGCATAAGAATACGATAGGCTAGGTAACCCCGCAGTCCAATCTGGCAGAAGAGGATGATCGGTCTGTTTGGGTCGAGTTCATCCAGTCGTTCCCGCAGCTGATTCACATCGATATTGCGGGCGCTGGCAATGGAGCCCAAGCCAAACTCATCAGCAGTTCGTACGTCAATCAATTGCAGCTCGGAATCTTTGGCATTGAGTTGATCGCGCAGCTGGCGCCACTCAATCATGTCGTGGGAGTGGTTGAGTATATTGGAGGCGACATAGCCGGCGATGTTGACCGGATCTTTGGCCGAGCCGAAGGGCGGGGCATAGGCAAGTTCCAGTTCAGCCAGATCCTCGACTGTTAGCTTGCCATGGATGGCAGTGGCAATCACATCAATACGTTTGTCCGCACCATCGGCACCGACCGCTTGAGCTCCGAGAATCTCTCCCTCTTCGGTGAATAGTAGTTTCAGACTGATCTGCTTAGCACCGGGGTAATAGCTGGCGTGTGAACCGCTGTGGGTGATGCATGCCTGGAACGGGATGTTTGCTGCATTCAACTGTTTCTCATTCAGGCCGGTACTTGCAGCAGCAAGATCGAAGGCTTTGAGAATCGCAGTACCTTGTGTGCCGCGGTACTCCTTGTTGTTACCGAATATGATGTTATCGGCTGCCATGCGTCCCTGACGATTGGCTGGACCTGCAAGTGGAATCAGTGCCCGTTTTTCACCGATGCTTTGAGTGACTTCGATGGCATCACCAACGGCATAAATATCAGGGTCGGAGGTCTGTAGATGTGCATTAACTTTCATGCCACCGGTTTCACCCAGCTCCAGTCCGCAGCCACGAGCCAAAGTGGTTTCAGGACGAACACCAATGGCTAATACGATCAGGTCGGCCTGAATACGGCGACCGCTGGAGAGATAAACTATGCTGTGATCATCCTTGTCCTCAAACTGCTCAACCTTGTCGTTCAGGTAGAGTTCTACATTTTTATCGCGCATGTGGGCGTGCACGATGGCCGCCATCTCATAATCGAGCGGCATAAGAATTTGGTCGGCTGCTTCTACCAAGGTGGTGAAGATTCCCTTGTCATGCAGATTCTCAGCAACCTCGATGCCGATGAAACCGCCACCGATAACGACAGCACGGCGTGGTTTCTGCTCTTTTAGGCGATCCATAATACGATCGAGATCGGGGATGTTACGCAGACCAAATACATGTTGGGAGTCGATGCCAGGTAATTTCGGGCGAATGGGTTCTGCACCGGGAGAGAGCAGCAGTTTATCGTAAGTTTCATCGTATTCATCATTAGTCACCAGGTCACGCAGGCGCACAGTCTTGGCTTTGCGATCAATGGCAATCGCTTCGGTATGGCTGCGCACATCAACTCGGTAACGCTGCTTAAATGCCGCTTCAGAAGTGACCAGAAGTTGTTTGCGCTCTTCAATAATGCCTGAGATATGGTAGGGCAGGCCACAGTTGGCAAAACTGATATATTGGCCACGTTCGATCATAAGAATCTCGGCCGTTTCATCGTTACGTCTCAAGCGTGCTGCCGCTGTTGCGCCGCCTGCTACACCACCGATAATAATGACTTTCATGTTGTCCCGTCCTTGTTGTTTCCACTTTATGATGGTGGAAAAGATTGAGTAAACCGAGAATAGTATAATTAGTAAATTAGTAAAGTCTAATGTTATTATGTGTATTGTTTGTGATGGCGAGATGTATGTAAGAGAGAGGCGTTAATGAGAGATTGGGGAGATATCAAAATCATTCCGGAAACAGGTGTAGGTTTTATGTAACTATTCAGCTCACGACTAGTTATGAGATATCTTCACTTCATTTGTCATCATCGAATGATTGTATCTAAGGTTCATTGATAAACAGGCACTTCTATAATTGTATTGCGAATACAAGTAGTTGGGAGTGACGTTTCTTAAGGTCTGGAAGGGTGTTTTGTGAGTATGCTGAATAGTTACGATTTGATTTTATTCAAGCCAAGCTGAAGCCATTCTAGCATTGATGAGTATAGGGAGGAGTTGCTAAAGAATCTCGGCATACTCTAGCCTTGATGGTCATTTTTGTGTGCAATCAATGCCATAATTTCCGGCATTGATTTAGGCAGATGATCAAAGCGATGAGAGCCGCCTTCGAAAAGATGAGTTGTGGCATGTTCACCGTAACGGAGTACGGCCTTATGATAATCGAGCACGTCATCAGCTTTATCGATTAGCAATAGCGTTGATTTGACTGGAGTCTTCATCTCGTCATTCATCCGGATAAGCTGCACTCCATCTGATTCGTCCATGATAAACGTTTCGCCAGTGGCGTAGTTACTATTCTCGCCCATGGCTGATCCAATGAGATCCTGAACGTCGGCAAGGGGGTTTATTAATACAGCAGGCCAGCCATGTTTCGCACCATAAAAGGCTGCAAAGAAACCTCCCAGTGAGGTACCAATCAGACAGACCGATTCATCAGCAAGGTTGGCTAGAAAATCATCCAGAAAGAGAGCTGCATCACGAGATTTGTTAGGCAGGTCGGGCGAAATAAATTCAATGCCTTGGACGGAACAAGAATCACTGCTGAACTGCTCACGCAGCCAGTCACTTTTACTGCTGTTGCCGGAACTGGCAAAGCCGTGTAGATAAATTATTTTCATTATTGCTCCGATAAATACGATTGATGAAATCGATGCCATTCTGGTGATTCCGTCTATGGGCGCAACCTGAACAAAGGTAAAGAAAGTATGATGCTTGGTAGATCACTTGCAGAGGTCTAAAATCGGCAAATCCATGTTTGATCACTTTGGAGGTGCTGCCATCTGTTTACGCGTTTCTTTGATGTTTGTTATTTTTCTTTCGAGTTCATTTTTTGCAATCACACAATCGTTTGCGGCACCACCGGAGCAGGCTATTCGTGCCTGCTCTGCTAAAAGCAGTGGTAGCAAGTGTAGCTTTTTTGCACCACACGGTACTGTTACAGGTTTGTGTAGCAGGAAGCGGGAGAACCGTCTGCTCTGCGTACCGTCATATCGTATGGGGCGGGGCACGAGTGAGAATCAATCGGGTTCAGCTTTTAGTCATCCAACAAGAGCACTAAGAGTCGAGATTAGTAGTGAAAATAGTTTGGCTCAGAAGGTGCAGAGTAACATACCGGATACAGGGCAGGGAAGCTGTTTTGATGGTGACGGTAAAATTGATTGCCCGAAAATAGGGAAGTCATATTTTGGGCAGGATGGGGAGTATTCAGGCACAGAAGCTGATTATATTGATCATCATAATGGCACGGTTTCCGATGCTGTAACAGGGCTGATATGGCAGCAGGCACACAATGAACAGCGGCTGGGGTTCTTTGAAGCAACCCGGAGTTGCTCCAATCTCAAGCTTGGCGGCTACAGCGACTGGCGGCTGCCTGAAATCAAAGAACTGTTCTCGATTGCTGATTTCAGTGGCGGTGTGGGTAGAAAAGCGTATTTGAACAGTGTGTTCGAGATTCAGAAGCCGAGTGCTGAAATTCTGAAAGGTGATCGTTTTGCTGCGACTCATCGCACCGAAATGATGGGGCAGACATGGTCGAACACGATCTATAGTGGTGATCATTGGGATCGCAAAGGTGTTGAGGCTGCGTTCTTTTTCAATTTCCTCGATGGTCGCATCAAGCAGGCTCCCACTCACGGTAGAAATGGGCTATTTTACCGCTGTGTGAGAGGAGATATTTGGGGGGGGAATGATTTTGTTGCGAACCATAATGGTACGGTCAGTGATCGAAACTCTATGCTGACCTGGATGCAGGCTGATGATGGAAAAAGACGAAATTGGAAAGCGGCATTGGCTTATTGCGAAAATCTCGAGCTGGCCGGCCAATCGGATTGGCGACTACCTAATGTGAAAGAGTTGCAGAGCATTATCGACTATTCAAAACATGATCCGGCGATTAATCAACGTTACTTCAGGCAGCGTGATAAAGATGGTTGGTTCTGGTCTTCCACGACCCATGGCGACAATATCACTCATGCTGCATATGTCTGTTTTGGTCATTGTGTTTCGGTTGATGGGGTAGATGTACATGGAGCCGGTGCCCAACGTAGTGACCCCAAAAGTGGCAATGCCTCATCTTTTGGCTCGATGGGTGGACAGCGTGACGCAGTACGTATTGATAACTATGCGCGTTGTGTTCGTTCAGAGCCTCTGTAGCAACAGCTAAATATTTTATGTTTTGATGATGCAAATGGCTGTTTGAATCGATGTTTTTGTCCCCTACTGAGGGAGAATAATCATTGATCGTTCTAAACTCTTCAGTAATGAACAACGAATAGGCCTGTTACTTGCTTACCTTTTTCTAAAGCTGATTGAACAGCTTTTCATCGGCATAGTTTTCCCTATGGACTAAGGCGTGTTGATCAGGCTGTGGAGGTGAGGATTGAAAAAGTATATTTCGATTATTGGTCTGATGTTTCTTATTCTTGGTTGTCTCTCCTCTTTAGAGGCAGAACCTGTTTCCAAACAGCAGCACTCAACTTCTGAGTTAATCTCGGCTCTAAAGAGTGGGGGGCATATCATTTACATCCGTCATGCATCCACTGACCTTGAATCTAAAGATACCGATCTGTCTGACTGTAACAGACAACGTAATCTCTCTGATATTGGCCGAACCGAGGCAAAAGATATCGGGCTGGTCATCAAGAGATTGGGGATTCCAATTGGAGATGTTTACTCTAGCCCTTATTGTCGCTGTAAAGACACTGCTCAACTTATTTTTGATAGATATAAGATAGATCAGAATCTCCAATTCTCGATCAAAAAAGACAGGGAGACGTCTGATAAGCTAGGCCAGCATCTACTATCAAAAATGCAGATGGCTGATGTCAGCCAACACAATGATGTCTTTGTTGGTCACACATCGAATTTGCGTGATGGTTTGGGCGTATTTCCTAAACCGGAGGGGGTTGCTGTGATTTTTCAGAAGCAGGGCAATAATCTAACATTTCTGGGTATGATTAAACCGGGGCAATGGTCTGTTGCCCTAGAGCAACAGGAATAACGTTCAAACATGCTCAATAGACTATCAATTCAGGCCCGTTTTCTGGTGGCACCGCTGGTCGGTGTCGTTTTGGCATCACTGTTGTATGTCGTCGGTTTTAATACTATTCGTTCGCATACTGATATTCTTAAAAATTTAGCCGCCACTAATCTACCTCAAATAGGGCAACTCAATCAGCTCACGATCTCTCTGGCTGATTTGCATAATAAGATCTCAATCGTTCTGCTTTCAGCTATTGAACATGGAGATGAAGAGATTGTCTATCTGCAGGGCAGAAAACAGCTTAATCAACTGCATGAACTGGAAAAAAGTTTTGAAGCGATCTCATCTCAACACGCTTGGGAAGAGAAACAAGCCAAATATCTCAAGGATATTCCTGTTGCTTTTGCCAGTTATAGAGAGACCGTAATCCATTCGATTGAACTATCTACAGTGGATTCAAATCGTGCCATTAAAGAACTGATTGAAGCAGAGCGTGTCTTGGTGAGATTAAATGGGGAGTTGTTAACCTTATCTGAACACTTCATTGAAGAGATGGCAAATGCCTCGTCTATGATTGATGCAACTTCATCTAAAAACCAATGGGTAAACCTGTTTGCTGTTATTTTACTTGTTACCATGATTATTATTTCTCTATATATATCGCGTCGTTTATCAAAAGGATTAAGCAGCATCAGTCACGCTATGGTGAAACTGGCAAAAGGGGATCTCGATGTAACCTTGCCAAACTTGTCGGACACTCATTTGCTGGAGCAGCAGCATGCACTGGGAACATTCAGATATGTGTTATTGGCGAATAGAAAACATCAAATTGATCTGGAGCATAGTTTTGAACAACTACAGGATAGTGAACGCCGTTATCAGGGGATTCTGGATGTCACTGCAACAGCCATTGTTGTAATCAATTATCAGCAGGAGATTGTGCTGTTTAACAAGGCGGCAGAAAAGGTGTTCGGCTATCAGGAAAAGGAGATGATAGGTCTTCCTATTCATCACTTAATGCCGAAAGGCACTCATCAGAAACATGATATTTATGTGGATGAATTTGCCAACAGTGATATTGATTATATACCTCAAATGAAGAGGACTCCGGTCAGAACGTTGAATAAAAATGGCAACGAACTATTTCTGGATATCAGTCTTTCCAAGATCGAGTTAGCGCAAGAGGTGCTTATGGTGGCTGCCGTCACTGATGTCACTGCCCGCATCTATTCGGCACGGGAATTGAACACCTATCGTAATAAGCTGGAGTCAATGGTGGAAGAGCGCACCAGGCAACTAAAGGCGGCAACACAGACTGCTGAATCTGCAAGTCGAGCTAAATCCGATTTTCTTGCCAATATGTCTCACGAAATTCGTACACCGATGAATGCCATTATTGGCATGTCATATTTGGCTCTTCAAACAGAACTGAATAAAAAACAGCACAACTACATTAGTAAAGTACACCTTTCAGCTGAGAATCTGCTTGGTATCATTAACGATATTCTTGACTTCAGTAAGATCGAATCAGGTAAACTGGATATTGAAATCATCAACTTCAGACTGGATGATATGCTGGATAACCTCATTAGTCTGGTTGATATAAAGGTGGAGGAAAAAGGTGAAGAGCTGTTGCTCAATGTTGATTCCGATGTGCCTACTGCTCTGATCGGTGATCCACTGCGTTTGGGGCAAATACTCACCAATCTGGTCAGTAATGCGCTGAAATTCAATTCTGAAGAAGGCATAGTACGCATCGAAATAACATTAAAAGAATCCTCTAATGATTCAGTATTGCTTCACTTTTTAGTCAATGATACGGGAATAGGTATGACCGATGAAGAGCAACAAAAATTATTTCAATCGTTCAGTCAGGCAGATAGCTCCACCACCAGAAAATATGGTGGTACGGGCCTTGGCCTGGCGATTTCAAAACAACTGGTCGAGATGATGCGGGGTGAGATTTGGGTTGAGAGCGAAGCGGGTGAGGGTAGCACCTTTCATTTTACTGTACCGCTACAGAAGCAGCAGGGTAGTGGTTCATCCTACTCTTCTATGATTGCGAGTGGGCAGGACGATGGCTCTGAATCAATTCGTAAATTGCATGGGGCAGTGATCCTCTTAGCTGAAGATAACCTAATCAATCAGGAGATATTTTTGGAGGTTCTCAATTGTAATGGGATCATGGTTGATGTGGCGAATAATGGGCAAGAAGCTCTGGATTTATTGGAGAAAAAATCTTTTGACTGTGTCATGATGGATTGTCAGATGCCGGTTATGGATGGTTACAGTGCGAGCCGAAAAATTCGTCAACAGGAACGGTTCAAAGAGCTGCCCATTATAGCGCTGACCGGCAATGCCATGGCAGGTGCAAGAGAAGAAGTGCTAGCTGCAGGCATGAATGACCACATCACCAAACCCATTAATTTCAATGCCATGTTTAACACCATGGCGAAATGGATTAAACCGAATAGCTCATCCTCTTAGCTTAAAGTTTTTTAGTCATCGTGTCGTTTATGAATCAATCCCTGTATTAATCGGGAAAGTTCATCGAAATCAAACGGTTTATTGAGTACAGGAAAATCGGATTTTTTATCAATAACATTATCTTTGTCGTAGCCGCTAACTAGGATAAACGGTATCTTTTCATCGCGTTGTAGAACGGCTTTGAGTAGGGCGGTACCGCCCATTTTAGGCATGATAATATCGGAAATAATCAGGTCGATATGTTCCTGTTTAGTCTTGAATATATCCAGCGCCTCTTCGCCATCACTGGCTTCTACAACATGGTATCCCATCATGTTCAATACTTCACTGGTGGTGCTGCGAACATCATCTTCATCATCAACCAATAGAATAGTTTCTCCGCGACCCATACTGCCGGTTTCATTGGTCTCGGTAGCTACTTCCGGCGCATCTCTGTTTAGCGGCAGATAGACACGAAATAGAGAGCCAATATCGACATTGCTTTCTACTTCGACAACACCGCCATGCGTCTGGATAGCTCCATAGAGCATGGCTAGCCCAAGCCCTGTTCCTTTACCAACTTCCTTAGTTGTAAAGAAAGGTTCAAAAATTTTATCCAGTTGTTTGCCAGGAATTCCACGGCCATTATCATGCACTGAAATGCAGGCAAATAGATTGCCGCTCAGCTCTGGATGTTTTTTTCTGAATGGTTCATCTGCTTCAAATGGTGTGAGAGTGCAGTGAATCTTAGGGTGGGGGGTATTAGCAACGGCATCCACCGCATTATTTAACAAATTCATCAGTACTTGTTGCAGCTGAGTGGCATCTCCTTTAATGCTAAGTTTTTCTTTGCAAATCGAAGTCTGGTGATCGATATTTTCAGGGATGCCTGCTGTAGCCAGTTTATAACCCTCGTTCATAAAGGAATTCAGGCTGAACGTATGCATGGCGACACTATCTTTACGAGCGAAGGTCAGTAGTTGTTGCACCATTTCGGCGGCGCGGTTACCCAGTTTCTCGATATTGGCCAGTTTATCTGTAGCCATTGGATGCTCCTGCAACAAGAGCTTCGCCAGATAAATATTACCTAGCATAGCAGCCAGCATATTATTGAAATCATGGGCGATGCCACCAACCAGTGTGCCAATCGCTTCCATCTTTTGTGATTGGCGTAGCTGCTCCTCAAACTCTTTGCGCTCGCTGATGTCGCGGACGACACAGAAAACGACCTGTTCTCCAGCCAGTTCCAGGATACGGGCACTGATTTCGACCGGCATGATGGAGCCATCCTTACGGTAATGCGCGCTCTCAAATGTAATCGTACTTTTCTTATGAATCTGCGCCATGCGTTCAGGTACTTTGGCGGCAAATTCAGGCGGGTCCAATTCGGTTACCTTCATGGCCATCATTTCATCATTGGAATAACCCAGTCGCTGATGTGCGGTCTTATTGATATCGATAAAGTTGCCCTGCATGTTGAGAATGAACAGTCCATCGGTAGATGATTCAAATAGTGTACTGAATTTTTTCTGACTTGCTTCCAGTAGAGCTTGTTGTTGCTTGCGTTCACTGATGTCTTGGAATGTGCCAAGCATGCGGAGCGGGTTGCCTTCAGTATCATAGCTGACCTGACCTTGGGCATAGGCTGTGCCTTCGCTTTCATCCTTACGGCTGAAGCGGCAGTCAATGTCATATTTTTTGCCATTATGAAGTGCCGATTCGACTGCGTTGTTTAATATTTCGCGGTCATCGGGATGCACATGTTCGAGAAAAAGTTCGTAACTGGGCTCAACTTCACCCTGCTTATAGCCAAATATCTTAAATGTCTCTTCCGTCCAGACCAGAGCACCGGTGAGCGGATTCCAATCCCAGACGCCGACATGGCCGACAGCTTGGGCTTGTTGAAAACGTTCCTCGCTCTCCCTGAGCGCAGTTTCTGCCTGTTTACGCTCTGAAATACCGGATGCTACGGCGATGATAACTTTTTGGCCTAAATATTCACCGGGATAAACATGCACCTCCTTGGGAAACTCTGTACCATCTGCATGAATGGCCCAAAACTCAAAACTCTGGGGCTCGCCCTTAAATGCCAGATCGACCAGATGAGCAATGCTCTCCAAATCATTTCGGCCAGGAGCCGCTAGGAATTCAGGCGTATGACCAATGAAATGATCGCGCGGCAAGCCATACATGCGCACTACACCATCGTTAACGTCCAGGAAGAGACCATTTTCATTCTGAATATATACCGCTTCGTTCAGGCTATTGAAGATGCCGCGATAACTCCGTTCGCTCTCTAGCACCTTTTGCTCTGCCTGTTTTCGCTCTGAGATGTCGACATGCGTGCCGACCAGACGAATAGGTTTGTTATCGGACTGCCTTACTGCTTTGGATGCGCGAGACAGAACAATAACGTCATGGCCATCCCTGTGATGCATGCGCATCTCTACTTCAAAGCTATCAGCATCCCCCTGCAGGTAATCTGTTACCCGTTGCAGTACCCAATGCTTGTCATCTGCATGTACAAGTTGTGCCCAGGTATTGATCGTTTGAGGAAATACATCGGCTTCATAACCAAGCATTTCTAACCAGCGTGGAGAGTAATAGACCTCATCGGTCTCTAGATTCCAGTCCCATAAGCCGTCGTTGGCACCAGCCATGGCCAGCGCAAAACGTTCTTCGCTGAGTCGCAGTTTTTCTTCAACCTGATGTCGATCTGTCACGTCACGAAAACTCCAGACCCGGCCAACGGTCTGGTGATCAATCTTCTGTGACATTGAATAACGTTCAAATAGACGTCCATCCTTAAACGGTAACACGTCGAAACTGGTATCTTGAGGATGGGAGTAGAGCGACATCACTTTGTCGATAAAACTTTGTGGATCGGAGAGTTGATCCAGCACATGGCTTAATGCCTGTTTGTCATCGCCGGAGTCCATGATTTCAGGCGTGATCCGCCACATTTCAATAAATTTTTTATTGAACGATGACCAGTGTCCATCGTTGTTGACCACCAGAATACCATCGGCTGTGGACTCGATAGTGGCCTGTTGAAGGGAAAGTGATTCCTGTAGTCTTTCCAATGTCTGTTTTTGGTCGATGCCCTTTTTCATATGCGGCCTCATGGGCAATATACTGATTTATTAAGTTCCCTACCTTATAAATGAATAACTTTGAACTCTCTCAATGTATCTCTTATTATAAAAATATTTCCTGCACGCAACGCTCATTACCTTTAATTACTCAGCAGTTGCCGGATCATATGGCTAAGGTTTTCGAACTCGAAGGGTTTATTGAGTACATTACTATGCTCAAACTCCTTTTGATATCCCAACGTTTGAGCTTTGTCATAACCGGTCATAAAAATAATTGGCATATTCGCATGCTGCTTGCGTACCTCTCTGGCCAGCTCGATGCCGCCCAATATTGGCATGACAATATCGGTCAAAATCAAATCGATATGGTGACTGTTGAAAATACGCAGTGCTTGCTTGCCATCTACGCCTTCCAGTACTACATAGCCCATGTCTCTGAGTACTTCTGCTGTGACTATGCGTAGTGTCTCTTCATCGTCCACCAGTAGAATAGTTTCCGACTCTCCCTGTGATATGGCCGGTTTAGTTTTCGTTTGTTCTGGTTCAGACTGTTCTTCCAGTGGCAGGTAGATATGAAATGCCGAACCCTTTCCCGCTTCACTCTCCACCTCAATAACGCCGCCATGGGTTATAATCGAGCCGTAAACCATAGCTAGTCCAAGTCCGGTCCCCTTGCCGACCTCCTTGGTGGTGAAAAAGGGTTCGAAAATCTTATTCAGTTTGTCATGGTTAATACCGCTGCCATTGTCGGATACTGTTAGACGGGCAAAGTTGGTTTTAATCAGTTCGGGATGTCTGTTGAGAAAATCAATGCTGGCGGAGTAGGGGGCAAGTGAACAGTTGATTTTCGGCTGTCGTGAACCTTCAACAGCATCGCGGGCATTGATCAGTAGATTCATCAGCGCCTGTTGCAGCTGCATAGCATCACCATGGATAATCAACTCATCCTGACAGAGATCGCAAACGTGCTCGATATTTTCAGGGATGGCAGTTTTTAGCATTTTGAACCCCTCTTTCATAAATGAGTTGAGAGAGAAGGGGGTCATCGTGACCCGATCTTTGCGCGCATAGGTTAAAAGCTGTCTCACCATGCTGGCAGCACGAACGATAATCATATCAACACTGTTTAGTCGGGACTCTGTTTTTTGGCTGAGCTTGCTGTGTTGTCGCACCAGAAACAGATTGCCCTGTAAAGCAGCTAGCATATTGTTGAAATCATGCGCAATACCGCCTGCCAGTGTTCCGATGGCCTGCAACTTCTGTGCTTCAAAGAACTGTTCTTCAAGCCGTTTGTATTCCGTCATATCCTGCTGAGTCGCGACAAAATGGGTGATATTGTCATGATCATCGTGAACAGGAGCGACTGTCATGAGGGCGGGATAGAAGCTACCGTCTTTTTTTCGGTCGATCAGTGTACCATGCCATACATCACCACGTGTAACCGTTTCCCAGAGCTCTTTGTAATAAGCTGGATCCTGAGCATCACTTTTAAGGATGGAAGGGCTCTTGCCTATGACCTCCTCAGCAGAGTAGCCAGTGATGGCTGTGAAGGCCGGATTGATATATTCGATGCTGCCTGTCCGATCCGTAATAAGTACCGATTCGCCAGCCTGCTGTACGGCAGAGGAGAGTTTGCGCAGTCTGTTGTCCTGATGTGTGGAACCCAGCAGGACGGTCATTCTCTTGCCAACCTGGGCAAACAGCTGTTGATCTTCATCACTCCATTGGCGTTCATATGAACACTGATGCAGGCCCAGTGCCCAGGCTTTGCCATGTTTTGGATGGATGGCCATAATGATTTGCGATTTAACTGCAAACGGATCGGTATTTGGATCACCTGTTAGCATAGGGCAGCAGACAACAGGTTGATCTGACGCCAAAACCTCTCTGAATACCTGTGTTACTTCGGCAGAAAGCGAAATCTTTTGTTTTAAGGCCAGTGCTCCCGGGTATTGTGGCAGCGTTGCTTCCACGGGTACTTCCCAAGAATCGGCTTCTGGATCACAGGGGTAGAGCAGCCATGCACGGTCGGCAGTGAAAATTTCAAGAATAATTGCAATGACATCATCCATGACTTTATTGGATGGTAGTGGACTATTAATGGCATCGGCTATTTTTTGCAGGCTCTCCAGCGTACGAATTTGGGTGAGGTTTTTCTCCTCACTCAGTTTGCGCTCTGTGATATCACGGATAGTGCCTTCAATACCTGCTATCTCACCCATCTCATCGCGATAGTACTGCGCATTCGTAGCAACCCAAATCTGTTGGCCATCACCTTTACGAATCAATGCCTCATAATTGCGCACTTCTCCGCCCGCATCTACAAGAGCTGAAAGAAATTTTTCACGACCATGCGGATCAACATAGTAGTCCGCCAGTTGCTTGCCGATTAGATCTTTGGCTTGTATGGAGATGAGTTCTGCGACGGAAGGGGACAGATCAATGATTTTTCCGCTTAGATCACTGCGGTAAAAGGTGTCTTGTATATTGTCGAAAATGGTTCGCAAATTCTCTTCCGATTTTTGCAGTGCGATTTCAGTCTGTTTGCGTTCGCTAATATTCCTGAAAATACCTTGCACCAGTCTCCTGTCACCAGCCATAAAACTAGCTGCATTTATCTCAACCGGGATAAGGCTCCCATTCCTATGTTGAACTTCAGAGCTTAGACTTATACCGCTGCTTCTGCCGCCAATTTGACTGATAAATTGACGGTTATAATACTCTCTCTCAGCTGTTGGATGAAGCCGAGTATGATGCATGCCGATTAACTCGTTCTGGTTCCAGCCAATCAATTCACTGGCCTGCCGATTGGCATCAACGAGGATACCTGTCTCTGCATCTGCAACGAAGATGGCATCTCCGGCACTCTGCATGAGGGAGCGATACTTCTCCTCAGACTCTTTAAGCGCCTTTTCTATTTTATTGTGATCGCTGATGTCGATCATAAAGCCGATCAATGATGGTGTAGAAGGATTGCATCTATCGATCGAAATGACATCTCTGACCCAGACTATCTCTCCACCGGCTCTGATCAGACGGTAATCTACCGTTGCCTCGCTACCATGCTCTATTGCTTCATTATGGATCTTATCAATGATATGCCGGTCATCGGGATGCAGGCGTTCATTACAGGTCTCAAGGCCGATCCATGAATCGGCTGGATAGCCTAACCACTGCTCTATATGGGGGCTGATGAAGGTAAACTTTCTGGTATTACTATCCATTTTCCATAACACAGCATGAGTTGTAACAGCCAGTGGACAACGACCTGTTTCACAATTGAACTTAACAGAGCTTTTGGGTGTGTTTTGACTGCGCAGACGAGCAAGCTCCAGCTTGAGACGCTGATTCTCTTCGACTAACACATCGCGACGTTGCTTCGTCATATCTCTATTTTAACATTCATAGAATGCAATATAGTCTATTTCATATGATTTGTTGATTATAATTTTGAGTAAAGCTGTTTTGCGGTGTTTTACAAACCGGGTTTGTTAGCGAACGAAACAGTATGATAGATTCATGACTGAGCAGGGTGATCGCCTTAAAGCATCCAGTTTTTTACCCATTTATTCAGAGTGATAGGTATTATTTCTGTCACTTAGCTTTATAACGGGACTTTTTTCGTCATCTTTGCGAATGCCCTGCCCCCGCGAAGGCGTGGGGCGGAGATCAAGCCTCTCTTAAAACAACGTTTAAGCTGGAAAGTGCAGGTAAAAAGAATGGATCCCCGCATTCGCGAGGATGACGTTACCAGTTTAATGCGATTGCTCTGATGAGTGGAGCCTATTCGCTGCTGCTAATAGTAAAATCAGGCGGTCTGAGTACTCTTGGTTAGGCAGCTTTAGCAGGCAGGATAAGTCTGCGGTTCACTTCAATCAGGTTACGAATGATGCTGTGAGCATAGTTACTGTCATTCATCAATGAGATGGCCATATCAGCTGTGATCTGACCATGGCGAATCATCTCATCGAGCCGCCGATGTAATAGCTCATCATTTTTTTCCAGCATCTGATCCAGTGCATCATGGGTAAGCACGGATTGATCATCGACTCTGATCTTCTCCAGTCGGCGCAGCACCTTGGTGATGCGACGGCGTATCTTATTGTATTCATCACGGATATCAGGATTTAGTGAGGCGATAAACCCGAGCATGTTTTTTTGCAGGTGTTTCACATCTTTCAGAATAATAATGATCGACTCATTACAGAAACGTACATTATCAATCGGTTGAGATACATTCATATCTGATGGCATTCGATTAATGAATTCGAGCAGTGATCCGTACAAGCTTTTGATATAATGATCATATGCATCATCAACATCATAATGGTCGGGTGTATCTCGTCGGCGAATCAAACTCTTCAACTTCTCATCTGAGAAAATATCTTTCTTTTTCAGCGATAGCCCGCGAGCAATGACCTCCGTGGCTTTGTCATAGATATGCAAAGTTTCCAGACGTAAGGCTTCAACTGCCGTATCACTGAATTCAAGTGCTGAATCGTTCAGATGTTTCGGTTTGGCGAAATGGTCAGGTTCATCCTTGATAACACGTTCAAGAAAGCTCACCAGACGACTGATAAAGGGTACCATAACAACGATGCCAATAAGATTAAACAGGGTGTGAAATACAGCCAGTTTGAGCATATAATCATTTTCGTTGATACCAACGTTGGCACTGATCACATCGACAGCGTGCATCAATGGCTGCATCAGCAGTATAGCGATAAATCCTGTAACAGCATTGAAAATAAGGTGGGCACCGGCCAGGCGTTTACCCTGTTCATTGGAGCTGAGTGAGCCGAGTATGGCTGTGATTGTTGTACCGACATTGGCACCAATGGCCAGTGCCAGTGCGTTTTCATAGGTGATCTGTTGCGCCGCCAGAGCCGTAATGATCAACACAAGAGTCGCATGGCTGGATTGCATGATTACTGTTGCAGCCACACCAATCAAAGCGAACAGAAATAGTCCACGGTAACCTGAAACAGCATATTCGGCTAAATTAATGGTCTCTTTGAATGCTTCAAAACCTTCTTTCATATAATGGATGCCAAGGAATAGGAAACCTAAACCAAGCAATACATATCCAATGCCTTTGAGCTGACGTGATCTTTGAAAGAGAAGGATGACACCAAACACCAGCATCGGCATGGCGTAAGCTGAAATTTTCACCTTCAAGCCAAAACCTGCGACTAGCCATGCGCCAGTAGTTGTGCCCAGATTGGCGCCGAAAACAATGCCAATCCCTTGTGCGAGACCGATGAGACCAGCACCCAGAAATGAAATTGCAATCACGCTGACCAGTGAACTCGATTGCATAATCGTGGTAGTCAGGACCCCGAAAGAGAGACTCTTCCATAAGCGGTTGGTGGTGCGTTTGAGAATTTGTTCAAGTATGCCACCGGTAAAAGCTTTGAAGCCCTCTTCCAGTGCCAGCATACCGAAGAGGAATATGGCGACTCCTGCTGCGATCTCTTTGAAATCCGGACTAACCCAGAAGCCGTATGCCAATACTATAAATATTGTTGGTAACAGAATCTTACTCAGCATGCTTATTAGCAATGTGTTGATCTCCCAATCATCGTTGATACCTTTTGAATTGTAGCAAAACATGTGCCAGACATTGTTAAGACTTATCCACTAAGTCTATGAAACTAAAGGATGAATAGTCCACTAATTTTAATGAACTAACAATTGAAATTAACGAAAATCTAACAATTCGAACTCTCATCCGATGCAATGCGATTACGGCCATCAACTTTGGCGCGATAGAGAGCTTTATCGGCCCGCTTAACAAGTTGCGCACTCTTAATCTTGACCGTAGGCAGGATGGTACTTACACCTACACTAATGCTTACGCACAGATTGATCTGTGATGCTACATGTGGAATTTGTTGTGCGATAATATCATTGCGACATTTTTCAGCCAATGTAATGGCCATCTCTTTCTCTGTTTCAGGCAATAATATGACGAACTCTTCACCGCCATAGCGGGCAAGTAAATCTGTGGCTCGTTTCGACACAAGGCTTAAAACTTTTGCAACCCGTTTCAAACATTCATCACCCTCTTGATGGCCGTAGTGATCATTATATTGTTTGAAATAATCAATATCAATCATAATCAATGATATATCCTGATGATTACGCTTGGCGCGATTCCACTCTCTCGCTAGGAGCTGATCAAACATGCGCCTGTTTGCAATACTGGTTAACCCATCCTGAAACGAGAGCATCTCAAGCTCGTGGTTGAGTTGAGCAACTTCATGAACTTTATCGGTGAGTTGTTTGTGAGCATTTATTAACTTCTGTTGAGATTTGCTCTCTAGCCATAACATCGTCACTACTAATCCAAGTGAAAGCATAACAGTGAGAATCAAAACAATAATGATGGTGATGCGGGTATCGTGATAAGAGCGCATTGCTTCGTTAACATCTATTTCCGTTGCCAGGCCAAAACCCAAAGCACGATCCCATGCCCAGGTGCCATATACGAGGACTCCCCGATAGTCGCGGTAGCCATCAAGATTAAATCCTGATTGCCCGGCTATCGCACTGCTGGCCATAAGTGTTAGTGGCCGCTCATTGTCAGGTAAGCTTGGAGAGAACCCTTCCAGCATATTACCACCAGGATCCCGGATTTGAATCGTCATCATGCCTCGTCCATCAGGGTCGCTTAAGCCGATAAAATGAAGCTGATGGTTGAATCGGATCTCAGTAATCAATGTGCCCTGTTCATCAAAGGCATAGGTCTCGCCGGTTGCTCCAATTTGGCCTAATTGTGTGATGCGTGAAAAATCTTGAAATGGATCAAGCCGTAGAGTTAGAACGGCAATAACAGCGCCGCTATCACTAAGGATAGGTGATGCAATAAAGATGGTAGGCAAATGATCACGGATTACCCCAGACCGTGTTTTTAATGGCACATCAGAGATGACGGTCGGTATAAATAGTGTTTCACCAGCGAAAGCGCGATCTAAATACTCTTTTCTTTGTTGATGAATTACATTTGTCTTACCGAGATTTATATTACGCATCGAAGCGACATTTATTCTATCAGGAGCAATAATGAAAAAACCCTTATCACCGTGTTGATTCATTTTATCTGCCAGTAATAATCGTAAACGTGTCAAAGTGATACTTTTACTTGGATCAAGTTGTTTTTGATGTTCTAAAAGTAGCAGGTTTGCCAGTTTGAGAACTTTCGGGTTTTTCGTCGTTTCGCTCAGAGCCTCTTTGCGGTGCCTCAACCACAGATGTAAAGACTCTTGAGTTGTATGAATAACGACATGCAGCGATTCGCGAATGTTTTTCTTTGTCTCAAATTCAATACGTTCAAGGGCAAACCATGTGCTTAACATAACAACCGAGAGAAACACCGTGGTGAGTATATATCCTAGGGTAGTTTTACCGGTTACCAGGCTCATTCAGTTATCTATCGCTTAATGCTGTAACAACTGAAGCAAATTCTTGATTCTTTAGCTCTGAAGGCAATAGATAAAGCTGAAGCAGGGGGAACAAAAAAGGCCACCCGAATGGGTAGCCTCTTTTCGAATGATAATGCGTTTAGTCGATCAGTCGGAGCAATTTCCTTCACCACAACACTCTTTTTCGCCACAGCAGTCGTCATCATTATGCACATGACCATGTTCCAGCTCTTCTGCAGTTGCTTCACGAATATCTGTGATTTTGACATCGAAATGGAGGCTCATACCAGCCATCGGATGGTTACCGTCTACAGTCACATTATCACCATCGACTTCAGTGATGCGTACAAATTGAAATCCTTGACCATCAGGCAGCTCGGCCTGAAATTCCATGCCTACTTCAACATTATCGACACCGTCAAACATATCAGCTGAAACAGTTTCAATCATAGCTGGATCGAGCTCACCATATGCATCAGCAGCTTCGAGTGAAACTTTCAGCTTATCGCCAACACTTTTGCCTTCCAGCGCGAGTTCCAAACCAGGAACAATGTTCTCTTCACCATGCAGGTAAAGCAATGGTTTTCCGTCTTCGGATGAATCGAGTACTTCACCGGCTTCGTTGCTTAAACTATATTCAAATGAAACAACTTTATGGTCAACAATCTGCATGTTTATCTCCTTGAACGGATGATTTCTCGGATCAACCACTCTTTAATGGGCGGCAACCTACCTATGCAAAGCAGGATGACAAAGAGAAGTAGCGATGAGGCAGAGTGAAAGTCTTATAAATAGCTTTCATCTGTGGAGTAGGGAAACGGTGCTTCACATTCTCTACAGTAGCTTTAGGTATGATCAGAAGCAGAGTATATGATGCAGGAGTGGCGATACCATTTTCTCTCGCATTCTGATGCTGTTCAGTTATTCAAATATTTGTGACGAGAGTTAAAAACGCATCACAATTTGATGCACTGTTGAATTAGGGGTATCCTATTTTCCTCTCGGACTTCTTGATCATAGGGGGGCATGAAAATGCGTAAAATACGAGTTTATCCTAAATGTTTGGCCGCTTAACGATAGCGATAGGCTATCTGGCAGGCGCTCAGGCGACTCAGAAGGGAAGCAATGAGCTTGCTTGAGCGCTATGAAAACCTGGTGCTGGATCGGCCAGTGCTTATGCTCTCTCTGCTGGGCATGTTGTTGCTTCTGTTTGGTGCATATATCCCGGATTTTGAGCTCGAAGTGTCAGCCGATTCGCTGGTGTTGGAAAACGATGCCGACCTTGAGTACTACCGCAATATTCGTGCCCGTTACGGTTCCGACGATTTCCTGATTGTTACCTACACCCCAAAAGAGAAGCTCTTCTCCGAAGCCAATTTGAAACGTATTGGTGAAATGCGAGATCGCTTCAAAAAAGTTGCACGCGTTGAATCAGTATTGACCATGCTGGATGTGCCACTGATCGAGAGCCCGCCGATCAATCTGGATCAGTTTAGCGAAGGTGCACCGATGCTGGGGCAAGCAACGACAGATCGTGAGCTTGCCAGACGCGAGTTGATATCGAGTCCACTCTATAGCAATCGTCTGGTCAGCCCGGAAGGGGACACCTGCGCCATCCAGATTCTGCTCAAGCGAGATGAGACTTATCAGAGCCTGCTGAAGGAGCGTGACGGGCTGCGGATTAAGAAGTTGGCCGGTGAACTGCCGGCTACAGAAGCAGTGCGTTTGAATCAGGTTGAAGAACAATTTGATCACTACAGCAAACAGCTGGTAGAGCAGGAGGCTAAACTGATCGCAGATATTCGTCTGATCATGGACGACTATCGCGACTTTGCCCGCATGCACCTGGGCGGCGTACCGATGATCATCTCCGATATGATGAGTTATATCCGCCACGATCTGGTTGTTTTCGGTTTTGGTGTGCTGGCGATTCTGGCGCTGATGCTCAGCTTGGTATTCCGCAGAATTCACTGGGTATTGTTACCGTTGCTGACTGCCGGAGCCACCGCTGTCGTCACCACGGGGTTTCTCGGTATGGTGGGCTGGCCAGTTACGGTCGTATCCTCAAACTTTTTGGCACTGGTGCTGATTTTTAGTCTATCGTTGACCATTCATTTGATCGTTCGTTATCGCGAGCAGCACCGACTGGAACCAGATGCGTCGCAACGGCATCTGGTCAGTATTACACTGCGCAGCAAGGCGAAGCCGTGTCTGTTCAACGCCATCACCACGATGGTCGCCTTCGCCTCGCTGGTGGTTAGTGATATCCGGCCAGTGATTGATTTCGGCTGGATCATGGCCTTCGCGCTGGCGACCTCGATGCTGCTGGCTTTCACTCTCTATCCTGCCACGCTGATGCTGGTTCGGCCGGGTAAAGCGCCACCTTCCCGTGATTTGTTGGGCATGATCACCGAGTCGGTAGCCTGGCTGGTTGAGCATCACGGTGGTAAAGTCATTACCGTATCGCTGCTGCTTGTGGCGATGGGGGCTCTAGGCATGTCGAAGCTGACGGTAGAGAACCGCTTTATCGACTATTTTCATAGCTCCACCGAGATATATCAGGGCATGAAATTGATCGATGAAAAGCTGGGCGGCACCACACCAATGGATGTGATCATTGATGCGCCACTCAAACAGGCGGAAGCTGAAGATGAGTGGGAAGATGATGATTTTGGTGAAGAAGATGAAGGTTTCGCCAACATCAGCTACTGGTATAACACCCACTTGCTCGATGATGTTGCCTCCATCCACCGCTATATCGATGACCTTCCCGAAACAGGTAAAGTTAACTCGTTGCATACTGCCATGGCTGTGCTGGAGCAGCTTGATGACAAGAACAGTATCGATAATTTTTTCCTCTCTATTCTCTACAAGAAACTTCCGCCGGAAGTCAAAGCGCAAATGGTTTCACCCTATCTTTCAGAAGACGGTCAGCAGTTGCGCATTGCAGTGCGTGTTTATGAAACCGATGTAGGCCTTAACCGCAACGAACTACTGAACAAAGTGCGTGATCATCTCAATAGCGAAAGGGCGGATAGCGGTGAATCGGTACATCTATCCGGCATGGTCGTGCTCTATAACAACCTATTGCAGAGCCTATTCAAATCACAAATCCAGACGCTGGGTTTTGTCTTCTTTGCCATCCTTATCACCTTCGCGCTGATCTTCCGTTCACTCAAGGTGGCTGCCATCGCCATCATCCCCAACATCATTCCGGTTATTCTGGTGCTGGGCCTTTTGGGCGGGCTTGGTATTCCACTTGATATCATGACCATCACCATTGCCGCAATCACCGTCGGTATTGCGGTGGATGACACCATTCACTATGTCTACCGCTACCGTGAAGAGTGGTTAAAAGATGGCGACTACCGCGCCTGTGTACACCGTGCCCACAATAGCATCGGGCGGGCGATGTATTACACCTCAATGACGATCACTATAGGCTTTATGGCAATGGTGCTCTCCAATTTTGTACCATCAATCTACTTCGGCCTGTTCACCGCCTTTGCCATGATCAGCGCTCTACTGACCAATATCACCGTCCTACCCATCCTGCTAAGAACTCTGAAACCCTACGGAAAGCTTCAACCAACCAAATAAGCCAATGCGCGCAATGGATGTTTAATCGGCGGCTTTCTGACAATCTCGCACGGATAAAAAAATTAGTTAAATGTCAATCGAGTCTTGTATCTCGTGAACGCAGACAAATGAGGCATCATTAGCCTGCGGAGAGGCAAGCTCTGAAAGTCAAAACTCTGCGTTGAGCGCTGGGGTTAGAATGGGGATTGCGACTAATGAAAGCGAAAGGTTATGGGCGAGCTATGATCGCAGCGTCACGAAAGCTGGCTATCATTCTACATAAGATGCGGATTGATGGCTCTGATTTCCGTTATGGATCTAAGGAGACTGCAATGATGAACTGACTTAGATCGGTAACAGAAATGTCCCTCGTGTGGACGAATATCTGGATGAAGCCGTAAACGACTGCTGCGTTCAAAAGTTCGGCTCTACATTCTGTTCGATTTTTCTATACAACTCATATAATTTCTTTGTACTTTATAAGCTATGGGGTATCTATTGCCGATAACATTCACTACATACCAAAATGATAATTATTACGTTTCCAAGTAAGTTGGATTAATTACTAATGAGCTGTTTTATAGCTCTAATGTGGGACACCTAACTGGAGATGAATGGATTTCCGGAATAAATGGGTTGGTAGATTTAAGTGAATCCGAGCTGTCCCAGTTATCGGTAAATTCTATTAAAAGTGTTGCATACTTTTCAGAAGACTTCTTCAGACGTAACAATGTTGTAAAGACTAAAACTGCAATTTATGCTCCAGTCGACTTGCCCTTCGGGTAGCAAAAATGTATCAGACTATGATTGAAAAATCTCTTGAGGAAGTTCAAATTTTCAAAAAATATGAAGAGGCGAGAGAGTGGCTGCTAAATAACTAATATCCCAATATATAATCTTGGGTTTTCATCATATCTAAATGTCCGGTTTTGGCCGGAGATCATGGTTCGGAAACGTGTGGGTTTCAGTTGGAATAAACTGGTTTTTCATTGGGAAACATGCCCCGTTTGCTAAGGCTAGATGTGGGGTAATAATGGGTGACGGTTTTGCTATTGTTGTAATGTGACGGGGTATGGCATGCGTTATTGAGCTATTTGTAATTGTTAGGTGGTTGTGAGGGTGTGATGGATAAGTCAGTGAAATTTTGGGACAGGATTGCAGAGCGTTATTCAAAACAGCCGATTGCTGAAGAGGCGGCGTATCAGAAGAAACTGCAGATCACACGTGAATATTTTCGGCCGGATATGCAGCTGTTGGAGTTTGGCTGCGGTACTGGCTCTACTGCCATTGCACATGCGCCATATGTGAAACATATCCAGGCGATTGATATATCACCAAAAATGATTGAAATCGCAGAAGGCAAAGCTCAGACAAACAATGTCGATAATGTCACTTTCAATTGTTCAAGCATTGATGAAATTATTTTGCCTGATCAAAGTATGGATGCTGTGCTGGGACTTTCTGTTTTACATCTGCTGGATAACAGGCAAGAGGTGATAAGCAAAGTGTACAATATGCTCAAACCGGGTGGAGTCTTTGTTAGCAGCACTGTATGTCTTGGGGATTCGTTGATGAAATATTTAAAGCTAATTGTGCCGATGGGAAGGTTCTTCGGATTGATGCCTCTGGTCGCGGTCTTTAGCACAAAAGAGTTGGAAACGAGTTTGACCCATGCTGGTTTTGAGATTGACTATCAATGGCAACCGGGAAAAAACAAATCACTATTTATTGTGGCAAAGAGGGTTGCATAGTGACTCATCCCCCATCTGTTGAGGGATATAGATCAGGGAAACCAACTTTGATGCGTCCAATTTGAGTTTGTAAATGCTCAAGCAGGAGAGCTGAGCAGAGGCTACTTCAGTTCAAATTTTATTACGGTGTCAGGCATGAGTTATTGAGTTGTCTTCTCGTTGCTATTATTAAGGAGACGCAATCCTTTTTGAGGAAGATAACTTATCGCCACGCTTTCTGATTATGTGATTTCACGCTAAACATGGCATCTTGAGGCGATTGATGATGGAATTCGATGAAATAAAATACAGAAACAAGAGGCAATGATGACTGAGCTGAATCCACTTCGTGAAATACCTACAGAGAACATCTTTAAGAAAGGGGATGTGTTTGTCCTTTTTGGTGAGCTGTTTGGGCGCGGTTATGCCAATGGTTTGATTGATGAACTCGTGCTGCGGGCATGACAATTGTAGGCATCACTGTGGGGCGTCGGGATGAAGCGAACCAGTTGCGGCCGCTAACAGATGAAGAGCTGACACAAGCTGAAGAGAACCTTGGCGGTCATATTATCAATGTTCCTATGATGGCTGGTTTTGATCTTGATGCGCCAGACGGCGAAGCCACACCAACTGAAATGCTGGCGAAGATGGGCATCAAAAGCTGGCAAGAAGATAAACTCGACTGGCAACATGTTGAGCGCTGTCGTGAGGTTGGTGTTGCACGTTTTAAAACATCTCTGGCACAGGTAGTCAGCCAGCTGGAAACGATCATCGCTGATGATGCAAACGTCTATTTTGCCCATACCATGGCTGGTGGTATTCCCAAGGTGAAAGTGTTCCTGGCTATCGCAAATCGTATTTATAAAGGACGTGGAAAACGTTTTATGTCCTCCAGAGCGCTGCTGGATAGTGACCTGGGCAAGTTTATTCTGATGAATTTTGATGAGGTTTCCGCCAATACCTTTGACTATCTGATCGAAGCAACTGCCGGTCTACGTCAACGGCAAGAAGGTAACGGTGCCGAAGTTCGTTATAGTGCCTATGGCTACCACGGCACTGAAATTCTGATCAATGGTGAATACCGTTGGCAGAGTTATAGCAATTATACGCAAGGTAATGCGAAGAAACGTCTGGAGTCTATCGCCGAGACAGCCTGGAGTCAGGGCATTAAAGCCACTGTGTTCAACTGTCCTGAAATACGTACCAACTCATCTGATATTTTTGCAGGGGTAGAATTGTCACTGTTTCCATTGCTCAACGCGTTAAAAAGCGAAGCTGGCGGTAACTGGGCTGATAAGCAGTGGGATGCGTGCCGTGAACTGTTAAGCGAAGGCAATACACTTGAAGGGCTGCTGAAAACCATTGAAGATTATAATGCCAATGGTGTTATTACCGAGTTCCGTAACTACGAAGCTTGGCCTATGGATAATAACGAAGAGCTGGCTGAAGTAATGGTTGGAACATCGGGTGCTATGACGGCGCTGCACAAAGATAAAAGTTCTCTGATTACCGATCTTCTAAGCTCGCTTGTTCTGGAAGGAACAGGGCCGTTAATGTTCCATCAGATGTCGACGGCATCAGCGCCTGTGTTGTGGCTCAATCACGATATTATCGCCAAAAAACTTAATAGCATGCATAGCTGATAGAGAATTTCCGGTGCCAGCCTTTGCTCGTTGTAATGTGACGGGGGCTGGTACTTCGCTTGTGAGCTTGGCTCTGTTTGAGTGCCTGTCACCATTGCCAAAAGCAGTCATTGGACAACATTTTAGAGTTTTTATATGTGTCCAGGATAAGAAGGTACTTTCAAGTATTGATAAGCAGCAGAACCAACTCCACATACTAAGGAAAGGAAATCGACATGAAGTGTTCAGTTTTCATTGCAACAAGTGTTGATGGTTATATTGCAACGAAAGATGGCGGTGTCGAGTGGCTTGAGAGAGTGGGGGGGGCCTGATGCCGACATGGCGGACATGGGCTTTAAGGAATATATGAGCTAGGTTGATTGTATAATTATGGGGCGAAAGTGTATGGAGGAGATTTCTAGCTTTAATCTGCCCCAGAACAATGGCCTTATGGAGAGACTCGAATTATCGTTCTTAAGTCATACGACGCGGATTCAATTCCCAAGTGCAACTCCAGTGAGTTGAGTTTTGGTATTGAAGAACACTTCGTGGGGTGTTCTGTAGCCCAGCGTCTTTCTTGGTCGATGATTTAGCCTGTGCATGATGAAGTCAACCTCCTCATCAGT